>NZ_JBXAPH010000003.1:0-775011 GCF_058803745.1 Rhizobium sp. GW821-FHT14E12
GACAGGACACGGAAGGACAGGGCGCACGTCTGGTGCGCTATTTCCTGCTCTCGACATGCATGAGCGCAACGGCGCTCACCGAGGTCGTGCGCGCGCACTGGACGATCGAGAACCAGCTACACTGGGTTCTCGACGTCAACTTGAATGAGGACAAGGCGAGAAGTCGAAAGGATCATGCCCCGCAGAACCTCGCAACCTTGCGCAAGATCGCCCTCAACCTCATCAGGCTTCACCCAGACAAGGCATCCATCCGACGCAAAATCAAAAAGGCCGGATGGGATGACCAATTCCTAACCGAACTCCTCGCTCATATGCGATAGCCCTGCCATCGTCACCATCGTGAATACCGACGACTTCGGAATAGTCGCAACGCGAGGTCACTGGATCGGGGCCTGAGTCCGGCACATAGTATAGCCTCTTCCCGCCGTGGCCCATCGCACATGGCATCTCGTATGCATGTTCATGGGCCACGCAGGCGACGTAGTGGTCAGGTTTGGTGGGATGTGGGTAATTGCCGTCTGCCTTGTCGGAGCAGTCGAAATGAAACGGAGGCTCGCCGCTATCTTTGGGCGCATCCTGTGCCCCGGCCATAGGCGGTGTGGCGCACAGCATCAGGGATACCAGCAAGGTTTGAATCTTCATGGTTACTCCGGTGGGGACGTAAATATTTCGATGTTGTTTCGATAGGTATGGCGCGCCGGCGCGGATGGGTCACCATGCCCGCGCACCCTCACTGAGGTGACGTCTACTCCGGCTCCTCACAGCCGGCCACCTCGGGATAATCGCAATACGACTTCGCCGGATCGGGGCCTGAGTTCTGCACATAGTGTAACGGCTTCCCATCGGCGTTCGTTGCGCAGACCATCTCATATGCCTCCGTCTGTGCCACGCAGGCGACGTAGTGGGTGCATAGGGTTGGATGCGGGTAGTTGCCGTCGGCTTTCCCTGTGCAGTCGAAATGGAATGTGGGCTGAGTTTTATGTGCGGGTGTAAGTTGTACCGGCGTTTTGGGCGCATCTTGTGCCGCGACCATAATCGGTGTTGCGCACAGCATCAGGGATACCAGCAAGATTTGAATCTTCATGGTCGCTCCGGTGGGTGATGTAAACCTAGGGGATACTGTTGATGACGAAGACTGCGTATGCGACGGGGATCGCATACGCAGATACCTATGAGGCATCATTCGAAAATCAAGGTGTGTGATACACTTTTGCAACCCGCCCGCCCGACACCGAGACGCTCCCGCCTCAACAGTCCCAAGCGCGGCTTATTTCAGGGTAATCACGCCGGCGGCGATATCCGGCGTTGCCGGGATGATGCCGCTTTTCGCATACCATTCAGCTATATTGCCGATCTGCTTGACGTCGGCATCGGTGACAGCGGTCGTCGGCACGGCGTTATTTTCGCCGATCTTTGCACCAAGTTCGGCCGGAATATTCATTTCCTTTGCCCAGATCGCGCCCGCCTCGGCCTTGTTTGCCAGCGACCAGGCATTCTCGGTCTTCACGACATCGAATATGGCTTGCAGCTGATCGAGCTTCTTGGATGCAAACTCGCGGCTTGCGACGAGCACGACCGCATTGTCGGATCCGATCGCCGCGCCGTTGGCAAGGACTTTGCCATCATAGGATTTCTCGGCAATCGTGAGGAAAGGATCCCAGGTCGCCCAGGCGTCGACATGGCCTTGAGTGAAGCTCGGCCCGCTGTCGCTGGGGCTGAGATAAACGCGCGTGACGGTCGATGGATCGACGCCGTTCTTTTCGAGGCCACGCATCAGCAGATATTCGCCGGTCCCGCCCCGGTTAACGGCGACCTTCTTGCCGGCAAGGTCTTTCAGCGACGAGATGCCTGAGTCACTCTTAACAACGACGCCTTCGGAACCGGCTGCCATCTTCTGATAAGCAAAGACGACAAGCGGGATCTTGGCGGCAAGTGCTGCGATCGACGATGTCGAACTGCCCGCGGTGATATCGATGCTTCCGGCATTCAGTGCTTCAAAGGCCGGAGCAGCGGCTGGAAAGGGACCAGCCCATTCGACTTTGATGCCCTTTTCGGCGAGCGCCTTTTCCAGAGTACCGCGCGACTTGGCAAGGGTCAGATCGTTCGGGCCGCGCAGCCAGCCGATCCTGACGACCTGATCCGCAGCCTGTGCAATCGGGGCAATCAGAGACAGGAGAGTAGCGGCGGCAAATGCCTTAAAAAGAGAGCGTTTTTTCATGGATGTCTCATCCGTTCTGCCCGAGGGGCCTGAAGGTTTTCAAGATTGTTCTGTTCGACACCGAGCTGCGACAGCAGGTCGGACTCGATTTGGATAGCCCGCGGGTCGTTTCGCTGCCGCGGATGGGGGATATCGACGTTGATTTCCAGACTGAACCGCCCTTGATCGATAACGAGAATCCGATCGGCCAGCGCCACGGCTTCCCAAACGTCATGCGTGACCAGGAACACGGCCGGCCTGTGCTTGCGCCATAGCTCGTCGACAAGTGCGTGCATCCTGATCCTCGTCAGCGCGTCGAGCGCCGCGAAAGGTTCGTCGAGCAGCAGCAATTGCGGTGTTCTGACCAGTGCGCGGGCCAGCGCTGCCCGTTGCGCCTCTCCACCCGACAAGGTCAGCGGCCAGGCGTCTCGGCGATGCGACAGTCCGACGTCGGCGAGCGCCTGTTCGGCCGCCTCGCGAGCATTCAGCGAATTCACGCCGAGAGCGATATTGTCGATGACGCGCTTCCACGGCATCAGCCTCGGCTCCTGGAAGACGACAGCACGGCGGTTGGGGATCTCAGCTTTTATCGCAGGTGCCTGATCAAGGCCGGCCAAAACCCGTAAAAGCGTGGATTTCCCAGAACCACTGCGTCCGAGTAGTGCCACGAACTCTCCCGGTTTTATCTGGAGGTCGATGCCGTCGAGCACCGCCGGGCCATCGAACGATCGGCTCAGGCCCTGAATATCGACGAGCGCGCTCATGCCGTCACCACTGGGCGCCAGCGTAGCGCATAGGCCTCGATGATCCGCACCAGGCCATCCGTCAGCAGCCCCATCACGGCATAGACCAGAAGGCAGACGACAATCACATCGGTTTGCAGGAAGTCGCGCGCATAGGTCATGATCGAGCCAATCCCGCTCGATGCGTTGATCTGCTCGCCGACCACGAGGCTGAGCCAGGCAACGCTCAGGCCATAACGAATACCCACCAGCAACGATGGCAGCGCGCCGGGGATCACGATATGGCGCACGATCCCGAGCGTACCGAGGCCAAGCGTCTTTCCGGCCTCGATCAGCTTGCGATCAATGCCGCGAATGCCGCCGTGCAGGGTGAGATAAATTGGGAAGACACAGCCAAAGGCTACCATCCCGACCTTCGGCACCTCGCCAATTCCAAACCACAAGATGAACAGCGGCAGAAGCCCAAGAAACGGCATCGCCTTCAGCATCTGAATCGGCGGATCGATCATCGTTTCCCCGAAGCGGGAAAGCCCGGAAATGAGCGCAAGTAATACCCCCACTACGAGAGCAATGGAGAAGCCGGCCGCCACGCGCAGGAACGACACGCCAAGACCGATGATGAGTTCCCCCGATGCGATCAATTTTGTACCGGCGGCCAGTATCTGAACCGGAGATGCCAGGATACGCGGCGGCAACAGTCCGGAGACGCTCAAAAGCTGCCAGAGAACTAGGATGGCCAGGGGAGACACGAGACGGCTGAAGGAGCCGAAGCGAGGCTTGCGCCTTTGGCTCCGGGGCTCCGGTATGGCGGGCCGGTCCAGCGCCTGCCCGATAGAGCGGGTATCAACCATTCGCCGTCTTTCCCGAGAGGTCCCGATCGAACAGTGTCGACCAAGTGAACTGCTTCTTCTCCGGAATCAATCTTTCGACCGGCAATCTCGGCAGGACCGTCTCGCCGAACCGATAAGCCTCCTCGAGCAGCGGCATGCCTGACAGAATGAAGGTGTCGACGCCGACGGCCTGATAGGCCTCGAGCGTGCGGATGACGGTATCGGGCGATCCGACGATCGCAGTCCCCGGACCGGGCCGGACAAGGCCGATACCGGCCCACAGATTTGGCGATATCTCCAGATCGCGGAGATTGTCCGGCTTGATGCCGCCGTGCATACGACTCATACGCTGCTGGCCGATGGAATCGGTGTTCGACACGAAACGTTGATTGGCGGCGATCGCGGCGGTATCCATCTGTTCGTAGAGGTCGGCTGCGGCCTCCCAGGCCTTCTCGTCGGTCGATCGCACGATGACATAAAGCCGGATACCGTAGTTCAGCTCGCGCCCATACTCGGCGGCTTTCGCCTTCACCTGCAGGACCTTTTCGCCCATCTGTTCGGGCGTTTCACCCCAGGAGAGGTAGGTGTCGACATGTTTGGCCGCCACTTCGATGGCGCTGTCGGACGAACCGCCAAACCAGAGCGGCGGCGCCGGAATAGAGGTGCCCGCCGGAAGCGCGAGCTTGGCACCTTCCGTCTGGAAGTATTTGCCATGATGGGTCACGCTTTCGCCAGCCATCAGTCGGTGCCAGACCGTCAGGTACTCGTCGGCCATGTCATAACGTTCGTCGTGCGGCAGCGTCATGCCGTAAGCGCCCAGCATCTTGGCGTCGCCGGACACCACGTTCAGAAGCAGTCGCCCGTTGGAAAATTCCTGGAACGTCGCGGCCATCTTGGCCAGCAAGGTTGGGGCTATCAGACCGGGATGGAACGCCAGAAGAAACTTCATCCGCTCCGTATATGGCAGCAGCGCGCCCGCCAGCGGCCAGACATCGTGGGCGCCCGTTGCAAACAATGCGCCGGTGAAGCCAAGATGATCGTAAGCTTGCGCCAATTGCTTGTAGTAGCCGTAGTCGATCGTGCGCGACCCCTCAGGCTTCCACGGATAAGCGCCGTCCGGCGCGCACATGTACCAAAGAACGTTCATGGCTATGAATTCCCCGCGATAGTATTGTTTGCGATCTCAAGCCTGGCCGCCAGGTCCTTGTGACGGAACAGGGTATCGGCCTCCGCCTGCTGCTCGCGAAGGATCACGTCGCTGGCCGGAACGACACGCCAGTCCCGTTCATTGACGACGCGTGTCCAGGCCCGCCGCTCCACCTCGGTTCCATTCTCGGACAGAAGTGCGGCCGCCTTTTCCGGATCAGCTTGGATTTCGTTGCCGATCCGCGCCAGCTCCTTCGCAAAGCCATCGATAACATCGGCACTCAGCCCACGCTCGCGGATCGTCCAGAAGGTCGACCGGTTCGGGATGGTCGCGCCGCAATGGGCAAGCACCCGAAACTCCCCTGATGACAGCGACTGCTCAAGATGCGGAGCCATCGCCACCCAGGCGTCGATCGCACCGGACCTCAATGCGTCGCGGGACGACACCGGCAATAGGTCGTGGCGATGCACGTCCGGCAATCCGAAACCGGCTTCCTCCAGGCTCCTGGCAAGGAAATAGGTCAGGAAGGAACCATCGACGAGCGCAACCGACCGACCTTTCAAATCCGCCAAGTTTTCAATTTCGGATTGGCGATTGACCAAAATCGCCCCATTGGCGGGTCTTGGCGACGAGCCGGCGACATAGATCACCGACAGGCCGGAGGCGGCCGCCAGGATCGGCGGCGTCGATCCGGTGCCACCGATGTCGAAAGCTCCGGCGGCAAGCTTGGCGGCAGTCTCCCGCCCCTCCTGGTAGGGCACGAATTCGGGATCGAAATCCGCAAAGGCGCCGGGCCAGCGGGACGCGAGACTGAGATGCAGATTGTTCGGGTGAAACCCGATCCTCAAGGCCATGAATGTTTCCGCGATCGTTGAAATTCTCAATATATAAAATTATATAATGGAAGCTCGATTGCAATCGAAGAACGTTTCGATCAAACTTTTTCAGGTCGAGAGAAAACTATTTCACGGCAAACGCTGCATGATGAAGAGCGCCACGATGAATCTCATGAATGCCGAAAGGCACGAAGCCAGGGACCGACAGAAGGTCAAATGCCGCGCCATCGGCGCCGCATCGGATTTTTTGAAGGCCATGGCAAACCCAGTCCGTCTTTCGATATTATGCGCCTTGGTGGAAGGAGCGCGATCGGTCACCGAACTGGAGGCCATGCTCGACGTGCATCAGCCGACATTGTCCCAGCAACTGGGCGAGTTGCGTGAAGCGGGCATCATCGTGGGCAAGCGCTCCGCCCGCGCCGTCGTCTATCGCCTCGCCGACCCAAGAGCGGGACAGCTCATAGGCCACCTGCGGCTATTGTTTGCCGATCCCGACGCCTCCGCGATTTGGCGAGGAACATCGGTTGAAGCCGTCTTCACACACCAGATGTGACAGCCTCAGCAAAGCGCAATGCTGTCATGTCCGGATGCATATGGGTCGATCGCGCATGGAACGGAGCGCAAGCGCCTAAAGGTCAAATCCGAAATCAAGGAATTTCAGTTTGACAGCCGGCTAATTCTTGGTGCGCCAAAGACCGCCAATTGCCAGCGCATACATCGCGACGCCGATCACGAAGGGCCACCCGACCGCTGCCGGGTCGCCCGTTCCTCCACCCACCACGGTCAAGGCGTAGGAACCAAGCAACGGCGCAATCGCGCCGACAAGGCTCAGCATCGATGTGAGGCCGCCTTGCAACTCGCCATGATGACGTTCGGTGGCACAGCGCGACAACTCACTTCGCATCGCCGGCTCCGCGACCAGACCCAACGCCTGCGCCGCGATCCCGGCATAGGTGAGCCATGGCGACGACGCGGCGAAATAGCAAAGATACGCGACACTGCAACACCCATATCCGATCGAAATGATCCATCGGTTTGACAGGCGGGCAGTCATGCGTCGGACGAGGTATCGCTGCGACAGTGCCATCCCGAGAGCCAAGGCGGCGAGCGCCCAGGACGCATCAACGACGTCCCAGCCGTAGCGCACCTGGTTGGCCAGCACGAAGCAGCTCTGAAATACGCCATATGCGAACCATGTGCAGATGGAGCCGAGCAGATAGGGACGCATCGAGCTGTTGTGAAACAGCGCGTACAGGCTGCCGACCGGATTCGCTCGCCGCCATTCGAACGGTCGACGGTTTTCCTGCCGCAGGCTTTCGGGAAGGTAGAACCATCCGTACAGCAGATTGAGTGCTGCGAGTGCACCGGCAACCATGAACGGCAGGTGTGGGCTGATCGACGCGAGCCAACCGCCCGCCACCGGCCCGACGACCAGCCCGACCGCAATCACGCTCCCCGCGCTTCCATAAAGATGCGTTCGCCGCTCACCGTCGCTGACGTCTGCGATATAGGCCATCACCGTCGCGATGTTTGCCGCCGACGCACCGCCGAGCGCGCGACCGACCAACAACGACACCAGCCCGCCGGCGAGCGCGACCATCCAGTTGCTGGCCGCCATGCCCGCCAATGCGACGAGCAGGACCACGCGGCGCCCATACCGGTCGCTCAACGCGCCAAGCATCGGCGCGAAGAGGAATTGCATTGCCGAATACGCCGCGATCGCCGCCCCCAGCACGAGCGACACCTGTTGCGCGGGCACTGTCGCAAGCTCGGCGATCAATGTCGGCAGCACGGGCATCGCCAGCCCCATACCAAGCACATCGAGCGCGAGGATCCACAGGATGAATCCCACCGGCGGCGCGCGATTTCGATCGGTGGCACGCAAAGCTTCGCCTTCGGAGCATACCGGCGCGCCACCCACGCCGGCAGGGTTCGATTTGGTGCCCATTAGTCAAACTCCGCCAGACGCCGTTTCAGCGTGCGCGCGATCTCGCCCGCATACTCCGCCGACAGGCATGTAAAGTGATCGCCCGGCACGTCATGGCAATCGACCGGCGCCGCGCTGAAGTCCTCCCATCCCCAGGCCGGCGTCTGCCGAATTTCCGGCAGATTGATGCCTGCGGGCATGGAATCGACGGCACGGAAGAGCAGCAGTGATGAGCGCAGTGGAGTCTTCGGCGGATCGTAGTTCATCCCGAACGCCGCTGCGGCCTTATAGACGCTGAAGATGCCGCGAATGCTGCCCTCGTCCGCGCGCGCATCGATCAGCCCGTATGATTGCAGCTGCTCCTTCAGGTGACGGATGCGCTCTTCGTGTCCCTGCGTTTCGAGCCGATCGAGCATCTCGCGCGTCACCTCGACCGGCTTGCCGGAATAGCGCCCGAAGATGCTCAGCAGCGAGCCGACCACCTGCGCATCGCTTGGCGGCGTCAGGCGCAAGTATGGCGGGGCCGCGGAATCGAACAGTGCGAGCAGGCCGGGCCTCTCACCCTCCGCCTCGAGCCGGCGCACCATCTCGAGGGCGACCTTGCCGCCGAGCGAGTGCCCGCCGAGCAGGTACGGCCCTTCCGGCTGAACCGAGCGGATGCACCGGATGTAGAGCTCCGCCATCTCCTCGACGCTGCCATGCGGTTCGGCATTGCCGTCCAGTCCGAGGCATTGCAGGCCGTAGAAGGGGCGTTCGCTGCCCATCGCCTTTGCGAGCGCCAGCACCTGGTTGACGTTGCCGCCCATGCCAGGCAGGCAGAAGAACGGCCTGCCCTCACCCGCCCGCTGAACCGGGACGAGGCAGTAGCGCAGGTGCAGATCCGCATCATCCTCCGGCGTGTCGCCGGTTTCCTCGACGGTACCCAGCGAAGCCGCCATCCGTTCGATCGTCGGCTCGTCAAGAAACTCGGCAAGCGTCAGGCACTCCGGGAAGCGTTCCCGCACGCGGGAGATCAACTGCGCGCCGAGCAACGAATGGCCGCCAAGCGCGAAGAAATCGTCGCGGACGCCGGGCAGTTCGCCCCCCAGCAACTCGCGCCACAGCTCAGCCAGTTGCCGCTCGAGCGCGGTGCGCGGCGCGACATGCTCCGCTGCCGGCGTGGATAACGCCGCACTGCGCCCGCCGGCCCCATTGCCGAGCGACCGGATCAACGTTTCGATATCCTGCGCCTTGTGCACGATGATCTGCGCGTCGGCATGCGCAAGTGCAATGTCGAACAGCCGGCAGCCCTCGGCGTTGAGCAAGCCGCTGGTCGTGTCGATCGGCGCCTGGTTCGGATGGGCGCGGTCGTACGCGACGCGCATGCCGACCTCGGCCCAGGCGTCCCAATTCACCGCGACCACCGGCAATCCCTGCCGGCGCGCCGCCTGCGCCGAGGCGTCGACATAGGCGTTTGCAGCCGCATAATCCGCCTGGCCGAGACCGCCGAGGACGGCAGCGAGCGACGAGCACAACACAATGAAATCGGGCTTCTCGTCGCGCAGCGCATCGATCAGCGCATCCGTGCCGATCGTCTTCGGCGCGAGTACGCGGGTCCATGCGTCGGGCTCGGCGAGCTGAATGAGCCCGCTCGCTTCGACACCCGCCGCGTGGATCGCGCCGTCGATCCGGCCGCAACAGCTTTTTATATCGGCAAGCGCAGTCGCGAACGCATCACGATCGCCGCAATCCGCTTGAACGACGGTGACGACCGCGCCAAGTGCGCTGAGCGCGACGATCGATGCTTCGGCACTCGGGTGCGATGCCCCCGAACGCGACACGAGAAACAGGCGAGGCGCTTTGGTCGATGTCGCAAGATGCGTAGCAAGCGCGAGGCCGATCCCACCTAGACCACCGGTGATCACATATGCGCCGCCGTCCACGAAACGTGGCGCGGCTGCTACTGCGGGCAATGTGCGGAAATATGGCTCGTAGAACGCACCGTCGCGCACCGCAACGGTCGGCGCGAGTGGCGAATGGTTGTGGCGATCGTACCGCGCAAGCGCTTCACGAAGCGCCGCTTGATCGGCACTTCCGGCCTCCACCGGCAGATCGATATGGCGGCAGCGCAGGTTTGGAAACTCCCACATCGCGGCTCGCACCGCACCGAGCAGCGCCGCCTGTGCCGCTCGTGGCTGCTCGTCGGCGAGCACCGCGCAGGCGCCAGCCGTGACAAGCGTCAAGACCGTGCCATGCGGCGCCTTCGGAGCGGCTGCCCGCAACAGCTGCATCAGATCGCCGAACAGCGCATCTGCCGGATGCCTCGTGCCATGTCGAACGCTATCGCCAACGATATAGACGATCTGCGTCGGCGGCGTGGCCATTTCGAGCTGCACCGCATATCCGTCCGTATCTCCGATCCATAGGCTGCCCGGGGGCACGGCCGGTGCGATCGACCTGGGGTCGACAGTCCCCCGCGCAATGATCGTCCACGCCCCTTCCGGCATCGGTTCGCCGCGCGGCGGCAAGGCCGTCCGCCACGCCGGCCGCGTGCACCATGCAGCCGGATCGGTGCGATCCACCGTGTCGGGCGCTCCGCGCTCCTCCCTCAATGTAAAGCCCTCGATCTCGACCAGCACCGGCCCGACATCACCCGCTTCATCCGCCGCGAACAGCGTCACATCATAGACGTTCTCGCGCACGCGGCGTGCGTGGCTAAAGAGCTCTGCCGTCAGCGGCGCATGCATCTTGAGCCTGCCATAGTGGAACGGCAGCCGCGCACCACGATTTTCCATCGTCGACAGGAAGCCGGTCGCCATGTCGAGCAATGCCGGATGAAGCGGGAAAGCCCCGATATCCGCGGCGAAATCCGGAGCAAGCGCTAGGCGCGCGACACCTTCGTCCTCGGTAAGCCAGAGTGAGCGGAAGCATCGCCAGCGCGGGCCGAACAGCCCAAGCCGCTCGTCGAGCGCCTGGCGAGCCGAAGCGTTCGCGAGCGTGTCCGCACGATCCGCAAGAACGCGATCAAGCGCGGATGGCACCGCGGGTGAATGCTCGTGCGCGGTGATCCTTCCCTGCGCGTGGACCGTCAGCTGGCCGTCATCGCCATCGAGCGCGGATACCAGCATGAATTCCTGCACGCCGTCCTCGTCTCCCCGGAAGGTGACCCGGGCGATCTGCACGCTGGTGTCGTCATCGAGTACGAGCGGCGCCGGAAAATATACGTCGTTGAACTCGATCCGCGAACCGTGGCCCATTCGTTCGAACGCGCCGCGCACCAGCTCCAGGCAGCCAGTGCCCGGCAGCACCGGCTTGCCGTCGAAGACGCGGTGTTCGTCGACGAGCCACAGCGTCGGCGACAGCACGAGTTCGTACTCCCGGCGCTGCCCACTCAGCTGCCGCCAATGGCGGTATACCGCTGGCCCTGTCCGCAGCTCCGCGCCTTCCGCATCGATCCAGTGCCGGTCGCGTGCGAACGGATAGGTGGGCAAGGGCACCCGCCGGCCGTCCTCTGCCCCACTCGCGCGCGGCCAGTCGAGCGCCGCGCCGAAGCGCCATAGCGCCGCGATCGCATTTGCAAATGTCTGGGCGTCGTTAGCGTGATCGCGCGGGTGACGGCCACAACCGGTTGTCGCGTACGCATCCGAGTCGGACTGGAGCGCATTTCGCAAGGCCTGTCCGGGACCGACCTCGACAAGGATCGGCGCGTCCAATTCGTCGTGCAGCATCGCGATGCCATCCGCGAAACGCACTGCATCGCGCAGATGCG
This sequence comes from Rhizobium sp. GW821-FHT14E12, assembly GCF_058803745.1. Taxonomy (NCBI): domain Bacteria; kingdom Pseudomonadati; phylum Pseudomonadota; class Alphaproteobacteria; order Hyphomicrobiales; family Rhizobiaceae; genus Rhizobium; species Rhizobium sp. GW821-FHT14E12. The sequence continues at coordinate 11,429 of NZ_JBXAPH010000003.1, forward strand.
AAGCCCAGTAAGCGGCATGGTTTGACTGATCGAGCGACAGCCACGTACCGCTGCGGTTGGATACGATCGGGATCGCGCCGGTATTCACCGGAATTGCCGCAATAGCGTCCTCGAGTTGACGCGCCGCATCCTCCATCATCCGCGAATGAAACGCATGCGATGTCTTGAGCGGATGGCTCTGCACACCGGCTTCGGCGAGCGCTGGCTGCAACCGCGCAATCGCGTCGATGCTGCCCGCAAGCACGCATTGGCGGCTGCCATTGACAGCCGCAAGCTCGACGTCGGCGCCCAGCCAGCGTTCGCACGCTTGTTCATCGAGGGTGACCGCCAGCATCGCGCCGCGTTCGGCGCGCTGCATCAACCGGCCGCGTTCGGCAACGATCGCAAGCGCATCCTTCAGCGTGTAGATGCCGGAGACACAGGCCGCGACCAGTTCACCAAGACTATGTCCGATCAGTGATTGCGGTCGGATGCCGCGAGCTTGCAGCAGCATTGCGCAGGCATATTCGACCGCAAACAGGGCCGGCTGCGCAACCTCCGTCTCGCGGAGCGCGGCGGCCGCCTCGTCCTCCCGTGCCGGATCGGGATACAGATAGCCAAGGATGTCCGGGCCGCCTTGCGCGGTAAGCAGCGCCGCGCATTCGCGCAGCGCATCGCGGAACACCGGCTCCCCTTCGTAAAGCCCTCTCAGCATCCCCACATGCTGCGAGCCCTGCCCCGGAAACATGAAGACGACCGGGCGATCCTGACTGGACTCACGGGTCGGAACGGCGAGCGGTGCCTCGAGCGCGGCAATTGCCTGTTCGCGCGTCTGGCATACAAGTGCATCCCGGAACGGGAAGCGCGTGCGGCCGGCACCCAATGTGAAGGCGACATCCGGCAGAAGCGCGCTCGTCGCGCGCAAATGGCCGGCGAGCCGGCGGCGCGCGCACCGCAGCGCTTCAGGCGAACGTGCCGATAGCGGCAGCACATGCCAGCCCTCGTCGTTCGGCTCGCGCGGCAGCGGCTCAGGCGGCTGCTCGACGATAATGTGTGCGTTGGTGCCGCCGATCCCGAACGAACTGACGCCGGCCCGGCGCGGCCAGGGCGACTCGGGCCACGGCTGCCGCTCGGTGTTGACGTAGAACGGGCTGGCCTCAAGGTCGATTTCGGGGTTGGGCTGCGAGAAATTCAGGCTCGGCGGCAGCACATCATGTTCGACCGCAAGTACCGCCTTGACGAAGCCGGCGATACCGGCGGCGGCGTCAAGATGGCCAATATTGCTTTTCACCGAACCCAACGCGCATCGACGGTCCGCCGGCCAAGGTCCGGCGCCTGTGTAAGCTGTGGCGAGCGCGCGAAACTCGACCGGATCACCGAGCCGCGTGCCGGTGCCGTGTGCCTCGACATAGCCGATCGACTCGGCCGGCAGGCCGGAACGTTCGAGTGCGGCGGCGATCACCTCGGCCTGTCCGGTGACGCTCGGCGCCGTGTAGCTGACCTTGGCTGATCCGTCATTGTTGATCGCCGAGCCACGAATGACTGCGTGCACATGGTCGCCGTCCTCGATCGCCTTTGCGAGCGGCTTCAGCATCACGACCGCGCAGCCGCTGCCGCCGGTCGTGCCGCTTGCATCCGCGTCGAACGGCCGGCAGCGGCCGTCGCTGGAGATAATGCTGCCCTGCATCGGCCGATAGCCGTAATACTCGGCCTCGATCGACACGCCGCCGACAAGCGCCATCTCACACTCGCCCGCAAGCAGGCTCGTGCATGCATTGTGCACGGCCACCAGCGACGACGAGCACGCCGTCTCGATCGTCACCGCCGGACCTGACAGATCGAGCTTGTAGGCGGTGCGTGTCGCGAGGAAATCACGGCCGTTGCCCAGCAGCCACTGGATGTTTTCGAGCTTCAGCTCGCGACGGCGCGGATAGACGTGGTCGAGCAGGTAGTGGCTGGTACTGGCGCTCGCAAACACGCCGACCCGCTGCCCGCCAGTTCCACCGCCATAGCCGGCCGCTTCCGCCGCTGCCCAGGCACATTCGAGAAAGAGCCGCTGCTGCGGGTCCATCAGAGCCGCCTCGCGTGCCGAGTAGCCGAAGAATTCGGCGTCGAATTTGTCGGCATCCTCAAGCCGGTTGCCGAGCTTCACTAGATCCGACTGGGCAAGCTTCGCGGGGTCGGCACCATATTCAATGAGCAGCTCGTCGCTGTAATGCAGTGTGGTTTCGACGCCTTCGACCAGATTATCCCAGAAGGCTTGCAGATCGGGCGCGCCGGAAAAACGGCCGGCCATGCCGACCACCGCGATCGCGCCGTCGGCGACGGGCACAGCTGCGGGTGCCGGCGGATCGACGGGCCGGTCATCCTCCACAACACTGACCTGAAGCCGTTCGAGATGCGCGACGAGCCCGCTCAGTGTCGGATACTCGAAGAGATCCGTCATCGCGATCCGCGTGGAAAACGTGTCCTCAATGCGCTTGCGCATTTCTACGATACGCAGCGAATGCCCGCCGAGATCGAAAAAGTTGCTGCCCGGCTCGATGTCGTCGCGCTCCAGTACCTGTTGCCAGATCGTCTTGACGCGCCCAAGCAGCCTCTTGCCGCCAGTCGGCCCGCGAACGGGCAGCGTGGGGGTCGTGGCCGCCACGACGGTCGCCGGTTCGTTGACAACCGGCTCGTCAACCCTGGCCACCAGCGCCTTGCGATCAACCTTGCCGGTCCGGCCCAGCGGCAATTCGGGCAGCTTCACAAGTCGCTCCGGCACCATATGCGCGGGCAGCTGCTGCGCGAGCAGGGCACGCACCTCGTCCTCGGAAGGCTCGCCGACATAGTAGCCGACGAGAATCCGGTGGCCGCCAACGCCAAGTGGCGTGAGGATAACAGCCTGCTCAACCCCATGCAGCGCATTGAAGCGCGCCTCGATCTCGCCGGGCTCGACGCGAAAACCACGGATCTTCACCTGCGAGTCGGCACGTCCGACATAGACGAGGCTGCCGTTCGGCTGCTGGATCACATAATCGCCAGTCCGATAGAACCGCGCGCCCGGTTCGGACGAGAACGGGTCCGGCAGGAAGCTGCGCGCGGTCGCCTCGTCGAGGTTCAGATAGCCCGCCCCAACGCCGTCGCCGCCGATATACAGCTCGCCCGGCACGCCGCTCGGCAGCGGATTCCGGTAGCGATCGAGCACGTAGAACGTAACGTTTGCCATCGGCCGCAATACGAGTGCGCCGCGTGCATCCCAATAGTCGGTCGCCGATGCGTAGATCGTCGTCTCTGTCGGTCCGTAGCCGTTGATGAAGCGCCGGCCGATCGCCCACATATGCGCGACGTTCAGCGGGCACGCCTCGCCGGCGGCCACGATCACCGCCAGGTCCGGCAAGTCGGAATAGGGCAAAAGCCGGAGCGCGGTCGGCGTGATCTGCAGATGCGTGATGCGCTCCGCACGCAGCAGGTCGAGCAGGTCGGGGCCGGGCAGCAATTGCCCGGTATGCGCGAAAACCAGTGTCGCGCCGCTGACAAGCACCGGAAACACTTCGCCGCAGACGCCGTCGAACACCGGTGAGAAATACTGCAATTGCCGCGCACCGGCATGGTGGCCGACGCACTCGGCAAATGCATTGGCGGTATTGTGCAGATTGCGCTGCGTGATCATCGCGCCCTTCGGCCGGCCGGTCGAACCGGACGTATAGAGCACGTAGGCCAGGTCGTCGGGTTCGCGCACGCAGCGCGGCGCGGGCGCGGGCGTGTCGCCGTCGAACTCGTCGGCAAACAGCGTTTCCAGACCAAGCGGCTCGCAACGGTCTGCCAAGCCACGATGCGCGATGATGAGCCGCACGCCTGCGTCGTTGATCGTGTAACCGAGCGTGCCCTCCAGCGAATCCTCGGGATTGAGCGGCACAAACGCGCACCGCGCCTTCAGCGCGCCAAGCATACCGGCGACGAGGTATGGATGGCGGCCCGTGAACAGGCCGACGCGCGTGCCCGGCGTCGCACCACGCGCAAGGAGCTCGTTCGCAAGACGGTTCGCCAGCCGATCCAGTTGCGCGTAGGTCCAATGCCGGCCGTCGAACTCGAGCGCCACGGTGTCGGGCGCCGCCGCCACGCGGGTTTCAAATTGCGCGATCACGTCGCCCGTACCGCTGAAATCGCGCTGTGTGTCGTTGCTCCCACGTGTCAGCGCGTCATATTCGTCCGCTGACAGAATCCCCACGCCGGCAACCGTCTGGTCGGCGTCAGTGAGCAGGTTCTGCAGCAATTCCCGGAAGTGTCGCGCGAGCCCTTCGACCAGCGCGCGGTCATAGCGCGACGTCCGGTATTTGAAGCCACCGCTAAGCTGTGTCCCGTCGATGGCGCGCAGCTCCAGCATCAGGTCGAGCTTGACGTCGCTCGACGACAATCCGATCTCCTCGATGACGACGCCCGGCATATCGAGCGCGACAGACGGCCCGCTTTGCACGACGAGCCCTATCTGGAAGAACGGGTGCCGGCCCGGTGTGCGCTCGGGATTCAAGACTTCAACCAGATGGTCGAGAGGGACCGCCTGCGCGGCCTCCGCATCGAGCACAGCACGCCGGCTCGCGGCGATCACCTTGGCGAGCTGCTGTTGCCCCTCGACGCGCAGCCGCACCGGCAGCAGGTTGACGAAGAAGCCGAGAAGCGCCTCGCTGTCGACATGATCCCGACCGGCGAACGGCAAGCCAATGACGATGTCATCCTGACCAGTGTAGCGGTGCAGCAGGATCGTGAACGCGGCATGCGCGACCATGGTCGGCGTGCAGTTCAGGCGCTGGCAGAGCCGCCCCAACTGCGCGGAATAGGTCTTCGGCAAGGCGAACGCCACGTAACCGCCGGCGGGGTCATCCGTTGCGGCCGGGTTCGAGCGTTCCGGCAACGGGAGGGTCGGCGGCAAGTCGCTCAGACGTTCCCGCCACGCCTCCACATGCTCGGCGAATGCCGGCGTGCTGGTCTGCGCCCGCTGCCACGCCGCATAATCCTGATATTGCAGCGCGGGCGCGATTGTTGCCGAAGCGCCGCTCAGCAAGGCGCGATAGCTAGCCGCGAGTTCCCGCCGCATCAACGCGCTCGACCAGCCGTCATAGGCGATGTGATGCAGCACGAGGCACAGAACATGCTCGTCGTCGGCAATCCGAAACAGCGTCGCGCGGATCGGCCCTTCACGATCCAGCACGAACGGGCGCTGCACCTCTCGCGCGAGCCGTTCGGCCAGCTGCCCGCCGTCCAGCGGCTCGACGGCGAGCGTGACATGCGCCGGCGGATCGATCTTAGCGAGCGGCTCCTTGCGCGTGGTGCCGGTATCGTCGGCAAATGTCTGCACGGCGGCCGTGAACCGCGTGCGCAGTACCTCGTGGCGCTCGATCAGGCGGTTCAGCGCGACTTCGAGCGCCGGGTGATCTAGTGCGCCGCGCAGGCGAAAAATCTCCGGCATATTGTAAGCGGAGTTCGGCTCCGACTGCTGCGCAAACCATAGCCGCTTCTGTGCGAACGACAGGCGCTGGCGTTCGATCCCCGTGGCGCGCGCAATCGGCGCCGGTTCATCTGCCGCGGCAAGCCCGCGCGTCAGCATCATCATCTCCTGCATCACGCGTTCGGCAAGTTGCGCGATGGTCGGCCGCTCGAACAGATCGGCCACCTTCAGCTTGACGCCAAACGCGCTATGAATGCGTGCGAGCGCCTGCGTGACGAGCAGCGAATGGCCTCCCCGTTCGAAAAAGTTGTCGTGCACGCCAACCCGCTCCACCTGGAGCAGGGCCTGCCAGTCCTTCGCGAGCCGTGCCTCGAGTGGATTCTGCGGCGCTGCATATGCGCGCGCGGTCATCGCCCAGTCCGGATCGGGCAACCGCTTACGGTCGATCTTGTTATTCGCCGACAACGGCAGTGCAGGCAGCAGGGCAAGCACGCGCGGCACCATATGCGCGGGCAGGCGCGTGCGCAGATAGTCGAGCAGCGCATCCGCCGTCGCGCTCGCGCTCGCGTAGCCGACCAGTTCGATCTCGCCGCCCGGCGCCTGCCGCGTGACGACAGCGCATTCGCGCACGGCCGGGTGATCGGCGAGCGCGCTTTCGATCTCGCCCAGCTCAATGCGGAAGCCGCGCACCTTCACCTGGTTGTCGAGACGGCCGAGAAATTCGATCGTGCCGTCGGCGAGATGCCGGCAGAGATCGCCGGTGCGGTAGAAACGCCGCCCGTCCGGATCGGACACGAAGCGTCCGTCCGCGCCGAACGAGCCCGTCGGGAAGCGCTCGCCGCTCAGCTCCGGCCGGTTCAGGTAGCCGGTCGCCACCGCGCCGCCGCCGATCATCAGTTCGCCGGGTACACCGAGGGGCACCAGGTTCAGCGCGTCGTCGACGACATACATCGCGGTATTCGGCAGCGGTGTGCCGATCGGCAAGCTGCGCTCGGGCTCGTACCAGTCGTCGCGAGGTTCGAAGGTCGCGCTTTCGCAGGTGGCTTCGGTGACACCGTAGACGCTCAATACGCGCGTCTGCGGCGAGCACAGGGCGCGCAGCTTGCGGTATTCATGCACGAACCACACGTCCGCGCCGCATGTAACGGCGCGCACGCCATTCAGACGTTTGCCTGTACGCTCGAGGTACTGGATCATCTGGCGCACGACCGCGGGCACGAACTCCATGACCGTGGCATGCTCGCGCTCGATCAGATTGTGAAGCGCCTCCGGATCGGTCAGGTGATCGCGCGGGCACATGATCAGCCGTCCGCCGCCGCCAAGTCCGCGTATCACATCACTCATGAACACGTCGAAGGTGTGATTTGCCATCTGTAACACGGCGGTCACGCCGACCTCGCTACGGTCGTAGGCTGCCTCGAATGCATGGAACAACGAGATCCAGCTGCCGTGCGACACCTGCACGCCCTTCGGCCGGCCGGTGGAGCCGGAGGTGAAGATGATGTACGCGATATCGTCCGCATGGGTATGCGCGCCGCCCCAGTCCGGATCGGCCGAAGGCATGTCCGCGTCCCAACCCAGATCCTCCATTGCGATCAACGGATAGTCGAGCGCCGCACCGTCCTCCAGGCGGGCGACGAGTAGTGTGGCTGGATTGACGTCATCGATGAGCACTGCATGGCGCGCGTCGTTCGGCGATACCGGCACGAATGCCGCGCCGACCTTGTGGATCGCCAGCAGGGCGACGATGACATCCGGTCCGTAAGGCTGAAACACGACGACGCGATCGCCGCGATGCACACCGCATTCATGCAAGCGCGCCGCGAGCGCGGTCGCACGCGCGTTGACCTGCGCATAGGTATGACGCGTGTCGGTGTGAACCAGCGCCATGACATCGTCGGCACGCGCGGCTACCGCTTCGAATGCGCGGTGAAACGGTACGAAGGTGATGTCGGGATCGCGCGCGCCGTCGTTTGCGAGCGTCAGCATCGCCGTGGCGGCATCCGGCGACAGCAGCGAGAAGCCGTCGATACGCGCATCCGGCTCCGCCGAAAAACGCTGAAGAATGTGCAGAAGGCCATCGCCCATGCGTTGCATCATCGCGTCGTCGAGCAGGTCGCTGTCATATTCGAACACGCCGTTCATCCCATCGTCGACGAGCTGTAGCGTCAGGCTCAGGTCGTATTTCGCGCTGCACGAGTCGAGCGTATAAAACTGCGTATCGAGGGCGGCGCCGAACGATGCCGTGAAGCCTTCGGCGGCCAGGTCGAACTGCACCTGGAATATCGGGGCGTGGCTGAGCGAGCGCGGCGGCTGAACGGCTTCAATGATCCTCTCAAACGGCACGTATGAATGCTGCAACATCTCAAGAACGGCGACGCGGACGCGATCGAGCACATCGGCGAACGACGGCGTGCCGGACACGTCGATGCGGTTCGGCAAGGTGTTGACGAAATAGCCGATAGCATCCTCGCGATCGAGATCGTAGCGGTTGGAGATCGGTGATCCGATCACCACATCGCTCTCGTGCGTGTATCGTTGGATGAGCACGGCGAAGGCCGTCAGCCCGATCATGTACAACGACACGCTGCGCGCGCTGGCGATGCGCTTCAGTTTGTCGACCACATCGGCAGGTACGGCGAAGGCGACGCGCCTACCCTTGAACTGGCGTGTGGCCGGGCGCGGATGATTGAGCGGCAGCGGCAGCACGGCCGGCGCACCCGACAGGCGGTGCTGCCAGTACTCGATGCCGGCGGCGAGATCCTCGTCGACCACGGAGCTATCCGAATACAGACCCTCGTCGACTGGGGACACATCGGGTTCACCGCCCTGCACGAGCGTCGCATAGGCGCTGGCAAGCTCGTTCAGGAAGACCTGCACGGAGCGGCCGTCAAAGACGATGTGGTGAATGATTACGATCAGCAGGTGATCGTCATCGGCGACGTGTACGAGGGTCGCGCGGATCGGCGCGCCATGTTCGAGATCGAACACATGGCATGCCTCGGCGTTCTGCAGATCGGTGATGCGTGCTTCCGCGTCCGGGTCGCCCGACAGGTCCACACGGTTCAGCGTGATGGTCTCTTCGCTCAACTGCGCGGATGGCTGCCCGTCGACACCTGGGAAGCGATACCGGAGCGCCGGATGCCGTAGCTGCACGACATCGAGAGCGCGCGCAAGCGCGTCTGGATCGAGAAGTCCGGAGAAGCGCAGCACGAATGGAACATTGTAGGTAACCCCACCGCGCTCGAGTTGGTTGAGGAACCAGAGGCTCTGCTGAGCGGTAGACAAACCAGTCGAACTTACCGAGGCAGACAGGTTGGGCGAAGCGATCAAATACAGGGAATCCATGTGTTGCTCCATGTGGAATGGGCGCGCATGCCGCGTGCCACGGTAATTCGGGACAGGAGGAAGGTCAGCGCGGACCGATCGCTGCAGGACCGGTCCGCGCGGCGGGGCAGCGCTCAGTGACGCGCGGCGTCGTGACCGTTTGTGATAGCCTCGGCGAACGACGCGACCGTCGGATAGCGGAACAGCATGTCGAGCGGCAGGCGGCGGCCTAACGTCTTGCTCAGTCGTGACATGATCCGCATGCCGGCAAGCGAGTGTCCGCCGATTGCGAAGAAGTCCTGGTGCCGCTCGACCTTGTCGAGCTTGAGGACCTCCGCCCAGACCGGCGCAATCAGCCCCTCCAGGGAACCGGCCGCGATATCCGGTACGTCGGCGGAAATGGCGGCCGGCTGTGGTGCGGGTTCTGGCAGTGTAGGCTTGCTCGGCTTGCCGCTCGGTGTCGTCGGACGCTGTTCGATCGAGTGGATGCGTGCCGGCGTAATCTGGTCAGGCGACGATTGCCGCAATACCTCGCCACCGCTTTTTATAGCCTCGGCGAACGATGCGACTGTCGGGTAGCGGAACAGCATGTCGAGCGGCAGACGACGACCCAGCGTCTTGCTCAGTCGCGACATAATCCGCATGCCGGCAAGCGAATGTCCGCCGATCGCGAAGAAATCCTGATGTCGCTCGACCTTATCGAGCTTGAGGACCTCCGCCCAGATCGGCGCGATCAGTCTCTCGAGAGAGGCGGACCCGGTATCCGGCGCATCAGTGGAAACGGGGCTCGGCTGCGCGGCGATTTCGAGCAGGGCGCGCTTGTTCAGTTTGCCGCTCGATGTCGTTGGCAGCTGCTCGATCGTGTAGACGTTCACGGGCACCATGTAATCGGGCAACGCCTGCCGCAATGCGTCGCGGATCGCCGACCCCGAAAGCGTCGTGCCGCGCACCGGGGCAACAAAGGCGATAAGCTGCTTGTCCGCGCCCTGTGCACGAACGATCACCGCGCAGTGGGCGACACCTTCGATCTCACGAATCGCCTGTTCGATCTCGCCCGTCTCGATGCGGAAGCCACGGATCTTGATCTGGCTGTCGCGGCGCCCGAGGAACTCGACGTGACCGTCGACTGTCCAGCGGCCGATGTCACCGGAACGAAACAGCGTGTGCTCAGACAGCCACGACAACTGCACGAAACGCTCCTGGCTCAGTTCCGGGCGTTTCAGATATTCGCCGGTCACGCCGCCACCGACGTAAAGTTCGCCGGGCACGCCTTCCGACGCCAGATTGCCGAATACGTCGACCACGTAGAGATCGCGGTGCGCAATCGGCCGGCCAATCAGTGCACGGCCGCTCACCTGTTCGGCTGCGTCGAGCGTGTAGGCAGTGGTGAACACCGTCCCCTCGGTCGGTCCGTAGCAGATCGTCAACTGACGGCCACCAGCCGCGAAGAACGCGCGCATGGCATCGGCGGACACCACGTCGCCGCCGGTCAGCACCCGCCGCGCGCGCGCCAGCGCCTCCGGATGCTGCTCCACCATCTCCTGGAATAGTGCCGAGGTCAGCCACAGGATGCTCACCTGCTGCGTGTCGAGCGTGTCACCCAGATCCTCGAGGCTCGCGAGCGCCCCGGGCTGGACGACGAGTTGCGCGCCGTTCAGCAGCGCCCCCCAGATCTCGAAGGTGGACGCGTCGAACGCGAGCGGTGCGAATACCAGTAGCCGGTCATCCTGACCGATCTTCAAATAGTCGGTGTTGGTCACCAGGTTGATGACCGCGCGATGGTCACTCGCCGTCGCCTTTGGCTCGCCGGTGGAGCCTGATGTGAACATGTAGTAGCACCGCGCGTCGGTATCGACGCGCGGCCGGTTCGCTGGCCGGACGCCGGCCAAGGATTCAACCAATGTGCCGTCGATGCGGTGCACCGCGATATGATCGGAGAACACCGGCGCCAAGGCATCGACGAGCACATGCGCGACGTCTGCCTCGCGCAACTGCCAGTCGCGGCGCGCGGCGGGCAGCGCGGCGTCGGCGGACAGGTAACAGCCGCCAGCCTTCAGGATGCCGAGCAGCGCTGCAATAAGCCATGGTGAGCGCGCCATGCACACCGCAACGGCTTCGCCGGGCTGCACGCCGTTGCTCAGCAGCAGCTCCGCGATTTCGTTCGCTCTCGCGTCGAGTTCCGCATAGGTCCAGACGCACACGCCGCTGCGCACCGCGACGGATTCGGGCTGTATCGCCACCCAACTCTCGAAAATTTCGTGCAGCGTCGACTGGTGGCACAGCGGACGCACGCCTTCGCTGATCGCGCGCAAGTGGTTGTCATCGAGCGCGGCACCCGCCCGTTGGAGCGTCGTATCCAACGACGCCGCGGCGGCATCGAGCATCCTCGAGAAGTCTTCCGCCAGCAGTTTCACGGCATGTTCCGAGAACAGATTCGACGCGTAGCGGACACTCAGCACCGGGTCTTCGCCCTCAGTCCTTACGATCATCTCGATGCGCGCGCGACCGGCAGCGGACGCACTCTCCGCGTCGTTTGACACCCCGAACGCGGATTGCAGCAGCGACGCGGCCGACCGCCCCGAGCTTTGCTGCCACGCCTCGATCGCGGCGGACAACACGTCCGGCGAGCGAGCGTAGTGCTCGCATGCGCGCCGGCAGAGCGCCTCCGCCGCGCGGAACGTGTCCGCGAACGAGGCCGCGGGGTCCACGCGCGTTGCAACCGGCAGGAGTGTCTTTAGCGCCTGGGCGTCGTTGTCGGCGACAAGACCAGCCAGCACGTCGAGATTGCCGGAGAAGCGCGCAAGCGACGTCGCGTGCAGGGCGAACAACGCTACGGCGGGTGTGATACCGGCGGTCTCGCATGCCTGGCACAGACGCTCGAACGGTTCACGGGCAAGCGCGATGTTAAGCCGGTCGAACCGAAGCTCACTACCGGCGAGCGTGCCGAGTTGGTCGGGAACCAGTTCGCCGGCGTCAGTCTCGATTTGCGCCGCCCAGAACGCAACGTCATCGGCCTCGGCGGAAGCAAGGTCATTGGTCACGTCTGTGGCCAGGCTGGCATGCACGATATCCGTGAGATGCTTCTCGGGATTGGCGAGCCACGCATTGGCGAGCGCAAAAAACTCGTCCATCAGCGAGACGACACCCGCCTCGTTCGTCGACGACGTCGAGTATTCGAGCAGGAACCGACCACCCGCTTCCGGCCGTGCTTCGTCGTCGAAAACGACGATCACGTTGAGGTCGAACTTCGCCGATCCGTTGCTGAGGCCTTCGACGATCTCGACATTGAGCCCGTCGAATTCGAGCTGGCGGGTCATCGAATTATGGAAGCTGAACCCGACCTGGATATAGGGCAGCAGGTTCGCGATACGCGCGGGCTTGAGGTCGGCCACCATGCTTGAGAACGGCACATGCGAATAGGCGCATGCCGCGCGGATCTCGTCCTTCACACGGTCGAGCAGCGCTGGCCAGCGCGTGTCGCCTTGCAGTTCGACGCGCAGCGGCAGCATGTTCACCAGCATTCCGATCGTGTTCTGAATACCGTGAATGTCTCGGTTCGCGACCGCCGTGCCGACGATCTGCCGTGCGTTGCCGGATCGCGTTCCGACGACGGAGGCAAACAGCGAGAACATCGTTTCGAACAACGTCGCCTTGTTTGCCGATGCATACTGCTTCAACCGCCTGGCAAGTTCGGCGGGGAATGGAACGGACACCGAGCTGCCGACGAAATCGAGCCCCGCAACACGCGCCTGCGCTTGCGGAAACGGCGAATGGCCGTGCGCGGACCAGTCGGTAAGACGACGACGCCAGAACTCGCGGCCGACGCGTCCGGCAGGCGAATCGAGCCATGCGCGCTCCCAGTTGCAGTAGTCGATGAACTGGATCGCGGGCTCCAGCGCCGCGAGGTCGAGACGGCCGCATTCCTCATTGTAGAAGTGGCTCAGCTCGCCCAGGAACAGGCGGAACGACCAGCCGTCGTGAATGAGGTGGTGCTCGATATGCAGCAGCGAATGGTCATGATCCCCATGTTTGAACAGCACCCAGCGCATTAGCGGCAGCGCTCCAACGTCAATCTTCTGTGCAGTCTCCATCCGGATCAGCGATGCGGCATAGGCATCGCGCATCGAGTCCGCCGCTTTCGACAGGTCAACGACGGGGAGCGTCACCTGCCACGCATCCTCGATCCGCTGCTGCGGCTCGCCGTCGCGATCGATGAACACCGTCGACAGGCTCTGGTGCCGCTCCACGAGCCGTCCAAGCGCGCGCTCAAGCGCACCAACGTCGAGTTCGCCACGCAAATTCAGCACGGCCTGGAAGTTGTAGGCGATGCTGTCCGGGACAAGCATTTCCAGAAACCACGCCTGCTCCTGCGACATCGACAGCCGCGCTTCGGTACCCGTCGGGTACGTGCGTCCGGCAGCGTTGCTCAGTTGGTCGAAAGCATCGACGCTTTCATCGACAAGATAGCTCATGAAGCACTCCTTATTCATCGGGCTGACGAAATTGCGAACTGGTATTCGGCGCGAGCACATGCCCGCAGCGAAGCGCAATGATTGGCCGTGAAAGGAAGACATCGGAGCGGCTACTCGCACAATCTGGGAAAAATCCCGCAGGAAACTTCCCGGACGATGAAGCAAAATCGATTTGTTAGCTTGCGAGCCACTTTAACGCGAAGTGTAAGCAAGGAGCTTGCCATGGAGAAAGAAGCGAAGGAAACACTGAATAAATTCAGGGTCAGCAGCGCAATAAAGGCCGATCTAAAACTTCTCTACGCGAGTAACGACTGGCATTGGCTGCTCGGATGGACGGCCGATATCTTGGTCATCGCCGTCGCGGTCGGCCTTTTCAAGCTTTCCCCTTACGCCTATCCGCTGACTATTCTGCTCATCGGCTCACGGCAGCGCGCGTTTGCATCCCTGCTGCATGAAGCGGCCCACATGACGCTTGCGCGCAATCGCCGGCTCAGCCGCTTCATCGGCCAATATCTGACCGGCCTGCCGGTGTTTCAGGATTTCGATTCATACCATCATTCGCACGTCAAAATGCATCACCATTATCTTGGCGACCCGCACAAGGATCCGGATTACATCTACTATATAGAATCCGGCCTGCAGCGCGCGGAGGACCGGTTTGAATTCGTCTTCAAGCACCTTCTCAAAACGGTATTCCTGCTCAAGGTCATCAGCTATCTGAATTACCTCATTCGCCATCGTCTGGCGGCACTGCTCGGCTCTCCCATAGGCGCACTCAAACTGCTCTCCGTTCATGCCGTCATTTTCGCCATTTTTTTTGCGGCGGCGGGTCCAAGCGGATATGTCCTGTTCTGGCTAATTCCCTACTTGACGACATTCCAGATCATTGGCTGGCTTTCCGAGGTATCCGAGCATTTCGGCCTGTTGGGCAAGGAAGACGAGGAACTCCTGGTGACGCGCAATCGCTTTCCCGCCTGGTGGGAACGGGCGTTCATCGGTATGCATGGTGACAATCTGCACCTCACGCATCACCTGCTTCCTGGAATACCCTACTGGAATTTGCACAAGGCCCACCGGATACTGATGCGAGATGAGCGCTACGCGGTCGCCAACGGGCAAACCGGTGGTATTATTTCGCGCGGTAAGTATCCCCGCTCCGTCATGCGGCAGATTCTCGATGGCTATCGCGCACAGCGACTGATCGCCCACAGTGCAGTTCGATCGGCGGCATGACGACTTGCGCGCGGCGAGCCGCCGAATCTCGCCGCGCCGGTTTGAAGGGCCGCATGTTCGTGTTCGAAAGGAAATATCATGAGTTCGTCCCGCTGGTTCGTTAACGGGCAATGTTCGTCCCCTCGGCTTCGCCTCTACTGCTTTAGCCATGCAGGAGGCGACGCGGCATCCTATCTCGGCTGGCAAGCCGCCCTGGCGCCAGACATCGAGATATGGGGCGTCCGGCTGCCCGGTCGCGGCAGCCGCTTCCACGAGGCGCCGTACCGGTCGCTCGACGACGCCGTCGTGGCCGTCACGCCAGTGATCGCCGCAGCCTCCGCCGGCATCCGCTTTGCATTCCTCGGCCACAGCCTCGGCGCACTGATGGCATTCGAGGTCGCCCGGTCGCTCCGGCGCCAGCGCCTGCCGGAACCGACCGCGCTGATCGTATCGGGCGCGGATGCCCCGGACACGCGTGATCCGCGACGCCGCCTCAGCCTGCTCGACGACGATGCGCTGCTCGACGCCCTGACCGCGTTCAACGGCATTCCCGCCGATCTCCTCGGTCAGCGCGAGCTGATGGAGCTTTGCCTGCCGACCACGAGAGCGGACTTCGAAATGGTGGAAACTTATCGCTATGTGCCCGACGAGCCGCTGGCGATACCGATCGACGTGTTGGCCGGAAGAACGGACACGCACATACGCCTGGATCAGGTCGCCACATGGAAAAACCAGACGAGCGCGCCATGCACGGTGGAATGGTTCGACGGCGACCATTTCTTCATCGACGCGGAGAGGGATCGGGTCTTGTCTCACTTGCGAGATATCCTCGATTGCCGGATGCCGGCACATTGAGCGCGATTTGCCGCGAAGCTTTCGGGCCGACCGAAACGTGAAGGCCAATCTCGGTTTGAAAGGGAAATCATGCCTGCCATCAGAATAGAAACGCGGCAGGGTTGGATTGGCGATCGTCGTTCCGACATCATCGGGGCGGTACAGCGAGCGCTTCTGACGGGGCTGGAAATCCTGGACGATGACTGTTGCATAAGTCTGGTCGAGTATGCAGCAGACGCGATCATCGTGCCTCCCGGCAATGGGCCGGCCTATCTGGTGATCGAAATCAAGCTATTCTCCGGTCGCCCGCTCGACGCCAAGCGACGATTGTATGCGGCGATCGTAGACGAACTTTCAGCATTCGGCATTCCGGCCGGAGACATCGAAACCATTCTCGTTGAGATTGACCCGGTGCATTGGGGACTGAGAGGTCTGCCCGCCAGCGAACTCGACCTCGATTTCAAGACCGATGCATGATCCCCGCAAAACGGGCTGTTGCCCGGAGACGGAGACACCGAATTAGGCGACGTGAGCACCGCTCCAGAGACGCCAGGAGGCTCCCAGGCGTTGTTTCAGCTCATAGGCCAGCGCACATATGGCAAGCGTCGCAATCACAATCGGAACGAAAGTCGAGGCCGACATCACCCCGAGCTGATGCAACTCATAGGCAATAAGCAGCATGACCGTCTGATGCAGCACGTAATAGGTGAGAATGGCCTTGTTCAAATAGCGAATAACGACATTTTCCGAATTCAGCCAGATTCTCGCATAGCCAAGAATCGCGACGATCGCGCACCACTGGAAGGTGCCGCCAAGCACCCTTCCCACAAACCGTCGCCAGATTTCCGGCTCTCCGACAGGCAAGGTAGGAAAGAGTATCGTCAGAGACAACGCACATGCCAGCGCCAGGATCAGGGCAGGTTTTCGCATGCGGACAATCGCATCCCAGCAATCGCTGCGCGTGGCCATCACGGCACCCAACAAGAACGACGCCAGATAGACCGCGTGGCTATACCAATCGGTCAGGATATCGAGCGTCGGGGGAAAAGCCGGCCGCAAGACAAGTCTCAGTAGAATGAACAGCATAGCAGGCAGTATCAAGATCGCCTTGCCCGCCAACCAGGGCATCAACCAGTCCCCTACGCGGCGCAACAGCCCCGGCCAGACCGACAGCGCAAGTGTCAGGATAGCCGTATACGCCCAGAGGTAGGCGAGATACCAAAGGTGCTGCATGCCTAGGAGATTGACCTCACCTCCATCCGGCAGCGGAACGGGCGTCAGGGTCAGATAATACCGAAAGACGTCGAGGAGGCTGATATTCACACCAAAACGGGCATTCAGGCAAACATACATCTGGGGCGGAATCAGAAGCAAAACACCTGCCAGCAATGGGGCCAGCAGCTGCCTCGTTCGCGCACTCCTTAACGCCTGGGGAGCTTGCCGCGTCAGCAAAATCCCCGTGACGACACCCGAGATCAGAAACAGCAGCGACATACGCCAAGGATGCGTCCACAGATGGATCACATCGAACATGGCAGAGCTGTCCTCAGACTTCAGCAGAAAGCTCCTGGAGTTGTACATCAAGCTGACATGATAGACGATCAGCAGCATGAATGCTGCGACCCTGAGAAAATCCAGATCATGCCGACGTGACATCGCTTCCATGGATTGGCATCTACATAACAATCATTAATACACTATTCATAGAAGCCGTTGAAATCTAACCGTGCAGTAGAAATAATGCGGATGCCATTTCCTCGATCAAGGAAAAAATGCCGTTAAATGCTCGCCTCGGCAGCCTTCGAACCCGGATCGTAGCGAGCATAACCCCGTCTCGGATTATCGGGCCAGCGTCTGCTTGATACCCGCCAGACCGCGGCGCAGGAATGGATCCGAGTGGATGTAGAAGAACTGGACGCCCTTATCGAGCCAGTGCGGCAGCTCCTCGGCAGTCGCGAGCGTGCCCGCGATCTTGCCGGCAGCCCGTATCTTCTCAACCGCGTAGGCTACTTTTTCGATGACTTCCCCCGGACGCGGCTCGCCGAAGGGCGGGGCCGGCGGAAAGCCCATGTTTTGTGAGAGATCGCCGGGTCCGATGAAGAAGACGTCGATGCCCTCGACGGCAAGCATCTCGTCAAGATTGTCGATCGCCTCGAGCGTCTCGATCATGCTGACGACCAGACGTTTTTCATAGTCGGACGGCAAAGCGTAGCGAACCGCCTCGACGACGGCGCGGGCCTGCTCGGCCGTATCCACCATCGGCACCATGAGCCCATCAGCGCCGGCATTCAGATAGC
Source organism: Rhizobium sp. GW821-FHT14E12 (assembly GCF_058803745.1). Lineage (NCBI taxonomy): Bacteria > Pseudomonadati > Pseudomonadota > Alphaproteobacteria > Hyphomicrobiales > Rhizobiaceae > Rhizobium > Rhizobium sp. GW821-FHT14E12. The sequence goes on from NZ_JBXAPH010000003.1 coordinate 28,978, forward strand.
GGATGAGAACCGGCCGCTCGTGCGAATGGGGGCGAATGATCGCAGCCCCGCCAACCGAGCGGACAATCTGCGATGTCGCACGGACGTCCTCGAAACTCCAGGTGCCATGCTCGCAATCGACGAAGATGGAGTCCGCGCCAAGCTCGACCAATCGCGCCGAAAGGCCCGATGAGGAATGATGCGGGGTGAACATGGTAATGGTTTCGCCGGCCTGCAGCCGGGCGCGCAATTTCGCACCGTTCATGATGCTCCTCCTATTTTTACTTCTTTGGCAGGTCGGGCGTGTCTGCCGGCGCTCCCACCCAGCGCGCGGTTTCGATATCGGCCGAAGTGTCGCGCATGAATGTCGGGCAGATATGGAGCTCGGGTATCATCGCGCCCTTCTGCAGGCTGGCGCAGAGCAGGATCGCTCTCGCAACATCGTGCGGATCCAACATGACGGCGCGCTCATGCTCGAGCGGTGGCCGCGCCCGATTGTCCATGATCGGCGTATTGGTCTCGCCCGGGAGAATGGTCGTCGCGCGGATGCCCTGGTTGCGGTAGGTGTTGTGAACAAAGGTCATGAAGTTCTTCACGCCCGCCTTCGCCGCACCATAGGCCGCACCACCGAGCAGGTTCGGGTTGAGTGCGGCGAGCGACGAGACGGTGATGACGGTGCCTTCCCCTTTGGCGATCATGTCGGGCAGGACCGCCTGCGTCAGGTTGAAGACCGCCGTCAGGTTGACGTTGACCGTCGAGTTCCATTCGTCTTCGTCGAGGAAGCGCGCGTTCAGGACCTTGCTGGCGCTGCCGGCATTGTTCACCAGAATATCCACCGGCCCGATACCGTCGCGGATCCATTTCACCGCCGCGAGGATCTCCTCGCGGGATGCGATATCGAGCGCGCGGGTAAACGCACTGCCGCCCTTCTTTTCGATCCTGGCGGCAACGTCGCGCAGCGGCGTCAGGCGCCGGCCGGTGAGAACGACACGAGCGCCCTCTTTGGCGAGGAGAATAGCGGCTTCCTGGCCGATACCCGTCCCGGCCCCGGTAACCAGTGCGATTTTTCCGTCAAGCAGACCCATGACTTCCTCCTATTCAGCTGCGGCGGCAGACGTAGCCTTATAGCCATAAACGGCCTTTGCTGCCTTCGGCGTGATCAAGCCCTCGGCAAGGTCCTGTTCGATGATCTCGACGGACCGTTCGCTGGCGCGACCCCAGCCGCCGCCGCCCGGCGTTTCCACCTCAAGGCGCTCGCCGGTCTTCAGCACGACCTTCCCCTTCGGGAAGTGTGGCTTGCCTTCCTTTAATACTTTGCCGGCCGTGCCGTTCTGCCCTTCGACAACGCCGAAGCAGGGATGACGGACGCGCTCGGAGGCAAGATAGATATTCATTGGGGTCTTGCCGAGATTGCGCAGGACCACCCGCTGCCCGAGACCGCCGCGATGCTTTCCGGCACCGCCGGAGTCGGCTATCAACTCCTTGCGCTCCGTCAGCACGGGCACGGCAATTTCGAACATCTCGATTGCAGTCACCTTGCAGTTGGACGGGAAGCTCAGCGTGTCCAGGCCGTCAAGTTCGGCGCGCGCGCCCTGGCCACCATGGAAGTTCTGCACGGAGCCATATTGCGAGCCATCATCCCGTTGGCCGACGCAATTGGCAGCCCAGATCGGCGCGCCGCCGCTATCGCCCATGACCTTGTCCGGTACCACGCCCTCGAGTGCCTTGAAGATCAACGAGGGAATGACGTGACCGATGAGGTTGCGCGAGTTGCCTGCGGTCCACTGCTGTGGGTTCAGGATGCTGCCGAGCGGAGCTTCGTCGGTGATCGGAACGATGCAGCCTTCATTGTTCGGCGTCTCAGGGTCGAGCAGGCACTTCAGCGCGTAGACGGAGTGGGCGTAGCGGTAGTTCGTCCGGCAGTTGATCGAATGCAAAACCTGATCGGATGTGCCGGCATAGTCGACATGAATGGAATCGTCCCTGACGATGACGGAGGCCTTCAGCTTCACATCGACATCGTAGCCGTCGAGAAGAACTTCGGCGCTATAGGTGCCGTTCGGCCACTCGCCGATCGCCTTGCGGGTCTGCGCCTCCGAGCGGGAGTGGATGGCTTCCGCAAGACCGTCGACATCATCGAGGCCATATTCATCAAGGAACTTCAGAAGCTCGCGGCCCATGACGTTATTGGCGGCGATCATCGATTCGAGATCACCCTTCACCTCCGTCGGCAGACGGACGGAGGCAGCGATGATATCGAAAACATCCTGATTGGGGACACCCGCCTTGAGCAGCTTCACAATCGGGAAGCGGATGCCTTCCTCGAAAATGTCGCTCGCCTCGGAATGCAGCGGTGCGCCGCCAATATCAGGAAGATGCGCGATCGAGCCGGCATAGGCCACGACCTTGCCATTCTTGAAGATCGGCGTGAGCATCGTCACGTCGGGAAGATGGCCGGTGCCGATCTCCGGATCGTTCGTGGCCAGCACGTCGCCCTCTTCCAGGGCCTCCGCCGGAAACTTTGGCAAGAAGTAGTTCTGCGCGGCAGCCGGAAGCGACGTTATGAAGACCGGGATCGACCAAGTGCACTGCGCGAGCGCGCGGCCCTTGCTGTCAAGAAGGACGGTCACGTAGTCGTGGTTCTCACGCACGATCGGCGAGAACGCTGTCTTGCCGAGAACGTTGTCGGCCTGGTCGGCGATGAAGATCAGGCGGTTCCACATGACCTGAAGATTGATCGGGTCGTTGAAATCGGTAGCGGGCTTCAACATCTGGGGCCTCCTTAGAGAATATTGATCACGAGGTTGCCGTGGGCATCCACATGGAAGACGCCGCTCGGGCCGACGACCGCGGTCGATTCGCGCTGCTCGACGATCGCGGGGCCTTTCAGCTCCTGACCGACAGGAAGCTTGTAGTGGTCGTAGACCGAGGTCTCGGTATATGTCCCCAGCTCCTGAAAATAGACCTGACGGCTTCCCTTCCTCGCATCGGCGACCTCCGTCTCATGCGGACGGGTGACCTGATCCTTCTCGCCGCTGGCACGCAAACGCCAGGTGATGACTTCGACGGAGGCGGCGACCGTACGCCCGAAAAGCTCGCGATAGAGCTTGAAGAAATTGTCGAGAAGCTGCTTGAGGAATTCCTCTTTCGGCAGACTGCGGTCAGGCAATGCAACCGTGATCTCGTGGCCCTGACCGACGTGACGCATGTCGACAGTATAGCGGTTGGTGATCGTTTCCCTGGCGATGCCGGCGGCCGATACCACCGCGGCTCCCTGCCCCGCCAAATCATCGAGCAGCCGGTTCATGCCATCGAGATCCCAGGCATCGACCGCCATCGGATGGCTGACGGACAGATCGACAGCGACCGGAGCGATCAGGAGGCCGATCGCCGACGTCACGCCGGCGCCGGTCGGGCAGATCACGCGCTTGATGCCGAGCTTACGGGCGATGCCATAGGCATGAACCGGGCCGGCACCACCGAAGGCGACCATTGGCAGGGATCTCGGATCGACGCCGAGGTCCGTGGCGTGCATCGCTGCGGCCTTACTCATGGATTCGTTGACGAGATCATGGATACCCCACGCGCAGCGATCGACGCTGACATCCAGCGCATTGGCCAGCCTGGCCATGGCATCGCGTGCGGCATCCTTCGACACCTTGAAGGAGCCGCCGACGAAGGACTCCGTGCCCATATAGCCGAGCAGAATGTCGGCGTCGGTCACCGTCGGCTCGGTGCCGCCGCGCTGATAGGCGGCAGGTCCCGGAAGGGCACCGGCGGAACGCGGGCCGACGTCGAGCAGACCGAGCGGATTCTTGGCAGCAATCGAACCGCCGCCAGCACCGATTTCGATCATCTGGATGGACTGGATCTTCAGGGGAAAGCCGGAGCCCTTGCGGAAGCGCTGGTAGTGCGCGACCTCGAGATCGGTTCCGACCGTCGGTTCGCCATTTGGAATGAGGCAGAGTTTCGCGGTCGTGCCGCCCATGTCGAAGGAGAGGACGCTGCCCTCGCCGGCGATGCGTCCGAATTCAGCGGCGGCCACCGCTCCGGCAGCCGGACCCGACTCGATCAGCCTGACCGGTAGCTCGGCTGCGCGGCTGCTTGGAACCAGCCCACCGGACGATGTCATCCAGAGAACCTGGCGATCGATGCCTTTCTTCGCAAACTCGCGCTGGAGATGCGCGACATGGCCCGCCATTTGCGGCCGGGTGTAGGCGTTGACGACCGTCGTCGAGGCGCGATCGAATTCGCGCATTTCGGGGCAAACTTCCGAAGAAAGCGAGACGAAGATATCGGGGTCTTCCTCGCGCAGCAAAGCTGCGACGCGCTGCTCATGCTGAGGGTACTTATAGGCATGCAGCAGGCAGACCGCGACGGAACGGATGCCCTTTTCCTTCAACCGTCCGGCAATCTCGCGGACAGTTTCTTCCTTGAGTTCCGTCATGACGGACCCATCGGCGGCGATGCGTTCTTCCGCACCAAAGCTGTTGGCGCGGGTGACCAGCGGATCGGGATACTTGATGTTCAGGTCGTAGAGATCATAGCGGCCTTCATTGCGGATGCGCAGCATGTCCCGAAAGCCGTCGGTGGTGATGAAGCCCGTCTCGACGCCCTTGCGTTCGAGGACGGCATTGGTGACGACCGTCGTCGCTCCGAGCACCTGCAAGTTCTCGACGGTGATCGCTCCGGAGAACTTCTCCAACAATTCCGAGACGCCCTGCACGACCGCTTCCGCCGGGTTCTTCGGCGTACTCAGAACCTTGTGAAGATGCAGTTCGCCGGTGTCATCCAGAAGAGCGAAGTCGGTAAAGGTACCGCCGGTGTCGAAAGCCAGTTTTGCCATATTTCCCTCGAAGCGACTGTGCGGTGCCAAAGCGCCGTTGTGCCTAGGTTCGACCTTGCGAACCCGTTATCTGCTAGGAGGTTAGGTGACCGGGGCTTGTGTTGGCCAACACAACTACAGTCTGCCGCCATAGGGTTTGCTTATGGCAAAAACCTATACCGCGCGAATGCCTGGATGGTGGCCGGCCATCAATTTGCCGACGATCTCCAAGAGGACGGAGCGTGCGGCAAGGGCAGGTTCGGAAAGCGGGAGATGGTCGGAAACGCAAAGCGATACCGTCGCCTCGATGACAGGCCGGACGAGCGCTCGAACCTCGGCGCCCGCAAAGCCGGATGTCTCGGTGACTACCGAGGCAGGCAGGATTGTCGACCCCAGCCCATCGAGAACGGCAGCACTGAGCGCGGGAACCGATTCGATTTCCGAGACCACGTCCGGCTCGGCTCGGGCTCTCGCCAGCGCCTCATCGATAAGCCGACGCAGAAGATGGCCTTTGCTCGGTAGAAGCAGGGGGATCTCGTTCAGCGCGGACAATGGCAAGGGCTCTCCCGTTGCGCCAGGAAGCGTCGAGCCCGGCGGAGAAACGAGGAACATCTCTTCCCGAAAGAGCGGCTGCAGCGTCACGCCCTTGATCGGATTGGCAGAATAGATCAGCGCCATGTCCATCTTGCCGGTCATGATCAGTTCGCTGAGGATATGGCCGAAACTATCGTTGATATGAACGACGATCTTCGGATGCTGCGCCTTCATTTCCTTGATGATCGGCAGCGATAGCGCGCTGGAGGTGGAGTAGGTCGCCAGACCGATGGACACGCGTCCGGCAAGGGATCGGGTGGACTGATTGATATCGGTTTGCGCCTGCTCGATCTGCTTCAACAGCAGTTGCGCATGGCGATAGAGAATAAGGCCGGCCTCGGTCGGCGCGATGCCGACATTGCTGCGGATCAGGAGCTTGTGCTTGAAATGCGCCTCAAGCGCCGCAATCTGCTGCGACAGGGCCGGCTGCGCGGTGCGCAGAATGCTGGCGGCACGCGAAACGCTACCCGTATCGACGATCTTGACGAAGCTTCGCAGTTTTCTGAAATCGACGCTCATGGTTCCCGGCTTTTGTTTCGTGGAACCTAAGGCCTGTGGCAGGAGCGGCGCAAGTCCCTCCTGCATGGCGTGTGACTGTTAGCGAAGAGCCGCCACCGCATTCTCGATACGGTCACAGGCAGCCTTGATCACATCCATCGATGTCGCGATGGACAGACGGAAATACGGCGACAAGCCGTAGGCAGCGCCCTGGAGTGCAGCCACGCCAACGCCATCCAACAGATAGAGAACAAAATCGAGATCGGTTTCGATCGTCTTTCCATCCGGCGTCTTCTTGCCGATAACGCTGGCGCAGTTCGGAAACAGATAGAAGGCTCCGTCCGGCACAAAGCACGACAGGCCAGGAACGGCGTTCAATCGCGCGCAGGCATAGTCACGCCGCTCCTTGTAGACCTTTACGCTTTCGGTGACGAAGGACTGGTCGGCTGTCAGCGCATGTGCCGCGGCTGCCTGGCTCACCGAGGACGGGCAGGATGACATTTGCGACTGCAGCTTGTTGATCGCAGCGATCAGCGGCGCCGGACCGGCCGCATAGCCGATGCGCCAACCGGTCATCGCGTAGGATTTCGACACGCCATTGGCAAGCAGCACCCGATCCTTCAGCGCCGGCACGGCGGCCACCAGGGTCGTCATTGGCTCATCACGGAACCAGACCTGATCATAGATGTCGTCGGAGAGAACGAAGACATGCGGATGACGCAGAAGCACCGCGCCGAGTGCCTCCAGTTCGGCCCGTGTGTAAGCCGCACCTGTCGGATTGGAGGGAGCGTTGAGGATCAGCCAAAGCGTCTTCGGCGTAATCGCTGCCTCCAGTGCCTCCGGGGTCAGCTTGAAGCCCTGCTCCTGCGGGCATTGCACGATGACCGGCTTGCCATCATTGGCGATAACCATGTCGGGATAGGAGACCCAGTAAGGCGCGGGAATGATGACTTCCGCATCCGCCTCGACGCTTGCCATCAGCGCCAGGAACAGGATCTGCTTGGCGCCACCGCCGACACAGATCTCGTTCTCGGCATAGCGCAGGCCGAGGCGACGCTCGAAGTCACCGATAATCGCCTTGCGCAGCGCCGGTGTGCCGTTCACGGCCGTATATTTGGTCTCACCGCGGTCGATGGCCGCGTGTGCTGCGGCCTTCACATTCTCCGGCGTGTCGAAATCGGGCTCACCCACCGTCATATCGACGATATCGCGGCCGGCTGCCTTCAGTTCGCGTGCTCGCGCCGCCGCCGCCGTGCTGGGCGACACTTTGATTCTGGACACGCGCGATGCAGGCACAAAAGTGCTCATTGGAGTTTCCTCGGTTCTGGTTGTCAGCTGTTTGACGCGGCTTTAATGAACAGCGTCGGTTTCGCCGCGCATCTTTCCGGTCAGGAAGAGTTCGCCAAGCTCGTCATGCGTGATGTCCTTCGGCAGGCCGTCCCAGATGACCTTGCCGAGACGCAGGATAACGGCGCGCTCGGCGACCTCCATTGCCTTCTTCGTGTTCTGCTCAACAAGAAGGATTGTCTGGCCCGCCGCGTGAAGACGGAGAAGCTCATCGAACACCACGCCGATCGCCGCCGGCGACAGGCCAACGGATGGCTCGTCGACCAGAAGAACCTTCGGCCGCTGGAGGACCGCCATGGCTACTTCCAGCAGCTGCTGCTCGCCGCCCGACATATTGCCGGCAAGCGTCGAGCGGCGGGTCTTCAGGATCGGAAAGAGATCGTAGACATAGTCCCGGTCCGTCTTCACCTTGGCATCTCGGATCGTATAGGCCGCCATCTGCAGGTTCTCATCGACGGTCATCACCGGAAAGTTGCAGCGACCCTGGGGTACGAAGGAGATCCCCTCCCCCAGAATGGCGCGCGACTTGTAGCCGGCAATGTTCTTGCCCTGCCAGCCGATGCTGCCGCCCTTGATGGTGGTCATGCCGTAGAGCGTCTTGAGCAGCGTCGACTTGCCCGCCCCGTTCGGCCCCATCAGCGCGACGAACTGGCCGGCGGGCACATCGAGGTCGACGCCGTTCAGGATATCGAGATTGCCATAGCCTGCCTTCAGGCCCTGGATCGAAAGATTGGAATCAGCCTCCAAGATAGGCCTCCCTGACACGCTGGTCCTGAATGATGTCTTGCGGCAGGCCCTCGACGAGCTTCGCTCCCTGATCGAGAACGATCACGCGCTGGCAAATGCTGGTCACGACATCGATGTTGTGCTCGATCACCAGGAAACTGACGCCGAGCGACTTGTTCGCATAGACGATCGTCTCGACCACCCGCTCGATGATCTTCGGATTGATGCCGGCCATTGGCTCGTCGAGCAGGATGATCTTCGGTTCCGGCATCAGCATCGATGCGAACTGGATCAGCTTCTGCTGGCCGCCGGAGAGATTGCCCGCCGGCTGGTGGCGCACATCCCACAGGCCCGCCATCTTGATGAGATCGCGCGCCCTTTCCCGTAGTCCGGCGATCCGCTGGCGCGACATCCGGCCAAGCCCGAATGTCGACAGCAGCGACGGAAATGTAAACATCTGGCCGGCGATGACGAGGTTCTCCTCGACGTCCAGCGACTTGAAGGTGACGGTCTTCTGGAAGGAGCGGAGCATGCGGCCCTCGCGGGCGATGCGGTTCAGCGACCAGCCGGTAATGTCCTGGCCATCGAGGATGACGGTTCCGGAATCCGGCTTGGCGAGGCCCGTGCTGCAATCGAAGAAGGTCGACTTTCCAGAGCCGTTCGGCCCTATCAACCCGGCGATCTCGCCGCGGTCGATGTGAATGCTGACGTCGTTGACGGCCTTGACCGCGCCATAGGACTTGCTGAGGTTCTTGATCTGAAGAATGGGAAGATGGTTCATTTCGCACCTCCGATCGCATTCCAGAAGCGGTTGATAAGGGGAGCAAAGCCCTTCTTGAACCAGAAGACCAGCACCAGCAGGCAAAGCCCATAGGCGATCATCCGAAGCTCCGGCGTAACGCGTAGCGCTTCCGTCAGGCCGACGAAGAGGAGGCTGCCGAATACGGTTCCCGAGATCATCCCGGCGCCGCCGCCGAGCACGATGATCAGCATCGTCGTCGAATAGTACATCTGGAACGTCAGCGGGCTGACGACCGTCAGATAGTGAGCGTAGAGACTGCCGCCGACACCGGCAAAGGCGGCGCTGATCATGAAGACGATCAGCTTGTAACGCCATGTCGGAATACCGATCGATTCCGCCAGCGTCTCGTTTTCGCGGATGGCAATCATGTTGCGGCCAGCCGGCGAGCGGACGATTGCCCAGACGGCAAGCGTCGCGAGAGCGCCGACGGCCAGAGCCAAGTAGTAGAAATTCGTTGTCCCCGAAACGGTGAAGGACCAAGGGCCGAGCGCGAAGTGCGGCTTCGGTATCCCCGACAGTCCCATGTCGCCGCGGGTCACGGAAATCCAGTTCTTGGCGATCGCCTGGCCGATGATGACGAAGCCGAGCGTGCACATGACGAAGGATGTCGAGCGCAAGCGAAGGGCGGGAATGCCGAGAGGAAGCGCTATCGCTCCGGCAACGAGCCCAGCTGCGACAGCGTTCACATAGAATGGCGTTCCATAGGTGACCGCCAGAAGTCCGGCGGTGTAGGCACCGATGCCGAAAAAGGCGGCCTGGGCGAGAGACAGCAGCCCCGTATAGCCGACAAGCAGGTTCAGCCCATGGGCCGGAAGCATGAAGATCAGCGCGATAATCAGCGCGTGCGTGACATAACGGCTGCCGATGAAGGGAGCGGCCAGCGCAAGCACGAGCAAGACAGCGGCAAGCGGAACACGGAAATCGCGTCGGCGCACTTGTTTAATCGTTTCCGTGAGAGACATATCGAGTCCTCAAATTCGAGAAAGTTTCGGCGGGATGCGCTTAGAAGCGCGCCTGCGTCGAGAAGAGTCCATGCGGTCGCCACATCAGCATCAGAATGAGCGTTGCAAAGCCGACTGTGTCGCGGAATTGAAGCCCCACATAGGTCGCCACCAGGCTTTCGGCGATGCCCAGGATCATGGCCGCGAAGAACGTGCCGCGAACATTTCCAAGGCCGCCCATGATGATGATCGGCAGCGTCTTGAAGGTGATGAGTTCTCCCATGCCACCATAGACGCTGACATTGACCGGCGCGGTCAGCACGCCGGAGAGTGCGGCGAGTGCAGCCCCCAGGACGAAGGTTCGCAGCACCACCTGCGGCACGTCGATGCCGACGACTTCGCAGCACTCGACATTCTGTGAAACGGCGCGCATCGACTTGCCCATGCGGCTGTAGGTAACCATCAGCTCGAGGCCGATGAAGACCAGCAGACAGACGACCAGAATGATGATGCGCTGCTCTGCCAGGCTGAAGCCAAGGATCGAGACAGGCTCGATATATCCGCCGGAAAAGAATTTGTATCCGCCGCCGAAGACGAGGATCACCGTATTCTGCAGGACAAGCGCGATACCAAGCGTGGCAAGCACCCCGGACTCCGCCGGGGCGCCGACCATGCGCTGCATGACAAGCTTGCCCACGACATAGGCGACGACGATGGTCGAGAGGACGCCGACGATGATGGACGCCTCATAGGACAGGCCGAGATAATCGATCGCGAACCATGCTCCGAACGTCCCGAGCATATAATATTCGCCATGGGCGAAATTGATGGCCCTGAGCACGCCGAAGATCATCGTCATGCCGACCGCGACGATCGCGTAGACCGAGCCCGTCACGATACCGTTGATGACCTGCTCGAGGATGGTCGAGAACATGGTGATATTCCTCGCGCTCGGTTATTGGGCAGGGTACTGGATGTCCGCTGTAAAGGCACCCTTGATGCTTGGCTTGCCGTTCTCGATCTGGAGAAGGATCATCGGCAGGCGCGCCTGGTTGTGATCGTCGAAGGTGACCTCACCGACGGGGCTCTTGTATTTTATCTTGGAAAGCGCCGCCCGGACCTTGTCCTGCTCGATGCTGCCTGCCTCGTGGATAGCCTGCGCAAGCAGATGAACGGTGTCCCAGTGAACGTAGGCATGGTTGTTGGGCGCTTCTTTGTAAGTGGCGGTGAACTTCTCGACAAAGGCCTTGCTTGCCGGCGAATCCCATGCCGGCAGCCAGGCGGCGGCCTCGACAGCACCTTCGAGCGCCGTTGGTGCCGATTTGATGGTCTTTTCGGTGTTGAACTCGCCATTGCCGATCAGGGTGACCTTGCCGGCGAGGCAAAGCTCAACCATCTGCCGCGCAATGATCGGTGTCGTATCGGCAAGGCCGTAGAGGATGATCGCCTGCGCGCCATTGTCCCGGATCTTCGCCAGCACGCTGCGGAAGTCGACTTCGCCTTCCTTGTAATAATCCTCGCTGAGGATCTCACCCTTGAACTGCGGCAGGTATTTCTTGGTGAATTCGATCGCCGAGCGGCCATAGTCGCTGTCGACGGAAAGGACTGCAAACTTGGTAAAGCCGCGCTGTTCGGCAGCATATTTCGCAACGATGAGCGCGCGGTTTTCATCCGTCGGGTAGTTGCGGTAGGTCCACTTGTAGCCGCCGACGCCGGCGCCGTATGTGATCTTAGGATTTGACGAGGCGGCATTCAGCAGCAGGACTTCGGCGTCCTCCACGACGGGCTGCATCGCAAGCGTCACCGAGCTGGAGACGTCGCCAATGACGAAGCCGACCTCGTCTTCATCGATCAAGCGTCGCGTGGCCGAGACCCCCTCGACGGGCGTACCCTGGCTGTCGGCATTGTAGAGCTCGATCTTATGCCCGTCGACGCCGCCGGCATCGTTGATTTCCTTCACGGCGAGTTCCGCGCCATGCATCGAGAATGCACCATATCGGGCGTTCGGCCCGCTCATCGGCGCGACGATCCCGAGCTTGATGGGAGCGCCTTCGGCTCTCGCCGCGTCCGACATATTCGGCGCGAGTGTCACCAGTGCCAGCATGGCGGTAGAAATGCAAAGTGCTCTGCGGGTTATCGTATGCGTCATGTTCCCACTCCGTTTTCGGATGCGATCGCCCGGCTTTTGCCGTGACGTGCCTGGTGCCGCTTTTGCGGTTCTTCGTCGTCAACAGTAGGTTCATAGACGCGTATCTGGCCAACACAACTCCATTCTGCCGCCATAGCGTTTCTTTATGGCGAAGTACCATTTCCGACCGGCGGCTTTGTGCGCGAAGGCTGGAATTGGGGCACTGCTCGTGTAAAATCACACTATGACGAACACCTCACATCCGCATCATGACGGTGCAGAAATCCACCTCAGCCCTGACGAGGCTATAGTGCTCTTCGAGCTACTGTCCCGCTGGTGCGATTCAAAGGCTATTCATACCCATAGTCCGGACAGCGAATGCTTCGAAAGCACCGCGGAATGCGCTGTGCTCCACGGTGTTCTCGCAGGTCTCGAGAAACAACTCGTCGCTCCGTTCAAGGAAGACTACCATCAGATTGTAAAAGAGGCGCGGCGTCGTCTGGCGGATCTTTGGGATTATCCGACCCTCAAAGGCTGATCGGCGGAAACGTGGCGCTGTGGCAAAGCTTTGAAGGCAGCCGGCGGCCGCCTATTCCCAAAGCGACGGCACCTGGTATTTGAGATCGAGATCGAAATCGAATGCCAAATCCTATGTCCTTACATCGACACCTACACTACCGGACCTACCCGTTTGGGCGTCTATACGCGGGACAACGACGGTTGTATTGATAGGCCGTTCACTACCCGGTGAACCATACTGCGCCAGGCGTTAACGCCCCCAACCTACGCCTGGCGCCCCCTCTCCGCCAATGAATATCCCTCGCTACGCCAGCATGGCGGCGTCGGGATCTCAGGTGAGCTTCACCGTTCAGGCACATGGGACGTAAGCCGGGGGAACGATCCGCAGAGCCAGGAATACGCTTCCACCAACATCGCGCGGGGCGCCAACGGTTCGCTCGCAAAGCCGCCTGCGCACGCTCTGTATATTAGAAATCTTTTCTACGATCATACGGTTTATTTGGCATCGATCGGAATGGTCAGCCAGATACTCACCACATATAGTCTATTAAATTGGTAGATTATAACGCTGCCCTCGCTGAACACACTCGGTAGTCCAGTCGGCAGGGCAGATTTTAGCGGGTGATCGCAATGGCAAAACAGGTGATCGAATATGCCGGCGTGCCGGTCGGAATCGTCGTTCCAGACAGGGATCTGCTGAAGTTCATCGCCGTCAAGTTTCATGTGCATGATCTTGATGGCCAGCACTTTGCCTCCGCCTCCGACGTGCAGCGGGCAATCCACAAGCTGATCTCGGCCTCTGGCAACCACGTCGATCGCGCCGCTTGATCGGAGGGATATCATGGGCAGGTTGCGCCACTTCTTCCGTCTCTCCGCACAGCGCGACGATCTTGAAACGAGGCTGCTTGCTCAAGAGTATCGCTTCCTGCTTCTGGACGATCATTTCGACGACGGCATCGACAGGGAACTGCAATCGAGATGCGATGAGCTCTCCGCCGAAATCTCGTCGCGGCGTTACCAGCATCACCGTTGATAGTCCGCCTCGCCGCCTCGCCACCTTCCGGCGATCGGCCTCTGCCGTGATCGAGGCAGCTATCGGGCTTCATCTCACGACGTCGACAGCCGGTGTTCGCCATCACCATCAACACCAAAAGCGCTACAACGCTCAACCAGGAACATAGTGGATGCCCAACGGATTTTTCGCCAAAAGAACCCTCGTGTTGCAAGCCACATTAAGAGCAGCAATTCTCGCTGCCGTCATCCCGTTTGCCTTCCAGAATACAGCCCTTGCGGACCAAAAAGTGCTTCTGTCCTATGAGGCGACACCTTCCGCAGAGTTCCATCTGCCACGGCTCGCCCAGGCCAGCTATGACGACCGGGCGGCCTTCTCGGCCGAAGTTCTGAAAGACATCGTACCGAAGATCATAGCGGCCAATGGCATCGACCCAGCGATCCTGGAGACGGAGGTAACGCCCGGCGGGTATCTCCTGAAAACCAACGCGTCGCTTCAGACCGAGGGAACGCTTGATGACGCCGTGGCAGATCGCCTGGCCGGCTCTCTTGGTTATATTTTCCGCCAGTATAGTGTCCTCGTGTCTCGCCTGGACGATACAGCCGGCAGCACTGGCTTCGTTGTCGTGCAGTTCCCCAAGGACAGCCTCAATGCCACCGTCGCGCAGAAATTCTTCGAGACGGCCGAGGCGACCAGAAAAGGCTTGGGCGGCGGCTACACGGCATTCGGGGACGAGCAAATCTTCCTCAACGTCACGAATTCCGAAGGAAAACCCTATAGCGGCCTCGACGACACGACCTTCCTTGACGGCCTGAAGCAAGCCGCCGCATCGTTTGGCGCACCTTCACCGGAAGTATCGGCGTCCGGCAAGGCAACGGCGCGCTTTATCGGGAATGATTGGGACAAGTCCAAGGAAGGCGAAGACTATGTCAGCCGGCTCGGCGGACCGAATTCCGAACTGGTGAAAAAGCTGGATGAGATCGGCAAAGAGTACGCATCCCTTGTCGCCAAGACAGCCGAAAGCAAAGGCTGGAACAAGGGTGAATGAAGGCTAGCACCCGGCACGAAAGCACGAGCCGGGTTCAGCGAGAACACGCGATCCAATAATATAGTCAATATTCGAAGGCCCCACCCATGCCCGTTACAACTCAGCCACTCGCTCTTGATCACGCTGTCATTGGCGTTCTCGATCAGCTCGATGCCGCGGCGGCGATTTATCGCAAGCTTGGTTTTACGCTAACCCCTCGGGGCTATCACACGCTCGGCTCCATCAACCATCTTGCCGTCTTCGGCGAAAACTATCTGGAGCTTCTGGGTTTTCCACCGGAGGACGATAAGAAACGGAGCGATCTCTGGTCTTACCCGATCGGCCTGAACGGCCTTGCCTTTCGCACCACCGATGCCGCCACCTTGCAGGGCGAACTGGCCGCCGCCGGCAAACCAGTGACCGACTGGAAAGACTTTTCCCGCCCCGTTGACGTGGATGGCGCACAGAGGCCGGCCAGTTTCCGGACCTTCCAACTCGGTCAAGACGCGATTTCCAATGGCCGCTTCTTCTTTTGCCAGCACAATACGCCGGAGCTGGTGTGGCGCCCGGTCGATCAGGACCACCCAAACAGCGCTTTGGATATCAGCGACGTCTTTATCGTCAGCCGTAAGCCTCAAACGATTACCGAACTCTTCGACGGGTTCCCGGCTGCGGCGACGCCCCGGATCGACAAGGATGGTATCGTCATCCAAGCCGGCGATGTCACGATCCACATCATATCCGAGGACAAGGCAATCGCCCGTTTCGGATCAGCCATTCCGCAGAGCTTTGAGGGCAACGAGCGAAAGGTCGCCCTGGGGCTGAAAGTCCGCTCACTCAAGACCGCGGCAGATGCCCTCGCGCGCGGCGGTTTTTCGCCTCTCGCCTTCGAAGGCGGCTTGCTCGTCGATGCCGTCGCCGCCAATGGCGTCGCGCTTTGGTTCAAGGAATAGCAGCGGCTCACACCGACATCATGAAGCTCAAGTCACGTCCCTCCAGGACGATTGCCTCGATCTGCGGTTTGGCCATTTAGAGAAACATCATCCAGAAACGAAAAAGCCTGCCGCGGGAGGAGGTGCGGCAGGCTTTTCGAAAAGAACCGAACAGCGACTGGGAGGAGGAGTGTCGCTGTTCCTACAGACGTCCCTGGGAGGAGGAGCGGGCCGTCTGAAACTCGAAGCTCTGCGGGAGGAGGTGCATCGCTTCGATGGTTTGAACATACTCCGAATAGAAATCATTGCTATGCCTTATGCTGCACTGCAGCTATGCAAGAAATACATGTCGGAAAGAATTCGCGATGGAAGGCCCGCCTAACAGGGTTCAGCCATGGGCAACCGGCGCAAAAACGCCCGCGTCATGCGCGGGCGTCGGGCAGTCTTGGAGGCTGTAAGTCCGTGCGGTTAGCGCGCGACCGATGCGCGGGCAACGCTGCGGATGTCGGCGCGGTCGATGCCGAGATCCTGCAATTCGCGGCTGGACATGCGGCCGAGTTCGTTAACGGTCTGACGGAACTTGCGCCAGTTGTTGAAAGAGCGTGCTACGTTCATGATAATCCCCTTTCCTGAGGGCTAATGACGTCAGCAACCTTGCTCGGCTCCGGCGTCGTTTCGATGCTTGGAATATAGGCGTTTCAATCGGTTTAAAACAGTGCCAATCTCTCATCCCACCTATGCGTACGGCGCATTGGTTCGGTGGATTCCACAAGGAATGATCGTTTTTTAAGCCCTGAGTGGATCAAAACCGCCGACAAGTCGGCATCCCAGCAGCCGCGGATCATCATCGGGACGATGACACCGCCACACGCCCACAGACCTTCCGCGACGAAGGGCGATTTCATGTTGCGTCGCGGCAAAAATGCGGACTATAAGCGATGCACTCACCACGGACCCGGTGAAACTCCGGGTGGCTCTTCTGGCCGCCGATCCGCCAGATAACGCAAAACCTGCATGTCATCCAAACAACCGCTCCACAGGGCGCGTTCGTCATGCTTTGCGAGAATTCATCCTATGCAGCTTTCATCCATCCGTCGGGATTGGTCTGCCAATCCCATGCGCGAAATGCTCGCCGGAGCCGTCGCGACATTCGCGCTGATCCCCGAAGTCATCGCCTTCTCCTTCGTTGCGGGTGTCGACCCGCAGGTCGGCCTGTTCGCATCATTCGTCATCGGCATCGTCATCGCCTTTACGGGCGGCCGCCCCGCGATGATTTCGGCGGCGGCTGGATCGGTCGCGCTCGTTGCCGCCCCGCTGGTTCATGCACACGGACTGCCTTACCTCTTCGCTGCCGGATTGCTGGCGGGCCTTTTTCAGATCCTGTTCGGGCTCTTGCGTCTGGGCGTCCTCATGCGGTTCGTTTCAAAGTCGGTTCGCACCGGTTTCGTCAACGCGCTGGCGATCCTGATCTTCGCGGCCCAGCTTCCGCATATCATCGGGGGAGACTGGATCGCCTACACCATGCTGGCCGCTGGCCTGGCAATCATCTACCTGATTCCGAAAATCACGACGGCGATCCCGTCGCCGTTGTTCTGCATTCTCATTCTGACCGTCGCCTCGATAGGCCTCCAGCTTCCGGTCATGACCATCGCCGACCTCGGGAGACTGCCCGACTCTCTTCCGGTCTTTGGCTGGCCTGCAGTTCCGCTGACTTTGGAAACGCTGAGGATCATCGCTGGCCCAGCGCTTGCCATCGCCATGGTCGGGCTGCTCGAATCCATGATGACGGCCTGCGTCGTTGACGATCTTACCGACACTCCGAGTTCGAAGAACAGGGAGTGTACCGGCCTTGGCATCGCCAATGCCGCCGCAAGCCTGTTCGGCGGGATCGCCGGCTGCGGCATGATCGGCCAGACCGTCAGCAATGTGAAGTACGGCGGACGCGGACGTCTTTCTACCCTCTTTGCGGGTGCCTTCCTGCTGGTTCTGATGGTCCTCTTGAAGCCATGGGTGTCTCAGGTTCCCGTGGCGGCACTCGTGGCCATCATGGTGATGGTATCGATCGACACGTTCGATTGGTCGTCATTGCGCGCGGTCGTCATTCATCCCAAGATGTCGAGCGCAGTCATGATCGCGACCGTTCTCGTTACGGTGTTCAGCGCCAATCTGGCGCTGGGCGTGACTGTGGGCGTCCTGCTGAGCGGCGTTTTCTTCACCTTCAAGGTCGCCCGCCTAATGCGGGTGGAAAGCGAGACGGATGCTTCGACCGGTCGTTTGACATATCGCGTCTCGGGCCAGGTCTTTTTCGCATCCGCCGATGTCTTCGTCGAGGCCTTCGACATTCAGGATGCGAGCGATAGCACGGTCCTGATCGACGTCTCGCAAGCGCACTTCTGGGACATCACCGCTGTCGCAGCCCTCGAGAAGGTGGTGCAGCGATTCAAGGCGCATGGCATTCCAGTGGATGTCGTGGGTCTCAACCAGGCCAGTTCAACGCTCATCGGAAGCCTTGACGGGTCGATGAAGCTGAAAGAGACCTGATTGAGATCGGCGATCGGCAGTTTCGAAACCCCGAGCCAAAGCCAAGGGCATCATGACATCATATCTTGGCTGCCTTGATGAAACGCGGATCGAAGGTCTTGTCGTAGGGCACATCGGCATCGGCCAATTCCGGGTCGAGCGTCTTCAGGACGCTCATCATCGACTTATAGCCTTCCTCGCTGATCATGCCGTCGGGTGAATACATTTCCTTCGAGTTCTTGAAGGCCTGGATGTAAAGATCGCGGTTTCCGAGCAGGTATTCTTCGGGCACGGTATCCGCCACGTCTTCCGGCTTTGCCTGCTCGATCCATTTCAAGGCCTTCAAAAAGGCATTGGTCACCCGCTGCGTCGTCACCGGATTGGCCTCGCTGAAGCTGCGCTGGATATAGACCGTTGCGGCCGGGTTCGGGCCGCCGAACAGTGCGCGTGTTCCGGCTTCCGTTCGCGTGTCGATCAGGACGGACACCAGATCCTCGTATTGAAGCTGGGCGATCACCGGATCGAGATGGGACAGGCCGTCGACCTCGCCGTTCTTGATCGCCGCAACGGCGCTGGCACCGCCGCCTATGCCGATCAATGCGACATCGGTGGGCGCCAATCCGTTCTTCTGCAGGGCATATTGCAGCATCAGTGCAGTCGACGAACCCGGCGCCGTGACACCAATCTTCCGCCCCTTGAGGTCGGCGACGGACTTGATCTCGCCCGCGAGTTCCTTGCGCACGGCAATCACGATCCCGGGGAACCGGCCCAGGCCGCAGATGGCGACGATATCCTGTCCCTTGTTCTGCATGCGGATCGTGTGCTCGTAGGCACCGGCGACGACATCGACCGAGCCGCCGATCAGCGCCTGCAGCGATTTCGCACCCCCGGCAAAATCGTTGATCGTGACGTTTAGCCCCTCTTCCTTGAAGAAGCCCTTCTTTTCGGCAATCGTCAGCGGCAGGTAATAGAGCAGCGGCTTGCCGCCGACGGCGAGCGTCAGATCCGGCTTTTCCGGCTTCGCGTCATCGGCGATGGCCGGCCCGCTTGCCTGAAAGAAGGCGGCAGCACCGATGCTGGCTGTGCCGATCAAGAATGTCCTGCGTTCCATGTTTTCCTCCACTATATCCAAGATTGAAATCGCCTAATGCCGCCACCGCAGCATGTGCTGCTCGACCTTCGTCATCAGCCAGTCGACGATAAGGACGAAGGCCATCAGCACGAACATGCCGGCGAAGACGCCGGTCACGTCGAACACGCCTTCGGCCTGCTGGATGAGGTAACCGAGCCCAGCAGCCGAGCCCAGATATTCGCCGACAACCGCGCCGACGACCGCAAAACCCACGGAGGTATGGAGGCTCGAAAACATCCAGGACAAGGCCGAGGGAATATAGACATGGCGCAGCAACTGCCTCTCGTTCATGCCGAGCATGCGGGCATTGGCAAGCACAGTCGGGCTCACTTCCTTCACGCCCTGATAGACGTTGAAAAAGACGATGAAGAAGACCAGCGTGACACCGAGTGCCACCTTCGACCAGATGCCGAGGCCGAACCACAGCGCGAATATCGGCGCGAGCACGACGCGCGGCAAGGCATTGGCCGCCTTGACATAGGGGTCGAAGACAGCGGCGACCACGGGCCGGCGCGCAAACCAGAAACCGAAGGCCACCCCACCGATTGCGCCGATGAAAAATGCCAGCAGGGATTCCGACAGCGTCACCCAGAGATGATACCAGATCGATCCGTCGGCGAACCATTTCACAATCCGCGCGGCAACCTTGAGCGGATCGGCAAAGAAGAAGACGGCAGTTCGCGGGTTGCCGAAGACATGCGTTGCCGTTGCGAGATACCACGCACCGATGATGACGATCGCCACCAGCAATTGGCAGGCAAGGAGCTTCGTTCTGGTCATTGGGCGGCCACGTTGGTCTGCTGATAGGCGGCCATGACTTCTTCTCGCAGCGCATGCCAGATGCTTTTATGCAGTTCGGTAAAGGCCGGGTCGTGGCGGATTTCCGCGATATCGCGCGGCCGGGGGATCGAGACGCGGAAATCGCCGATGATCCGGGATTTCGGCCCCGCCGACATGATGACGATGCGATCCGCAAGGGCAATCGCCTCGTCGAGATCATGCGTGACGAACATCACCGCCTTCTTGTCCTCCGACCAGAGGTTCAGGAGAAGGTCGCCCATGATGAGGCGGGTCTGTGCGTCGAGCGGACCAAACGGCTCGTCCATCAGCAACAGCTTCGGATTGCGGATGAGCACCTGGGCCAATCCTACCCGCTTGCGCTGACCGCCGGAGAGCATGCGCGGATAACGATCGGCAAAGCCGCCGAGACCGACACGCTCAAGCCATTCCATCGCCGATTTGCGTGCTTCATTCGCCGACACGCCGGACACTTCCAGGCCGATCGCGACGTTTTCAAGCACGGTTTTCCACGGCATCAGCGAATCCTGCTGAAACAGGTAGCCGGCTTGCCTGTTCAGCCCCTTGAGCGGGCGCCCGAAAATCTCGACCGATCCGGATGCCGGCTCAAGCAGCCCTGCCGCCACGTTGAGAAGCGTGGACTTGCCACAGCCGGTCGGCCCGACGATCGCCAGAAATTCGTCTTCCGCCACATCGAGATCGGTGCCAGCCACCGCGTCGAAGCGCTTGCCGCCAGCGATCCCGAAAGAAATCGACACATTATTCAGGCGAACAGCCCGAGGAGCCGCGATCGTCACGGCTTCCGCTTTCGATTGAAAATTTTTCAACTCTCCCGAACCCATCATTCAACAAGCGACATCACAAAGGACCTGCGCCATCGGACACCAGGCCATCGCGATCCAACCTATTGCATTACCATTTGGAGCACACAGACTTGAGCGGCGGACCTATCCAATGCCGCCGAACTGCGCTCATCGATGAAATGACATAAGCTGGCTCGCCTCGCTGCCTCCTCCAAGCAGCGCTCCACCCGAACAATCTGGCATTATGTAGCGTATTTTCCATAACATTGTCATTGCGAAGCAGCCAGCATGCCGTTTGTCTTTTAATCTCAAGGAACCGTGATTGCCACCGACAAAAGCACTTTCGCTCAGTGCGACGCCGTCAGCAATATACGCCCGATGAGGTCGCCATCAGAGCGCCGGAGACTGCAAGCCGCCGACATTGTCTCGCAGTCCATGACCGTCAGCTCCATGCTGAGCGGTTCGCCGATGCCGGCATTGCCCAGGAAGAAACTATCCCTTCGGGTTATGTTGCGGAACGCGCCGTCAGGAAACCAGCTTTCGAAGGCACGCGCGACGAAAGCCTGGAAATGGGCGAAATAGAGCAGGCCGGCCCCATTGAATTCCTGGCTTGCAGCAGGTTGGAAACGAAAGTCCCGCAGGACATCCCGACCCGCTACCGGCATGCCGAGATGGGTCTCGCAACGACCGTTGCGGACGTCCGATGCAATCCGGGCAAGCGTGTTTTCCAGCCGCACCGGAAAACGATGCGCGCCGGGCAACTCGACACGGGCGATCGACACATTGTCGTTCTCGCGTGTCCGGCGGACAAAGGCCGAGAGAAGCTCGACGTCGCCGATCATCTCTCCCTCGACCAGAAGCAGGTGTCGTGAGGACACCTGGGTCTTCGACACCGGTTCAAGCACGGACTGTATGGCTAGCACCTGGTTGGGACGCGCCCGATTGAGCTGCCCATTTGTCAGCGATGTCGCGCAGATCGCCGCATAGGTTTCGGTCCCGTCGGCGGTGCGAAAGTCCGCATCGTCCATGCCCATGCATCTTGCCAACATCAGCCAGTGGCGATGTCCGAGCTCTTTCATCAGCCAGGTCTCGGAGAGGCCGAAGGGTGTCAGCTGCGGCATGCCGAGCAGAATATGCGGTTCGAGCGCCCTTTCCATCAGCGCGCGTCTGGAGGGCTGGTGGAACATCTCGACGTTGCGGATCGCGAGGCTCATCTGACGCTCATCCGTTCGCCGCTTGCTTTAACTCCGACCGGCCGTTGGCAAGCCGCTCCACAAGTTGACCCACCACATGTTCCGCATCCTTTCCAACGCTGAGGAAGCGGCCGGAGCCCCACGTCCAAAGCCAGGGCATACCAAGGACATAAGCCCCATCAACGCTGGTGACACCATGTCGATGGACCGGATAACCGGTGCCGTCGAAAATCGGCAAGGCAACAAAGGACCAGTCCGGCCGGAAACCCGTCGCCCAGATGACCGCACCGACGCCTTCGGCCACAAGGTCGATTTCCGTAGGCTCGATCTCCGGCTCCCACAACGGGACATAGGCCGAGCCAGCCGGTGCATCGATGTTGTTTGCGGCTATGTGCTTGTCGATCAGCGCGTTGATGCCGTTATAGACCCGGTCGGCGCCGTCGAGATTGGCCCTGAGGTTTGGCTCGAACAGCATCTTGCCATTCGAGATGCCGGACATCCGGCCGTAGAGCGCCATGCCTTCCAGCGCGAATTTTCGTAGGTCGATATCCCGGCCACCATCCCTGCCAGTCAGGTAATGGTTGGTGTCATGCTTCTTCTTGCGCATGCCGTCATGCTCGACCGTTATGTCATACTGGCCGATATCGGAAAGCCAATCGACCACGTCGCGACCCCGATAGAAACGCGCGCAACGCGGTGCATTACCGGTTGCCATATGCACCTTGCGACCGGCCAGATGCAGGTCCTCGGCGATCTGGCAACCGGACTGTCCGGAGCCGATGACGATGACCCCGCCTTCAGGCAGTTGATCGGAATTGCGATAATCGGCGGTATGAAGCTGCATGATGCTATCCGGCAGGCGCTCGGCGGCGCGCGGTATGGCCGGATCGCTATAGAGACTGGTGGCAAGGATCACGCTGTCGGCGGTTACCGTTCCGGCTGAGGTTTCGACCCTGTAGAGATCGCCGGCCTTTTCGAGCGCGGTCACCGCAGTATGTTCGAAGACCGGCGCATCGACCTTGCGAATAAACCGGTCGACATAGCCGATGATCTCGTCCTTGATCATGAAGCCATGCGGGTCGTTGCCGTCATAGGGATGATCCGGCAACTGGCACTGCCAGTTGGGTGTGACCAGGCAGAAGGCATCCCAGCGCTGCTCCCGCCATTTGTGCGCCATGGTCTTCTTTTCGAACACGACATGATCGATGCCGTGCTCTTTCAGGCAATAGCTTGCCGAAAGGCCGGCCTGGCCGCCGCCGATAACGACGGCACTGTAATGAGGCTCCAAAGTGGGCATGGCTTTTCCTTTTAGAGAATGAAGGTTTCACAGCGGACGCGCGCATCCGCGTCAGGCAGATAGGCGCCAGCAGCCTGCTCGATGCGCGCGAGCTGGCCACGCGCCAAGGAACAGGGGTGGCCATATTTTGCCTCGACCCGGTCGCTGGCGATCGTCAGCGCCTTGCGGCTGCGGTCGAGAAAATCGGCAACGGGATAGCTTTCGCCCTCGGCCAGGAAGTCGCGAATGACCAGCGACGGCGAGTAACATTCCTCGCTGCGGCCGTCAGGCCAGGTAATGACAAAACGCATCTCAGGCATGGGCAGCCTCCAGCAGACCTTGATAGACGGGTAGGTGCGCGGCGGCGACGCCGCCCCAACTGTGTCGCGCCGCGACCTCAATCCCGCGCCTGCCGAGTGCCGTGTGAACGGCGGGCATCAGCGACACGACCATCGCATCGGCAATGGACGCAGGTTTGGCCGGATCGCACCAGACGACATCGTTCTCGCCGAGATATTCGTCGAAGGGAGCGATCGACGAGACGACCACAGGCACACTGCATGCCATGGCTTCCAGAACGACGAGCCCGAAACCTTCCTTTAAGGACGGGAACACCAGTGTACTGGCGAGACGATAGAGCGAGGGCATATCCTCGTCCGCGATGGTGCCGATCACATGAACGAAATTCGCCTCGTTGCCCATGGCGGCAAGCGCTTGCTGGAAGCGGCCGTGATAGCCGCGATGATCGAGCAGCGACGCGCCGCCGGCGATGACGAGTTGCGCATCGGCATGCAGGACGCGCACCTGACGGAATGCCTCGAGAATGGCGATCGTGTTCTTACGCGCCTCGACGCCGCCGACCGCAAGAAAGATTGGCCCGTCCCGCAATCCGAGCCTCCGGCGCAATGCGTCGGTCTTCTCTACGGGCACCTGGGCGAAACGTCCGGCGTCGACACCGTTTCCAACGTTTGTCGCAAGGATTAAACGGTCATTGCTAAGAGCCTTTTGCCATGTCTCGCTCACCGAGAAGTGCGCGTCGGCAAAATCGATCGAACGATCCTGCAACGCCATGAGACGCGGATCGGCAAAACTGTCGATGTGATGCACCGTGCGGGCGAAATGGGGGATCAACCCGCGTGCCTTCAGGGTCGCGAGCACATTGCCCGAGATACCGTCATGGGCGTGATAGATATCGAAGGATCGGGAGGCCGGATTTTCGAAATGCCGTACATAATCGGCGATCCGCTGCTCGACCATATCGGTCATGTCCGGTAACGCCGCTTCGACCGGAATGCCGAGCGTCTCGCACGACGGCGTGCGGAAAAACCCATTGCCTGTCGCATCAGGCGCATGCAGCACAACCTCGTGGCCAAGACCGGCCAGCGCTTCGGCAAGCGACATCGAATGGACTACGCCGCCGCGCGGATTGGTGGAATGGGTCAGCATGGCGATACGTAAGAGCCGGCTCATGCGAGCACCCCCACGCGACCGAGCTGCAGCAACGGTTGAGCCGCATGATCTCGCACCACGGCGCGCGCGTCTTTGTCGACGATCGCCACTTCGCTTCCGGCCTTCACCTCGCCAATGGCGGCAGCAGCAATGCCGCGCGCGGTGAACCGTTCGATGACGGCAGCGACCTTGTCAGGCGCCACCGACAGCAGGTAGCCGTAGCTCGGGAAGGTGACGAGCCAGCGGTCGAGGCTCACGCCTTCCGGCAAGGGGATAGCCGCGACTGCGATATCGATCCCGACCCCGGAACATTCCGCCAGCATGATCGCCGTGCCGATAATGCCGCCTTGGCTGATATCCTTGGCCGCCAGCGCCAGCCCCGCCCCGGCGATCTCCGGCAGGATTTCCAGGTCCCCGCGCAACCGTGCTGCGGGCGCCCCAATGGCCGCCTGAAAATTATTGAACGGCTCACGATAAGCGCCGCGATGATCGATGGCCGCCACCAGCACATCGCCGGGCTTCGCATCGAAACTGGTCAGCAGCTTTCCGGCCCGGCCAAGGATGGCAACAGACAGCTGGCTCCGATCGGTCCTGATATTGGTATGGCCGCCGACGATCGGCACACCGTATGTGCTGGCTGCGGCACGCATGCCTTCAAGCACGGGTTTTGCGTCCGCCTCTCCATTGGCCCAGACCGCGTCGACGACGGCGATCGGCCAGCCGCCCATGGCGGCGATATCGGAAATATTGACCATCACGCCGCACCAGCCGGCAAACCAGGGGTCAGTGGCGACAAACTCATTGATGAAGCCTTCGATGGCAAACAGCAGATAGCCGTCGCCATCGGCAATCGCGGCGCAATCGTCGCCGACGGCCACAGGCTGGCCGGCAAGCCCAAGGCTCGATGCCGCAAAGCCGATATCTTGCTTGGCTGCTATGCCTGAAGTCGCAGCCAGCCGCGCAGCGAGAGCGGCGATGTCGAGTTCTGCGCTCATCACGCCGCCCTCTTCGGCAGCGCGACAAAGCCGGTTTCCGGCGTGCGGCAAGGCGGATAGTAGGAAAGATCGGCCTTCATCCGCAGATGCGGTTTGCCGTGGATCTCGAACTCGTCCAGCACCTCCCAGTGCAGCCGGCGAAACAGAAGACCGTTCTGGCTTTGCACATTGGCGAGAAATGTGTGACAGCCAAAGGCATTGGCGGAGGAAACCGCGAGCTTGATCAGCGTCGTGCCCAGCGCGCCGATCGCCCGGAAATCCGAGTGAACGGCGAGCCGCGAACCCCACCAGAGACCGGGTTCCTCCTCATGGATGCGGACCGTGCCTACCACGCGGTCGGCCGCGACACCCATCATCGACAGGGCGACGATGGGGATCGCGTATTCGTCGATGCCGTCGCGGTCATCACCCTTGAATATCCCCTGCTCTTCGCAAAAAACCTCACGACGAAGCGCATAGGCCTCACGACGCTCCCAGGCCGAGGTGGTGAATTTCACCATATATTCGCTCGCGTTGAACGCTGAGAACGGTTCGAAAATCATGGCGTCAACGTCCTCTCATAGGTGGAAAGGGCCGAGCAGGCGCCGCATTTGCCGCAACCGGCTTTGATGTCGACGGCCTTCAGACCGCTTGCGACCAACATCCGGGACAAAGGGCCGAGGATGGAATGCATGAATTCCGGCTTCGGCGCGGGATGGCTTTCGAGCGGCGTGCCGGAGATCGGCACGAAGGGCACGACGAAGGGATAAACGCCGATTGCGATCAACTCTTCGCAAATCCCGAGGATCGCGTCGCTCGAGTCGCCGAGCCCGGCAAGAATATAGGTCGAAACCTGACCGCGCCCGAAAACCTCGACAGCCGCCTTGAAGGAACGCATGTATTTCTCGATCCCGACCTGCGCCTTGCCCGGCATGATGCGGGCGCGGATCTCGGGGGTAACGACTTCAAGATGCATGCCGAGCGCATCGACGCCGGCATCCTTCATGCGCTGGAACCAGATATCGTCCTCCGGCGGCTCGCACTGGGCCTGGATCGGCAGGTCGACGGCCGCCTTGATGGCGCGGGCGCTTTCGGCGAGCACGGCAGCGCCGCGATCGTCGCTCCTCGGCGTTCCGGTCGTCATCACCATATGCTTGACACCATCCAGCTCGACGGCGGCTTTCGCCACTTCGGCCAGCTGCGCCGGCGTTTTGTGGGCGATTGTCCTTCCGGCCGCCAACGACTGGCCAATGGCGCAGAATTGACAGGTCTTGGTGCGGCTCTGGTAGCGGATGCAGGTTTGCAGCACGGTGGTTGCCAGCACGTCCTTGCCGTGCAGGACCGCGATCTGCGAATAGGGAATGCCCTCCGCGGTCGAGCGCTCATAAAATCTTGGGCGGAGCGGAAAGGACACTTCGCCGATGACGATGCCATCGCGGCTGATCCGGCTCCTGCCCGTCTCGTCCGGCTTCTCGACCAGATAGGGGCTTTCGAAAGCCGGCGCCGTGTGCACCGGCACCATGACGGTCATGCCGTCGATGGTCAGCGCCTTGTGGTCGGATGGCCCTGCTCCGCCGCGCCGGCTTTCCTGGCCGGCCTTGGGATCAACCAGCCGGGCTCCGAAGGATTGCAATTCGTTGATCAGCGTTTCCGTCGAAAGACGCATCCTGTTCTCCATCGGTCATGTCGGTTGTCAATGTCTCGCCGGGGAAGGCATCGGGTATGGTCGATGTCCTCATCGGCGCGGTCGGTCGCGCATCCATGACGAGGTGCAGCAATTCGGGCCGGGCATAGTGGCCGACCGAATCCATCATGCGCTTGCGCTTGAGAATGAGGCTCATGTCGAGATCGGCAACGAGGATGCCTTCACCTTCGGTGAGTGGCGGCACGAGATGCTTGCCTTCGGGGGAAATGATCGCCGTCATGCAGCCGCCCCGCAGCGCCTTTTGCAGGCCCGTATCCGGTGTGATCGAGGCGATCTGCTCGTCTGTCAGCCATCCCGTGGCATTGACGACGAAGCAGCCGCTTTCCAGCGCGTGGTGCCGGATCGTCACCTCCATCTGGTCGGCAAAGATCGGCCCGACCATGGAGCCGGGAAACTGCGCAATGTGGATTTCCTCGTGCTGCGCCATCAGCGCATAGCGGGCTAGCGGATTATAGTGTTCCCAGCAGGCCAGCGCGCCGATACGGCCAATGGCGCTGTCGACGACCTTCAGACCGGAGGCATCGCCCTGGCCCCAGATCATCCGCTCGTGGAAGGTTGGGGTGATTTTACGCCGCTTCAGGATCAGACTGCCGTCGGCATCGAAAAGCAGTTGCGTATTGTAGAGCGTGCCATGATCGCGCTCATTGACGCCGAGCGCCACGACGATGCCATGCTCGCGGGCGGCAGCCGCTACGCTTCTTGTGGTGGCACTTGGCACCACAACTGCCTCTTCGTAGAGCCGCAGGTGCTCCTTGCCTGACAAGACCGGGGGCAACACGAACGAGAAATAAGGATACCACGGCACAAAGGTCTCGGGAAAAACCACAAGCTCCGCGCCTTTGGCGGATGCCTGGGCGATCGCCTCGACCACCCGCGCCACCGTCTTTTCCCGCGATGTCAGATCCGGTGCAATCTGGACGGCTGCGACCCGGACGGTCGACTTTTTCTGCATGGCGAACTCCTTTGCGCATGTTTGACGGGAGACGGCACAAGTGCCGCCTCCCTGCCCGGTCAGAGCGTCCACGTATCGAGGATGAAGGCACCGTCGCGGCGATGGATGAGGATCAGATCAAGCACGTCGAGCGGGCTGATCGGGATGATCCCCGGGATGAGCGCCTGCTCGCCATGGCCATAGAGCGCCTGAAGCGCGAAACGGCAGGCATAGACCTTCCCGCCCTCTTCCATGAAACCCTTGATCTGGTTATTGAAATTGAGATGGCCTGGAAAGGCTTCGCTGCCGAGTTTGGGGAACCCACGCTGCACGCCGAGCGTCACGCCCGGACCGTAGAGCAGCACGGCTGTTTCGAAACCCTTGCGCTTCAGCCGTTTGGCTTGCAGCAGGTTGACGAGGCCGATCGATCCCTCGAAGGCAACCGTGTGAAAAGTGATGAGGGCCTTGTCGCCGGCCTTGGCCTGGACGTCCTCGAAGACCTTTTCCTCATAATCAACGAAGAAATCGCCGTCGGCATGGGCTGGTGTTGTGACTGCGGGCATTGCTGGCTCCTGTTTTTATCCCGATTTCGGTGTGGGGTACAAACAGGATGTTGCAATCACCGTGCCAAGTTGATGCTGCACAAATTACAGTCAAAATCACCATTGATTCATTCAATAATACATTCAATTTTTAAATTGCGACTCGAGTCAGCATAATGGAGGGGCAATCGACAGGGCAAAAACCGTGCAACATTGCACGATATGAATGCATCCAATATGCATTCAATTTAATACGACCCTGTTGTTCTGCCTCTGACAGACCTCGAGATCTGCCTGGTGTGGAGAAATTGCTGATGACAATGAAAATACGCAACAATATACAGTCAATATAAAAAGAGCATGGATTCGAAGCGCAATGAGAGACTGGCTTCCCGACCTGAGCCTGAGCAGTGGCCCACGCTATGCCGCGATCGCGGATATCATCGAAATAGACCTAAAAAGCGGTCGGCTGGTCATCGGCGACAGGTTGCCGCCGCAACGCGAACTGGCCAAGCGCCTCTCCATCGATTTCACCACAGTCGCCCGTGGCTACATCGAAGCCAGAAAGCGCGGGCTGGTGGATACGCAAGTGGGCCGCGGCACATTCGTCACCGGTGGTCAGGACAAGGACCGCCGCGGCTTCACCTCGGCCTTGGCGCCCGATCCACGCCGGACATCGATTGTCGATTTCTCGATGAACATGCCGCCGGAGACAGACGATCCCGAGCTGATTGCCCGCATGCAGGAGGGCCTTTCCGCCGTTGCCGCCAACATGATCCCGCTGCTGCGCTATCAGGGCTTTGGCGGCTCGAGCATGGACAAGGATGCCGCCGCCGCTTGGCTCAGCCGGCGCGGCCTTGTGCCGTCACAGGAGCGGATCTTCGTTACGCCGGGCGCCCACCCCGCCTTGCTTGCCATCCTCGGGACACTGGCCAAGCCCGGCGAAACAATTCTCTCCGAGAACATCACCTATCCCGGCATACGCTCGATATCGGCTCAATTGCGGCTCAATCTTTCGGGCCTGCCAATGGACGCGCACGGCATCCTGCCCGATGCGCTGGCCGATGCCTGCCGACGGCTTGGACCAAAGGCGCTCTATCTCAACCCGACCCTGCAGAACCCGACGACGGTGACGATCCCCGAGAAGCGCCGCGAGGAAATTTGCGCCATAGCCCGCAAGTATCATGTGCCGATCGTCGAGGATGATGCCTATGGCTTTATTCCGCTGCATGCGCCGCCGCCGCTGGCGACAATGGCGCCGGATCTCACCTGGCATATCGGCGGACTGGCAAAATGCATCGGCGCCGGGTTGCGCCTCGCCTATGTCGTGGCGCCCGACACCAAGGCCGCCTGGCCATTTGCAAGCGCCATGCGCGCCAACAATGTCATGGCCTCGCCGCTGATGGCGGCACTGGCGACACGCTGGATCGACGACGGCACCGCGGACACTATCCTGCGCTTCATTCGCACGGAAGCCGCCGCCCGCCAGACGCTCGTCACCTCCCTCCTGCCCCCCGGCAGTTTCGAGGCCGATCCGCTGAGCTTCAACATATGGCTGCCACTGACCAACGGATGGACCCGCTCCACATTCGGCAGCCACATGAACGCCGCCGGTCTGGGTGTCGTTGCCAGCGACGCATTCACGGTCGAAGGCCCAGCCCCGGAAGCCGTCCGCATCTGCCTCGGCGGCCCCATCGGTCGCGAAAAGCTGCGCAGCGCCATCGAATTCATGGCACACGCGCTCGAAGGGCCACCCGAGATGACCGGATCATTTTTCTAGCCCACCCACGCGTCTGATTTTGAAAGCGAAATGCGCCGCCCCTGCTGACGGCCGGATGCGTCATTATGTCGAGTAGACATTCACTCCACTAAGGCGCATCTATATTGAATGCAATCAATGAAGACATTGAATGCATTCATTTCAACAGGAGTTACCGAGATGTCCGCCGACCTGGAATGGCCGCCGCTTTCACCCTTGCAGACCGGGCTGCGTGGGCGCTGCCCCCGTTGCGGCCAGGGTCACCTGTTCAACGGATTTCTGACCATCGCTAAGGAATGCGAGGTCTGCGGGCTGGATTATTCTTTCGCCGATCCCGCCGACGGGCCAGCCTTCTTTGTCATCTGCTTTGCCTGTGTACCGAGCGTGTTTCTCGCCGTTTGGCTCGAGGTGCAGTACAGCGCGCCGATCTGGGTGCATGCCTTGCTGACTTTACCTTTCATGCTGGCGACATGCATTCCGCCTCTGAGACCGCTCAAGGGCTGGCTCGTGGCCAGCCAGTTCTTCTACAAGGCGGAGGAGGGCCGGGTCGTCAGATCTCAATAGATACCGAGCGTGAATAGCCTCGCCATCATCCGCCAATGGCACCGGCACTCCATAAGCATTGGGAAAGCTGGCTTCAAACCGTCGCCAGCATCCCACCATCCACATGGTAGGCCGAGCCGACGCTGTAGGATGCACGCGGAGAGCAGATGAAGACGCAAAAGTCCGCGAGCTCTTCGACCGAACCGAAACGGCGGATATCCGCATGTTCGTCCGCGACGCTCTGCAGATAACCTTCCCAGCCGTCTCCCGCCAGTTCCCGGGCCGTCTTCTCCCAGTCGGGCGTACGGATCAGACCGGGATTGACGACATTCACGCGGATATTGCGCTTGATCATCTCGACCGACAGGCACTTGCCGAACATCAGAAGTGCTGCTTTCGTGACATTGTAGATCGGCTCATACCAGAGCGGCTGCACCGCGCAGATGGATGCGTTCATGAGCATCGCGCCACCGCCCTTGGCCTCCATTTGGTCGGCGAGCGCCCTGCTCAGGCGCACCGCCGCCATAAGATGCAAATCCCAATAGGACTGCCACTTCTCGTCGGGTGCATTTGCGATGGTCTCGTTGGAGCCGGTGCCGGCGTTCGAAACAAAGATGTCCGCACCGCCAAGCTTTGCCGCGGCATCCACGATCGCCTGGCAACCCTCCGCCGAGGAAACGTCGGAAGCGACGGCGCGGGCCGTGACGCCGAATTCGCTTGCGATGCTCGCGGCGGCGCCTTCGACCTCGGCAGTCGTACGCGCCGTAATCACGACATGGCAGCCCTCGCGCGCGAAAGCCTTGGCGATCCCAAGGCCAATGCCTTTGGAACCACCGGTGATGACTGCAACTTTATCCTTGAGATGAAGGTCCATTCGCTCTTCCCTTGTCCACCATCGACGTTACGGCACCATGATACCGCACAATCGAAACTCCCCGAGGCAAAGAAGACCGCCATGCCGACGAAATGCTTTGCCACCTCCATTCTGCCATAAGAAACCGCTCCGCCAACCTCTTTTTTCCGTCCAGCTTGCCCACTTGCTTAGCCGGCGAACAAGGAAATATTCCCTTCCGATCCCGTCCCGATCGCGGCGCATCGGCGACAATGGTGAACCGACCCGATGACATCCCTCTAAATCCGTCGGCAGGAATTGCCGGGGACAAATTTCGGGGTCAGCACGAAATCCTGCGGCGGCTCGACGGCGCCTTGCGGGTTGGTGATCCGATGCATGAGACGCCGCGCGATGATGCCGCCGAGCGCCAGCGTGTCCTGAACCACCATGGTGATGCGCGGGGTGATGACCGAGCTCCATTGCACATTGTCGATCATGGCGAGCGAAATGTCTTCGGGACAACGGAAGCCCAGTTCCTGCATGGCTTGCAGCGCTGAGAGTGCCACCGCGTTGTTGGCCCCGAGGATCGCGGTCGGGCGCTCGGGCTGGATCAGCAGGCGCATCGCCGCCTCATAGCCGGCGGTACGGGTGAACTGTCCGTCGACGACGAAATTCGGGTTCACCTCGACCCCGGCATTCGCCATCGTATCCATGAAACCGCGATAGCGTTCGGTCGCCGTGTGCATATGGCTCGGGCCGGCAATGAAGGCGATCCGCCTGTGGCCGAGCTGCAGAAGATGTTCGGTGAGCATCGCTCCGGCGAGGTGATTGTCGGAGCCGACGAAGTCGCGCTCGATGCCTGCAACCTTTTGGTCGAAGCAGACGATCGGAACGTTCAACCCGCCAATGAAATCGAGATAGTCCTGATCATGTCCCGATGGCGCAAGCGCCAAGCCCGCCGTCTTGAGGCCGATCAGGTGTTCGACCATGGCCTTTTCGCGCTCCGTCTTGCCGGAGGAGTCGGTGACGAGCACGAAATGGCCGTGGTCGAGCGCGTAGTTCTCCAGCTCGCGCCGGATGTCGCCGAAAAACGGGTTGCCGACATTGCCGACGACGAAGCCGACCATGCGACTGCGTCCGCGCGCTAGGCTCTGCGCCAGCGGATCCGCAACGAAGCCGACCGCCGCGACGGCATGGCGGATTTTTTCAAGGGTCTTCGGGCTGACGCGAGCCGGATTGCTCAGGGCCAGTGAGACCGTCGACACCGATACGTCTGCGAGTTTGGCAACATCGCGAATTGTGGCCATCAGATTTTCGAACCGTTTCTATCGCTTTCAGCCTATCCGGCGAAGGCACATTCTCATGCAACCTTTCGTCACATATCTAACATCTATAGGAATTCAAGCAATATGCCGGGAGACGATTTCAACAGCGCGCTTGACATCCTGGATGGGAGAATCAATGATTAAATCGAACCGGTTCGATAAAGCTCGGAATCTTGGGAGGATAGTGTGAGCAATATAGCGACGATCAGTGGTGGCCGCGATACAGGCGACGGCAAGGCTTGGTTTGCAGATGACCGCTTCGGCATGTTCATCCATTTTGGGCTCTATGCGCTCGGCGCGCGGCACGAATGGCTGAAGAACCGCGAGGAATTCACCACCGAGGCCTATCAGAAGTATTTCGACAATTTCGATCCGGACCTCTACGACGCCCGCGAATGGGCGCGCCGCGCCCGCGCCGCCGGCATGAAATATGTCGTGCTGACCGCCAAACACCATGAAGGCTTCTGCCTGTGGAACAGCAAGGTCACCGACTACAAGGTCACCAATACACCCTACGGCAAGGATCTGATCGGGCCTTATGTCGAAGCACTGCGGGCCGAGGGGCTCAAGGTCGGGTTCTACTATTCGCTGCTCGACTGGCATCACCCGGACTTTCCGATCGATACGCATCATCCGCAGCGCAACCATCCCGATGCGGCCAAACTCAATGAAGGCCGCGACATCTCCCGCTACGCCCAATATATGCGCGATCAGGTGACCGAGCTTCTGACCGAATTCGGCAAGATCGACGTGATCTGGTTCGATTTCAGCTATCCCCGCCGCGTGCACAAGGGGCTTCCCGGCAAGGGCCGCGCCGATTGGGAAAGCGATCGCCTGATCAAACTGGTCCGCGAACTGCAGCCCGACATCATCGTTGGCGACCGCCTCGACCTGCCACGCGACGCGGATCACATGCCCGATCTGGTGACACCGGAACAATATACGCCGCGTGTCGCACCAACCGTCGCAGGGCTGCCGGTGCGCTGGGAAGCCTGCCACACCTTCAGCGGCTCCTGGGGCTATTATCGCGACGAAACAACCTGGAAAGATGCCGGCCAGCTCATCAATATCCTGATCGACACGGTCTCGCTCGGCGGCAACCTCCTGATGAATGTCGGCCCGACAGGACGCGGCACGTTCGACACCCGCGCCATCACGGCGCTCGATACCTATGGAGACTGGATGCGCCTCAACGGACGCGCCATCTATGGGGCCGGACCGTCCACGTACAAGGCGCCGAACGGCTGCCGCTTTACCCAGAAGGGGAACCGGCTCTATCTGCACATCCAGACCTGGCCCTTCCGGCATATCCATATCGAGGGACTGGGGCGCAAGGTGAAATACGCGCAGTTTCTGCACGACGCCAGCGAGCTGCACTGGCTGGATCCGGATGCCGAGGTGGATTCCAACATCGGCGTCGCCGTTGGAGAGGGCATACTGACCCTCGAATTGCCGGTTCTGAAGCCCGATGTGGTGGTTCCGGTGATCGAACTGACCCTGAAGGATTGAGCGCCCTCCGGTTGGTGCTGTCATGAGCCACGAAGCCGAACTCATTGCCGCGATGACGCCGTTGATCGCCGATCTGGCCGAAGACGGCAATGGCGCCGTCGCACTGGCCGGCTCACGCGGCAAGGGACGGTCGGATGCGCAATCGGATTTCGACTTCCGGGTCTATGCCGATGCCTATCGCGGGCCGGACCTCCGACAGACCGGCGCATGGAGGCGCTTCGAGGAGACCATGCGCGGCTGGCAGGCCGAGGGAATCCGGATGGACGGCATCTGGATGCGCCGCTATGCCGGCGTGCAGCAAGATCTGGACGCCTGGCTTGCCGGTGTTGCGGTTCCGAAGAATTTCGAATGGACGATCTGGGGCTATCATCTGCCGACGGACCTTTCCAGCCAGCAGATCATCGCCGATCCGCGCGGCCTGCTGGCGGGATGGAGGCGGCAGCTGGTGCAATATCCCGAGGCGCTCAGGGTCTCGGTTCTGCGCCAGCACATGGACATTCTGCGCTATTGGGCCAAGGACTATCACTATGAAAGCAAGGTCGTTCGCCGTGACCTGGTCTTTCTGGTGGGACTAACGGGGAAACTGGCCAACGCCATTCTGCAGACCGTCTTTGCCTTCAACCGGGCCTACTATCCGGGCGATGGCTGGAACCTGCCCATGGCGGCCGAACTCGAGCGGCTGCCGCCCGATTTCCTGTCGCGGATGATCGCCATCCTGGAACCGGGAGACGATCCGGACGCCTGGCGGCGCCAGCGAACGGAACTGATCGGAATGATCGCCGATCTGGAGGCCATGATCGCAGCCTGAGGAGACTGCAAGACCAAACCGGAGGAGAGAGTCCGGACACAGACGACCATCATCGCAACCATAGTCCTTGAGGAGGAGGAACCATCATGAAACGCTCGTTGATCTTTGCGGCCGCCCTGGCGGCAAGTTCCCTGTTCGGCATCGGCGCTAAGGCGCAGGATGCGCCGGTCACCGTGACATGGCAGATGTGGGGTGAACCCAACGACGCACAGCTCTGGCAGCAGTTGGCCGATCTCGTCACGCAGCAATATCCCGATATCAAGGTCAAGCTGCAGCTTTCCGGCTGGACGGACTACTGGACGCGCCTGCCGGTTCTGGCGGCGTCCGGCCAGGTCGCCGATATCGTCTCGATGCAGTCCATGCGTATGCCGAACTTCTATTCGATCCTCGACCCGCTCGACGACTATGTGAAGAAAAGCGACGTGAAGGTTGCGGACTTCGAAACCTCGATCATGTCCGGGCTTTCCCATGACGGCAAACTTTACGCGCTGCCTTATGACGTCGGTCCGTGGATGGTGTTCTACAATCGCGACAAG
This sequence comes from Rhizobium sp. GW821-FHT14E12, assembly GCF_058803745.1. Classification (NCBI taxonomy): domain Bacteria; kingdom Pseudomonadati; phylum Pseudomonadota; class Alphaproteobacteria; order Hyphomicrobiales; family Rhizobiaceae; genus Rhizobium; species Rhizobium sp. GW821-FHT14E12. The sequence goes on from NZ_JBXAPH010000003.1 coordinate 64,943, forward strand.
TTCGCGGCGGCCGGCCTGAAAGAGCCGGCTAAGGACTGGACGTTCGACGACTTCAAGGCGGATGCCAAGACGCTGACGAAAGACGGGGTCTACGGCTACGGAACGCAGGCTTTCGACTTCATCGCCGGCCCGGTTGCGCTCGGCGCGGAATACTTCAATGCCGACAGCGAATTCGATCTGACCAATGCAAGCTTTGTCGACGCGTTCAGCAAATACGCCGATCTCACCGCCAAGGACAAGCTTTCTCCCGTCTTCGCCTCCGCGTCCGACGCATCCGCGGCCAGCGGCCGTTTCGCGTCCGGCAACGTCGCCATGTATATCGACGGTCCCTGGACGCTGATCACGGCCCAGGCCAACGTCAAGTTCAAGATCGGCATCGCGCCGCTCCCGCGTGGCAACGGTCCCTCGCGCTTCATCACCGCAGGTTCAGGCTGGGGCATTTCGGCTACGAGCCAACACAAGGATGCCGCCTTCAAGGCGCTACAGGTGCTGAGCGGCCCTAAGGCGGCCGAAATCCTGGGGTCGGCCGGCCGAGCGCTGCCGGCGCGGCTTGCCCAGCAAACCTACTGGTATGACGGAGCGGCCAAGAATGTCGCCGGCACCCGCGATACGCTGCAATATATGTTCGCCCACACGACCCCCTTCCGCATCAACGAGAAATGGAACCAGTTCGAGAACCTAGTGATGCAATATGTGCCGGTGGCGTTGACGGGAGATTCAACGCCTGAAGGCGTGCTTTCCGACATTCAGAGCCAGCTTCCGTAACCCTCGGTGCCTGGCTGGCCTGCGGTCGGGTGAATCGGCCCGAGCGCAGGCCGCTTGCCGGAAAGGAGAGGCCCATAATGTTGGCCAAACACACCGACCTCAATGCGAGACCAAGGCCGCGTTCCAGAAGATGGTTCAGGGGAGAAGGGTGGACAGCCCTGTTCTTCCTGTTGCCCGGCCTTATCGGCATTTTCCTCTTTCTTGTGCTGCCGATCCTTGCTTCGATCGCGCTCAGCTTCACCAACTGGCAATTGCTCGGCACGCCGCGTTTCGTCGGCTTCTCCAATTATACGCGCCTGCTTACCACCGACCCACAATTCTGGACGGTGATGCGCAATACCATCTTCTTCACCGCCGAGTATCTGGTCCTCAACATCATCATTTCGCTGGGATTGGCGACGTGGATCTCCAGCCTGAAGATCGGCCAGCGATGGTTCCGGGTGGTCTTCTTTCTGCCCACCTTCACGCCGCTGATTGCGGTTGCCATCGTCTGGATGCTGATCTTCACCAGCGGCGGCCTTTTCGACAGCCTCATGGCGCAGTTCTCACTGCCGTTCTCAGGCGTCCTCAACAACCGGACGCTCGCCATGCAGGCGGTGATCATCACCTCGCTCTGGGCCGGCATCGGATACAATACGGTCCTGTTCAACGCCGCGCTCGACATGGTGCCGGCAACCTATCTGGAGGCCGCGCGGATCGACGGCGCGACTGCCTGGGATCGCTTCTGGAAAATCCGGCTGCCGCTGATCTCGCCGACCCTGTTCTTCGGCACGGTGATGACGGCGATCACCTCATTACAAGTCTTCGACCAGATCTACGTCATGACCAAGGGCGGCCCTGGCTCATCGACCGCGACGCTCGGCTACGCCATCTACCAGCGCGGCTTCCAGAACTTCCAGATGGGTTACGCCTCAGCCATCGCCTGGGTGATGTTCGCGCTGATCATGGCACTGACGGCCCTGCAATTCTGGCTCCAGCGCAAATGGGTGCATTATGACGCTTAAGTCCAAAGCCAGGGCACGCCGAAAGCTGGCGCTCGACATTCTCAATCACGCCGCGCTGCTTCTGGTTGCGCTGGCATTCCTGTTCCCCTTCTTCTGGATGGTCTCGAATGCGGTGCGCTCCAACGCCGAGGTGATGGCGATACCGGTGCGCCTTCTGCCTGAGGTCTTCGAATGGGGCAATTTCGCAGCCGCCTGGACCAGATTGCCCTTCGGCCGATTTTTCCTTAACAGCGCCATCATCGCCATCTGCGTCACGGCGATCACCGTCTTGGTATCCTGCCTTTCGGGCTATGCCTTCGCGCGGCTGAAATTCAGGGGACGCGAGATGCTGCTGCTCGGCTATATCGGCACGCTCATGGTGCCGCCGCTGATGCTCATCATCCCGCTGTTTCTGATCGTCAACAGGCTGGGCCTGGTCAACACCTTTCCGGGCGTGATCCTACCGGTCTCCTTCGGCACCTTCGGAGCGTTCCTGATGCGGCAGTTCTTTCTTTCCATTCCGATGGAGCTTGAAGAGGCGGCGCGGATCGACGGCGCCTCGCGGCTGCGCATTCTCGTCAGCATCATCGTGCCGCTGTCGATGCCGGCGATCGGGCTTTTGTCGCTGTTCACCTTCATGGGGCAGTGGAGCAATTTTCTCTGGCCGCTGATCGTCATGACCGGAGCCGACAATGCCACCCTGCCGGTGGGGCTCACCCTGTTCCAGACGCAGCAGGGGACGCAGTGGAACTATCTGATGGCGGGTGCCGCCCTTTCCATGCTTCCGGGGATCGTCCTCGCGATCATCCTCCAGAAGCTCATCTACAACAGCATCGCCCTCAACGCGGGCATGGGCGGGCGCTAAGGCGCCCGGGAGAGACACTTGGGAGCTAGATCATGGCGAAACTGACAATCCGCAATGCCGTCAAACGATACGGTGCGCTTGAGGTGTTGCATGGCGTCTCCGTCGCGGCAGAGGACGGTGAATTCGTCGTGCTTGTGGGACCTTCGGGCTGCGGCAAATCCACCTTGCTCCGCATGATCGCCGGGCTTGAAAGCATCAGTGATGGCGAGATCGAAATCGGTGACCGCGTCGTCAACGACCTCGAGCCCAATGAGCGCGATATCGCCATGGTGTTTCAATCCTATGCGCTCTATCCGCATATGACCGTTCGCGACAACATGGCGTTTTCACTGAAGCTTGCGCGCCGCAGCCGGCAGGAGATCGAACAAAAGGTCAATGACGCCGCCGGCATTCTCGATATCACAGCGCTCCTCGACCGCTACCCGCGTCAGCTGTCCGGCGGACAGCGCCAGCGCGTGGCCATGGGTCGCGCCATCGTCCGCAACCCGGCAGTGTTCCTGTTCGACGAACCGCTCTCCAATCTCGACGCGAAGTTACGCGTTCAAATGCGTACGGAAATCAAGACCTTGCACCAACGCCTAGGCACCACCATGGTCTACGTCACCCATGACCAGATGGAAGCCATGACCATGGCCGACCGCATCGTGGTGATGCGCGGCGGCCATATCGAGCAGGTCGGCTCGCCGCTTGAAATCTACGATAGGCCCGCGAACAGTTTCGTCGCCGGATTTATCGGGTCGCCATCGATGAATTTCATCGATGGTCTTGTCGTCGACCGGGACGGAACGGTGGAATTGGCAGCAGCAGAGGGTGTGCACTGGCCGCTGCCGGATCATGCACACGCTTACATCGGACAATCCGTTCAATTGGGCATCCGGCCCGAACATATTGTCGTCGACACGGACGGTGTGCAGGCGAAGGTCATCATCATCGAGCCGACAGGCTCCGATACGCACCTGCAATTGCAGGCCGGCTCCCAATCGATCATCGCGTCTGTCAGGGACCGCCCCTCGGTATCCGTCGGCCAGTCCGTCCCGCTCAGGATCGATACGCGGAAGGTCCATTTGTTCGACCCGGCGAGCGGCAAGCGGCTGCATTGAACGACGCTTCGCCGTCATCAGCCAATCGCGAACCTCTTCCACATCGCCTCGCCTGATAAGTTTGCAGGACCGTCGCCGCACTTAATCCGCGGGCTGTCGTCTTTGCACCGCGCTCATGTCGCTTTCACTGCCTCTGTCCGCCGTCCATCGTGGTCTGCTCATGGTGTTCAAGGGACCGCTTCGGTCCGCATTTATGCGCCATTCCGGTACTGCCGCTCAGCCGCGCTATCCGGAAGCGCCGTCGTTGGCCGATCTGCAGAGGAGGCAGGTCGGTTGGAAGAGTTCTAGTCACCGGTCTTGCCGGCGGCGGGATCCATGCATCGAAACCCATAGGAGGAGTGAGTATGAGCAGGAACAGAGGCGTCGTCTACATGCGGCCCGGCAAGGTGGAAGTCCGCGACATTGACGATCCGAAGCTTGAGGCGCCGGACGGCCGCCGCATCGAGCACGGGGTTATCCTGAAGGTGATCTCGACCAATATCTGCGGCTCCGACCAGCATATGGTACGCGGCCGCACCACTGCCATGCCCGGCCTCATCCTTGGACACGAGATCACCGGCGAGGTGATCGAGAAGGGCATCGATGTCGAAATGCTGGAGATCGGCGACATCGTCTCGGTTCCGTTCAACGTTGCCTGCGGCCGTTGCCGCTGCTGCAAATCTCAAGATACCGGCGTGTGCCTGACCGTGAACCCGTCGCGCGCCGGCGGCGCTTACGGCTATGTCGATATGGGCGGCTGGATCGGCGGACAGGCCCGTTACGTCACCATTCCCTATGCCGATTTCAACCTGCTGAAATTCCCGGATCGCGACAAGGCCATGGCGAAGATCCGCGATCTCACCATGCTCTCCGATATCCTGCCGACCGGCTTTCATGGCGCGGTGCGGGCTGGCGTCGGCGTTGGGTCCACCGTCTATGTCGCGGGCGCCGGTCCGGTCGGTCTTGCGGCCGCCGCCTCCGCCCGCATCCTCGGTGCCGCCGTTGTCATGATCGGCGACTTCAACAAGGATCGTCTCGCCCATGCGGCGAGAGTCGGTTTTGAGCCGATCGATCTTTCAGCGGGAGACCGTCTGGGCGACATGATCGCTCAAGTCGTCGGCACGAACGAGGTTGACAGTGCCATTGACGCCGTCGGCTTCGAAGCCAGGGGCCATTCGGGCGGCGAACAGCCGGCCATCGTGCTCAACCAGATGATGGAAATCACGCGGGCGGCGGGATCGATCGGTATTCCCGGCCTCTATGTGACCGATGATCCGGGCGCCGTCGACAGTGCCGCCAAGGAAGGCAATCTCTCGCTTCGCTTCGGCCTCGGCTGGGCCAAGGCGCAGTCGTTCCACACCGGCCAGACGCCAGTCATCAAATATAACCGCCAGCTCATGCAGGCGATCCTGCACGACCGTCTGCCGATCGCCGACATCGTCAATGCGAAGATCATCTCGCTGGACGATGCCGTCCAGGGCTATGAGAGCTTCGACCAGGGTGCGGCGACGAAATATGTCCTCGATCCACATGGCGACCTTCTGAAGGCGGCCTGACGCAAGAGACCAGAATCTGGCTTCATAGAGAATGGCCGGGGTGGAAGCCCCGGCCGCTTTCATATCAAACGAACTGTTCGATCCGCGCCGTTTTCGCTTATCGAGATGCCAGGCTCAAGGCACCTTCGGGCGCACGCGGCTGTCTGATGGAAAAGACCAGGATAGCCGACAGCAACATGAACGCTCCGACGATGAACATCGGCAGCTGATAGAAGCCGGTCATATCCTTGACGGCGCCGGTGATATATGGCGCGGCAAAACCGGCGAGATTCCCGATCGTATTGATCAAAGCTATGCCCGCGGCGGCCCCGGCACCGGTCAGGAACTTGCTCGGCAGCGCCCAGAAGTTCGGCAAGGCGGAGAAGATCGCGCAGGCCGTTATGGCAATCACGGCGATCGTTGCTTCAGGCGAGGACATATAGAGAGCCAACGGTATGCTTGCTGCACCGACCAGCGCGGGAATTCCGACGTGCCAGGTACGCACCCCACGCTTTGAAGCGTCGTTGCTCCAGAAGTACAGGGCAACTGCCGCCGGCAGGTAGGGAATGGCAGTAATCAGCCCCTTGTCGAACACGTCGAACTTCGTGCCGAATTTCGCTTCAAAGCCGGCGATGATCGTGGGCAGAAAAAAGGCGAGCGCATAAAGGCCATAGATCATTCCGAAATAAACCATGGCAAGCAGCCATACGCGGCCGTTCGTCAGCGCCTTGCCGACCATGTTCCCGTGTGACTTGCTGATTGCCTTTTCCTCATTTGCAAGCTCGCCGACCAGCCAATCCTTCTCCGCCTTGGTCAACCACTTTGCGTCCTTTGGCGTATCGGGGAGGTAAAACCAGGTGATGATGCCGACGACGATGGCGGGAACGGCAACGCCGAAGAACATGATGCGCCAGCCTTCCAGCCCGAACGCGCCGTGCGCCTGAATGAGCAGGGATGCGACGGGTGCTCCGATGACGGTCGTCAGCGGCTGGGCGAGATAGAACAGCGCCAGGATCTTTGCCCGATGACGGGAAGGTACCCAGCCGCTCAGGAATAGAATGGCGCCGGGAAAGAAGCCCGCTTCGGCGACACCGAGAAGGAAGCGCAGCGTGTAGAGTTCCGTTGCGCTGCTCACCCACGTGAACAGCAGCGAGACGATACCCCATGTCACCATGATACGCGCCAGCCAACGCCGCGCGCCGTATTTATGGAGCGCCAGATTGCTTGGAATTTCGAGGACGATATAGCCCAGGAAGAATATCCCAGCGGCAAAACCGAATTGCGCGGCGGTCAGGCCGAGATCGGTCGTCATGCCATTGGGGCCGGCAAACGAGATGGCCGTCCGATCCAGAAAATTGATGAAGAACATGAGCCCGATGAAGGGCGCCAATCGCCATGAAATCTTTTTAAGCGCCGATTGCTCCACAGGAGCAATGCCAGTTTGCACGTCACTCATGATATCCGATTTCCTCCCTATACGGCTTTGCCTCCCAACGATCCCCGATCGCGGCGCGTGACACAGCCTCGTTTCAGATGGTCAATTATGGTTGCTTGCGTGCCGGCCAACGGCGACTTGCGCGCCTTCCGCATCCCGGATCTTGCATCGAGAAATCGACGGTATGCCGCTTGCCTGCAAAGGACGCGGGAACGGCTCTCTCAGTGCCCTCTGCTTCGTCAGCGAGGAAACGCGAACATCAAGGATGAGTGACATTGCAGGTCAGGATCAGCCGCACTTACCTCGATTTTTCGAGCCGCGACGCGATCCCCTCAAATCGCCAGGGAGCCGACGCCCCTCTTATCGGCGGCACAAAAAAGCATGGTCCTCATCACCCCAACCCTCACCAATTTGAAGGAGTGATAATTCATCTGGTATAATGAGTCAATCATCATGTCGTTATAAAAATAGTAACGAACCACCAGAACCTCGCACCACACGACCCTTTACGCACTGCGTTGCCATGGTGAGTTTGTTGCGGTAATAACTTGAGTATATGAAGAAGGATTATTGCCAGCGGCAATGCTTAGAGCTGGGGACGATGTTTCAGCCAAGGATGCAAAACAGGATTGGCGGCTTTTCCGTTGTCGGCGGTGTCCACCGGCGCCAATGGAACGGCGTCGTTGCCGATGTCTGGAACGTCAATTGCGCGGCCCGCGCCGGCGGCTATTACGTCGCCGAGGATCCCCGGCTCTTCATCCTGCTCGATCAGCGCGGTTCCGGCACGAATGGCGTCAGGCTCTCGCCGCGCGCCCAAAGCCGGCCCCAGAACTATGATCACGAGAGAATGTCCTACATTCCCGCCGGTATGGAGCTTTGGGCGGATCTTGCCGGCATCGAATTCGTCCGCCATCTCGATATTCATTTCGATGCCGACATTATCGGCCAAAGGCTGATGGAAGATATCGATCCATCGCGCCTCGACAATCCACGCCTGCATTTCTCCGATCCACGGCTGATGGCGCTTGCCGAGCTGATCGCGACCGAATGCGAAAATCCGGAGCCGCTGCACGATCTCTACGGCGATGGCCTGACGTTGTCGCTGCTGATCAATGTGCTGCAGCTGCGCGGTCCGCAACCGCGCCGGCGCAGCGAACTCGCCGCCTGGCAATTGCGGCGCGCGGTCGATTACATCGAGGCAAATTGCCTACGCACGATCCGGCTGGAGGAATTGGCGTCGCTGACCGGCCTGTCGCAATCGCATTTCAGCCACGCCTTCAAGGCCTCCACCGGCCTTCCGCCGCATCAATGGCAGACGAGGGCGCGGTTGGAGCGCGCCAAGCAGTTGCTGCTGAAAGGCGACACGCCGCTCACCAATGTCGCCGTCGAGACCGGCTTTGCCGATCAGGCGCATTTCACCCGCGTCTTCCGCAAGAATGTCGGCACCACCCCGGCAAGCTGGAAGAGAAGCCAGATTGCCTAAATGCCACACCCCATGGGCAATTGCCGACATTGCGGAGAATTGCCCAAAAATATTCAATTTCCCCAGAATCAGACAAGCCGCGCCAATAAATATGAGTTAATTGCTCATCTTATTCGAGGGGCTGGCCACTTGGTCGAGCCGACAGGGCGCGAAGTTGGGACTGATGACGGACATGCAGGGATTGAGCAAAGACGTATCGATGTGGCGGCTGATGGCGGGCGTGGCCATCGCGACGATACTATCCAGCACGCAGCTTATGGCGCAGGAGAGCCCGACGGTGTTGCAGCCGCTGGTCATCCAGGGCGGCCAGAAAGACAGCGAAAAGAACGGCACCGCCCCGGTCAAGGGCTATGTCGCCACCAAGACGACAGCCGGTTCGAAAGCCGACACGCCGATCACCGAAGTGCCGCAATCGGTCTCCGTCATTGGCCGGCAGGAAATGCAGGATCGCGGCATCACCAACAAGGTCGACGAGGCGCTGCGTTACACGCCGGGGGTCACCACCCAGCCCTTCGGCAATGACGGCGATACCGACTGGTTTTATATTCGCGGCTTCGACGCGACACAGACCGGCGTTTTCATGAACGGCCTGACGCTCTATAGCTATGGCTTCGGCGGTTTCCAGATCGATCCCTTCATGCTTGAGCGCGTGGAAGTGTTGAAAGGTCCCTCCTCCGTGCTCTACGGCGGATCCAATCCGGGCGGCCTCGTCAACATGGTGCGCAAGGAGCCGACCGACGATCCCTCCTATTACACCGAGATCGGCATCAACAATCTCGGCAACGCCTTTGTCGGCTTCGACTTTTCCGACAAGCTCTCGGCCGACGGCGTCTATCGCTACCGCCTGACCGGCAAGATCGCCGGCGGCGATACCTATAGCGACGGCACCCACGACCTGCGCGGCTTCATCATGCCGCAGATCACCGTCTCTCCCGACGATTCCACCAAGCTCACCGTCTACGGCATGCTCAGCGGCCTCGACGAGATTCACACCGGCAACGGCTTCTTCCCCTATGTCGGCACCGTCGTCGACGCACCCTTCGGCAAGATCAAGCGCGATGCCTTCTATGGTGAGCGCAGTATCGACAATCTGAAATATGCCCAGCAGATGCTCGGCTACGAGTTTTCGCACGACTTCGATGGTGGCTGGACCGTGTCGCAGAACGCGCGTTACGGCCATCTCTACAAACGCGAGGAAGGCCCGTATCTGAACGGCTATGTGGACGGCAATCCGCTCGATCCATCCTATGACGACCCCAATTACATGCTCAACCGCATCGGCTTCTTCGAGCGTTCGAAGGTGGATACTTTCTCGGTCGACACCCGCGCCGAGAACAAGTTCGACACCGGGCCTATCAGCCATGATTTCCTGATCGGCACCGACTATTCGATCTACCGGCTCGACCAGATCCAGGCCTGCTGCGGCTCCAACCCGATCAGCGCCACCAACCCGGTTTACGGCACGGCGCAAGGGACGAACTTCGTCTACCTCAATCAGGTCATGACACAGCAGCAACTCGGCATCTATACGCAGGACCAGATGCGCTTCGGCGACGGCTGGCTGGTAACGCTCAACGGTCGTTACGACTTCGTCGATACCAATTCCGACTCCAAGGTCGGCACGAGCTACAAGTCGAACGAAAACGCGCCGAGCGGCAGGGCGGGTCTTGCCTATGAGTTCTCCAACGGCATCACGCCCTATATCAGCGCCGGGACCTTCTTCAATCCTTTGATCGGCACCAGCGTCACCGGCGGCGGCCTGACACCGGAAAAGGGTGAGCAATACGAAGCCGGCATCAAATACGAACCGGATTTCATCGACGGCCTGTTCACCGCATCGGTCTTCCAGATCGATCGCAAGAACATGGCGCTGACGGACCCCACCACCTTCCTGCAGCGTCAGATCGGCGAAGTCCGCTCGCGCGGCGTCGAATTCGAAGGCAAGGTCAATCTCGACGATAATTGGAAGCTGCTCGGCTCCTATTCCTACACGGATCTCGAAATCACCAAGGATCTCGATCAAACCGTCGTCGGCAATTCGCCCTACCTCGTGCCGAACTCCACCGCTTCGCTTTGGCTCGACTACGCCTTCACCAGCGACACGCTTGATGGTCTGAGCATCGGCGCCGGCGTGCGTTATCAGGGCAAGTCCTGGGCAGACGAAGACAATACCCTACGGGTGCCTTCCGCGACACTCTTCGACGCCGGCATCCGTTACGAGAAGAAGGGCTGGGGCGCTTCGCTCAACGTCGCCAACCTTTTCGACAAGACCTATGTCGCGGGTTGCGCCGGGGAAAATGTCTGCGGCTACGGCGAGGCGCGAACCATTACCTTCAAGCTCAGCAAGAAGTGGTAAGTGGACAATAAAAGTATACTTTAACTCCCAGCTATGGCAGAGAACCGAGGATCGCTCGACGGCGATCCTCGTCCTCGTTCCAAACGCAAAGGCGATGCAAAAGGAGGCTATCCAATGATGCATGCGAGAGATTTCACCGCCTCGGGCGTTGCCACCCATGCCGATGCCGGGCGCCTGCTCGATCAACTCTGCGAGTATTTGGCGGAGCATGTGACGGTGACGCGAAGTGCCGAAGGCGCGCGGCTGGAAACCGTCATCGGCAGTGCCGATATCGCCGTATCGTCAAACCGTCTCGACATCAAACTGCGCTGCCCGACCGCCGCCATGCTTTTTAGTGTCCGCAGCATGGTCGCCGAACGGCTCTTTGCATCATCCGGCGAGACGCTCGACCTCACCTGGGCCGACGGGCCGCAGGCTGCCACCATTCCCGATTTCCGCGAGATCACCGTTGTCTGTGCGAGCAACATCACTCCGCACATGCGCCGCGTAACCGTCGCAACCAAGGACGCCAAGCATTTCATGGACGGCGGCCTGCATGTGCGCCTGCTGATCCCACCGAAGGACCGCGTACCGGTCTGGCCGCATACGGAGCCGGACGGCCGCATTCATTGGCCAAGAGGCGAGGACGCGCTGACCATCCGTGCCTACACGATCCGCAACATCGATCTTGCGAACGGTGAGATGGATATCGATTTCGTGCTGCACGATGGCGACAATATTCCCGGCGCGTCATGGGCTTTGAATGCTCGCCCCGGCGACCGGGCGGGTCTCATCGGCCCAGGTGGCGGTGGCGTGCCCACTACCCGGAAGCTCATTCTCGCCGGCGACGAGACCGCCCTGCCCGCCATTGCCCGCATTGCAGCCACAGTGCCTGCGGAAACCGAACTGCGGATTTTCCTGGAAGTGGCGGACCGGCACGAGGAACAATCGCTGCCTTCGGCCGCATCGCTGGATGTCACCTGGCTTCATCGCAACCAGGCAGCCGCTGGAACCACCGGCGTGCTGGAACGTATCCTGCGCGATCTCGTACTCACGTCCGATCCCGAAACCTTCGTCTGGGTTGCCTGCGAACAGACCGAAGCCCGTGCCATCCGCAACTTCATGAAGACCGAGATGGCCGCCGACCGCTCCCGCTTCAGCGTCGCCGCCTATTGGCAGCGGTGAGCGCCTGAGAGGAAGAGGATAGAGATCCTATTGCCGCGCTGCTCAAAGCGATTTGACGCGACGGTGAAGTACATGGTTTTGCCGCCAGTCGTATCGATACGGCTAATGCCGGTTGGGCCAAAGCCTTCGCGCTCCCCAAATGCACGACCGCGCGAATTAGCTTCGATGACCGCGAGGTACAGCCGCGTTGCTCATCGAGAGCGTCTATCTAGACAATCAATAGAAATGGGTTGTGCAAAGTTTGAGTTGACCACTTTCAATGGCGAGGCGACAGTCGCAACCGGTAGCAAGCTGGAGGAAAAGCGATGGACGAGGCAGACCGTTGGCGCCATATGGCAAGTGCACCGAAAGACGGCAGTCGGATTCTGGTCACGATCCGACAATCTGAGCAGGGGCCGGCGGAAGTTGACCTCGCATATTGGTCGAATGGCGATCAGTTTGCGGGAGAAGGGTGGCGTGCGTCCGATTCCTCCCCCGGGCAGATCATCGAATATGCCGAACCGGAATTGAAATGTTGGATGCCGATGCCCTCGGCTAACCTCCGTCGCGCCTCGATGCCTCCGCCATGGGAAGGCGACGATGACAAGAACCTTGACGGGTCAGGCATTTAAGAACTCGCGCCTGCCTCGCCCAAAAGGAAGTTCTCCCGCGAACTTACAATCGCAAGATTGCATTCCTATATAGGCTGGAAATCGCTTTTCTGCCCAAGGACAGGAGAACCAATGTTCCGCGCAATTCCACGTTTCGCTCAGGTCGCAGCCATCGTCGCCCTCGCCGCCGCCACATCCGTTGTGAGCTTTGACGATGCAGATGCCCGTCGCGCCGGCTCCAGCGGGTTTGGCAGCCGTGGAACGCGAACCTTCGACACACCGGCCGTCACGCGGACGGCCCCAACGCAGGCCGCGCCGATCGAACGGACGATGACGCCGCAGCAGCAGACCGCAACGCCGTCAGTGGCCGGTGCAGCCGCTGCGCAGCCGCGTCGCGGCCTTTTCGGCGGCTTCGGAGGCTCTATGATCGGCGGATTGATCGCCGGCGGCCTTCTCGGCATGCTGATCGGCCATGGCTTTGGCGGCGGTTTCGGCTTCCTCGGCCTGCTGCTGCAAGCCGCGCTGATCTTCTTTGCCATCCGCTTCGCCATGCGGTTTTTCGCAAACCGCCAACGGCCTCAATATGCACCTTCCGGAGCGAATGCGTCGTTTAATATGAACGCATCCAAGCCCTCCTCCTTCCCCATCCCGCCGATCGGCGGCGGGCTAAGCGGTAGCGCGCAGAAAAAGCCAGTTCAGGCCAATGACGAGATCGGGTTGCAGCAAGGTGATCTCGACCGCTTCGAAAAGCTTCTGACCGAGGTCCAGTCAGCCTATGGTTCCGAGGATTACGCCACGCTGCGCCTGCTCACTACGCCGGAGGCGATGTCCTATCTTGCAGAGGAGCTTGGCGAGAACGCCACCAAGGGCGTCCGCAACAGCGTCACCGACGTTCGTCTGCTGCAGGGCGACATTGCCGAATCCTGGCGCGAGGACAGTGCCGAATACGCCACCCTGGCGATGCGCTATTCGAGCGTCGACGCACTGCTCGACCGCAAGACGGGCCGGCTTGTCGACGGCGACGATCGCAATGCCTCGGAAACCACCGAGATATGGACCTTCGTGCGCAAGCCCGGTTCGGACTGGATCCTTTCCGCTATCCAGGGAACGGAAGTTCACCACGCTTGAAGCTGCCTTCGGGCTGGTTGATATATATCCGCACTGAATGCCGGGATACGCACTCCCGGCATTTATTTGCCTTGCGAACAGAAGGAAAGCTGGCACTGTAACGTTAACCGCGCGTCGGTGACCACGCTATTCCATTGCATCAACGAGCTCTCCCCGCAAAAATCGCTCCCTTATGCTCTCAAATCACTGCGAAAGGGGCGAAGTGTCGTTGCCAAACCCTCCGCTCTGAGCGTATGGATCTCTCCGAACAAATGAACATGGTTATATTAGGGGAAAAGCTTGCAAGTCCTTGTTAGAGACAACAATGTCGATCAGGCGCTACGCTTTCTGAAGAAGAAGTTGCAGCAAGAGGGTGTTTTCCGGGAAATGCGGCTTCGCGAGTCCTATGAAAAGCCTTCCGAAAAGCGCGCTCGCGAGAAGGCCGAGGGGATCCGCCGTACGCGGAAGCTCGCGCAAAAGAAACTGAACCGCGAGCTCGGCATCAGTACCGCGAAAAAGCCCAAGCCGGCTTCTCGCGCCAAATAGCCATCACCTGCTCGCCATCAAAAGCGCTCAATTTCGAATTTACCTCGAAGCGGATGAGCCATGAGGACCGACAGTGTTTCGCTCCTCGTGGCTCAATCTGGCGCCTTCCGGATGAAATGAGCCGGTCGGCCCGCAGTTAAGCAGGCCGGCCGAGATTGGCGTCGCCAAGCCTTAGACCGGCAGGGCGAAGAGCGCTTCCTCAACTGATCCCCGCAGTCCACTCATCCAGCGACATCGTCGGCAGATCGAACGTTTCGTCCGTTCTGACATAGCCGTGGCCGCCCATTCGTCCGAGGGCGTTCAGGCCTTTCGGGTCGATATGCAGACGCTCGTTGACGAGGTTCGACTTGATGTGCAGTGCCAGCACCTCGCCGATAACGATCTCTCGCGAGCCGCCAACCTGCAAGGTCACATGGCGACGGCACTCGAAAGCCGCCGGCGCCTCCGCGATATAGGGGGAGCGAACATGGCTGCCCGGCAAAGCCGTAAGCCCTGCGCGTTCCAGCTCGTCAACACCGGCAGGAAACGGAACGGCCGTCACATTCATGGCATCCAGGTTTTCGGCTCCAACGATGTTCACGGTGAACTCGCCGGTATGGCGAATATTGTGCCCGGTATCCTTGAAGCTCAGATCGCCGTGATTTTCGACGCCAATCGCCAGGATCGGCGGATCGGCAGACAGGACGCCAAAAAAGCTGAACGGCGCAGCATTGACGCGATTTTCAGCATCGACCGTGGTCACCCAGGCGATAGGACGCGGCACGACCGTGCCGATCAGCAATTTGTAACACTCACGCGGCGTTAGCGAACCAAAATCAAACCGCGTAAAATCAGCTGCACTGGGCGTGCTCTTGGGCACCGTCATTGTCATATTTTCCTTGTCGTCTCTGGCATGGCTCATTTTTCCAACGATGCCGAGATGTCTTTGTCGTTAGTCGGGAACAGCCAGGTAGCGGCTCAATATCTCCCCGACATCGGGCGCATCATCCTCATCGACACGCGCGCGGTCTTCGACGGCGTGGAGATGGTGATCCATGATTTCCGTCGCGCGCTCGCGATCGAGCTGCTTCAGGGCCTCAATAAGCTGGATGTGCTCGTCGATGCCGCATTCGGCGGAATGGGGTCGGCCAAACCGGGCAAGAATGAGTGAGGAGCGGGACACGACGCGGCTGATGAAATCGATCAACAGCTTCGAATCGGTCAGTTCGGCCAGCAGAATGTGAAACTCTCCAGCCAGCCGGATTGACCGCGGCGAGGACGACCGCAGCGCGCGCTCCTCTTCGCGGACATGCGATATCAGCGCATCGATCCCGTCTTTCGGCATACGCGTGCAGAGCCGCTCGATAACCTCACGCTCCAGGCAACGGCGTAGCGCGAAGACCTCATGCGCCTCCTCCAGTGTCGGCATGGCGACCGAGGCACCGCGGTTGGGCTTGATCTCGACCAGACCGTCGGAAACCAGGCGCACAAGCGCATTGCGAGCGCTCGTACGGCTGACGCCGAAGGTGTCGCCGATGGAATCCTCCGGCAACTTAACCCCAGGCTTCAGTGCCTGCTCAAGGATCGCCCGTCTCAGGGAAGCGTAAATGGCATCACTACGCGTCTGGTTCGTGGACATAGAGGTCTCCATCCCGTGGTTTGGCGGCGCTTTTCATTGCGCTTCTATATGCACAATTTTTGTCTGCCATAAACGGATAAAAATCGCATGCAAATTTATGTTGATATTGCATACGATCTAGAATACGAATTTTGATACGTTCTGCAAGAAAATTAAGATTTTCGTTTGAATACCGCCGCCGACTTTGGCGCAATCATGCCATTTTCGTCAGGAGATCGCGGATTTAGAGCAAAAATTGCATACAATATAAAGATCGGGGGAACAATATGATCAGAATTGGAAGACTACTTCTCGCCGGGGCCTTATTGCTTGGCCTGGCCATGCCCGCCGGTGCTGAGACATTTCGCTGGGGCGCATCGCGCGATCTGGGTTCGCTTGATCCCGATTCCTATGGCGACAGTTTTACGCTCGGAGTGCTCAATCACGTATACGAAGGCTTGGTACGCTACGATCGCAACCTGAAGATCGAGCCTGCACTAGCAACATCCTGGGAAGTCGTTTCGCCGACGACCTGGCGCTTCAAGCTGCGCGAAGGCGTCAAATTTCACAACGGCGCCGATTTTACGGCGGAAGACGTGCAGGCGTCGCTGGTGCGGGCCAGCGATCCGAAGTCACCGCTCAAGGGCAACATTCCTGCTTACAAGGGATCGCGGGTCATCGACGCCCATACGATCGAAATCGATGTCACGCCGAACTACCCCCTCCTTCTCAACGATCTGACAACGATTTACATCTTCGATGCCGGCTGGCTGAAGGACAACAATACCGAGGCCCCGACCGACGTCGGATCGGGCGTCGAAGGCTACGCGACCTATCATGCCAACGGCACTGGTCCCTTCAAAATCGAGAGCCGACAGCCCGACGCCAAGACCGTTTTCGTCAAATTCGATGGCTGGTGGGACAAACCGCAGCACAATATCGACCGGATCGAGTTCACACCGATTGCCTCCGACGCGACACGCGTGGCGGCGCTGTTGGCCGGCGATATCGACTTCACGGACAAGGCGCCCGTTCAGGATATCCCCCGCCTGCAGGCTTCGCCGAACGTCAAGCTTCTCGAGGGCACCGACCTGCGCACAGTCATGATCGGCTTCAGCCAGCGCGACACGCTCCTTTCCGGTGCTCCCAACCCAATGAAAGACGTACGCGTTCGTCAAGCGATGCAGCTCGCGATCGACCTTGACCTCATCAAGAAGAAGGTCATGCGTGGAAAGTCCCGCAACGCCGGCACGCTCGTCGCACCGCAGATCCCGGGCTACGACGCCGCGCTCGATACGCCGGTGCAGGCCGACTTGGAAAAGGCAAAGGCTCTCCTGAAGGAGGCCGGCGCTTCAGATTTCGCCTTCGACTTCAACTGCACCGACACGCTCGTCAACGAAGAGCAGATCTGCCAGGCCGTGGCTTCCATGTGGTCGCGTATCGGGCTGAAGCCGAAGCTTGACCAGGGACCCCGCGCCGTCCAGACGCCAAAGCGCTCGAATGGGCAGGTCGATGTCTATACGCTCGGCTGGGCGACCCTCCCTATGCTCGACACCTATAGCCTCACCTCGCAGGTCCTGCACACGAAGGGCGGCACATATGGCATCTTCAACTGGGGCGGCTGGTCGGACAGCGAATTCGACAGACTGACGGAAGCCTCGGCAGTCGAACTCGATCAGACCAAGCGCCTGGCACTCGAAGCGGCATCCCTCAAGGTTGCCAAGGAGCATGTGCTGATGATCCCGTTGCACCAGCAGCCTTTGACCTGGGCGACGGCGAACAAGGTCGCGGATCTACCGCTCTTTGCCGACAACCTTCCCCGTCTATGGCTCGTGAAGAAGTGACGACGCGATTGGGCTCGCCGCACCTCATGGCGGCGGGCCTCCCTCACGGAAAATCGGGCTAGATCGAAACCAGGGACGTAAAGCGCAATGATCGCCTTCCTCGTAAAGCGCATCGGCAATGCGATCCTCGTGATGTTAACCGTCACCTTCATCGCTTTCATGATTTTCCGTTTCGTCGGCGATCCCGTCGAAATGATGATGAACGAAAGTGCCACGCAGGCCGAACATGACGAACTGCGCACCAGGCTCGGCTTGAACGATGGCTTCCTGACGCAATATGCCCGCTTCGTCGTCAAGGCGGCCCAGGGCGAATTCGGGCTTTCCTATCGAAACCAGCAGGATGTCATCAAGCTGATCGGCGAGCGGTTTCCAGCGACATTCGAGCTTGTGCTCATCGCCACGATCATCTCGCTCGTCGCCGGCATTCCGCTTGGTGTCTTCACCGCCATCGGACGTGGAAGATGGTGGGCGGAAGGACTTCAATTCACCTCCGTGATCGGAATTTCCCTGCCGAGCTTTCTTGTCGGCATTCTCTTGATCCTGGTGTTTTCCGTGTCGCTTGGATGGTTACCCGGCTATGGGCGCGGCGATATCGTCCAGATCGGCTGGTGGTCCACGGGTCTGCTCACCTCTTCCGGGCGCGCGGCGCTGGTGCTGCCGGCACTCTCGTTATCGCTCTTTCAGATCACGCTTGTCATGCGGCTTGTTCGCGCCGAAATGCTGGAAACCCTGCGTTCGGACTTCATCAAGTTCGCCCGCGCCCGCGGCGTTCGGCGCCGGTCGCTATGGTTTCGTCATGCGCTGAAAAACTGTCTGATGCCGGTCATCACTTTGACGGCAATGCAGATTGGCAATCTCATCGCCTTTGCCCTGGTCACCGAGACCGTGTTCCAGTGGCCGGGCATGGGCATGCTGTTCATGCAGGCAGTCACCTTCGTCGATATCCCTGTGATGGCCGCCTATCTCTGCATCGTGGCCTTCATCTTTGTCGTCCTGAACACCTTCGTCGATGTCGCCTATGCCGTCGTCGATCCGCGTCTGCGCAAAGCCTGAGCGAGAGGAGCACCCCATGAGCGGCATCGAAACGGCCAATCCGACGAAACCTGTGCCCCGGCGCCCCTCCCTCCGCCGCCGCATCGCCGATACGGATCTGTGGTGGAGCTTCAGGAAGCATCCCTCCGCCATCGTCGCCACCATTGTCCTGGTTCTGTTGCTGGCATCGGCATTTCTGGCGCCATGGATCGCACCGCAGAATCCGTATGATCTGGCGTCTCTCGATCTCATGAACGCCCAGTTGCCGCCGATCTGGAACGCGGATGGCCAGTGGCCCTACCTGTTGGGCACGGATCTTCAAGGCCGCGATGTGCTTTCGGCCATCCTCTACGGATCTCGTGCTTCGATCGTGATCGGCGCAGCTTCTGTCGCCGTCTCCCTGGCGGTCGGGGCCACGCTCGGCCTTATCGCCGGCTATTATGGAAAGTGGGCCGACGGTTTGCTGATGCGGGCGGGCGACGTCCTTCTTTCGATGCCGACGATGCTGATCGCCATCCTGGTGTCGGCAATGGCGCGTCAGATGCTGCCGCCCGGACTGCGCGACGCCGGCGCATCGTCGGTGATCGTGTTTGCCATCTCGCTTTCTGCCTGGGTGCAATATGCTCGCACCGTGCGCGCCCTGACGATGGTCGAACGCAACAAGGAGTATGTGCAGGCGGCCCGGTTGATCCGCGTGCCGGCACGGCGGATCATGCTGAGGCATATCCTCCCGAATACGACGACGCCGCTGCTGGTGACCGCAACGCTCAATTTCGGCTTCGGGATTCTCATCGAGGCGACGCTTTCCTTCCTTGGTGTCGGCATGCCCGTCGAGCAGCCATCGCTCGGCACCTTGATCCGCATCGGCAACGAATACCTGTTTTCGGGACTATGGTGGATCGTCCTTTTCCCGGCCATTCAGCTCTGCCTGCTGGTTGTCTCGATCAATATCCTGGGGGATTGGCTGCGCGATGCACTCAACCCCAAACTGCGCTGAGGACGTCACATGAACAAGCTTCTCATCACCAACACGCGCCCCATGGGCAAGGACGTCGCCGATATCTTGATCGTGGACGGTCGTATTGCCGCTGTCGGCCGGAACGTCGCCGCCGAGGGGGCAACGGTCGAGGATGCCGGCGGTCGCATCACCATTCCCGGCCTCGTCGATGCCCATACCCATCTCGACAAGTCGCTGCTCGGCTATCCCTGGTATGTCAACGAAGTCGGGCCACGGCTCATCGACAAGATCGACAACGAGCGCCAGGTCAAACGTGATCTCGGGCTGGATGCCCATATCCAGTCCATGCGTCAGTCGCTGCAATCCGTCGGCTACGGCACCACTCTGATCCGGACCCATGTCGATATCGACACCGACCAGGGCCTCATTGCGCTCGAAGGCGTCATGGAGACCCGCAGGCAGCTTGCCGGCATTGTCGAAATAGAGATCGTTGCGTTTCCCCAGTCAGGGCTTATGCGCCGGCAAGGCACGGCTGAGCTCCTGGATCGGGCGATGGCAATGGGTGCGGATCTTGTCGGCGGCCTTGACCCTTGCGGCATGGACAAGGACCCCAAGGGCCATCTCGACGCGATCTTCGCCATCGCGGAAAGGCATGGCAAGAGCATCGACATTCATCTGCACGAGTCCGGCGAACTGGGCGCTTTTTCCATGGAGATGATTTTCGAACGCGTCCGCGCGCTCGGGCTGCAGGGCAAGGTCGCCGTCAGCCACGCCTTTTGCCTCGGCCACCCAGATTGGAACATGACGCAGGCGCTAATCGACACATGCGCCGAACTCGGCATCCCGATCCTGACAACGGCACCGCCATCCCGAGAGACACCCTCCCTGAAGCGGCTTCTGGCGGCAGGTGTCCGCTTTGGCGCCGGCGTCGACGGCTTCCGCGACACCTGGGGTCCCTATGGCAACGGCGACATGCTTGAGCGCGCGATGCTTCTCGGCATGAAAAACAATCTGCGCCGCGATGACGAACTCCCGCTGGCCTTGCATGTCTGCACAACCGGCGGCGCCGTTGTGATGGAGAGGACCGGCCATGAAATCGCCCAGGGCGGACGGGGTGACATCGTGCTGGTCGAAGGGGAAACGCTTGCCGAGGCAATCGTCACCCATGCGCCGCGAAAGCTGGTCGTCACCGCCGGAAACGTCGTCGCCCGTGATGGCAAAAGCCTGCGAGAACGCCCATGAACTGGTCAGATCTTCCGCTTGGGCACCGTCCGGAAGGACGTTGGGCGCTGGCAGCGCGATTTGTCATTGCGGATACCCCGGACGGGCGGCGGCTGATCGAGAACGGCGAAGTCGTCATCGAGCGGGATCGTGTCATCTGGGTCGGACACCGCTTCGCCGGTGAGCTTGCGGCCAGATATGACATGGGGGAGGCCCTCATCGGCCCCGGCTTCGTGGATCTGGACGCGCTTTCCGACCTCGATACCACCGTGCTTACCATGGACAACCAGCCGGGCTGGAAGAAAGGGCGAGTCTGGCCCGCCGACTATGCGGCGCAATCCCGCGAGATGTACACAGCCGAAGAACTGGCGTTCCAGAAACGCTATGCCTTTGCGCAGCTTTTGCTGAACGGGATCACGTCCGCGCTGCCGATTGCATCGCTTTTCTACCGAGCCTGGGGAGAGACCGTTGCCGAATTCGAAGCCGCCGCCCAGGCAGCCGACGATCTCGGGCTGCGCGTCTGGCTGGGGCCGGCCTATCGCAGCGGCGGGGTGATCCTCGACGAGGCCGGCACCATGCAGACGGTCTTCGATGAAGCCAGAGGCCTGGCGGAACTGGCTGAAGCCACAAACTTTGCCCGCCGCATCCACGGCCATGCGGATGGTCTGATCTCGGGTATGTTTGCACCCGACAGGGTCGAGACGTGTACGGAAAGCTTGCTCAGGCAGACATTCGCGCGAGCGGACGACCTAGACTTGCCGGTACGGCTGCATATGGCCCAGGGCGAAATGGAACTCCAGACCGTGCGAAGACTGCACGGCGTCACGGCACCCCGCTGGCTCGCCGATCTCGGATTGCTCTCCCCTCGCCTGATCGCGCCGCACGCAACGGTCGCGACGGATGAGGATCTCGCCCTCTACGCCGAAAGTGGCGTAACGGTCGCGCACTGTCCGCTGGTGTCGGCACGTCATGGATCGGCACTCAAATCCTATTCCCGCCTCAAGGCGATGGGCATCCGTATCGGCATGGGCACCGACACCGCGCCGCCGGACATGGTCTTGAACCTTGCCGTCGGCCTGATGGCCAATCGCATCACCGAGGGCAAAGGTGATGCTGCATCCGCATCCGAATTCTATGACTCGGCAACAATTGCCGGCGCCGATGCGCTGAAGCGCCCCGATCTCGGGCGAATTGCACCCGGCGCAAAGGCCGATATCGCCGTTTTCGACATGAGCGACGTCATGATCGCGCCCCGCATCGATCCGGTTCAGACGCTGATCTATGGGGCGACCGGCCGCGTCACCAAGGCAACGATCGTCGACGGGCGTATCTCGATGCGCGACGGCGCCGTTGCCGGAATCGATCTGGCGGCCGCCCGCGCCAGAGCGCAGGCGCAATTCGACAGCCTAGTCTCCCTCTATCCGGAGCGGACCTATCGACACCCGCCGGTCAATTCGATCTTCCCACCAAGCTACCCAGACCTGGAGCAACAATGACCCAAACGGTCCATGAACCAGCACTTGTGGTATCCGGCCTCTCGGTCGAATTTCCGACCCGTCGGGGAACACTTGCTGCTTTGTCCGATGTCTCGCTGACGATCGCTCCGGGAGAAATTCTGGGTGTCGTCGGCGAATCCGGTGCGGGAAAGTCGATGACAGGGATGGCCGTGCTGGGCCTGCTGGAACCGCCGGGTCGTGTCATCGCCGGCGAAATCAGCATTGCCGGTCAGCGCACCGATTGCCTGAACGAGAGGCAGATGGAGAAAGTTCGAGGACGAAAGGTTGGAGCTATCTTCCAGGACCCGCTGACGTCGCTCAACCCTCTCTTTTCTGTCGGACAGCAGCTTATCGAAACCGTTCGATTGCATTCCGACATCGATAAAGCCGCCGCTCGGCTTCGGGCTATCGAACTGCTGAAACATGTCGGCATTCCCGGCGCGGAAGAGCGGGTGGACCACTATCCGCATCAGTTTTCGGGCGGAATGCGCCAGCGCGTTGTCATCGCACTGGCTCTGGCGGGCAACCCTCGACTGATCATCGCCGACGAGCCGACAACGGCACTCGACGTTTCGATCCAGGCTCAGATCACAGCATTGCTGCGTCGCCTCTGCGTCGAGCAGGGGGTGGGGGTCATGTTGATTACCCACGATATGGGCGTCATTGCAGAGACCGCCGACCGCGTTGCTGTGATGTACGCCGGTCGCGTTGTTGAGATCGGCCCCGTGGCGGAAGTCCTCGCGCGTCCCAAGCATCCTTACACGCGTGGGCTCATGGCTTCGATCCCAGCGCTTGGCGCGCGGCTTGAGACACTTGCGCAGATCGATGGCGCCATGCCGCGCCTGAACGCCATGCCCTCCGGATGTGCGTTCAATCCGCGCTGTCGGGATGTCATGCCGCGCTGTCGCGTCGACCAACCATCCCTCACTGAGGCGGGCGAGCATGGTGCTGCCGCCTGCTGGCTGATCGAAGGAGGTGTCCAATGAGAGATATCGAAAACGCTCTCGAAGTCGACCAGCTGACCCGTGTCTTCGAGGTCTCGGCTCCATGGTTGAACCGGGTGATCGAGCGCAAGCCCAGACGATATCTGCAGGCCGTTCAAGACGTGACCTTCACCGTAAAAAAAGGCAAATGCCTCGCGCTTGTCGGAGAATCCGGTTGCGGCAAGTCGACGGTCGCGCGTCTGGTGACAGGACTGCATGAGCCCACGGAAGGCGCGATTGTCTTCGGCAGCTCCGCCAGCGGCAAGCCGATGGAAGCGCAGATGATCTTCCAGGATCCGCATGCAAGCCTCAATCCCCGATGGCGCGTGGGCGATATCATCGCCGAGCCGATCCGCGAGTTTAAACTGAGAACGTCGCCTGCCGAGATTACGGAAAGAGTATCGCAGCTGCTGCGCGTCGTCGGGCTGTCGCCCGATGATGCCAGGCGGTATCCACACGAGTTTTCGGGTGGCCAGCGACAGAGAATTTCAATCGCCCGCGCATTGGCCGGCGAGCCGGAATTCCTTGTCTGCGACGAACCCACCTCTGCGCTGGACGTTTCTGTCCAGGCGCAAATTCTCAATCTAATGCGCCGGCTTCAGGACGAACTCGGACTGACCTATCTTTTCATCAGCCACAACCTCGCCGTCGTGCGTCACATGGCCGACAGGATTGCCGTGATGTATCTCGGCCGTATTGTCGAGGAGGCGGAAACGGAGGCGCTCTTTGCCAATCCACAACATCCCTACACGCAGCTTCTGCTTCAGACTATACCCGATGTGTTGGCGCCGAACAGGGCACGCACGCTGATGGGGGGCGAGCCTCCCAGCCCCCTCAACCCACCGGCGGGGTGCACATTTCATCCGCGCTGTCCCATGGCGCAGGATATTTGCAAGACGGCTGCTCCAACGCCACGTCAACGCGTGGGTGGTGGAAAAGTCCTGTGTCATTTCGCGGGCGTATGAATCGGCCGCGATTGCAATCGACAAAGAGCCTCCATTCTCCCATCTGGCACTCAGTCGATGATTTTCGGCGAAGTCCGCTCCATGCGAACATCCAGGCGGATGACGCGGGTTCCGAAGATGTCGGGGCCGGTTAACGTCTCGAAGACAGGCACGAAGACTGGGCGAACGATAGTCAGTTTTCTCGCGAAGTGCTCGATACTGTCGCTGGCGCCCGTCATCTCGCCACGTTCATCAGCACCGACAATAAGAAGATTGCCGGCAAACGGCGAGCCGTGGCCTTTCAAGTCCGTTACGCTATGAACCCCGTCGGTCATGCTATTTGCACCGACATAGACGATATGAGAGCGCTCGACGCGAACGGCATCAACCTTGCTGCTTCCGATCAAGCGGGAGATATGCGTAAGCCGATCTGCCGCGGGAAGCATCATGCTCCGGATCGTTTCGGCAGCTGCGTTCAGAAGGTAGGCTTTGACTTCAGACATAATAATTTTAATTCGCCAACCGTGATCTCGGTCTGATTAGGTTTGCGGGGTCTCTAGATGCATACTTACCGCCTTGCTGCCCTGAGCATTAGAACCAAACGATATTGTCTCTATAGACATAGGGCCGCACAACTTTTACAAGCACCAAAATTCGTCCAGTGCGTTTCCTTTTCTTCAACGGGAGGAAATCGCCATCAGCAATTTTTGGTTGAATTCACGAGCGGCGACACGCGCGTGCTCGAGCTGCTGCATTCACTCTGCGAACACTTCACGAGGATGTGCAGAATCTTGCTAATGGCCCGGAAGTCAGAGCCAGCTGCTGGGAGATAGGGCATGATGGTAAAGGTCCTTCCCTAGACAGCCAGCAAGCCGCGAACAGGTATTCATTCAGGGGCCAAACTCCGTTACTCCAATGAACGGGAAACCGCTTCGTCCGTATGAAGTGCGAGCTCATCGAAATATTCCTCAAAATACCTCCGCGCGATGATGGAGGTCATGGAGAGGCTGCGGCGTGGATCAACGATCAGCGACAGCACCATCGGCGGTAAACCGCGATCAGCTATGCGGGAGCAATGTATTCCCTCATCACCCTTCAAGGGCATGCCCCTAGCCACGGCCGTCACGCCGAAACCGCAACCCTCACGAACCATGGAACGCATGAGCGACAAGCTATTGGTCGTCAAGACGGGCTGCAACCTCGTACCGATACGTGCCGCCGCAATGTCGACGATATCACGCAAGTGACTGCTCGCATCGGGGACGATCGTCGGTTTTTGGAAGAATTCCTCGATAGACATGCTATCCGGCTGCTTCACGCCGAGCGTTGCCGGCAACATGGCCATCAGGTGAAAGTCCGCCGAACGCGTGACAACGACCCCCGGCAGCGGCGGGGGGCTAAACGTTAGCCCGAAGTCTACGCCTCCGTCCCTCACCAGTTGACGCACACGGTCCGAATCCGCCACCGTGATCGAATTGCGGATGCGAAGATGATCCTTCATAAACCGCGCGATCGCCGCGGGCAGAAAGTCGGGCACAGTTTCCTGGGAGGCGGCAATTTTCACTTCGCCACGGCGAAGCCCCTTCAATTCCTCGATCTCGAATTTGATCCGGGAAAGGTCCTTATTCCATTCTCTATAACCGTTAATGAGCAATTCGCCCGCCGAGGTCAGCCGCATCCCTCGTGGCAGACGCTCAAATAAGGCAACACCGAACTCTTCCTCGGCAACGATGAGCTGCTTATTGATCGCGGAAGCCGAGACATTCAGTTTCTCCGCGGCTTTTCTGATCGAGCCGCGTTTAGCAATCTCGTCGAGATAATGCGCGAACCGAGAAAACAAAAGCCTGCTCATTCGGGAAGAGTACCTCGTTGAAGAAAAGGAAACACACCGGACGAATTTTGTTGGTTGTAAAAGCCGGGCGACCTAGTGTCTACTGGGATAATACTTCGACTGCAACTTATGATGGCAAAAGGCCGCATTAATGTATCTGGAGACCCCGCAAACCCATCAGATAGAGATTGCCGGCGAGAATTTCAGCCTACCGATTATCCAGCTAAACGACCGACGAGCAATCGCGCTGCTGATGGTAATCGACATGGGTATCCGGTTTGGCGACATCGTCGGCGATGCTCTCGCCAGTCATTTTGCGCAGATGCGACCCGACATCGTCGTCGGTAGCGCCACCTTGGGCGTCCCGGTCGCGATCGAAGTCTCACGGCGCCTTGGTATAGACCAATATGTCATCCTGCAGAAATCACCAAAATTTCACCTCGCCGACGCCTTGGTCGAGGATGTGCGCTCGATCACGACTGCACAGCCGCAACGCCTTCTGCTTGATCGCCGCTCGATAAGCCTGCTCCAGGGCAAGCGCGTTCTCATTGTCGACGATGTCATCGCAACCGGCTCCAGCATGGCGGCGGCGATCCGTCTCGTGCGACGCGCTGGCGCCAATATAATTGGTGCGGGTGCCATTCTGACCGAGGGTCACGCCTGGCGGGATCTGCTCGGTAAGGACGCCAGCCTGGTCGCCAGCCTCGGCCACATTCCTCAGTTCGACATTGTCAACGGAGTGGCGACCCCCGATACCGCAACCGAGAAAGACGCTTGGATGGATGACCGAGTTTTGGTCAACAAGCATTTGGCGCAGACCCAGCGAAGACGCTCTGCGGCTCAAAGGGGCGCAGCACAGGTGTAAACAGGACGTTCGGCGACTCTCCTGAACAGTCTTCCCGCAATCGCCGGGCGGCATGTGATCGAGACCAAATTTGCGTTTGAACCATTGCGGAAAGCCGTTCCAGCCGGTTTTTCGAGAATTTCCGGAAGTTACTTTTGAAGGGGACAAAAATCATGCAGCCAGCAACCGCATCGCAAACTGACGGCAATACTCTCTTTCCCATCGTGCTCTCGATCGTGGCGGCTGCCGCCACGGGTGTCCTTTGGGCCTATGCCAATCCAATCCAGCTCGTGCCCGGCGTCATCCAGTGGCGCATTTTCGCCTTCCTGCCGCCGGTAATCGGTATCCTGCTCGGCTGGCGCAGCGGTTTCATTTGCGGCTACCTCGGCACCATCGTCTGGTCGCTTCTGGCCGGCACTTTCATTCCTGCGCATTCGCTCATCGTCGATGGCGTCATGGTCGGCCTGACCGGCCTTGTGCCGGGGCTCCTCTTTGATCCCGCCAAGACTGTCTTTGATCGTCTGGCGCTGATCAAGATTGCTGCGGTTTGCCTTGTCGTCGGGCTGATCATGGTGGTGGCGGTGTCTGCAAGCCTTGCCTATCTCGGCATTTTTCCGTTCTGGTGGGGTTTTGGCTATCTTGGCCTATCCGACATCGTCCCGATGGTCGTCGGCACGCCGCTTCTGATCATCCCGGCCCTGAAAATTCTGAAGAGCGCGCATCCCGCCGGCTTCAAACGCTTCTGAACCCGATCCGGATCAACACGTGCTCAATATTGCCAATCTGACGATCGGTTTCGGCGGTCCCGCACCGGTGCTTGCCGAAACCAATTGTACGCTTGACGAGGGACAGCGGCTTCTCGTCTGTGGCGAAGCCGGCAGCGGCAAGTCGACGCTGCTCGGCGTTGCCGCTGGCCTGATCCCGCGCCTCATTCACGCTGCCGAATTCTCCGGCCAAGTGGAACTTGCCGGCCGTCCGCTCCACTCTTTCACGAAGAAGGAGCTGTTCAGTATGATCGGCTTCGTGGCGCAAAATAGTGAAGACCAGCTTTGGGACATCTGTGTCGAGGATGTCATCGCGTTCCCGATGGAGAACAAGGGCGTCGAGCAGAACGTGATCCGCAACCGGCTCGCCGAGCTAATTGCGGAGTTCGAGCTGGAGGCGTTGCGTGGCCGTCGGGTTCTGACCCTCTCGGGTGGTGAACGGCGGATGGTCACCATTGCCGCCGCGATCGCCTCTAATCCGGCAATCCTGGTGCTGGACGAGCCTACCACCGGGCTCGATCCCGCCGCCCGCATGCGCCTTTCCAACATCCTGCGGAAGGTGTCGGGCAGCGTCCCGACCCTGCTGATCTCGGAGCAGCACCCTTTGGCGCTCCATTCCGTGATCGACAGCATCGCTTTATTGCGTCACGGCAGCCTTTCTCCAAGCATGCCGCCAAAGACTGTTCTCACACAGGACGCCGCCTGGATCGAAGCCGGCATTCTACCGCCAATGCGCCCTCGGCCCGCGCGACAGACCGTCGAGACGGGCCACGCGCTGTTGACCGTTTCGAAGCTGACGAGCCAGCTTTCCCGCTCGCTCGGAAACCCGGTTCTAAAGGATGTGAGTTTCGACGTTCGAGCTGGAGAGGTCCTCGCACTCATCGGCCGCAACGGCGCCGGCAAGACGACGCTGTTCAAATCGATCCTCGGACTTCTGAAAACGACCGCAGGCTCCATTCTCTTCGACGGGACGAGGGCCGACGACTGGTCCGTCGCCGCGAGGGCGCGCAAGATTGCCTATATCCCGCAGAACATGCGCCATATTCTGTTCAATATGACTGTGCTCGGTGAAGTGATCTTTGCCGTCACGGCCTCCACTGCATCCTCCAGCGACCCAGCCGTCATCGCCCGCGCCACGGCAGCGCTGGAGCGCTATTCACTCTCCAACCTCGCAGAGGCCAATCCATTTGCGCTTTCGGCCCGTCAGCAGGCTCTGCTGGGCCTTGCTTGCGCCGACGCAACCGGCGCGGCTGTCGCCATCATCGACGAGCCGCTTTTGGCCAGGGACATCAAAGGCCGGCAAATGCTGGAGCTTTTCATCTCGTCAATGCAGTCCTCGGGACGAGCGGTGATGTTGATCTCGCACGATCTGGAACTGGTCGACGATCTGGCCAGCCGTCTGATGATCTTGGACAATGGCGCGATCGCGTTCGAGGGAAGGCCCGAAGACGGCTGGGAAAGCAGCACCTTCCGCTCTCTCGGCTGGCAAGCGCCCTATGATATGACAGCCTGGAGCAGGGCATGACGCGGCTTCACGAGCTCAACTTTTTTATCAAGCTGGGGATTGCCTTTGCCATTATGCTGGCAGCCTGGCTCGCTCCCGACTGGCGCTTCGGCGTGCCGCTTGCGCTTGCCTGTCTGATGCTTCTATGGGCGATACGCGTTCCCGGTTTGCGCGGTTATATCAAGGGTGCCACCCTGCTCACCGGCATGGTCATGCTGAGCTGGATGATAAACCTCTGGCTACAGGGCCTTTCGACAGGCGCAGCCCTGTCTGTCGCCGCCGCGATGGCGGCCAGGCTGGTGACAACCACAGCCGCCTTCTACTTCGTCATGGAGACCAGTACGCCGGGCTCGATATTGGCAGCAGCAAGCGCCGCGCGGCTGCCGCCGATTGCCACGCTTGTTCTCTCGTTGACCTTCGGCGTCATTCCAATGCTGCGCGACGATTTCGAACGCATTGCGGACGCGCAACGGTCTCGCGGCATGGAGATCGACAATGTCAGCCTGCCGACGAAACTGCGCTTCGCACTGGCCCGCGGCGTTCCACTGCTCGTCCAGGCGATCCGTATGGCGCACGCCATTTCGTTCTCTCTCACCCTCTACGGGTATGATCTCAAACACAAGCGGACAACCTGGCGCCATGTTGGCCTCATGGTCGAGCCGCGCCTTAGCATGAAGGACAAAACCGATGACCTCTGAGACCATGGACCCGAGAACCGGACAAAACTGGAGAGTCGATGTTTCCGGCTATCCGGTAGACTTGCCGATCGTGGCGATCAAGCCGGATTTTGCCATTTCGCTGATGATGGTCATCGATCTCGGTGTGAAATTCGGCGAACATGTCGGCCGCAAACTTGCCGCCAAATTCGCACCGCTCAAGCCCGACATCATCGTCGGCACGGCGACACTTGGCATTCCCGTCGCAATCGAGGTTTCTCGTGCGCTCGGACTCGACAACTACGTCATCCTGCAGAAGTCGCCAAAGATCCATTTGGCGAATGCATTGGAGCAGACAATCTCCTCCATTACATCAAAGGGCGAACAGCGCCTGCTGCTGGACCGCGCCGCGATACCCCTTCTCAAGGGCAAGCGCGTGGTCGTGGTCGACGACGTGGTCGCCTCGGGATCCAGTCTTAAGGGGTCGCTCGAGCTGGTACGCAAGGCAGGAGCTGACGTAGTCGGCATTGGCGTTGTCCTGACCGAGGCTGGCGATTGGCAGGAAGCGCTGGGATCGGACTGTGACCTCATTCAGAGCCTTGCCCATATCCCGCAATTTTCGCAGACTGACGGTCTAACTTGGGAGCCGATTCCCGGCACCTGACACCAATATCCTGACAAAACGGGGCGTTTTGGGGCTCTGTTGCAATTTTGGGAAGGCGAGCGTTCGGGACGTCACACCGAGAGCGACCTTGTCGAGAGCGGCAAGGTCCGCACCGCGCGCGCCCTGATCATTTCTCATTCAAGCTGCCTGCAACTCACCAACCGAGTCCCGGCGGGATAAAATTCTATGATTTCTATAGAAAAAGAATGACCTGTCTTTCTGCGACCGTGAGGGCGCGTTAGCATCCATACGTAATCCGATGCAGGCAGCAGACCTGGGGAATAATGATATGCCGACCGAATTCATCAGCATCACGTTTCCGAACTCATCGAGAAAATCAGTGGCCCGATGATAAACGCTTTGATTGCCCGGGTATTTTGCAAATGAACACGTACCAGACCCATAGCTCCCATTGGGGCGCATTTTCGGGCCGCTACGAAGACGGAAAACTCGAAATTCGTCCCCATCCGGCCGACCCGCATCCGTCGCCCTTGTTGGGCAACCTCGCCGCGATCGCCCACAGCCCCGCGCGCATCAGGCGTCCGGCCGTCAGGCGCGGCTGGCTTGAGGGCAAGAGAGGGAATGCGCAGGATCGCGGTGCGGATGATTATGTGGATGTCAGCTGGCCAGAAGCGCTTGACTTGGTTGCTGGAGAACTTCGGCGCGTTTACGGAGACTTTGGACCTCAGGCCATCTTCGGCGGTTCCTACGGCTGGTCGAGTGCCGGACGCTTCCATCATGCACAGAGCCAGATCCACCGGTTTCTGAATGTGCTCGGCGGCTATGTGCGATCCGTCAATACTTACAGCTCCGGTGCTGCAATGGTCATCATCCCACACGTTCTGGGGCCGTACGACCATTTCGACCGCAAGAGCGTCACCTGGGATGCCATCGAGCGGAGCAGCGAACTGGTCGTCGCCTTCGGCGGAATGGCGATCAAGAATGCGGACGTGCATGGCGGCGGCATCAGTTCGCATATCGTACGCCAGACGCTGAACGGCGCGAGCGCTCGCGGTGCCCGTTTCGTGCTCGTCAGCCCACTGAAAGACGATTTTCCCGCCGAGCTGGATGCACAGTGGCTGCCGATCGTGCCGGGCACAGATGTCGCGCTGATGCTCGGTATCGCGCATGCGCTC
The DNA here is from genome assembly GCF_058803745.1 of Rhizobium sp. GW821-FHT14E12. Taxonomy (NCBI): domain Bacteria; kingdom Pseudomonadati; phylum Pseudomonadota; class Alphaproteobacteria; order Hyphomicrobiales; family Rhizobiaceae; genus Rhizobium; species Rhizobium sp. GW821-FHT14E12. The sequence goes on from NZ_JBXAPH010000003.1 coordinate 96,325, forward strand.
GTCAATGCGGGATTGCACGACCGCGGATTTCTCGACCGCTATACGGTCGGATACGAGCGTTTCGAGGACTATCTGCTCGGGCGGAGCGATGGTGTCGAAAAGAGCCCGGAATGGGCTTCCGGCATCTGTGGCATCGGCGCCGATGCCATCAAGGAACTGGCTCGGGCGATGGCAGGCGCGAGAACGCTGATCACCGTCAGCCATTCCCTCCAGCGCGCCGACTATGGCGAACAGCCTGTCTGGATGGGCATCGTGCTGGCCGCAATGCTCGGGCAGATCGGACTGGATGGCGGCGGCTATGCCTATTCCCTCGGTGCATTGGGGAATATCGGCAAGGCCCAGCTTGCCGTTCCACTGCCGACCCTTAGCCAGTTCAAGAATCCAGTGCCGGATTTCATACCCGTTGCGCGCATCGCCGATATGCTCCTCAATCCAGGCGACGCGTTCAACTATAACGGCCACACGATGCGTTATCCCGATGTCCGCCTCGTCTATTGGGCAGGCGGCAACCCGTTTCATCACCATCAGGATCTCAACAGGCTGCGGGCAGCATTCAAAAGACCGGAGACCATCATCGTCCATGAGACGGCCTGGACATCCTCAGCGCGTCACGCGGATATCGTCTTGCCTGCGACCACCACGCTTGAGCGTGACGATATTGGCGCGGCGGACCGCGATCCTCTGATGATCGCGATGAAGAAGCTGATCGAGCCGGTCGGGGAAGCGCGCGACGATTATGAGATCTTCTCCGAGATAGCGCGTCGTCTCGGAAAATTCGAAGAGTTCACCAAAAATCGCACCAGCCGGGATTGGCTCGCCTTCCTGTTCGAGACCACGCGCACGGCGCTTGCCGCCGGTGGACACGAGGCTCCCGATTTCGAGGTGTTCTGGAAACGTGGAGAGATGCGCCTGCCGCTCAAGCCCGACGATGGCGGACCGGCCCACGCCTTTCGCAATGATCCGTCCGGATCCCCGCTGCAGACGCCATCCGGCAAGATCGAGATCTTCTCGCAGACGATCGAAGGCTTCGGCTACGACGATTGCCGGGGCCATCCGAGATGGTATCCTCCCAGGGCAAAGACCAAGGCGGACAAGAGCTATCCCCTGCATCTGGTCTGCAACCAGCCACATTCGCGGCTCCATAGCCAGCTGGACTATGGTGATTTCAGCCGCTCCACTAAAATCAACGGCCGCGAGCCGGTTCGTATCCACCCGGTAGATGCGGTCGAGCGTGGTATCTCGGATGGAGACATTGTGAGGTTGTTCAACGTCCGCGGCAGTTGTCTCGCCGCGGCGATGATAAGCGAGGACGTGCGCAAGGGGGTCATGCAGTTGGCAACAGGCGCATGGTTCGAGCCGGACGCCGCGACCGCCGACAACGCGATGTGCATTCACGGCAACCCGAACATCCTGACCCACGACGTCGGGACCTCTCAGTTGGCCCAAGGTTCGACCGGACAACTTACAAGGGTGGAGGTCGAACGGTTCGTTGGCGAAGCGCCGCCCGTGCGGATATTCGAGGGACCCAAGGTTCAAAATCGATCCCAATAAGATCGGCACGGAGACCCTGATCGCCAAGGAGGGTTTTGAACGCGCGGCTCCCTCCCAGACAAGCCCTGAAAAAAGCTGACCCTTGCACACGCTAAAACTGAACAAAATAATCCATAAAATTAGTAGAAAAAGAACAACTAGTCTTTCTCCCTCGGCTCCGCCTGCATAGGCTCTGTTTCAGAATTTCACAGAACCAGAACCATCAGGACCTCTTCATGACCGAACGCCTTTTTTCGTTGTCCCTCTCCCGGCGCCGTCTGCTGATCACCACTTCCGCCGTGGCAACCGGCGCTTTGGTGACGATGGCGGGCCTCGCCCCGGCTCTGAGTGCTGACAGCCCACGCAACGGAGGTGACATCACCTTCCTCATCGATTCGTTGGGCGATACCTGGATTCCGAACAACAGCGCGATCTCCAGCTTCCAGGGTCACATCTGGGGCCATGTGACCGATAAGCTCCTTTACGTCGACGCTGACGGCAAGGTCAGCCCCTGGATCGCCGAGCGCTGGGAGCAGAACGACACGGCCACCGAGTTCACCCTGCACCTCAAGAGCGGCGTGACCTTCTCCGATGGCACCCCGCTCGACGCGTCGGCCGTCGTCGCCAATCTCGACATCTGGTATGCCGGCCGTAAGAACGAGGGCATCAACCCGATCGGGCTCTTCCCGAAGACCTACGACCATGCCGAGACAGTTGACGCGAGCACAGTGAAGGTCTTCTTCAAAAAGCCGACGCTCGGCTTCATCCCGACTCTCGGCTACCACGGTTCGATCCTCATCTCTCCGAAGACCATCGCGCAGCCCGCCCCCCAGCAGGCTGACCTGAGCAAGACCTCCGGCAGCGGCCCCTATGTGGTCGATTCCTGGAAGGAGGGCGACTTCGTCAAGCTGGTCAAGCGCAAGGACTACAACTGGGGTCCTCCGGCGGTCGGTCATACCGGTCCAGCCTATCTCGACACGATTACCTACAAGCTGGTGACCGAACCGTCGCTGCGCGTTGCCGCCGTGCAGTCCGGGCAAGCCGACGTCGCCTACAACGCCTCGCCGCAGGAGCTGGAGTCTCTCAAGTCGGAGGGCTTCACCATCGCGACACCACGCTATCTCGGCTTCGTCAACGGCTGGGCGATCAACACCAAGCTCGCGCCGTACAACGATGTGAAAGTACGCCAGGCCCTCCAGGCCGGCATCAATCGCCAGGAGATCATCGACACCGTCTACACGCCTGACTGGAAGCTCGCGACATCCTTTATCCAGAGCAACGTGCCGGGCGCGACCGACCAAAGCAGTCTCTTGGCCTACAACCCCGAGAAAGCTGAAAAGCTCCTTGATGAGGCAGGCTGGACAAAAGGCGCAAACGGCATCCGTACCAAAAACGGCGAGCCGCTATTGCTGATACTGAATTCCAACCCCTACCTCGCAACGTCCAAATCGGTCGATGAACTCATCGCCCAGCAACTCGGCAAGATCGGCTGGAAAGTCGCCATCCGTGCCTACGATGTTGTCACCTACGGCCAGAAGGTCAAATACGGCGGCGCGGCTGTGCCGGCCTACGAGGTGACACGTAGCTTCATCGACGCGGGGACCGTCGCCAGCATTCTGACGAACGCCAACAATGGCGAGAACTGGTTCGCACTCGACGAGAGCGACACGAGGCTCAACGAGCTACGCGACAAGATCGCGAGCGCCGGCTCTACGGAAATTCGCAAACCGCTCCTCGACGAGTTGCAGAAGTACATTCTTGATCAGGGTTACTTCATCCCCCGCACGCAGATCGTTCAGCGGATTTACGCTCAGTCTCCCAAGCTCAAGGGCGAGGTCTACAACGGCGTCGCCTATGCCAGCTACTACACGGCCACGAAAAGCGAATAGCCCGCAATTCAACCGCGCAAAGAAGGTGACAGGCATGAGCAAAGCCTACCTAAACTACGCCGCAAAACGCCTCGTGCAGGCGATCGTCGTGATCCTGCTGGCTTATGTCTTCACCTTCGTCGTCGTCAGCATCCTGCCGGGCGACCCGATATCCAACGTCCTGAACAATCCTCAGAATGGATTCACACAGGAGGAGATCAAGGAGATCATCGCCGCCCAAGGTCTGGACAAGCCGATCCCGGTCCAGCTCTGGACATCGTTTTCCGGGTTTGTCGCCGGTGATCTGGGCCTGTCGATGCGGACCAACCGGCCCGTGACAACGCTGATCGCCGAGGTGCTCCCGTCGACGTTGGTCCTTGCTTCCGCAGGCCTCGTCGTCGCGCTTCTGCTCGCGGCGGTGATCGCCTATGGCACACAGTTTCTTCCAAAACGGCTTGGCCAGGGCTTGCTGCGAGGCTTTCCGTCGCTGTTCCTGTCGGTACCAAATTTCGTGATCGGCCTGGTGCTGATTCACCTCTTTGGTTTCCAGCTCGGCGTCTTTCGTGTGATCGAGCCCAACAGCGTCTGGGCGACCCTTTTCGCGGCGATCGCGCTCGGCATCCCCATCTCCGCGCAAATCGCGGAAGTGCTCATCGCCAACCTCGACCATGAGTCCGGGCAGGAATACGCCGCCGTCGCGCGGGGCCGCGGCCTCGGGCAAATGCGCCTGTTCGCAAAGCACCTGCTCAAGCCGTCCTCGCTCCCGGTCGTCACCGTCGTTGCGCTGACGATCGGCGAACTGCTCGGGGGCTCGCTGATCACCGAGACGGTCTTTGGGCGCACCGGTCTTGGCAGCCTGGTGCAAAGGTCGGTGAGCACGCAGGACCTGCCCGTCCTTCAGGCAGTCGTCTCGTTGGCAGCAGTGGTCTTCGTGATCGTCAACCTGATCGCCGACCTCGCCTACCCGCTGCTCGACCCGCGCGTCAAGCTCCTCGGCGCTCCCGAGCGTCGTCCAACCACGGCTGACGAAGGCTCCGTCAGCATTTCCAAGGCGGTGACGTCATGACCCTCGCCTCCACCTACTCGACCTCGCGTGTCACGGCGATCAGCCGGCTGACAAACCTCCGTGTGCCGCCGGCCGTCGCGCTCTCATTCGCGATCGTCGCGCTTGCGATCGCCTGGTCGCTCGCCCCGAGCCTATTCACGAGCTATGACCCGATCAACGGTGTTCCAGCTCAAAAGCTGCTTGGCCCCAGTGCGGCGCACTGGTTCGGCACCGATCACCTCGGTCGCGATCTCTACGCCCGCGTCGTCTATGGCACAGCCTCCTCAGTCGCGAGCGCGCTGATCGCCGTGGTCATCGGCGTTGTCGCCGGTGGTCTCATCGGCCTGCTCGCCGGCTTTTTCGGCGGCTGGGTTGATACCCTGTTCGCCCGCCTGGTCGACGTGCTGCTCGCCATTCCAAAATTCTTGCTGGCCGTCATCGTCGTCACCGCCATCGGCTTCGACACCACGAACGCCGCCATCGCCACCGGTGTTTCGGCGGTGGCCCTCTTCGCCCGGGTGATGCGCTCGGAGGTCATCAAGACGCGGCAAGCGACATTCGTCGAGTCTTCCTTTCTCCTCGGCGGGTCGCGCTGGCACATCCTGTGGCGTCATGTGCTCCCGAATGCGTCGCGCTCGGTGCTGCCGCTTGCAGTGCTGCAATTCGGCGACTCGATCCTGGTCATCGCCAGCCTCGCTTTTCTCGGTTACGGCGACCCGCCACCGGCATCCGACTGGGGCCTGCTGATCTCGATCGGCAAGGATTACCTCAAATGGCCCTGGCTGGTTTACGCACCCGCCTTCGTCACGATCGCAACCGTCCTCTCTGTAAACAGGATCAGCCGATGGCTCCGCAAGACAGACTGACCCAGCTTTTCGCTCGCACCGATGTCACCAGTTTGATGTCTCAACGATCGGCTCCGCTGCTCCGCGTCGACGGGTTGTCGGTCGCCTACGGAAAGCAAGAGGTCGTCACCAACGTTGGGTTCGAACTGGGCCGTGGCAAGAGCCTTGCTCTCATCGGGGAATCGGGCTCGGGCAAATCGACGATTGCCCGCGCGGTGCTGCGACTGCTCCCCGCCGGTGGACACGCGAGTGGCCGCGTCGAATTCGACGGCCAGGAGGTGCTGGGGCTCTCGGAGCGGCATTTCCGGCCGTTACGGGGACGTGCTATCGGGTTTGTCCCGCAAGACCCGGGCAACTCGCTCAACCCGGTACGGACGATCGGCGCCCAGGCGTTGGAGGCTGCCGCACTCATCGACGAGCCCAATAAGACGCTCCGCAAGGCGCTCATCCTGGAGACATTCGCTCAGGTTGGGCTCGACAACCCGCAGCGAGTTTATGATTCCTATCCGCACCAGCTGTCCGGTGGCATGCTGCAGCGTGTGCTGATCGGCCTTGCGGTCCTTCCACGGCCGCTGCTGCTGGTTGCGGACGAGCCGACCTCCGCGCTCGACGTCACGATCCAGAAACGCATCCTCGACTTGCTTTCCAAATTGCAGCACGAGCTCCATATCAGCCTGCTCCTGATTACCCACGACCTGGCGATCGCCGCCGAGCGGGCGGACTCTCTGGTGGTGCTGAAGGACGGCGTCATTCAGGAGGCCGGCAGTACAACGGCCGTGTTCTCCTCGCCGGCATCGGTATACGCAAAGAAGCTTCACGCCGACGTCCCGGCCCTCAACCCCGACCGCTACGCCCGGCTGCGCGACCCCGGCTTCCGTTTCCTCAAGACCGACGCCGGCAAGGCACCGAAGATCGAGGTCAGCGCCGTCACGAAGACCTTCACGGTCGACGGCAAGGTTCTGACGGCCGTCAACGACGTGTCGTTTGCCGTCCCGGCTGGCACCACGCATGCGCTTGTCGGTGAGTCGGGTTCGGGCAAGACGACGGCAATCCGGCTCTTGCTAGGGCTGGAGCAACCCGATACCGGCAAGATCGCGGTCGCCGGCGAACAGCTCAACGGTCGCTCGCACCAGTCGCTGCGCGCGGTGTGGCGCCACCTTCAGCTCGTCTACCAGAACCCGTTCACCTCGCTCGACCCGACCTGGAAAGTCGAGCAGCTGGTGCGCGAACCGCTCGATCGCTTCAAGATTGGAACCCGCGAAGAGCGGGCCGCACGGGTCCGCGAAGCGCTGGCCAATGTCGGGCTCGGCGAGCACCTGCTTGCGCGCAATCCGGCAGCCTTGTCAGGTGGCCAACGCCAGCGCGTGGCCATCGCCCGGTCGCTGGTCCTCAAGCCGGATGTGATCGTACTCGATGAGCCCACCTCCGCGCTCGACGTCAGTGTCCAGGCCGACATCGTCGAAGTGCTGCTTTCGCTGCAAGCCAAACTTGGCCTGACATATGTATTTGTCTCCCACGATTTGGCCCTGGTGCGCCAACTCGCCCACACCGTCTCGGTGATGCAGCGCGGACGTATCGTCGAGCACGGGACCGTCACCGACATCTTCGACAACCCTCAGCAGCCCTATACCCGGTCGCTGCTGGAATCGATTCCGTCCGGCGCCGCTCGTATCGCCCGCGTGCCACAGCCTCAACCCCAACGGGTCTTCAGCGAGGAAAAAATCGCATGACCGTGACCGCGCCTGTCGGCGCCCTGTCCGCGCCGTTCCGCCCCAAGCAGCGGCTCGGCTTCAATACCCGCGTGTCTTTCAACGATGATGCCGGGCCGGCGCAGGGGCTGCGCGATGGGATCGAGCTGTTCAAGGCCGCGGAGCGGCTGGGCTACCAGTCCGGCTGGGCCTACCAGCGGCACTTCGACCACTACCTGTCCTCACCGCTTCCGTTCTTCGCCGCGGCCGGCCAGCACACCAAGCATATCACGCTGGGTTCGGCGGTCATCCCGATGCGCTATCAGGATCCGATCCTGCTTGCTGAGGCAGCTGGCACGACCGACCTGTTGATCGGCGGCCGGCTGGAGCTGGCCATCTCGACCGGCGCCAACGCGGCCTTCGACGCTGTCTTCGGTACAGTCGACACGGATGCCCGCACAGAGGCCAAGCGCCGCCAGGCACGCTTCCTCGCCGCAATCTCGGGCGAGGTTCTCCACACCGTCGCCGGGCCGAACCAGGGTGCCCCGGAGGGCATCGAACTGCGCGTGACACCGCACAGCCCGACCCTGCGCTCCCGCATTCGGCAGGGTTCAGCGAGCCTAGGCTCGGCGGTGCAGGCGGCCGAGCTTGGGATCGGGCTCATCTCCGGCACCGTGCAGCATGACCATGCCGAGGACGAGACCTTCGGGGAGTATCAGGCCCGCTGCATCAAGGCTTTCCGTACCACCTGGCGCGAAACATGGGGCACCGAGCCGCCTCCGGTCACCGTCGCCGCCTCGATCCTGGTCGGCACCACCGCCGAACTCCGGGAGAAATACGCCGCCTACGACCTCGAGCGCCGCACCCTGGGCATCGCCGCATCCCGCCCCAAGGGCGCCCTCACACCGACCGCGCCGGCCAACCAACCGTCCGGGGTCCAAATTTGCCCCGTCTTCCAGGGTACGCCCGACCAGGTGACCGAGGCGGTTCTCAACGACCCGGGCCTTGCCGCCGCGGACGAGATTGTGCTCTTTCTACCGCCCGCCTTCGGTCTTGCCGAGAACGTACGGCTGCTGGCCGACCTCGCGGAGACTGTGGCCCCGAACCTGGGCTGGTCGCCTGCCTCGTGACCTCATATGCAACCGATGCCTTGATGGGTTCGCGGCCACCGTCTCCGCGCGTCGATATTCTGTTGCATGAGACGGGTTTCATGCTCTGGTTCGAGGCAACAAAAGGCGCTGTGCGCGGCGTCAGCGCACAGTATAACCGCCGTCGACCGGCAGCGCATGTCCGATGACAAAGGTCGAAGCGGGACTGGACAGCCACAGGACCGCGTCGGCGATTTCCTCGGCACGACCGAGGCGGCCGATCGGAACGTCCTTCATCATGACCTCCATGGCCTCCGGCTGGGTTTCCAGCATGCCCGTGACCATTGGGGTCGCAATAATTCCGGGGCATACGGCGTTGATCCGAATTCCCTTCGGAGCATATTCAAGTCCGGCGCTCCTGGTCAGCCCGACGACGCCATGCTTGGATGCATGATAGATGCCACGTTCGGCGATGCCGACCAGACCGCCGAGCGACGAGTTGTTGACAATGGTTCCGCTGCCCTGCTTGCGCATCTGGATCAGCTCGTACTTCATGCAGTTCCAGATGCCGCGAAGGTTCACACCCATCACGAAGTCGTAGTCTTCCGGATCAGCGTCGGCCGTTTCGGCAACGGGGCTTTGAACGCCGGCATTGTTGAACGCAGCATCGAGGCGGCCAAAGGTCGCCACAGTCTCGTCCACCATCGCCTCGACCTCCTGTATGTTGGCGACATCACAGCGTATGCCGATCGCCTTGTGACCGGTTGCAGCCAGCTCTTCGGCGGCTAGCCGAACAGCGTCCTCGTTGACGTCCGCCAGCGTTACCGCAGCGCCGGCCATTGCAAACGCCTTGGCGGTGGCAAGACCCATGCCGGAGGCAGCGCCCGTGACGAGTGCGACTTGGTTCTCGAACGAGAAGGTCATGATGTTTCCTCTTTTGTTTCGTGTTTGGACGGACGCCGCGTCCAGATCTTGAAAGAATTCGGTCGTGCGGGTCGCGCAAACCTCGGCTATTTCGCGCGGGACAATTTCAGCAGCCGGTCTTGCGACGGCCCTTCAGCGCGTGGCGACCTATTGGTCGTGATGAGGTAGATGTCCTCGCCGACGGGCAGCACGTCTCTCAGCCGATCGCCCGAGCTGAAGATCGGCCTGAGCCTGCCCTCTCTCGCATCGAAGGCGTAGAGCGCTTTTGAAGCGAGCGCCGTGACGAGCAGCTCCTTTCCCGCAAAGGCCATACCGGATGGAGCCCAGGTCGCGTTGCCGGAATGAAGCATCGGCTTTGCCATACCCTGCCGTTGGTCATCTCCGGAAATGAGGGGCCAGCCGTAATTGGTGCCCGGCGTTATAATATTGATTTCGTCGTGCGCCGTCTGTCCATGTTCCGAGGCGAAGAGCCGACCTCCGTCGTCCCAGGCAAGCCCTTGCGGATTGCGATGCCCGTAGGAATAGACATAGGAGCCGGGAAACGGATTGTCGTGCGGAACCTTGCCATCGAGGGTCATGCGCAGAATCTTGCCGGCAAGGCTGTTCAGATCCTGCGGGCGCTCCCTGTCCTCGGTCCATCCTGTCGTGACAAACAGGTTGCCGTCCGGCCCGATGGCGATGCGTCCGCCGTTATAGAGACGATGACCGGGAATTCCATCGACCAGGACCTGAGTCTCCCCCCAGCTGCTGCCATCGAAGCGCGCCTCTATGACCTTGTTGGTCAACCCAGCATCGGAGTTGTAGGTGTGATAGAAATAGGCCGTGCCATTGGTCTCGAAGTCTTTCGACAGTGCCATCCCCAGCAAGCCTCCGCCGCCCTCCCGGGCGATGAGGTCGGAGGTCTTCACCGGATGGCGCGTCAGATGCCCGCCGTCAATCATGACGACATTGCCCGCAGCCTCCGTCACGAGAATTCGATCGCCCGCCCGCTCGATATCCCAGGGATAGTCGAGATCCCCGGCGATGACGTCGACCGTCCAATCGGAACTCGTCGTTCCGGACATCGGCAACGCGGCGTCGGCATCCTGTCCCCATGCCGCTGACGATGCCAGGCAGGCTGCCACAACAATTACCTTACCCATCATTTGCAGATATCTCATCGGAATACCCCCGGCCTCAGTCGAGATATTGCGCGTCGGTGACCTTCTCCATCCAGTCGACGTTCTTACCGTCCTTCATGTTGGTGATGGCGATATGTCCGACACCGTTCGTGTCGGTGGCCCCGTGCCAATGCTTGACGCCGGGAGGCGTCCAGATGACGTCGCCCGGTCGCATGACACGCTTTTCGCCGCCCTCTTCCTGCACCCAGCCAGTCCCCGTCGTGACGATCAAAACCTGTCCAGCCGGATGCGTGTGCCATGCGGAGCGTGCGCCCGGCTCGAATGTGACATGGCCACCGGTATTGCTCGTATGTTCGTTGCTGGAATAGATCGGGTCGACCGTCACAGAACCTGTAAAATTCGCCTCCGCACCCTTCATCGAGGGCCGCGAACCGCCAGGCATGAATTGCATGGACTCGGCATGCGCTGAGGTCGATGCGAAGAGGGCGAGAGCAATGGCAGTGAGTGTGAGCTGTTTCATAGTCCGTCCTTTCTTTCCAGTTTGATGGAGGATGCCGCCAAGAAAGATGCGCCGAGGCGGCCTGCTTCGGGGTTAGCCGTCTTCGTTGCCGCTCCCGCCGCAAGACCGGAGCAGATAAAAGTGCGTTTTCGTTCGTTCTGCTTCGCGGACGATCTCAACCCTGGTACTGGTGGTCCGTCACATGCTCCATCCAGTCGACGACCTTGCCATCGAGATTTTCCTGGATGGCGATATGTGTCATCGCGGTGGTTGGCGATGCGCCGTGCCAATGCTTTTCGCCCGGTGCGAACCAGACCACGTCGCCCGGACGGATTTCCTCGATCGGACCGCCTTCACGCTGTACCCGGCCAAAGCCGGCAGTCACAATCAAAGTCTGGCCAAGCGGATGCGTGTGCCAGGCGGTTCGCGCACCCGGCTCGAAGGTCACAGCCCCTGCCGTGCCACGCCGCGCGTCATTGGCAGCAAACAGCGGATCGATGCGGACAGCGCCGGTGAACCAGTCCACCGGTCCCTTAGCCGAGGGTGTAGAGCCGTTCCTGGCGATCTCCATGCGCTCATTCCTTTTCACAAATGTCGAAGGTGACGAAAAGATAGCGTCTGCCATTGAGAAGAATTAGAGCGTAAATCTTGCAAAGACATATGGGCACCATGCATGAATTGAGGACTGCAGTACGAAATTTCCGTGGTAGAATGCGGATATCACTTATGCGGGGAGCCCATGAATGCTGCGTGAGAACGTCAATGATCTGCTGGCTTTCCTGATGGTTGCGCGCGAGCGCAGCTTCACCAGGGCGGCCGCCAAGCTCGGCATGTCGCAGTCCGGCCTGAGCCATACGGTTCGCGGCCTTGAGGAACGCCTCGGGCTTCGATTGCTGACGCGCACGACACGGAGCGTCGCGCCGACGCCGGAAGGCGAGCGGCTGTTGACGACGATCGGTCCACGCTTCGAGGAAATCGAAGGCGAACTGATCGCGTTGACGGATCTGAGGGAAAAGCCCGCCGGGACCATCCGCATCACCGCTGAAGACTTCGCGATCGACCATATCCTATGGCCGAAGCTCCGAAAGGTTCTGCACGACTATCCTGACATCAAGGTGGAATTCGTCATCGACTACGGACTGACGGATATCGTTGCCGAGCGGTTTGACGCGGGCGTGCGTCTGGGCGAGATCGTGTCGCAAGGAATGATCGCGGTGCGGATCAGCCCCGAACAGAGGATGATCGTCGTCGGCTCGCCCGATTACCTCAAGCGGCGCCCGGCACCTGTGGCTCCCCAGGACCTGACGAACCATAGCTGCATCAATCTACGACTTCCGACACGGGGCGGCCTCTATGTCTGGGAGTTTGAAAAAGACGGCCAGGAGCTGCGTGTGCGCGTCGATGGCCAGATGACCTGCAACGGCATTACCCAGATCCTCAACATGGCTATTGACGGCTATGGGCTGGGTTTCGTTCCAGAAGGTCTTGCGAGACCGGAGGTCGATGCCGGGCGTGTGGTCGAGGTACTGGGGGACTGGTGCCCCTACTATCCCGGATATCATCTGGTTTATCCAAGCCGCCGACAGGCTTCCGCAGCCTTCACCGTCGTGCTGGAAGCGCTGCGCGACCGGGGCTAGAAGAGGGCGGCCAAAACACGATTGCGCCCGTTTCCGCTTGAAGCATGGACGGGTGCAATCATATCGGCCGGTCATGAAAGCGGATCGTAACCAGGCTCTTTCCAGATCAGTTCGGGCTTGCCGAGGATATCCGGAATGAAAACCTTGTCCTTCCAGTCCGACACCTCGATGTCTTCGATTGCGACCGAGACCAATTTTTCGTCGCAGTTCAGCGTTGACGTCACTGCGTCCGCCAACGCCTGAGCGAGCAGCTGCTTTTCTGCCTTCGACTTTCCGGCAGCCGTTTTTAAGATCACATGGGGCATGTTGCTTCCTTCAGATCCCAACGCGCTTCATATGTTCCTCGGGGTAACGAGCGCCCTTGATCTCGATGGACGAACCTTCGATTTCCTCAAGATCGTCTTGCGTGAGATGGACCTTGAGCGCACCGACATTTTCCTCGAACCTTTCCAGCTTTCGCGTACCAAACAGCGGAACGATCCAGGGCTTCCGTGCAAGTAGCCAAGCAAGAGCCACCTGGGCAGGCGTTGCACCATGGCGGCCGGCGATACGCGTGATAAGCTCGATGAGCTTCCGGTTTGCCTCCCTTGCCTCGGGGGCGAAGCGGGGAATGCTGTTGCGCATGTCGGACGTGTCGAAGGACGTATCGACATCAATCTTGCCGGTGAGGAACCCCTTGCCCAGCGGGCTGAAGGGAACAAGGCCGATGCCGAGCTCTTCAAGCGTTGGAAGGATCTCGTTTTCCGGCTCACGCGTCCATAGAGAATATTCGCTCTGCAGCGCGGCGACGGGCTGGACGGCATGGGCGCGGCGTATCGATTTCGCTCCAGCCTCGGAAAGACCGAACCAGCGGACCTTGCCCTGCGCGATGAGATCCTTCACGACACCCGCGACATCCTCCATCGGTACGTCAGGATCGACGCGGTGCTGATAGAGAAGGTCGATATGATCGGTTTTCAGTCGCCTGAGACTGCCTTCGACCGCCCTTCGTATGTGATCTGGCTTGCTGTTGACGGCGCCACTGTGGACCCCGGTATCCGGATCGATATCCCAACCGAACTTCGTGGCGATCTTGACCTGATCGCGGAGCGGCTGGAGGGCCTCGCCAACCATCACCTCGTTCGTAAACGGACCATAGGCCTCGGCGGTATCGAAGAAATCCATGCCCCGTTCGACCGCCGTCCGCAGCAGCTTGATCATGTCGTCACGGTCCGGCAGTTCGCGGGCCTTTCCATATCCCATGGCGCCCAGGGAAAGTGCCGAGACTTCGAGACCTTGGCCTAATGTGCGTTTCTGCATGTTGGTGTCCTCCGTCAATCGCGCGGCGTGATCTTGACCGTTGCCGCCCGCGCACGCTCCCCAATCATGGGAGCCAGATAGCTGCTTTTTGAATATTTGATCCGGTAGGCATCATCGATCTTGCCGTTGATCTCGCCATTCTCCGACTCGAATGAAACCTCGATGGTCAAACCCGCCACCGTCACGCGGCCCGCCTTCTGTCGGACCGCCGCTTGATACCACCGGGACTTGGTGCCGTTGTACCCGCGAACGAACAGCTCGCCGTCGACAACGACGGACCATATCCATGTCGGGGTCCCGTAGGTCGCGCCATCCTCTCTGAACGGCGATATGTGCAGATCATCCGCTTCGGCAATCTGCTTTAGCCTATCTTTCTGCCAGGTCATGACATCGCTCTTCCGCCGGCTCTCGTCGTCTGTGCCGGATGTAATTTAGGCGATCCGCGGCGTCGGACTATTGGTCGATTCCTGCTAGGACTTATGTGGCTGGCGCATCAATTGGATCCGAGCCAGCAGCGCGAGGCCAAGGACGATCGCGATCAAGTTATAGATGCCCGCAATCGAAAAGGCCTCTCCATAAGCATCAGCGGTGGGATGGGCCAAGACGGCTGTCCCACCAATATGCTCCAGCACACTGAACAGAATGGCGCCTACGATCGACACGCCAAAGGCGGAGCCGGCGATCTGCATGGTGCTGAAGGCACCGGACGCCATCCCGGCCTCTTCACTGGAGACGGTGCTCAGGATCATGTTGAGGAGAAGGGGAATAACGATCCCCTGACCCAGTCCCTGAAGGATGACCGAAGTACTCAGCGTCAGGATATAGTGACCAACGGCAAGGTCGGACAGAACGGCGGTTAGCAATCCCGCTGCAAAGACAACCATGCCGAGGAACAGCGCCCGGTGCTCCCCTCGTTTTGCGAGCCACTCCGAAAGAAGCGAGCCGATGAAGAATGCGATCGTCGATGGGACAAAGAAAGTCCCGGCTTCCAGCGCGGTTTGCCCGAGGCCGACCTGCAGCAGGATTGTCAGCGACAAGGAGAACGAGCCGATCGCCGAGAAAAACAGGAACCCCGCGAGAACCCCGAGGACGAAGTTTTTCTTCTTGAAGAGAGAAATATCGATGATGGGTACGCCGCCGCGCCGCGCCAGCTGGGCCTCGTAGAAGGCGAAGCATAGGAACATGGGAAGAGATAGCAGAGGGGCGACGATTGCCCACCAGGGCCAGTGATGCTCCTGCCCGACCATCACCGGCAGCAGGATCAGGGTTAGTGCGGAAGTCCCCAGGACAGCGCCCCATGGATCGAGCTTCGGTGATGCGAGCGCCCTTGTCTCCACGATCATTCGTCTTCCCGCGATCAACGCATAAAATGCGACCGGCAGGTTGACGAGAAAGACAAGGCGCCAGCCAATATCCCCGATATTGAGCACGAGCAGATATCCCCCGATGACTTGGGACGCCGCGCCGGCAACCCCCTGGACCGCGCCCATCACCGAGAATGCCCTTCGGCGATCCTCACCCTCAAAAAGTACTCGCAGCGATGCATAGACCTGCGGCATCAGCAGCGCCGCACCAATACCCTGGACCGCGCGTGCGCCGATAAGGCTCCAGGGCGAAAACGCAATGGCGCACAGCAGCGACCCCAGCGCGAAGATCGCCATGCCGACGAGAAACAGCTTCCGCCGCCCGTAAAGATCGCCGAGACGGGCTCCGTTCAGCAGCAGCGCCCCATAAGTCAGGCTGTAGGCCACCATGATGAGCTGCAATTCCGCGTTGGACGCGTGCAGCCTGCGTTGGATGTCCGGCAGCGCAATATTGACGATGAACAGGTCGAGGATGGTGAGGAAATTCCCGGTCAGAAGAACGGCCAGTGACGACCAGGCTCCCGCTTTCTCCGTTTCAAGCGATACTGGGGTCATCTGTGTTCCCGCGTGATCGAGCTTGCGGCAGGAACCGGGCATCGGTGCCTGCAAAGCTGAAAGCGAAGGATATTTTATCTTTAATGTTGATCAATTATGGGAGATGGAACTACTTAAAGGACAAAAGTTCTTCAATTGGAGACGTCATGGAAAGCCTGACGGGCATTGCCGCCTTTGTTCACGCCGCCGAGCAGCAGAGCTATGTGGCGGCCGCACGCGTCGCAGGGGCATCTCCATCCGCCATTGGCAAAGCGGTAGGCCGCCTCGAAGCACATCTCGGGGTGCGGCTCTTCAATCGCACGACACGCAGCATGAGCCTGACGGAAGAAGGCGCGGTATTCTACGAGCGCTGCAAACGCATCATTGACGACCTCGGGGATGCTGAGGCGGCAATCCTTCAGAGCCGGGAGCGGCCAACGGGACGCCTGCGCGTCAGCATGCCTCATATCGTCGGGCATCATCTCTTCATGCCGATCCTGCGATCCTTCGTCGAATCCTTCCCGGGGATCGAACTAGACATTGATTTCGAGGATCGGGTGGTGGATCTCGTTTCCGAGGGCGTGGATGTCGTTGTCCGCAGCGGTGAGTTGGCCGATAGTGGATTGATCGCCCGCGTCCTCGGACAGCAGCATTTCGTCGTCTGCGGGAGTCCCGAATATGTCGAACGGCGCGGCCACCCGCAGACACCGGCTGATCTTGCCGGGCATGCCTGCATTCACTTCAAATATCCATCCAGCGGCCGCATCGCGCCCTGGGCATTTCAAGCTCCCCACGAGCGGCTGATCCTGCCCAAAAACCTCATCTTCAACAATACGGACGCGGGATTGCGGGCGACCCTGGATGGGCTGGGGCTTTCCCATCTGCCCGTCTATGTCGCGGAGCCATACATCCGGAGCGGCATGCTCACCCCGGTTCTCACCTCGTTCATGGCTCCTTTCGGCTCACTCTCCCTTGTCTGGCAATCCAATCGTCAGCTTTCGCCGAAGGTTCGTGCTTTCGTGGATTTTATGGTTGAAAGTCTGGCCTCTCAAGGCGGGACCTTCCGATCGGCTGCGACCTTGTTGCCATAATCCCGATTTCCGCGGCAACCGAGCCCTGCCGTTCATGCCGACATAGGCTGCGATATATAGCGTGCATGCAAAACGAGGTTCCGATCGACGTTGACCGGAACCCCTGAAATTGACGCTCCTGCGAAATGCTTCATCACGCGGATGCGGCGTTATTCCCCGTCAACAGGCAAGGCATCTGCCGTGCAGCTGCCTACTCGACTGATTTGATCGGGTCTTTCGGCGCCGGATCGAAGCCAACCAGATCCGTGGTCAGCTTTGCATAGGTACCGTCGGCCACCATATCCGCGAGAGCCTTGTTGATAGCCTTCACGAGCTCCGGCTTGCCCTTCTTGATAGCAAAACCCTTCTGGATGTGGCTGACGTAGTCATCCGTCATCTCCAGCGGCATATGTGCGTTCTTGACCGCATAGGCTCCAGCGATCGAGTCCGTGATCGTCGCATCGATATTTCCATTGACGAGATCCTGCATGGCGTCGGCCTCAGCCTTATAGCCCTTGACGGATGCGCCCTTTTCCTCGGCGATCTTGGCAAAGGTGGAGGAGACGAGCGCGCCGACTGTCTTGCCTTTCAGATCGGCGGCACTCTTGATCGGCGAACCCTTCGAAACGATGATGCGGCCACCCGATTCCAGCCAGCCGTTGGCGAAGGTAACCTTCTTCTGACGTTCGGGCGTGATGTCCATGGATGCGCTGATGACGTCATACTGATCGGCCTGCAAGCCGACGAGGAGCGAATCCCATTTGATGAGGACAGGCGTGTAGGCGAGATCCAAACGCTTGGCCACTTCCTTCATCACACGGATCTCCAGGCCGTCCAGCGTGCCGTCGGGAGCGCGCATGCTGAAAGGCGCAAATGTGCCCTCGGTCGCGACCTGCAGCTTGCCAGGTTCCAGGAGCTCCAGACCAGCGGCCGAAGCCGGCGCGTTACCAAAGGCGGCGGCGGCAAGCATGGTGGCAGCGAATGCAAACAGTTTGAATTTCATGGCTATTGTTCCCTTTTATTGATCTAGTTGAGGTATCGTCTTCGCCTCGCGGCGCATAAAACTTCCGGGTGCGCGTGGCCCAGACCGTGCCGTTTATGTCTGGGCCGCATAGTGCCGCTCCAGCCAAGCTGAAAGCTGGGTGAGAATGGTGGTCAGGACGAGATAGATGATCGCAACCGTGATGTAGAATTCGAACGGGCGGAATGTCGCGGCGATCAGCGTCTGGGCGTAAAGGGTGAGTTCCACCACCGTAATCGTCGACAGCAGCGACGTGTTCTTCAACGTCGAAATCGCCTCATTGGTGATGGACGGCAGGATGATGCGAGAGACCTGTGGCAGGATGATGCTGCGCATGGTCTCTGTCGGGCTGAAACCGAGCGCGAGCGCCGACTCCGTCTGCCCACGCGGAATGGCCGAAAGGCCGCCACGAATGATCTCCGCAACATAAGCGCCGCTGTTGATCCCGAGCGACAGGACGCCGGCGACGAAGGGAGAAAGCTTGATACCAAACGCAGGTAATCCGAAATAGATGATGAAAACTTGGATGAGGGTCGGCGTTCCGCGAACGAACCAGACATAGAAAGCCGATGCCATGCGCGCCGCGCGCCACTTCGATCCATGCGCCAGAGCGGCCGCGAGACCACAGATCCAACTGAAGACGATCGTGGCCACCGTCAGCCAGAGCACCGTCCAGGCAGCCTCGACAAATCCCGGGCCATAGAGCGTGAGTTCTTCAAGAAACGCTTCGTTCATGAAAGCACCTCCCCGTTGGATGCATCCATGCCAAGGGAGCCGAATTGGTCATGCAGAATGCGATGCAGGAATTGCTGCAACCGCTCGCTTTGCGGATTGCGCAGGATGTCGGGCGCTCCGGATTCGGCGACGACACCCTTGTCGAAGAAGAGAACCCGAGAAGAAACGTCTCGCGCAAAGGCAATTTCGTGCGTGACGAGCAGCATGGTCATGCCTTCCGCGGCAAGCGATGCCATCAATACCAACACCTCGTGAACCAGTTCCGGGTCGAGCGCCGATGTCACCTCGTCAAACAGCATCAGTCGGGGCTTCATCGCCAAAGCCCGGACAATGGCGACGCGTTGCTGCTGGCCGCCGGATAGTCGGGAGGGATAGCTATGCCGCTTTTCATAAAGCCCGATGCGCGACAGCAGCGCTTCGGCCTCCTCGATCGCCTGGGAGCGCGGCATCTTCAGGAGTTTGACCGGTGCGTGGATGACATTTTCCAGAACCGTCATGTGTGGCCAGAGATTGTAGCTCTGAAACACCATGCCCACCCGACGCCGCAGCGCCTGCAATTGCGCCGGCATTGGGAACTGACGGGACTCAGGCCGAAAATCGAACGAAAGCTCGTCGAAATCCATGAAGCCGGATTGCGGCATTTCCAACGCATTGATGGAGCGCAGGAAGGTACTCTTGCCCGAGCCGCTGGCGCCGATGATCGAGACAACCTCGCCCGCCGTGACGGTGAGCGAAATTCCCTTCAAGACCTCATTGTCCCCGAAACTCTTTCGGATATCGCGCAGGGTCAGTATAGGCTCCGGCATCATTCGCCCCCCGTCGGCAATTGGTCGAGGATATCAACCGCGACATCCCTAGGCGCGCGGCCGATCCCGTTGATGACGGTGACGTCCTGCGGGCACGCGGAGAGCACCAGAACAAGGTCCATCTCGGCGCGCAGCGCGACCCGGTCGCCTGGCTGCGATGCAGGAGGCAAGCGCTCGACGGCACCATCGCCCCGGACAGGCACATTCATGAAAAGATTGAGCGATGCCGGGGTGAACGACGAGGCAATACCTTTCTCGGCAAGCGCCTCGTGAAAATTGCCGGAACAACTGCGATGCCCCTCCTCGCAACCAAGCTCATGATAGAGAGCAGAATTGCAGGGGCAGAGAAGCGTGTCATGCGCCAGCGCTGCTGTGTCTTCGACCAGCGTCAGCATCTTGAGGCGGCGGGTGCCGACGGCCGACATGCCCTGCTTGAAGAAGATGTTGCTGTTGACCGATCGGGTATGGTCCATCGACATGACATCGCTCGGATCATCAGCCGATATGGCCCAGGTGTCGACGACCTGGTTGCCATGACTATTGGTGATGACGGCGAACTGGCCGGCGCGCATCGTGAAGGCGCGCCCATGGCTGGCCGGCACGATTTCGGAACATTCGGTCATGATGCAAAACTCGCGTTTCGACGGGGCACGGGCCTCATTGGAGCTGGAAGCTTCTTACGGTCCGTTTGCCCGACCATTGACTTTCAAACTCAGCCTATTCGGTATACCAATGGAATTCAAGTTTGTTTTTCAATGATTTACTGCAAAAATTATTGGCGTTCTGCGTAAAAAATCAGCCCTCCTGCGCAAAAGATAGTCATTAAGAGCCAAAGGGGACGGCCGAACACATCCGATGGATCATGGCATGCGTTGACCGCTGAATACAGTTGGTGTACCGAAATTTGAAAGCTTCGCGCCTTCAGCCGACCAGCGTCAAAAGGTGCTTACGCGTCAAAGGAACCGTGCCATGGCCAGATATTTTCCGCTCGATGAATACGAGGCACGCTGGGCGCGTGTTCTCGCAGAAATGAAGGCTCGCGGCTTCGAGACGGCCGTGGTTTTCGGGCGCGGCGGGGGTACGACGGACAACTGCGGCGACATTCTCTACCTGTCCAATCACTACGCGATCAGCGGCGGCATGGATTCGCTGATCTGGTCTGCACGCTCCTTCTCCGGCATCATCCTCCAGCAAGGCAAAGCGCCGGAACTACACATCGACGAACCGGAAGTGCGCGGCGATCTCGTCTCCATCGCCGACGTGCGCTCTTCGAACCATCCCTTTGCCAGCATTGCCAAGGCGATGGTCGAACGGGGCATCAAGGGCCGCGTCGCGCTGGTCGGCACGAATTTCATCCCGGTCAAATATTACAGCCAGCTCGTTGACGGAGCCCCGCAGGTGGAATGGATCGAGGCCGATGATCTCATCCGCAGCGTCAGACGCATCAAAAGCCCGCGCGAGCTCGACTGTTTCCGGATCGCCGGCGAGACGGCGACTATCGGGCTGAACCGGCTGATGGAAGGACTGACAGGCGGACTATCCGAACGAGAGGCTGCCGGTGAGGCGGCCCGTGAGGTGGTACGCCTCGGCGGTCGCCTCCAAATGATCGGCTGCAATCACGGCGATACGCTCGGTTTCGATCAGCGCTTCCCGCTGACCGGTTACAGCGCCGATACGCCGCAACCGGGCGATATCGTCACCGGTACGCTCCATGCAGCCTTCTATCAGGGATATTATCTCGATCCCGGCCGCACAGGTGTTCGTGGCAGACCCAATGATGACCAGCGTCGGCTGATCGAGGCCACCGCAGGCATCGTGCATGCCCTGTCCGACATGATGCGGCCGGGTGTGAGGCTTCTCGACGTAGCAGCGGAGGGTGATCGCATGACGGCAGCGTTCGGCGGCGCCGTCTCGCCGATCATGAAGAACTTCCCCTTCTTCGGCCATAGTATCGGGCTCGGCTTCGAACTGCCGCGCATCTCCACCAGCATGTCCTTGCCGCAAGACCGCATCGAGAAGAATATGGTGTTCGGCGTGGAAGCCTTTCTCTCGCTTGACAGTATCGGCGCGGCCTTCTTCGAGGACATCATCATCATCGGTGAAGACGGCAACGAACTCCTCACCAAATCGCCAAGCTTCTGGTGGTAGCACTTAGGCCTGAAGTTCGGCCAGACCCCGCTCCGCTATCGAACGACAAGGTCCCGCGGTAGCGTCGATAGCGGCTCTACCCCGGTTTCGGTAACGATCACGGTTTCGGAAGCGCCGACGGTCCAGACACCGTAGCTTCGCAAGGTCGCAGGCAGATGGAAGACCATGCCCGGCTCGATCAGTTGCGACACGCCGCTGAAGAGACTGAGAATTCCCCCTTCGCCCCAGTCGGGCGCGAAGGCGACCCCCATCGAATATCCGATGCGCTTGCGAAAGGCAGCATGATAGCCTTTCGCATCGATCACCTTCTGCGCCGCCTCATGCGGCACGCTGCAGGGCACGCCAGGTCGGATCGCCGCAAGGGCCGCCTCGAGGGCGGCAAGCGCGCAGTCCATCATGCGACGTGCTTCGTCGGGCGGATGGCCGATCCAGACGGCGCGCATCAAGCCTGCGTGATACCGGGCGTGGCTTCCCGCCAGCTCAAGAAAGACAGGGTCCCCCACCGTCAGCTTCCGCCGGCGCCATGTCATATGCGGCAGGCCACTGCGCGGCCCCGAAGACACCAAGGGCTCCATCGCCATGGCCTCCGATCCGGCTTCGGTCGCCGCAGCCAGCATGGCGGCCGCAACCGCGTTCTCGTCCACGCCGGCGTCACAGGCAGCGATCCCGGCCACCATACCCGCTTGAGCATAGCCTGCCGCAGCCCTGATCGCATCCAGCTCCGCTTTCGACTTCACCATTCTGAGCGGCGGCAAGATTGCCGAGCCGTCTATCAAGCCGCCGTGGCCGATTTCCTGGGCAATCCTGTCGGCCATGAGCGGCGAAACGAACCAGCCTCCCAGTTCAATGGCCGGACGGGAGATACCGAGCGTCCTCAGAAGTCCCGCCAATGCCACGGCCGGATCTTCGCCGTCCTGGTAGGTATGGATATTCCGCATCCATGTGTTGGCGACCGATCCGGCTAGTTCCAGTTCCCGCACTAGGAGGCACGGGTTGCCCTCGACAGGCAGAACCAGCGCCTGGAATGCGAAATAACCAGCCGTCTGCCGACCGGTCAGCCAGTAGATGTTTTCCGGTCCGGTAACGACGAGTGCCTCATGACCGGCCGCTCGTATGGCGGCGCGGCTTCGCGACTGCCTTTCGGCGAACTCCGTTTCGGTAAAAGCGGCTTCGCGGCCGCGCAGTTCTGCGAATTCATGCATCTGGTGCGATCACAATTTCCATCATTAGCGTCGGTCGAGCCAGCCCAAAAATCGGCTACGAACACTGTCGAAATGGGTTTGCATGGCGGCGCAAGCGCGCTCGCCATCTCGCGCTTCGATGGCGTCGATGACGGCGAGGTGCTCGCCTGCCTGCTGGTCGAAGCGGTCATGGGTGCGAGTGATGGTGCAACGCCGGGCGATGCCACGCATTTCCGTGATCATGGCCGGCAGCAGGCTGAGACCGGCCGCTTCCGCGACGGCCAGATGAAAGACGTCGTCATCGAGCCAGAATTGATCGAAGGCGACGTCGCCTCCCTGCGCATAGGCACGCATCGTCTCGCGGGACTGCTCGAGTGCCGGCGTCATGGGTCGCCCGGCGGCCCTGGCTGCAGCAGCACCTTCGAGCAGACGTCTTATCTGGACGATTTCAAGGAGTTGCTCCACCGTGACGGGCCGCACCATCAACGCTCCATTGGTGAGCCGCGAGATGACGCCTTCCTTTTCCAGCCGGGAGATAGCTGCGCGCAACGGCGTGCGCGAAATGCCGGATTCCTGGGCAAGGGCTCTCTCAGTCAGGACATCGCCCGCAGGGAGGGTGCCAGCAAGGATACGTTGCTTGACGTCGCGATAGGCCTGCTGGGCCAATGTTTCCTTCTCGCTCATAGGCTCTCCTGGCCGTTCTTCGTCCATGCCGCATGCAGCACCCGAACCGCAGTGGCAAGGTCGGCGGGATCCATGCCTTCCTTGGGATTGTGACTGCCATCCCAATTGCGCAGGAACACCATGACCGACTCCCAGCCCGCCTGGGCGAAGGCGGCAGCATCATGGCCGCCGCCGGACAGCATCCGGCGTGGCGAAAAGCCAAGCCGGCGCGCAGCCTCACAGATCTCGTCACCGAGTTGCACTGAGAGCCGAGTCGGCTGACTGCGGGATTGGACGCCAAGCTCGAAGGAAACGCCGCGGGCTTGCTCGATCAACGCAATTTCAGTCGTCACCAGCCGATCCATCCGCTCAAGAATGGCTGGATCGTCGCTGCGCAGGTCGAGGCAGAAATCGAGCCGGCCGGGCACCTTGGCAAAGGCGTGTTCGGAACTGGCCGCATCGACGCGGCCGACCGTCACGGCAAGATCATGCTTTTCCTCCAGGATTGCGCCCCATCTTCGATCCATCGCGACCACCAGATCCGCCAGGGCAAAAACAGTATCGGAACGCGCGCCGCGCGGCGCACCGCCGGAATGAGCCCAGACACCGTTGATGCGGGCGTCGCGATAGCGCAGCCCACCGCGCACGCCGTCGACGATGGCGAAGGCCTCGCCTGCCTCATCAAGAACGGGTCCCTGCTCGATATGCAGCTCTATGAAGCGTGCAGGCGCGAGTCCTAGCCCGGCGATGACAGCCTCCGGATCGCCACCCTCCTCGCACATGTGATCGGCCAACGTCCGGCCGGTATCGAACCGGACCGCCTTCATGTCTTCGGCCGAAAGCCGCCCGAGTGCCGCGCGAGAGCCGATATAGGAAACCGGGAACCAGACGCTCTCTTCCGCGCGCGTCACCGTCACCACCAGATCGACGGGCGGCGGTGTGCCGCTGTCGACGAAGGCAGCGGCAAGAGCCATGGCGCCAGCAACGCCGGCCTGCCCGTCATAGGCGCCACCCATCGGCACGGTGTCGAGATGCGAGCCGATATAAAGGGGCGCGGCCGTACGGTCCCTGCCCGGCAGCCGGGCGAACAGATTGCCCGCAGCGTCCCGCTTCACCGTCAGGCCTAGGGCTTCCGCCTCCTCGGCGATGACCTGATGGGCAGCGGTTTCCAGCGCACTGTAGGATGGGCGCGTATAGCCCGGCCCCGGCTCCGAAATGGCGTTGATGCGATCGAGCAGCCGATCGATGGTATCTTCAATAACGCGGCTCATGCGTAACTCCGTGCCGGATCGTTGAGTGCCGTCGCCGGGCGTTCACCGGAAAGGGCCATCAGCACATTGCGAGCCGAGCCGATGGCCACGCGACGCAGGGCCTCGAGCGTTGCACCACCGAGATGCGGCGTAAAGATCACCCGGTTCGACTGGCCAAGGGGGCCTGATGGCGCTTCGTGGGAATAGACATCAAGTCCAGCCCCGGCGACCCGCCCGGAGGCGATGGCTTCGGCAAGTGCGGCTTCATCCACAAGGCCCGCTCGTGCGGTATTGACGAGAATGGCGCCAGGCTTGATATGCGAAAGCGCTCTTGCATCGATCAGCCCGCGCGTCTCCGGCCGCAGTGGCGTGTGCAGCGAGACCAGATCCGCCTGTACCAGGCCATCTTCGAGTTTTTCCACTCGTTCGAAGCCCTCCACCTCGGCAGTGCGAGGCGAATAGACCAGAACGCGTACATCGAACGCGGCCTTCAGCATGCGGCCAAGCCCCGCGCCGGTTGCGCCCCAGCCGACAATGAGAGCCGTCTTGCCGGCCAATTCCGTGAAGGTCTCCATCTCGCGAAAACCCCTTGTGCCGGCTCGTTCGCTGCGGTCTGCAGCCGGGATGCGCCGCGCGATCGCCAGTGCAAGGCCAAGAGCAAGCTCCGACACCGACCGCGCATTGGCACCCGGCGTATTGCAGACAAGCACGCCACGTTCGCTTGCCGCTTCCTTGTCGACTGCATCGTGACCGGCACCGTGCACGACGACAACGCGCAACACATCAGCAGCATTGATCGCGGCCGCGGAAAGGCCGGCATCCCTGGTGATCACCGCCTCGCAGCCGGGGATCATGCGGGCGACCGTTGCCATATCCGCAGAAGGGCAGAATACCGGCTCAATACCTACCTCCCCGAGCAACGCAATGCCGTCGGCATGAACCGGTTGGACAATCAGACATTTCATCAATCGGATCCTTCGTCGGACGATTTCAGGCGCGCCAGAATGGCATCGCGCGCATTGGCGACATGCATGGCCATCAGCCGGCCCGCCGTTTCGCCGTCACCGACCCGCAGCGCGGTGATAATCTCAAGGTGTTCGGCGCATCCTTTAAGAAAGCGGTCCGGAACCTGCGTGTGGTCGAACATGCAGGTGCGGCGGCGGAGATCGTCGATGGTGGCGACGATCATGGCGCTGCCCGTTGCCGCGGCCAACATCCGATGAAAGTCGTCGTCGACACGACGCTGTTCGTCCTCTTCCCCTGGTCCCTCCAATTGCAGGCGGCGGACGCGCGCCTCTATCTCATCCAGCCGGCCGGCGGGAAGCCCCGTGGCCGCGCGAGCAGAATGGGCTTCGAGCGTCTGGCGCAGGAAGAAGATTTCCTCCACCTCCTCGCCGGAAAGCTGCCGCACCTTGAGGAAGCGTCCATCCTGCGTCACCAGCCCCTCGGCTTCGATGCGTTTGATTGCTTCGCGAACGGGCGTGCGCGACATGTCCAGCGCTTCGCCCAGCTTGGCCTCCTGCAAGGCATCCCCCGGCATGAGCGCGCCCGACAGGATCATTTCGATGATCTTGGTGTAGGCCTGCTTGGCAAGCGGTTGTGTCATGGCGCTACCTCTTGTGCGACGCTCATTGGCGCGATCTTTTCGGACAGACCCGTAATCACGTCTTGTAGGGCTTGCCGCTCCGCGACCAGCAGCGCCTCTGCCGTGGCCTGGGAAATCAAGCGAAAACGGATCGCCATGCCGCTCGGCGTCTGCGCCAACCGTGGCACGTCGACGGAAGCCACAGTCGCTATTTTCGGATAGCCGCCGGTCGTCTGGCGTTCGGCCATCAAAACGATCGGCCGGCCGGAACCCGGGACCTGGATCGATCCGAAGGTGGTGCCATCCGAGACGATATCATTGCCTCGGATGGCGGAGATC
The DNA here is from genome assembly GCF_058803745.1 of Rhizobium sp. GW821-FHT14E12. Lineage (NCBI taxonomy): Bacteria > Pseudomonadati > Pseudomonadota > Alphaproteobacteria > Hyphomicrobiales > Rhizobiaceae > Rhizobium > Rhizobium sp. GW821-FHT14E12. The sequence continues at coordinate 122,565 of NZ_JBXAPH010000003.1, forward strand.
ACTGGCCCATCCAGCATCTGCGCCATGCGGTCGCGACTGGCGGATACGGTGAACGAACTCCCGAGGAAGGTACGCCAGGCGGACGCATCAAAATAATCATCCTGCGGCCCTGCCACGACGTTGATGGGGCGATTGGACCGGCGCCACGGCTTTGTGAGCACAAGATGCGGCATCGGATCGAGGGGGGCGATCGATAAGAGATCGCCAGTCCTTAGGCAACGTCCTTCATGGCCACCAAGACCCGTGCGCAGATGCGTGGCGCGGGAACCCAAGATCAAGGGCGTGTCGATGCCGCCGGAAAACGCTAGATATCCCCAAACGGCCGATCGCAGGCCGCCGACGACGAGCGTAGATCCAGGAAAGAGATCATGGCTCTCCCATGGGCGCACGGCGGAGCCGTCGATGCGGATATCCACGTCGCCGCCGGTGACGGCAAAACGAACCGGCTCGGTGACCTCGAACGTGCCGCCCGCGCTGGCAAACTCAAGAGCGGCCATATCCTGACGGTTGCCCACCAGTGCGTTGGCAATGCGGAAAGACGGCGCATCCATCGGCCCGGAGCCGGAGACGCCGGAATGCAGCAATCCCCTGCGGCCGCAATCCTGAACCGTCACCATGGGTCCCGCTTGACGAATCCGCAAATGCATCATGCGACTTCAAGCTCCAAAGCGGTCTGGCCCGCCGCGACCATCGTATCGAGACGCACCGCCTCGGCCTCGCCGATCGGACGAAAGCGGATGCGATCGCCAGCCTTGAGAAGAAAAGGCGGCGTCCGATGAGGATCAAAAAGCCTGACCGGCGTACGGCCGATAAAGCGCCAGCCGCTCGGCCCCGGCACTGAATTGATGCTGGCCTGTTTGCCGCCTATGCCGATGGCACTTGCCTCGATCCGTTGGCGCGGCGCGGCCAGTCGCGGCGTATGCAACACATCCGGAAGGCCGCCGAGATAGGCAAACCCGGGCGCAAAACCGATCATATAAACACGATACTCGGCACTGGCATGCAGATTGACGAGTTCGACCGTGGTCATGTCCTTCATGCGAGCCAGCTCGTCGAGGTCAATCCCGACGGTGCCACCGTAGACGACGGGTACGCTGAAGCAGCGCGAGGATGTATCTGTCACGGACAAAGCCTGCAGCCGCTTCTGCAGCACATCGGCAAGCGCTGCGCCGCGGATGATCGCGGGATCGTAGATGACACTGAGCGAACGATAGGTCGGGGCCATTTCTTCGATGCCCGCAATGGGGTTGAGGCTCAGCTCGTCGAAGAGCGCGATGATGCGCCTGTTGACATCATCGTCGATATGATCGGCGAGTTCGACCGACAGCATGCTGTCGCCGCAAGCGCGAATGCGTGGGAACATTTCGGCCATTGCGCCGACACCCCTCCTTCCGTCAATCTGGCACATCGAAAACAGAGCACCGCCCGTCAAAACCGGTGCGTTTCCATATTCACCTGACTTGCTATTTCAGTATACCAACTGTATGTCAACTATGGCCGGATGATATGAACAAAGTTCGTGCAATGCAACAGAACGGTAAAGAATTATGCTGCCGTATCAGGCCGGAATCGTCGACGGGGAGCAAGCCGCATGGCAACGATTGATTTGAACTGCGACATGGGAGAAGGCTTCGGCGCCTATACGATCGGCGACGACAAGGCCATGCTCGGACTGATCACGACAGCCAATATTGCCTGCGGCTTCCATGCCGGCGATCCCATGGTCATGCGCGACACCATTCTCGCCGCCAAGGCTTCAGGCGTTTCAATCGGCGCGCATCCCTCCTTCATGGATCTCTACGGTTTCGGCCGGCGCCGCATCTCCGGCGAACGTCCCGAGGATATCGAGGCGCAGCTGATCTACCAGATCGCGGCGATCCAGGGCATGGCAAGCGCACTCGGCTGGCCGATCAGCCACATGAAGACACACGGCTCGCTCGGCAACATGGCAGCCGAGGATCCCATCCTTGCGGATGTCTGCGTCCGCGCGATCAAGGCTGTCGATCCCTCTCTCGTCTTCCTCACCCTTCCCTATTCGGAGACCATGAAGGCTGCCGAAAGGGCCGGCCTGAAGGTCGCGTGCGAAGTCTATGCCGACCGGACCTATGACGACAATGGAATGCTGACTTCCCGGCAGCGAGAAGGCTCGGTCATTCATGATCTGCAACAGAGCATGGACCAGGTTTTGTCCATGGTTCGTGACGGAGAAATCCCGACCATCGGTGGCCGCAAGCTGCCGGTCGAGGCGGCATCCATCTGCGTCCACGGCGATACGCCTGGCGCCGTGGCAATGGCACAGTCGCTGCGCAACGCGCTCGCCGCGGAAGGAGTAGATTTTGCTCCCTTTGCCCACCCTCGCAATCCATGAAGGCTAATCGACGCTATGAAACTCGTGGCGCCGGCGGTCTGCATCGACGGTGAAATGATCGACGTGAGCACCTGGCCCGATGTCGAAACGATTGCGCGAGCTTTATATCACCGTGGGATTGGGCAGCAAACCTCATAGTCCCGCCACAGCGGGAGATTGCCTCTTGTGTAGGGATTCCGACGCAATGCCGGCCAGCTCGCGGATGAAGAAATCAAGGATGGTTGAAGGTTTTTCCGCGGAGCGCGTGGCTATGACGAACGTGGAGTGAATTCGAGTTTCATCCGGCATAATCGATCGGAAGCAACCTTTCTGAACCCAGTCGCGGGCGTAATGGTCCGGCAAATAACCGAGATAATGTCCGGACATAATGAACATCGCCTGCGCCTCCATATTCGAGGCGACCGCGCGCGTTCGTGCGCGCGGAAAGAATTGCAATTCACGCATGTTGGCGTAGGGCCGCACCACGAAATCGAAAGACTCGACGTGCTCTATCGTCAACTCCGCCCCACCCTGCTTGAAGAGCGGGTGCCCTTGGCCGCAGTAGAGCGAATGGATTTCTTCCCGAAGTCGGGAGAGCTTCAGACCCTGATAGGGTTGTGTTTCCGGTAAAAGCGCGATGTCCAGTCCGCCATTGGCGATTTCGGAAAGCAGCGCATCAGGGGTGTCGATTGCCAGTTCAACGCGCGCTTCGGGGGCCTTCTCGCTGATACGAGCAATCACCCGGTGGATCGGCAGGTCGCTATCAGTGATGGTGTTGTCGATCAGGCCAAGCCTCAGCGTGCCGGTAATGCGGTTTTTGAGTGCGCCAATGTCGCTCTCGAAGGCATTGAGTGCCAGAAAAAGGCCTTTCGACCGCTCGTGTACGATAACGCCACGATCCGTCAGCTCGAAACCCGAGCGGCCCCGTCGGCACAGCTTGAAACCCAAACGATCTTCCAGCGCCTTGATGTGGAAGCTGATGGCGGACTGGCTGAGACCAAGCGCGATTTGCGCGCCGAGAAAACTCTTATGCTCTACGACTGCGCGAAACACCGTCAAGGAGCGGAGATCGGATTGAGCCAATAGCATCCGCTTTCCTCACATTAATAATTCTGATGTAAACTTCATCACTTTCCTATTTTTCTGAGCTATTGTCCATGCTTTCCTCTCCTTCAGAGATCACGAAGCGATCCCGAAAAAGCAGGGGAACAAGACTATGACAATCATCCGGAATTCGAGAATCCTTCTGGCGGGCGCCGCGCTTGCCGTCGCCATGATGGCACCCGTCGCGCACGCGGCCGACCTGCTCGACAAAATCAAGACGACGAAGGTTTTCACCGTTGCCACCGAGGCGCGTTTTGCGCCGTTCGAATTTGTCGAGGATGGGAAGATCGTTGGTTATTCCGCCGACATCATGGAAGACGTCATGAAGGAACTGCCCGGAGTTGAGCTAAAGCGCCTCGATCTGCCCTGGCAGGGTATCCTGCCGGGTCTTGCTGCCAGCCGCTTCGATTATGTCGTCACCTCGGTCACCGTCACACCGGAGCGCATGAAGGCCTATCATCTTTCTGTACCGATCGCGGATGCCACGATGGCTGTGCTGAAGCGAAAGGGCGATGCCGAAATCACCAAGCCGGAAGATATCGCCGGCAAGCCAGTCGGCTCGCAGGCGGGTTCCGCCCAACTCGCGGCGCTTGAGACATTCGCGACTGAGCTGAAAGCTTCCGGTAAGGCCGACGTAACCGTTTCAACCTATACCGACTTCTCCGAAGCCTATGCCGACCTTGCTACGGGTCGCATCCATGCCGTCGTCAACTCATTGCCGAACCTGCTTGAAGCAGCGCGCCAGCGGCCGGATATCTTCGAAGTCGTCCTGCCCACCTTCGGACCGAAGACCTATTTCTCCTGGGCTGGCCGCAACGACGCCGACAGCACCTCGCTCAACGCACTGATCGACGCGGAACTCATCAAGCACAACAAATCCGGCAAGCTCGCCGAGCTGCAGAAAAAGTGGTTTGGCGCTCCGATGGAACTGCCGGAAGCGCTTCCCGCCACTCAGTAATGGTAAGGGAGAAGCGATCATGGACAGGACACTGGCGGGCGTCTGGCCAGCTCTTCTTGACGGTCTCCTCACCACCGTCACGGTCAGCTTTTCGGCGCTTCTGCTCGGCGTGCCGCTGGCCGTGCTGCTTGCGGCCGCCTCGCGCTGCGGCCGGCTGCCGCGTGCAGCAGCCGGGCTGTATGTCTCGTTCTGGCGTGGCACGCCTATCCTCGTCCAGCTTCTCGTCGTCTTCTATCTGCTGCCGTTTCTCGGCCTCGAACTGGAGCCGCCTGTGGCTGCCGCCCTGGCACTGGCGCTCAACACCGCCGCTTTCCAATCGGAGATCTACCGCGCCGGGCTTCTGGCGGTGCCGAGGGGACAGATCGAGGCGGCCGAAATGCTTGGGCTGACGACGGCTCAAACCTTCTTGCGCATCGAGGTGCCGCAAGCTGTACGCACGATGCTGCCAGCGCTTGTCGGTGAGATGCAGGCGCTGGTGAAGAATTCTTCCCTCGTCTCCGTTATCGCGGTCATGGATGTCACCCGCAGGGCACAGCAAGTGGCGGCATCAACATTCCGCCCGCTGGAGGCCTATGCCTCCGCTCTCCTGCTCTATGTGGCCGTCGGCGCGGCTTTGGCCGGTATCGGTCTCTTGATGGAGCGCCGCCTGACGCAAGGGGCCAGACGATGATGACTGGCTTTTTCAACGATCTTCCGTTTTATCTCGCCGGTCTTGCCACCACGACCGCCGTGTCGGCTCTCGGAATTTGCATCGCCGTTCTGGTCGGCATCCTGCTGACATTGTCCCTGCGCAGCCGCTTGCGGCCCCTGTCCCTGGCGATCCGGGTCTATGTCGAATTCGCCCGCGGCGCACCTCTGGCACTGGTACTCTTCCTTCTCTATTATGGTGGCCCGCAGTTTGGCTTGGTGCTCAGCCCCTATGTCGCCGGCATTGTCGGCCTTGGTCTTTATGGTGCTGGTCCCTTCGCAGAAATCTTCCGGGCAGGGTTCAATGCCGTGCCGAAGGGCGAATGCGAGGCGGCCGCCATGCTCGGCCTCACACCAGGCCAGATATTCCTGCATGTGGAACTGCCGCAGGCGATGAGGCTGACGCTTCCGCCCTCCATTGGTCAGGCGATCAATCTGGTGAAGGAATCGGCCGTTCTGTCCGTCATCACACTCGGCGAACTGACGAAAGTCGCGGGCACCATCAGCTCCATCAGTTTCGCGGTCGTCACGCCCTACGTGACCGTCGCCCTGCTCTATTGGGCGCTCGTCGAAACCATTGCGCGGATCGGCTTCTACGCAGAGCGCCGCCTTGCAGCGAAAGGCTTCTGACATGACAGCAACACCGGCGGCGATATCGGTTCGCGGACTTGAGAAACGCTTCGGCGAAAGAACGGTACTGAACGGCATCGATCTCGATATTCATGCCGGCGATGTCACCTGTGTCATCGGCCCCTCCGGCTCGGGCAAGAGCACGCTCCTGCGTTCCATCGCCTTTCTCGATCCCTACGACGCCGGCGAGGTTAATGTGTTCGGCCGGATGATGGGCTGGCGGGAAACGCCACTGGGGCGCGAACGTGCCGGCACGAAGGAGCTAGCCGACGCTCGCCGTCCTCTTGGCATCGTATTCCAGCATTTCCATCTCTGGCCGCACATGAACGTGCTCGACAATGTGACGCTGGCGCTCCGGCTCGTCCACCGCGTCGCTCGCGCCGAAGCGGAAGCAACCGGACACGCGGCGCTGGCCAAAGTGGGGCTCACAGCTTTCGCCGACCGCCATCCCGAAAATCTGTCCGGTGGGCAGAAGCAACGCGTGGCAATTGCCCGGGCGCTCGCCATGACACCGAAAGTGATGCTGTTCGACGAGCCGACCTCGGCACTGGACCCAGAGCTTGTGGGCGAGGTGCTCTCGGTCATGAGAGCGCTCGCCTCGGAGGGCATGACCATGCTCATCGTCACCCACGAAATGGGGTTCGCCGCGCACGCGGCCAACCGCGTCGTCTTCATGGACGGTGGCCGCATTGTGGAGGACGGTCCGCCGCAAACGCTTTTCGCGGCACCGAAGAGCGAGCGCCTTTCGCAATTCCTGCAAACCTGGCGCGAACGCGCATTTTGATATCTTGAAAGGAAGACCCATGGCTGCTCACGGTTACAACACGGGCCGGCTCAATCTACCCTTCGTCGGCATTTCCACCTTCGCCAAGAGCCCCTATGTCGAAAACTGGGACGCGATCGACGCCGATGTCGCAATCCTCGGCGCCCCCTTCGACTTCGGCACGCAATGGCGCGCCGGTGCCCGCTTCGGGCCGCGCAGCATTCGCGAGGCTTCCACGCTGTTTTCCTTCGGCCATGCCGGAGCCTATGATCACGAAGATGACGTCACCTATCTCGAAGGCGTCAGGATCGTAGACATAGGCGACGCCGACATCGTGCACACCGACACGACGACCAGCCACGCCAATATCGAGTTCGGTGTTCGCAAGATCCTCGCCGCGGGCGCGCTCCCCGTCGTACTCGGCGGCGACCACTCGATCAACATTCCTTGCATCAACGCTTTCAGCGATCAGGAACCGATTCATCTGGTGCAGTTCGACGCCCATCTCGATTTTGTCGACGAGCGTCATGGGGTCCGCTACGGTCATGGCAGCCCGATGCGCCGCGCCTCGGAAAAGCCCTGGGTTACGGGCATGACGCAACTCGGCATCCGCAACGTCTCTTCCACCGCCAAGGAAGGTTATGATTATGCTCGAGCACATGGATCGGAGATCCTCTCCGTTCGGCAAATCCGCAAGCTTGGCGTGGAAAATGTGCTGGAACGCATTCCTCTCGGAAAGCGCTATTATCTTTCCATCGACATCGACGGTTTCGATCCTTCAATCGCCCCTGGCACCGGCACACCGAGCCACGGTGGCTTCATCTACTACGAGGTTCTGGAACTGATCGCGGGGTTGGCCAAGCGCGGCGAGATTGTCGGCATCGATTTGGTCGAAGTCGCGCCCGACTACGACCATACGGGCTCGACGGCTATTCTCGCGGCCCAGATTCTGCTCAATACGATCGGTCGCATCTTCGCGGCTAGCAGCTAAGCCCCAGCCGGATACTCCTGGCTTTGTCGCCTTGAAGAGGATCAAACCACCGACCGGCTATTTCGGATTCGAGTTTAGGCTTTATGCGCCTTCAGAGAACAGACAATGAGCAGGTCAGGCATTATAGTGTAAAACGACATCGGATTCCGGTGCGAATAGGGACGTTGGGTAGGCAGTTTTCATCGATGCAAACGGGGTCGCAGCTGGATGCCCATTCACAATTTCAAGGTGCATGGAGAAAAGGGACCGTTTCTATTCCTGCTTCATGGCTGGTGCTGTAGTGACGTCTTCTGGCGCTTTCAAATAAAGCAGCTGGCCAGCAGATTCCGGGTCGTGACGCTCGATTTTGAAGGTCACGGTCTTTCGGCCCCTCCGGTAGAGACATGGCAGCTCGGCATCGGCAGGTTTGCGGAAAACGTCGTCGACGTGGCGAACACGCTCGATGCGAGGGAGCTTGCCCTGATGGGTCATTCCATGGGCGGTCCCGTCGCTATAGAAGCAGGCCTGCTTCTTGCTGGACGATGCAAGTTCGTCCTCGGCGTCGACACTTTCACCGATGCGGCATTTTACCAGCGCCGTCCCGCCGACGAGATCGAGTTGCGGGTTCAGAAGTTCGAAATGCATTTCGAAGCCACGATGGCAAAAATGGTGCGCAACATCACGGCGCCTGCGACGGATCCGGTCATCGTCGCCGAGATCATTCGCATCATGACGCAATGCGACAGAAACGTCGCGCTGACGGCTTTGAGATCCTTGCTGGAATGGGACATAGAAACGCACTGGCCGCTTCTGGATGCCCCGGTCGCCACCATCAACTCCGCCATGCTTCGCAGCAGCACCGAACTCGATCTGGCCGGTCTCGATCTGCACATCATGAATGAAGTGGGCCACTTTCCGATGCTTGAAAGCCCTGAGGCTTTCAATTCAATCGCAATGTCCATTCTGGAAAAACACGGCGTCGGCTGACGGAACCTCTTCAGCCTTCCTGAACAAAGGCGGCCGGCAAGGCCGCGATAAAATCCACCATATCATCGCCAAGGAGACTGACATGCTCGCTGGCGGCCTTGAACGCCGTCTCGGCGTCGGCGCGCTCGATGGCGTCGAGGATACGCTCATGTTCGCCGATCGTCGCGGCCATTCGGCCCGGTTGATAGGTGACATAACGGCGATAGGCGGCCACGCGGCGGCGTAGCGCCCGGGTCTGACCCGCCAGAAAATGCGTATGCGCCGCATCGTAAAGCAGTTCGTGGAACTCGGAATTGATGGCGTAGAAATTGTCCGGATCAGCAGCCGAAAGCGCGTTGATCAGCCTTGCATGGATCTCGCGCAGCGCCGCCCTCTCGGGGACCGTCGCCCGGCGCGCCGCCAGCTTGGCGCACAAGCCTTCGAGCACTGCCATCATCTGGAACATTTCCAGGAGGATAGGGATCGAAATGATCGCAACCGTGATGCCCTGCCGTCCGCGTATGTCGACGAGGCCGGTCGCGCTCAATGCTTTCAGCGCCTCCCTGACCGGCGTCCGCGAGACCTTGAAACGGGCAGCAAGCTCCACTTCGTCAAGGCGTTCACCGGGCTTGAGCGTACCGCTGACGATCATTTCCTCCAGGCGGTTGCGCAATTCGTCGGAAAGCGTCCCCCCACCCGCGCGCACGTCTCCGTCGTCGGACGCCAATAGAACCGATCCGGTCTCCTGCCCCGTCATGCCATTTTTCCCGTCTTCAGAATGAGATCTCTTGCCGCTGCGGCTACATATCCGCAGCAGGTCCCGTCGACTCTACTTCGCATAGATAAGCAGATCATATCAATCGCGATAGGACGGATCGATCCGGTCGAGCAGCCGGATGAACGCGGGCCACTCTCTGGAGCCGGGAGCGAGTATGTCGCCATGGTGATCGTGGAATTGCCTGGCCGCCTTGTCACTGACCTCGGCCTTCGGAAGGGCCAAGCGCGACCCGGCGCCCACCGCGCTCTGCGCCATCAGCTGCACACGAGCCGCCTTTTCAAAATAATACATGAGGATAAAGGCTTCGGGGATGGTTCTCCCCACCGTCAAGACGCCGTGATTGCGCAGCACCAGCACGTTATGCGGGCCGATATCGTCGATTAGCCGCTGCCGTTCGTCGGTGTCGATGGCGACACCTTCATAATCGTGCAAGCCCATATGCCCCATGTAGCGCATCGCGAATTGGCTGACGGGCAGCAGGCCCTCTTCCAGCGCCGAAATGGCGGTCGCCGCTTCTGAATGAGTATGAAGCACACAGATCGCATCCTCGCGGCCCGAATGGATCGCGCTATGGATGACAAAGCCGGCCCGGTTCACCGGATGATCGCTTTTGCCGATCTTGTTTCCATCCAGATCTATCTTGACGAAGCAGGAGGCATTGATTTCCGAAAACAGCAATCCGTAGGGATTGATCAGGAAATGATGCTCCGGGCCTGGCAGCCGCACCGAGATGTGGTTGTAGATCAGATCGTCCATGCCGAAATGAGCAACGAGGCGGTAGCACGCCGCCAGTTGGATGCGAAGCTCTGCTTCGGAGAGCGGCAGGGAAGTTGATGCCATGGTCATTTCCACCATATTAGCTTGCGGTCGATTGCGACGAGGAGCCCATAGAGGATCAGGCTGCCCAGCGACGCGGCGAAAACGGCGGCCCATACGGTGACGTAGTCGATCTGAGCCGTTGATTGATAGATGAGCTGCCCGATGCCGGCATAGGCTCCGAGCATTTCGGTGACGATCACAGCGATGGTGCTGCGGGCAAGCCCGATGCGCAGGCCGGTGACCAAATGCGGCATCGTCGCCGGTAGCCGCAACCGCCAGAGGATGCCGAACGGCCCCGCCCCGAAGCTGCGCAACAGATCGACAGCCGCCGTCTCGGGGCGCTTCAGGCCCGCCAGCGCATTGAGCAGAACCGCAAAACTGACCGCAAGCCCGGCCATCGCGACTTTCGAGGCCATGCCCAGCCCGAACCAGATCAATGCCAGCGGGACGAAGGCGACCGCCGGCACGGAATTGACGGCGATGACCAGCGGTAGCAGGCTGAGTTCGAGCGGCGGAACCAGGATCATCACAATCGCCAGTCCCAACCCGATTGCCGCACCAATCGCAAAACCGAGCAATGCCTCTAGGAGTGTTACGAACAGCGCGTCGCCAATGAGACGCGCCTTGCCGACGCCGCCCATGAGGATGTCGAGCGGTCGAGGCAGGATATAGGCCGGCAGATCAAGAAGCGAGGCGCCGAACTGCCAGGCGAGAAGCAGTCCGACGAGCGCGATGAATACTGGAACCAGGCTATTGAGTTTGGTCATTCGGGACGCCACCAGATGAATTTCCGTTCCAGCAATGCAAGCACGCCATAGAGCGCCGTACCGAGCACACCACTGGCAATGATCAATACCCACATGCGCGGCACCTGCTCGAAATAAAGCGATTGCAGCAGCATGACGCCGAGGCCGACCGTATCGCCGAACCATTCGCCAACAATCGCTCCTGCAAGACCGAGGGACACGCCGAGTTTGAGCCCGACCATAATGGTCGGTAGCGCCGTCGGGAGCGCCAGCTTGAGAAATTGCTGCGTCTCCGTCGCCCCGAAGCTGCGCATGAGAGCCACCCGCTGCGGGTCAACGGATTGCAGGCCGCGCAGGGTATTGACCGCCACTGGGAAGAAGGAGAGGTAGAGCGCAATCGCGATCTTCGACAGGATCGTGTTGCCGAACCAGATCACGACAATCGCCCCGAATGCGATGACGGGAACCGTTTGCAGCGCAACAAAGATGGGAAAAAAGGCGCGTTCGGCGATCCGGACATAGGCAAAGGCAATGCCAAAGATGATGCCGAGCGCGGCGCCAAGCATGAAACCGATCAAGGTCTCCAAGAGTGTGCGCGCAAAGCCTGAAACCAGATCTGGCCAGATCGAAATCCCATCGGCCAACACATCCGGCAATGCCGGGAGATAACGCGGCTCGATCCTGAACATCGGGACGGCGACCAGCCAGATGCCCATGGTTATCAAAACCACGGTTAGCGGAGAGCTTGCGACGATCCGGACCTTCATGTTGCTGCCGCCGTTGCAAAGCTCTTCATGCTTTCTTCCTCGACGACCGCGAGCAGCGTCCTCTTGATCTCCATGAATTCCGGATCGGTGAGGATGGAGGCATCGCGCGGGCGCGGCAAATCGACCTTCACCTCGCAACGGACCGTGCCCGGGCGGGCCGTCATGACCACGACCTTGTCGCCAAGGAAAATCGCTTCGTCGATATCATGAGTGATGAACAGAACCGTGCGCCGGTGGCGAGCCCATATGTCGAGCAGCCAGCGCTGCATCATGCTGCGCGTCAAGGCATCGAGCGCCCCGAACGGCTCGTCGAGCAGGATCAGGTCGCGCTCGAACAGGAATGTGCGCATCAGGGCCACCCGCTGGCGCATGCCGCCGGATAGCTGATGCGGATAGTGCTTTTCAAAACCCTGCAATCCGAAATCGGGGAACAGTGCTTCAGCCTTTTGTCGCGCGGCTTTGCGTGACATGCCCTCGACCTCCAGTGCGATCGTGGCATTGTCGAGCACCGTGCGCCAAGGAAACAGCAGGTCTCGTTGCGGCATGAAGGAGATCTTGCCGAGCAACGCGCCATCCATCTGCGGCCGGCCGGCCAGCAGGATCGATCCATCCGGATCCGGCGGCAAAAGGCCCGCAATCATGTTGAAGAGGGTGGACTTGCCGCAACCGGACGGACCGATCAGCGTGACGAACTCACCGGGCGCGATGGAAAGATCGACATTGCGAACGGCAACGGTTTGCCGATCACCCTCTCCGAAGCGTTTCCAGACGTTGACGAGTTGCAGTTGCGCGGGACGATGGGTGGCTTCCGGCTGGTTTTGCATCATCGATTGATCCATCGTCCCGTTTTCCATTCCGTACGCGTTCAGAGCTTCTTGTCCGCCGCCGGGACCTTGTCCCAGAAGGATGTATTGAAGGCGGACTTCAGGTCCACTTTGGCCTTGAGCGCCTTATATTCGAGAAGGCTGTCCTGCACGGCGCCGATGGAGGCGAGATCGATGGCGCCGAGACCTTCGGTCTTGCCGAGCTTGGCTGTCATCACATGTTCGATTTCGTCCAGCATCAGTTCCTGATGCTTGCGCTCGAGACCGGAACCGGCGGCAAGCACGATATCCACCGCTTCGGCCTTGTGTTCGAAGGAATATTTCCAGCCCTTCAATGTCGCGGCCAGAAACGCCTGCACGAGCTCCGGCTTTTCCTTGATCACCTTCTCCGAGGTGACGATGGCGTCCTGCTGCGTCGTCACACCGGAATCGTCGGGGAGGAACAGGCGGATGTCATTGATGCCCTGCTCCTTCAGCGTATTGAGCTCATTGTAAAGCGTCACGGTCGCCACATCATACTGATGGTCGATAAATGGCTGCATCGAGAAAGGTTGGGAAACGATCTGCACGTCGTCCTTGGCAATCCCCTCATGCGCGAGCACCGAGAAAAGCGTGAACTGCGGCCCGGTAAACCAGGTGGCGACCTTCTTGCCCTTGAAGTCCTTGACCGACTTGATGCCGGTGCCATTGTAGGTGACGTAGGCAAACGGCGTCATCTGCTGCGACATGCCGATGCAGACGAGCGGCAATCCGTTTTCGCGCGCATAGAGCATGCCCTCCGTCCCGCTGGCGATGCCAAACGTATCGGCGCCGGAGGCGACGAGAGATTCGACATTGATGTTCGGACCGCCGGGATTGATCGTCGCCTCGATACCGGCCTCCTTGTAGAAGCCCTTGGCCTTGGCGACATAGATGCCGGCAAACTGCGCCTGGGCCACCCATTTGAGGCGGATCGACACCGCCTCGGCCGCCGTGGCCTGCGTTATGGAAACCACCCCGGCAAAGACGGCAACCGCCGCTGCAAGCAAGCTACTTCTTAAAGATGCCCTCATGATCGCTCTCCGTTTCAGTATGCAGAAATGTAAAAGCAATATACATGCCAACTCAGAATCATGGATTTTATACCGGATCGAGGCCGGAAACCCAGAGGCCACCTACGCCACAATGGCGATTCAGCCTGAAATTTACCCAAAGCTGCCTAATATTTTTGCGTTGATTATTTTCAAAGCTTCTTTATGTATAACGAGAGTGATATTCGCCTGCGGAGATGGGCTAGATGACGGAAGACAGATTGTGGGCCGAAAGTTTTACCGCCTTGTCGGACCGTATCCGCGGCGGCGCCCTCTCCCCTGTTACGCTCACCGAATTGATGCTCGAGCGCATCGCAGCCCATGACGGCACTCTTCATTCCTATGTCGCCGTCGCTCCTGAAACGGCGATGACGATGGCGGAAAAGGCACATGCCGAGATCAAGGCCGGACATTGGCGCGGCCCGCTGCACGGCATCCCCATGGCCGTGAAGGATGTCTTCTACACGACCGACATCAAGACAGGTCTCGGCAGCTCGATCTATAGCGACTGGCAGCCGCCTCATGAATCGACCGCCACGGCCAGGCTGCGCACTGCGGGCGCCGTGATGCTCGGCAAGCTGACGGCGACCGAAGGCGTCTATGCCGATCACCACCCGACAATCGCGCCGCCCATCAACCCCTTCGGCGCCGCGCACTGGACCGGAACCTCGTCGAGCGGATCCGGCGTTGCGGTAACAGCCGGGCTTGCCTACGCAACGCTTGGCACCGACACCGGCGGATCGATCCGCCTGCCATCATCCTGCTGCGGGCTCGTCGGCATCAAGCCGAGCTGGGGCCGGGTGAGCCGTCATGGCGTCTTCCCTCTCGCGGAATCCCTCGATCATGTCGGCCCGATGGCGCGAACGGCCAAGGACGCCGCCGCCATTCTGGCGGTTATCGCAGGGCCTGATCCCGCCGACCCCACGGCCGCACCGGTTGATGTGCCCGACTACCTTGCCGACATCAATGGCGGCGTGGCCGGCATCACGATTGGCGTCGACTGGGCCTTTCTTCGCCGGATTGCCACGGAGGAAGTTCTCCATTCGATTGAGGCTGTTGCCACGACCATGGGCGCGCTCGGCGCCCGTATCATCGACGTCACCTTTCCGGAACCCGAGGCCATCCTGCGCGGCTGGGCGGTGCAATGCGCGGTCGAGGCGGCCCTTGCCCATCGCGAGACATATCCGGCACGCAGAGAGGAATATGGCGAGCGACTGGCAGCCCTTCTGGAGCGAGGCAACAGTTTCAGCGGCTTGGCGATGGCCGAAGCCCTCCATGACCGCCGCATATTCAACGGGCGGATCGCAACCATGTTCACCGGAATTGACATGCTGCTCGTGCCCAGCCTGCCAATCGCCGGTCCGACGCTCGACTATATGGCGTCGCTGGGCGAGGACCCTGAGGCGATCCTCGCCATCGGCCCGTTCACAGCCCCTTTCGACGTCTGCGGCTATCCCACGATCACCGTTCCCTGCGGCGCCAGCACGGCCGGCATCCCGATTGCCTTCCAGTTTGTCGGCAAGCCATTTGACGAAGCGCTGCTCTGCCGTTCGGCACATGCCTATCAGGGCGTGACCCAATGGCATTTGCGGCGTCCGGCACTCTGAGATGTGAAAGAGGATAAGATAATGACGAGCAGCCTGGACACCGCACCGAAGATCGACATGGCCTCGATGCCGGTACAGCTTCCCGCCGCCGCAGCGCCGCCGGTTGCCGCCCGGGCGCGCTTCTTCAATTCCGGCAACGCTTTCAACGTCAAGCTACCGGCAGTGCCGGCATCCACCTTTCGCGAGCAGGCAGCGCTGGCCCTTGCGGCAACGACGACGACGTTGTTTGCCTGCGATCAGTCGGCAGCAATTGCCGCACCCTTTGCCGCCACGACACCCTTGATGCTCGCGCGCTATGCGGCAATCGCACCAGGGGGCACTCTTCCCACAGATTTCGCCGCCAGCGGTGTCATCTGGTATGTCATCCGGGGTTCGGGCTCTACCAAAACCGGGACCGAGCTTTTCGACTGGGCCGCCGGCGACGTATTCCTGACACCGGGCGGACCGGATACGTCGCTTGCCGCAGGTCCGGACGGCGCCGTTTTGTGGCTGGTCAGCAACGAACCGCAACTGGCTTTCGAACATCTGGTTCCGCCGGATGCCGCGACGGCGGCTATCGAAGCGGTGCACTATCCCGCAGCGGAAATCGCACGACAATTGCAACGCGTCGTGGAGGCCGGGCAGAATGAGACGACCTCCGGCATAGCGCTGATTTTCTCGTCCAGAAGGCAGGAAGCCAGCCGCAACATCATGCCGTCGCTGACATTGTCGCTCAACACAGTCCCGGCCGGTGAGCATCAGCGTCTGCACCGGCATAATTCCGCAGCCATTACCCTCATCCTCCAGGGAGAGAGCGCCTATTCGATGGTCGGCGGCCTGCGCTGCGACTGGTCGCCTTTTGCAACGCTGGTAACGCCGGCAACCGAGCCGCATTCGCATCACAACGAGGGCGATGAGCGGGCAATGTTCCTGATCGTCCAGGACGGCGGCCTTCACTACCATGCCCGAACGATGGGCTTCTCCTTCCTCGAAGCAACAGGCAACGGCTCATGACGACACGACAGATGCACCTGGGCCTGTTCATTCTGGGAACGGGCAGCCATGTCGCGGGCTGGCGCTATCCCGGCGCCTTTGACAGCTTTCAGGATATGAAATCCATTCAGGCCGTTGCCGCCTCGGCGGAGCGTGGCAAGTTCGATCTGATCTTCATGGGCGACAATCTCTATGCGGACCCTGGCGCCCATCCGTCCTACACCGCCAGGCTGGAACCGCTCACCATGCTGGCCGCCCTTGCGATGACGACAAGCCATATCGGCCTCGGCGCCACCGCCTCTACCACCTACAGCGACCCTTTCACCACCGCGCGAGCATTTGCCTCGCTCGATCATATCAGCGGCGGCAGGGCGGCCTGGAATGCGGTCACCACCGCCAATGCCGTCTCCGGGGCAAATTTCGGCCGTGAGCATCCCGATCACAGCCAACGCTATGCGATCGCCGGAGAGTTCATCGATGTCGTCAAAGGCCTCTGGGATTGCTGGGACGATGACGCAATCCTTGCCGACCGCTCAAGCGGTGTCTACATAGACCCGGCCAAGGTCCGGACGCTGGATCACAGCGGTGCGTTCTTTTCCGTCAAAGGACCATTGAACATCGGCCGTTCGCCGCAGGGCCAGCCGGTCGTTCTGCAGGCGGGCGGCTCCGCTCCCGGCCAGCAGCTCGCCGCCCGCACGGCGGATGTCGTCTTCTCCGTGGTGCAGGACATGACCGAGGCACAAAGGCAATATGCCGACTTCAAGGCACTTTTGCCGGAATTCGGTCGCAAGCCGGACGAGGTAACGTTGCTCCCCGGCGTCATGCCGGTCGTCGGCCGCACGGACCGGGAAGCCTTCGACAAGTTGAAAACACTGCAAGGTTTCATCTCCTCGACGAATGCCATGGCGCTGCTTTCAGACCGATTTGGTGTCGACATGAGCCAATATGATCTCGATGGCGCCGTTCCGGATATTCCGCTTCCCGACAGCTACCATTCGTTTGCAAGCGTCATGCTGTCCAAGGCCCGGCGGGACAATATGATCTTGCGCGATGTCTATAATCTGATGGCCGCGGCCCGTGGTCATTGGGTTCTTTGCGGCTCGGCCGAACATATTGCCGATACGTTGCAGCAATGGTTCGAAAGCCGCGCCGCCGACGGCTTCAACATCATGCCTCCCTATTTCCCCGAGGGCCTGGACGACTTCGTCGATCTGGTCGTCCCGATCCTGCAGGAGCGCGGTCTGTTTCGCGCCGACTACACCGGCTCGACATTGCGGGACCATCTCGGCCTCGAACGAGCCGCGAAGCGTTAGACCATGTCAGCAAGGCCTCGGGCACCCATCAACGCCGCGGCGATCGCGGCCCTCTCACACGATTTTCACAGGAGCCCACAATGGATTTGCGGTTAAACGGTAAGACCGTTCTGATCACCGGCGCGTCGCAAGGCATAGGCGCGGGCCTTGCCAAGGCGTTTGCCGAAGAGGGATGCGCGGTGCGATTGACGGCACGCAATATCGGCAATCTGGAAGCCGTCAAAGCCGGCATCATCGAAGCCATTCCCGATGCGGTCGTCGATCTCTTTCCCGAGGACCTGACGACACCCGGCGCCGCAGAACGTTTGGTCGCGGCCGTCGGCGATATCGATATCCTCGTCAACAATGCCGGGGTCATTCCATCCGGCTCGCTGTTTGACGTCGATGAAGCAAAATGGCGCGAAGGCTGGGAGCTGAAGATCTACGGCTACATCAATCTCTGCCGGCTCTACTACCCCCGCATGAAGGCTGCCGGCGGCGGCGTGATCATCAACAATATCGGCAATGGCGGCGAAATCGCCGATCCCCGCTATATCGCCGGCGCGATGGGCAATGCGAGCCTCATGGCCTTCACCCGGGCGCTCGGCGGATCGAGCCTTGACGACAACATCCGCGTGGTCGGCGTCAATCCCGGCCCGGTCGATACCGACCGGATCTATAACATGCTGAAAAAGCGGGCTCGGGACGTACTGGGCGACGAAACCCGCTTTGGAGAACTGGCGCTCACCTATCCTTTGGGCCGCCCCGCTCACGTCCATGAGGTTACGGATCTGATCGTGTTCCTCGCCTCCTTCCGCTCCGGCTATACGACCGGTACGATCATGACCGTGGATGGCGGGATCGCTTCCCGCCGTTCGATCGTCTGAGGTTGCCGCGATGACCGTGCGACACCCCAAGCGGCTGGGCATGCTGGCGCCCTCCTCCAACACGGTGCTGGAGCCGGAAACGGCAAAGCTCTTGCCGGCCAACGGTTCCGTGACGTCGCATGTCTCACGCTTGCGGGTGGTCCAGATTTCCGACGATGCATCCTCGCTCCAACAGTTTGAAATCGAACCGGTTCTTGCCGCAGCCGAACTGCTGGCCGACGCCGCTGTCGATCTCATTCTGTGGAATGGAACGGCGGCAAGCTGGCTCGGCTTCGATCGCGACCGGCAATGGGTCGCGGCTATTAAGGCACGCACCGGCATTCGCACAACAACGGCGGTCATCGCGATCAACGAAGCCCTGCAACGGATCGGCGCGCAACGGATCGGGTTGGTGACGCCCTATGTCGAGGCGCTCGAAAGACGCATCATCGCCAACTATGCCGGTATCGGCATAGAGGTGGCGGCCGCCGTGCGCTGCGACCTGACGGAAAATACGTCCTATGCGGCAATCACGCCGGAGGAGATTGCCGACATGGTGCGTAGGGTGGCCCGCACTCCTGTCGATGCGATCCTCATTCTCTGCACGAATTTAGCCGGCTCATCGATTGCTCCGGCACTTTCGCTCGAGCTTGGAATTCCAGTCCTCGATTCCGTGCGCGTGGCCATCGAACACAGCCTCGCTTGCCTCGTTGAATAACCACAAACCATTGAGCGCGAAGCCCGGCCTCAAACGGCCAATGACCAAATCGCCACCTTGTTTCATTGACCTGCGACCAAGCCCAAGATTCGCTGCCGCGATCGCTATTGCAATAATTCTGCCTACCATCTTCCTCAAGGTGCGCCCAATTCGATGGGAGGCTGAATGTCATTCGGCATTGTCCCTCATTATCATCGTCCTGCAACAGGCAAAATTACTACATTGAGCCACAAGGCAACGTTCAGCCCCTGGGGCTTGAAAACAATCGAACTCGCACTCGATTTCAGGCACCCTCGCGTAAGCCACTGCTCTGCAATGTCGTTCAGCTGTCGGCGCCATGGGAATCTCAGCAAAAAAGTTGCCGACGTCAGGAAATCTTCTTGTTCGCTTGAAGGGATTTATGAAGCACACCCTCCACCATGCTCAAAAGGCTTTTGAGTTCCGGCTCCCGCACAAGAGCTGCCGCCTCATATGGCCGATACCAGGCGATTGATCGCTGGTCCTTTTCTGGAAATTCAGCATGGATTCCCGAGACTTCAAGAAGATGGACCTGCACAAGCGACGGTATCCTTTCACCGGAATCCAACAGCTTGAGATAGGTATAGTAACCAAAAGGCTTCTTCTTCGCCTTTCCCTTGATGCCTGCTTCTTCCCAGGCCTCCCGCTCGGCGACCTGATGGGCAAGCTTTCTGTCCATCGGCCATCCTTTGGGGATGACCCATCTGCCGCTGTCGCGCGACGTAATCAACAGGACTTCGATGCTGTCGCTTGATGGCTGTCTCCTATAGCAGAGCGCAGCATATTGCTCGATCGTTCGCCCGCTGAAAAGCTTCGCGGCCTCGCTCGCCAATTGCCCCAGATATGTTCTGCTCTTCTTCCCAGACATTGGCTCCCATGACACCGATTATGCGGTTTCGTCATCCCGCGCGGCAATAATTCGCCCTGTATCCACAGGCAAGGCTCATCCTCCCCGCACCGAGCCGCGCCAGACCAAATCAGCGTGCAGTTTCAACGATTGGCCATCGGGCGCATCCTTACGCCCGTCCACGAGCCATGTGACGGCTTCACGCGCGATCGTGTCGACCGGCTGCGCAAACGTCGTCAGATGGTATGACGTCCACGATGCCTGCTCGATGTCGTCGAAACCGACGATACAGAGCTGATCCGGGATCGACAGAGAAAATTGGTGGCGCGCTGCGTCCATGAACCCGCATGCGAGCAGATCGGTCGCACAAAATACCGCGTCGGGTCTTTCCTTCCTGGTCAGCATCCGCTGTGCAACAATCTTGCCGGCCTCGTATCCGGTCCAGCCATATCGCTCAACGATCACGTCCAATCCGTGCTCCCTGGCCGCCGCGATGAAGCCCTGTTCCCGCGCCATCAGGCTCGGCGTTCCCGCTTCCGAATTTGCGAATGCAAGCCGGGTGCAGCCGGCGCGAAGGAAGGCAGACACAACACGACCTGCCGCGTCGCGATCATCGAGATTGATGCGCAGTGGCCCAGGCTGATCATCATCCCGGTTGATCAGAACGAGCCGCTGGCCGTTTCGCAAGCAGAGTTGCGTGATGGATTTGTCTGGCAGGCCGGACAGGATAATCGAGGCATCGGCCCGATACCGTATGGCCTGATGCAGCGCGCGGTCGACGCTGCCATCGGAGCGATCCGTGTTGACGAACATGGCGACCTTACCGGCGACCTGCAACTGCAGGGTCAATTCGCGCAGCAACGCGGAGCGATAGGGCGTGGCAACATCCGAAGCGATAAGACAGACGATACCGCTTTCATTGCGCATCAAGCCGCGCGCAAGTTGATTGACGTGATAGCCGAGCTCTTCAGCCGCCGCCATGACCTTCCGTCGCGTTTTCTCGGAGACGCTCGCCCCCGGCGTGAAGGTGCGGGAAACGGCCGAGCGCGAAACGCCCGCTTTCCTGGCGACCTCATCGGCGCTCACAAAGACCTTATCTGACACAACCTGCCCTCAACATGCCGATCGCATTTGCGCATGATTTGCAATCGCGTGCAAGTTTTGTGAAGCAACATATGTGACAGTTTTATGACAATAATGGTTGACACGCGGAACCAGCTCATGCAGCATTTGCACACGCTTGCAAAAGCGGATGGCGTGGAGGCGCCGTCGTCACCAGGAGGACATTATGCGATCGGTTAAATTGGCCGCGGCACTGCTTGCCGCGGGGGTATCTTTTGCTGCCTATTCCGCTCATGCCGCAGGCGATCTCAACGTCATCTGCTCGGCTGATCCCGAGGTCTGCGATCTGATGAAGGGATTGTTCGAGAAGCAGTCCGACATCAAGGTCAACATGGTCCGGCTCTCGGCGGGCGAAACCTACGCCAAGATCCGCGCCGAGGCGCGCAACCCGAAGACGGATATCTGGTGGGCCGGTACAGGCGATCCTCATCTGCAGGCCGCGACCGAAGGCCTGACCCAGGAATATAAATCGCCGCTCTTCGACCAGCTTCAGGACTGGGCGAAGAAGCAGGCCGAAAGCGCGAATTACCGGACAGTCGGCGTCTACGCCGGCGCGCTCGGCTGGGGCTACAATACCGCGATCTTGCAGAAAAAAGGTTTGAAGGAGCCGAAATGCTGGGCCGACCTGCTCGACCCTTCCTACAAGGGCGAGATCCAGATTGCCAATCCGAACTCCTCGGGCACGTCCTACAACACGCTGGCAACGCTGGTGCAGATCATGGGCGAAGACAAGGCCTTCGATTATCTGTCAAAACTCAACGCCAACATCTCGCAATACACCAAGTCGGGCTCGGCACCGGTGAAGGCAGCCGCGCGCGGTGAAGCCACGATCGGAGTCGTCTTTATGCACGATGCCGTCGCGCAGACAGTCGAAGGTTTCCCGATCAAGGCCGTCGCGCCTTGCGAGGGCACCGGCTATGAGATCGGTTCGATGTCGATCGTCAAGGGGGCCAGAAACCTTGAGAACGCCAAGAAATGGTACGACTGGGCGCTCAGCGCCGATGCACAGTCGCACATGAAGGACGCGAAATCCTATCAGCTGCCTTCGAACAAATCGGCGGAGATTCCGAAGGAGGCGCCGAAGTTCGAGGACATCAAGCTCATCGACTACGATTTCAAGAAGTATGGCGACCCCACGGTTCGCAAGGCGCTTCTTGGACGTTGGGACAAGGAAATCGGCGCAAAGGCGAATTGACGCCCTGTTTCGACCATTTGCGCGGCCGGAGCGAAACTCCTCCGGCCGGCGTCAATTCCAACGGACACCGAACGGGACGCGGAATCCAACCATGACCAAAAGCAATCGCCGGCTGGATATCGTGCTTCTCCTCGGCATAGCCGCCCTGATACTACTCCCATGGTATCGGATAGAAGGCGGCTTCTTTGGCTTTGGCTGGCTTTCCAGTTTTCCGGGCGACCCCTCCACAGCACCCGGACTATTGGAAATCGCCCAGCACGGCCGATGGTGGCTCGCGGCAGCCGTCGTGCTGCTTCTGCTTGGCGGCGTCGCGCGCTTCCTTTCCAATCCGATGCGCCGCGGTGCGTTGCTTGCCTGGGCGGGAGGCCTCGGTATTTTCTTTCTGACGCTGCAGGGCCTGGCAATCGTCGCCTCCGGCTGGAGCTGGACGATCAGTGAGACGCTGTTCGGTGCCCTTGCGGATGGACAGCCGCCGATGGGCGCGGGCGCCGTCCTCACCGGCATCGTCTTCGTCCTGCTGTTCTCTTTTGGCCTTGCTGAACGCGGCGTCATGAAGGGCGATGCCTTCGTCGTCAGCGCGATTGCTATGCTGATTATCCTGGTCGCGATCTTCGTTTTCTACCCGGTCGGCAGCATGTTCGTCGGCGCTTTCCAGGCTTTCGATGGATCGTTCAACCCGGATGGCTTCATCACCAACATCCAGGATCCCTCGGTATGGAGCTTGAGTTGCCTCGTCGGCGGCGACCGCTGCGGCGTTGCCTGGCGTACCCTCTGGCTCGCGATCATGACGGCCACCGGCTCGACCTTGCTGGGTCTTTGCTTCGCGCTGGTCGCGACGCGGACCCGTTTTCCGTTCAAGAAGGGGCTTCGGCTCCTGACGATCCTTCCCATCATCACGCCGCCCTTCGTTGTCGGTCTTGCCCTCACCTTGCTTTTCGGGCGCGCCGGTGTCGTCACGCAAACCCTCGCCTCGGTCTTCGGAATGGAACCTGGCCGTTGGCTCTACGGCCTGACCGGCATCTGGATCGCGCAGGTCCTGTCCTTCACTCCGATCTCCTTCCTTGTCCTAATCGGCGTCGTCGAGGGCGTCAGCCCGTCCATGGAGGAGGCATCGCAAACACTCAGGGCCAATCGCTGGCGCACGTTCTGGCGCGTCTCCCTGCCGTTGATGAAGCCCGGTCTCGCAAACGCCTTCCTGATCGGCTTCATCGAGAGCATGGCCGACTTCGGCAATCCCATGGTCCTCGGCGGCAGCCATGGCGTGCTGTCGACGGAAATATTCTTTGCTGTTGTCGGCTCGCAGAACGATCCGTCGCGGGCAGCCGTCCTGGCCATGATCCTGCTGTTCTTCACCATGTCGGCCTTCATCGCCCAACGCTTCTGGCTGTCGGGCAAGAGCTTCGCAACAGTCACTGGCAAGGGCGATTCCGGTGCCCATATCGCGCTGCCCCGCGGCCTCTCCATCGCGGTCCATGCGATCGTCATCCCCTGGATGCTCTTCACCGTCATCGTCTACACGATGATCCTCTTCGGCGGTTTCGTGCGAACCTGGGGTCTGGATAACAGCTTGACGATCCAGCACTACGTCAAGGCGTTCTCGATCGGCTGGCGCGACGACGGCGGTCTCGCCTGGACTGGCGTTGCCTGGAACTCCTTCTGGACGACGATGGAAATCGCTTTGATCTCCGCGCCGCTGACGGCAGCCGTCGGCCTGCTCACGGCCTATCTGATCGTCCGCCAGAAATTCGTCGGCCGCAACCTCTTCGAATTCGCACTGATGATGAGCTTTGCCATCCCCGGCACAGTCATCGGCATCAGCTACATCATGGCCTTCAATCTGCCGCCGCTGGAGATGACGGGAACGGCACTGATCCTGGTTGCCTGCTTCGTTTTCCGGAACATGCCCGTCGGCGTGCGCGGTGGCGTCGCGGCCATGAGCCAGCTCGACAAGAGCCTGGATGAAGCGTCGCTAACGCTCGGCGCGGACAGTTTCCGGACGATCCGGAAAGTGATCCTGCCGTTGTTGCGACCGGCGATTACCGCCGCGCTGGTCTATTCTTTCGTGCGGGCAATTACCTCGATCAGCGCGGTCATCTTCCTGGTCAGCGCGCAATACAACATGTCGACCGCTTATATCGTCGGGCTCGTTGAAAACGGCGAATACGGCGTTGCCATCGCCTACTCCTCCGCACTCATCGTCGTGATGATCGCCATTATCGCAAGCTTCCAGCTTCTGGTCGGCGAACGGCGTCTGCGGCGCGAGAACCGTGTTGCGACCACAGCGACCGCCGTATCGTCCGCAGCTATCCGTCAGGAGAAAACCGCATGAACACGAACTCCCCCGGCTCTGTTGTCTTTGAGAACGTCGCCAAGACTTTCGGGGCATTCACCGCCATACCGGACCTGTCCCTGACCATCGAGCCGGGTACTCTCGTGACGCTGCTTGGCCCTTCGGGTTGCGGCAAGACGACGACGCTGCGCATGCTCGCAGGCCTCGAACATCCCTCCGCGGGCCGCATCCTGATCGGCGGCAAGGACGTCACCATGCTGCCGGCCAACGAGCGCGATGTGTCGATGGTCTTTCAGTCCTACGCGCTCTTTCCGCATATGACGGCGTTGGACAATGTCGCCTACGGGCTGGAATCCTCGGGCATCAAGCGCAAGGAAGCGCGCGAGCGGGCTGAGGACGGGCTCAAGCTTGTGGGCCTTGCCGGAATGGGGCAGCGCCTTCCCGCAGAGCTATCCGGCGGCCAGCAGCAGCGCGTCGCGGTCGCCCGCGCGCTTGTGCTGGAACCGCAGGTGCTGCTTCTCGACGAGCCGCTCTCCAACCTTGACGCCCGCCTGCGCCGGCGCGTCCGCACCGAGATCCGCGAGTTGCAGCAGCGCCTCGGCTTCACCGCGGTCTACGTTACCCATGATCAGGACGAGGCTCTCGCCGTTTCCGATCGCATCATCATCATGAAGGAAGGCAAGATTGCCCAGCAAGGCACACCGCGGGAACTGTATGACACGCCGGCATCCGCCTTCATCGCGGACTTCATGGGGGAGGCCAATGTCGTGCCCTGTGACATCATCGGCATCGAAGACGGCCGCGCCACCATCAATATCGAGGGCCTCGAGCATCGCGTGCCCGGCCGCAATCTCCGCATGGGTCCGGCGCAACTGGCGATCCGCCCCAATGCCGTAACCTTGGCTCCCTACGCACCGGAAAGCTCGTTTAACGGCCGGATCACCCATGCCGCCTATCTCGGCGATCATGTGGAATATGAAGTCAAAATCAACAGCGGCACGCTCTTCGTCGTCGATCCCGCGGTGGAGACACCGTTTGAGCCTTCGACTGACGTTGCAATCCGCTTCAAGGATCGCGGGATCGCCATCATCGGCGGTTGAGAGCTGCCATTTCTAAAGAGGAACTTGCATGACAGAGCATGTTGTCGCCGGCCTGGAAGCGCGTCTTGCGCGGGCAAAAGAGGTTGGGCGCGAAGCGGGAGCGCTGGCGCTCGACTATTTCAACCGCCGCGAAACGCTGATCATCGAAACCAAGCGTGACCCGCAGGACGTGGTGTCGATCGCTGACCGGGATGTCGAAAACCTCATTCGCAACCGGTTTCACGAGACCTATCCCAACGACGGCATCCTGGGCGAGGAATATGGGTTGGAGACCGGCACCTCCGGCTTCACCTGGGTCATCGATCCCATCGATGGCACAAGCCCCTTTGTCAATGGCATGCCAAACTGGTGCGTCTCCATCGCATTGCTACATGACGGCGTCCCCGTCATCGGCGTCATCGCCGCGCCGTGCCACAATGAACTCTATGCCGCCGCACTCGGCATGGGCGCGACCCTGAACAGCAAGACGCTCACGCTAGACGCCGCTCGCAACATTCGCAACGCTGTGACGGGGATCGGCGCCAACAACTACGTCACGCCGGCCTTTGTTGGGAAAATGGTCGAACATCTGCTGGAAGCAGGCGGCAATTTCATCCGCAACGGTTCCGGCGCCCTGATGCTGGCCTATGTCGCCGCCGGCCGTCTCGTCGGCTACTACGAGCCCTATATGCATGCCTGGGATTGCATGGCCGGATACTGCCTCGTGAAAGAGGCCGGCGGCTGGTATCACCCCTTCCCGACCGAAGGCGAAAGATTGACTAAGGGTTCGGTCGTTCTGGCCGCGGCGCCTGGCGCGATCGATGATCTGCGCCGGATTGCCGGTCTATGAAAACCACAATTCCGCAGCACTCTAGGCGACGGCCTGCGCGCCGGTAATCTCCACCAGAGAGCCACACATGAACGCCGCCTCGTCCGACGCCAGGAACGCAACGAGGGCGGCGACTTCCTCCGGCTTGCCGATGCGCCCGAACGGCACGAGCCTGTCGAGGTCGGCGATGGTTCGCCCCGCGCGTTTCACGCCGGCCTCAAGCATCGGCGTATGGATCTCGCCGGGGCAGACGGCGTTGACGCGGACTTTCTGGGCGGCGTAGTCCCGCGCCAGGTTCTGGGTGAAGGCGGCGACGGCGGCCTTTGTCGTGTTGTAGGCGATATGGTTCGGCGCGGGATGGAGCCCCCATTGCGAGGCGGTGTTCACGATCGCTCCGCCGCCGCCATCGATCATATGCGGCAGGACTGCCCGGCACAGATGGAACATCGAATCCAGATTGACCGCAAAACTCGCGTGCCAGTCGTCGTCGCTCAAGGACAGAAGATTGCCGCGGCGATTGATGCCGGCATTGTTGACCAGGATGTCGATGCGCTTCCGCTCTGAGAAGGCCTTTTCGACAAGGGCGAAGCAGGCGTCTTTGTCGGAGATGTCAGCCGCGAGCGCGAGGGCTGAACCGCCGCTCGCCCCGATGCCTCCCGCGACCTCGGTTGCCGCCGCTTCATTCATATCGGAGACGACGACGAGGGCGCCTTCGTCCGCGAGCCTCCGAGCGATCGCCGATCCAATTCCACCGCCACCGCCCGTTACGATTGCCACCTTATGTTCGAAACGCTTCATTCTCTCACTCCCACAATATTCAACGGATATAGCTGCCGCCATTCACGTCCAGCGTCGCGCCATTGAGCGATCGCTGCGACGGACGCAGGGCGAATGCAACGAGTTCGGCGATTTCGGATGGCTGCGCCATCTCGCCGATCGGGATGTCCGACACGGCCGCCTGCTTGCCGAACTGAGCGACGAACTGTTCGGCCATCTCCGTCTCGACCCAGCCGGGCGCGATCGCCACGGCAACGACATCGTCGCCGCCAAAGCTGCGGGCAATGGATTTCGTCAGGTTGACGAGCGCCGCTTTTGTGGCGCCGTAGGGCATTGCCTCGGCGGCATAGCCGCGCTGTCCGGCTCGGCTTGCCATGTTGACGATGCGCCCGCCGCCTTCGCTTTTAAAATGTTTGACGGCCTCCCGACATAGGTCGGCGGCGGCAAAGACGTTGACCTGGAATTCCCGCTGCCAGGCAGACCGCCAGAGATCGATATCGGAATCGATCGCTATCTCGGTTCTAATCCCGGCATTCTTGATCAGAGCATGGATCCGCCCGACCTTCTCGGCGGACGTCCGCCAGAGATCGAACGCCCCCGTGGGATTGGAAAGATCAGCCCGGACCAGCGCGCCCTGCCCGCCGATGCGGTCCAGCAAAGCGTCCGCAGCATTGCGGTCGCGCCCGTAATGGATGATCGGGCGAGCGCCCTCACTGGCCAGACGTTCCACGATCGCGGCGCCGATTCCACCCGACGCGCCAGTCACGAGAACGTTCTGGCCCGACAGCGGTTTCTCGAATGCAGACATCCTATCCTCCCTCAACCCAATTCACCCACCTGCGGCCCCCAGCTATCGGACAGAGCAAAACCGCCTTTGAATGGATCCTCGTCGGACAGGCGAAGTTGCTCGCGTCCGTAGACCCAACCTTGCCCCGTGATGCGCGGAAGTACGGCCCTGTGTCCTCCGACGTCGGTCTCGCCGATCGCCTCGGCGATGAACTCGCCACCAATAATGGACCGGGAGATACGCCGGTCGCCCACCGAGATTTCACCGCGCGCCAAAAGCGTGGCAAGATTGGCCGAGCTCCCTGTCCCGCATGGTGAACGATCGACCCGGCCGGGCTTCAGCGTCGTGCAGGTCCGAACCGCCCCATCCGGCTCACGCCCCCTGAACATGACGTAGGCAATCTCATCGATGCCGGTCAGTGTCGGATGTCTGACCTTCACCTGCTCGGCAAGAAGCGACTTCAGCTCTATGCCCGCCTCCGCAAGGTGGCGGGCGTTTGTGGGCGCGATCTCCATCCTGATCTGCTCGACATCGATGATGCCGTAATAGACGCCGCCGAAGGCGATATCGGCCCTGATCCGGCCCCAACGGGGCGTATCGACGGGATGATCGAGATGCTCGGCAAAGCTCGGCACGTTATCGAGGCTCACCGACACGCAGCGGCCATCGCTGCACACCGCGCGGGCGACGATAAGCCCGGCTGGCGTATCGAGCCGGACAGTCGTTTCCGGCTCCAGCATCGGAATGCAGCCGCTCTCAAGCAGCGCCGTCACAACGCAAATGCAGTTGCTTCCCGACATCGGGTGAGCGCGGTCGGCCTGGAGAACGATGAAGCCAGCATCGGCATCGGCGCGCGTCGGCTCGACCAGCAGATTGACCGACATCGCCACGCTGGCGCGCGGTTCGAAGGTCACGAAACGCCGCAGGCTATCGTCGACACTGTTGATGTGGTTCATCTTGTTGAGCATCGTCGCGCCGGGGATCTCGGGCGCACCGCCGACGATGACCTTGCCGATCTCGCCCTGGCAGTGGACCTGCATGAGGTCGATGGAACGCTCCCAGTTCATCGCGCCGTCTCCGAAGGCTTGATGTACCAACCCCACGGCTCTTCGCCGACGAACCGGGTGATCTGTTTCGTCTCAAGATAGTTTTCGAGCCCCCAGCGGCCGAGCTCGCGGCCGATGCCGGACTCCTTGTAGCCGCCCCATGGCGCCTCGGTGAAGGTCGGTTGCGAGCAATTGATCCAGACGATCCCTGCCCGGTATGCCGCAGCGACGCGCTCGGCCCGGACTTCATCCCGGGACATCACCGCCGCAGCCAGACCGAAGCGCGAGTCATTGGCAAGCGCGACAGCTTCTTCCTCGGTCGAAAACGGCCGGATGCTGACGACAGGCCCGAAGATCTCCTCGCGCCAGGCGTCGCTATCCAGCGGAACATTCGTCAGGATGGTCGGCTCGACATAATAGCCCTTGTCGAAACCTTCAGGGCGGCGGCCGCCGCAAACGATCGTCGCACCGGCTGATCTTGCCCTTTCGACAGCACCGAGCACCTGATCATATTGGCGCTTCGAGACCAGCGGCCCAAGCAGGATGCCTTCGTCCAGACCGTTGCCGATCGTGATCTTCTTCGTCTGCTCCACCAGGCGCTGCAGGAGCTTGGCGTAGATCCGGTCCTGGACCAGCACACGCGATGTCGCCGAGCAGACCTGTCCCTGGTTCCAGAATATGCCGAACATGATCCATTCGACGGCCTCTTCGATATCGGCGTCTTCGAAGACCACGAATGGAGACTTGCCGCCGAGTTCGAGGCTGACACACTTGATGTCTCGGGCCGCCGCCGCCATGATTTTGGAGCCGACCGGGCCGGAGCCGGTGAAGGCGAGCTTGTCGATGCCCTTGTGATCGATGATTGCCTGACCGGCGACCGGACCCATACCCGTCAAAACATTGAGCACGCCCGCTGGGAGCTTTGCCTCATCGGCGATCGCGGCAAGTTCAAGCGCCGAGAGGGGCGTCTGCTCCGCGGGCTTCAGAACCACCGTGCAGCCGGCGGCAAGCACCGGCGCCACCTTCCACGCCGCCATCAGCAGCGGGTAGTTCCAGGGAATGATCGCCCCGGCAACACCGATCGGCTCCCTGACCGCCTTGGAGGTGAACCTTGCATCCGGAAGAACGATCAATTCCTCCCGATCATTGTCCAGTTGTTCGGCAAGGCCGGCATAGAAATCGAAGCATCCGGCCGCGTCGGCAACGTCCCAATCGGCCTCCGGAAAAGGCTTGCCGTTGTCGATGACTTCCAGGCGGGCAATCTCCGTCTGCCGCCGGCGGATGCCGTTGGCTATCGCCCGCAGGTAGACGGCACGCTCAGCACCGGAGAGCTTTGGCCAGCCGTCCTTGTCGAAGGCCCGGCGTGCGGCGGTCACCGCGAGATCGACATCCTCGGCCGTTGCCGCGGGCGCCTTGTGAATGACCTCTTCGGTGGCCGGATTGACGACGTCGAAGGTTCCGCCCTTCGCCGGCTTCAGCCATTTGCCGTCTATGTAAAGTTCGCTACGCATCTTCACTCCAATGCTGTTTCGTGGTGCCGCCCGCGCCGCGTTAGAAGCGATCGACGCGATACGGGGTCAGATCGATCGGTGGCTTTGCGCCGGTGACGAGGTCGGCGATCAGTCGTCCCGTCGTCGCGGCATAGGTCAGGCCCAGATGTCCGTGGCCGGTAGCGTAGAAGACGCCGCGATGTCTGGCAGAGGGACCGATGACAGGGACCGTGTCCGGAAGGGCCGGGCGATGCCCCATCCATTCCGTCGCCGCCTCCGACCTCAGCTCCGGCAAAGCTTCCCTGGCTCGCTTCACCAGCACCTTGGCACGGCGATAGTCGGGAGGCGCATCGAGCCCGGCCATCTCAACAGTTCCCCCGACACGAATTCCGCCGGCTGTCGGCGTCACCATGAATGCGCGGGCCGGCCAGATGATGGAATGGCGCATCGAAACACCGGGGGCCATGATCTGCGTGTGATAGCCGCGTTCGGTTTCGAGCGGGATCGGTTCGCCGAGCAGCCCGGACAATCGTCCTGTGTAGGCGCCTGCACAAAGAATAACCTCCGCCGCATTGATCGCCCTTCCATCCCTCAGGCGAATACCGGCGACAGCATCGCCCGCCCGATTGAAGCCGACCACCTCCCCCTGCTCGATGCTGCCGCCCATCGCGAGGAACCGCTCACTGAGAGCGACCACGAGCCGATATGGATCCTTGACGGAACGGTTGTCCGGAAAAAGCACCGCGCGTCCGATCTTCGTGGTCAGCGCCGGTTCCAGATCGCGAATGGCATTCCCGTCGAGGATTTCGTGGCGGAAGCCGAAGCGCTCGAGCACCTCGATATGCTCGCGATCCGCCTTGAACTCGGCGTCGTCGGCGTAGAGGCTGAGGCAGCCTTCAGCACTCAGCATGTCCGTCAGCCCCGCCGCCTGCAGCAGAGGATCGAGATCCTCGTAGACACGCTTGCAGAGCACGGCGCCGGCGGCCTCCAGCTCGCGCACCCTAGACGGGCGGCTCGCTTCCAGAAACCGGAGAAACCAGGGTGCCAGCTTCGGCAAATAGGACGGGCGGATCCGCACCGGGCCTTCCGGATCGAGAAGCCATTTCGGCATCTGTGCCCAGACTGACGGGCGCGAGGCCGGCATGAACTCGGTGACCGCGATGCTCGCCATGTTGCCATAGGACGCGCCCTTTCCGGGCGCGTCCTTGTCGATCAGGATGACATTGCGTCCACGTCGCTGCAGTTCGAACGCAATGGTGACGCCGATGATGCCGGCGCCGACGACAGCGATGTCAGACATGACATATCCTCAAAGCGGGTAAACAGCGCAGGGTTGCCTGGCGCCTAGTGGCTTACCAATTCAGGATCGGTTCCATCGCTGCCCTGAACTCGGCCTTTTCCTCGTCGGTCAAGGGACCAAGCGGCGCGCGGCATTCGCCGACCGGCGTGCCCAGGAGCTCGCAGCCATACTTGATCTTCTGCACGAATTTGCCACTCTCGAGAATGTTCATGGCCCGATAGAGAACCGTCATCTGCTCGCGCGCCTTGACGAGATCGCCGGAGCGGAAGGTACGGTCCAGATCGCAGCAGGCCTTAGCCATGCAGTTTGCGGGCCCGCAGATCCAGCAATCGGCGCCCCAGAACATGAAGTCGAGCGCGATATCGTCCGATCCGGAGATCAGGTCGATGCGGCCCTTGTAGCGCGAGTGGATGTCGACGGCGCGCTGCAGAATGCCAGAGCTTTCCTTGATGCCGATAACACGCGGATGGTCGGCCAGTGCGTCCATCAGTTCAAAGGAAATCTCGATGCCATCCTTAGGCGGGTAATTATAAAGGATGAGACTGACATCCACGGCATCGAGAACCGCGCGGTAATGCTTCAGAAGCTCCTCCTGCGTCGGGCGGGTATAGAAGGGCGTCGCCAACAGGACGATGTCGTAGCCGATCTCCTTGGCATGGGCCGTGTTCTCGATCACTTCGCGGGTCGCCGGGGCGTTGGTGCCGGCAATCAGGACTTCGTCCTTATTGGCGAAATCCTTGACGAACTTCAGCACATCTTCCCGCTCCCTGTTGGACATCGAGAAGTACTCGCCGGTCGAACCGCAAGGCACCCAGCCCGTCGCTCCTGCTGCTCTCAGGCCCACCATATGCTTCTCAAGCGCCTTGAAGTCGATCTTGCCGTCCGCATCGAACGGGGTGACGAGCGCAGGCATGACGCCTTTCAGTTTCATGGGTATCTCCTTTTCAAGAATGGAATGGTGTCAGATCGCCAGTTTGGCGAGGATGCGGCGCTCGATCAGCGAGACAGCGCGGGTCAATGGAAACGCGATGAAGAAATAGATGAGTGCGACGATGGTCAGCACTTCGACCGGCCGGGCCGTGTTGTTCGAGATGTTCTGGCCGACGAACATCAGGTCGGCCATGCCGACGGCGGAGACGAGCGCGCTTTCCTTGAACAGGCTGACGCAGTTCGACAGCAGCGTCGGGATCGCGCGAAGCACTGCCTGCGGCAGCACGATATTGGTCACCTGCACGCGGCGGGAAAGGCCGAGCGCAACGCAGGCATCCAATTGTTCCGGGCCAACCGACTTCAGCGATGCGCGGAACGTCTCGCTGGTGATCGCCCCCATGTAGAGGGTCAGTGCAATCACACCCGATGTCAGGTTGGAAAGCTCGACGCCGAGAACCAGCGGCAGGCAGAAAAAGATCCAGAAAAGCTGGATCAGCACCGGGGTCCCGCGAAAAAATTCGACGTAGACGCTGGAGATGCCGCGCAGCAAGACACTGCGGGAGGTTCTGGCCAATCCTATCAGAAAGCCGAGCGTGCATCCGAGGACGATGCAGATCAGCGTCAGCTTGATAGTCATCCAGAGCCCGAGGGCCAGTGCATTCTGGAAACGGAGAATGACGGAAAAATCGAGTGCCATTTTGCTTCTCCCTAGCTCATCAAAAGCTGGCGACGGCGTTCGAGAAAGCCGACGATCTGCGTTACAGGGAAAGAGACGGCGAAGTAGATGAGCGCCACCACCGTGAACGTCTCGATTGGCCTGTAGGTCTCGGTGGCAAGCGACTTGCCCTGATACATGAGGTCCTGGACGGCGACGATGGCGACCAGCGCACTCTGTTGGAAGATGACGATGCCGTTCGTCAGCAGCACGGGTATGGCAGCGCGAAAGGCGGTCGGAAGAACGATGTAGAGGATCCGTTGCAACGGATTGAGGCCAAGCGCGATGCCCGCGTCCAGCTGCTCTCGCGGCACCGCCTGGATCGCCCCGCGATAGGCCTCCGCGTTGAACGCCATGAGATTGAGACCAAGTGCGAGAATGCCCATCGTCATCGATCCGAGGAAGACGTTGAAGAGCATGGGAACGCAGTAGAAGAACCAGACGATCTGCACGATCGCCGGCGTACAGCGGAAGAACTCGACAAAGAGCATGGCCGGCAGCCGGATGACGGCAATGCGGCTCATGATCAGGAGCGCGAGCAGGAACCCGAAGGTGAGCCCGATCACGTTGGCGGCAATCGTCAATTCGAGCGTGACGACAAGCCCCTTCAAAAGCGGGCCGAAGGAAATGGAGTTGAAGTCGAAGGAATAGTTCACGCCGACCTCCTATTGCCGAATGTGGAAAACGCGGTCGATGAATTCACGGGTCCGCTCTTCTTTGGGAGCGCCGAGAACCTGCTCCGGCGGGCCGTCCTCCACCACGACACCGCCGGCGCAGAAGATGACGCGCGAGGCGATGTTCTTTGCGAACCACATGTCATGGGTGACGATCATCATCGGCATGTCCTGCCTGGCGAGCTGCAGGATGACCTGCTCCACTTCGGCCACCAGTTCGGGATCGAGCGCGGAGGTCACTTCATCGAACAGCATCAGCTTCGGATCGAGCATCAGAGCACGCGCGATCGCCACGCGCTGCTTCTGGCCACCGGAGAGTTGTGCTGGAAAAGCATTTGCCTTTGCGGCAAGACCGAAGCGCTCAAGAAGAACCTGTGCCCTTTGGATCGCGCTGGACTTTTTCTCTCCCGTCACCTTGCGCGGCGCGAGGATCAGGTTCTGGATGACGTTCAAATGCGGAAACAAAGTATAGTGCTGGAACACCATGCCGATCGAACGGCGCACTTCCGTGTCGATGACGGTTTTCTTGTTCAGGCCCTCAGACGAAATGTAAGGCTTGCCGCCGAAGGTGATCGATCCGCTGTCGATCTTCTCGAGGCCCATCATGACCCGCAGAAGCGTACTTTTGCCACCGCCGCTCGGGCCGATGACGACAACCCGTTCGCCCGGCTTCATTTCGATGTCGAGCCCCTTGAGCACCTGGACATGCGGTCCATAGCTCTTGTGAAGGCTCTGCATTTTAACAAGGGGAAGGCTGAAGGACATCGTCATGGCCGATCTCGGATGTAGAGGCTGGTAGAGAAGCCGGGCAGGCACATCCGCCCGGCTCCAGCGAAGGTTATTTTGCGCCCTTCAGGACCTCGTCGACCGCTTTGCGGATCAGTGCATCGACTTCGCCAGTCGCAACCTTCTCTTCAAGGAAGATGTTCAGGACTTCGACATCGGCCGCCGACAATTGATGCGGCAAGCCGAATGCGACGCCCTGCTTGGCGAGCGCCGGCGTCGGGTTCATCGCAACTGCCCAGTCCGGATTGGACTGCGTAAAAAGCTGATTGGTGTCGGAGGCGTCGACAAGGATATCCGCCCGCTTCGAGACGACGGCCAGACGGGTCTCATCATTGCCGGGAAGACGCAGGATCGTGGCAGTTTTCACCGCGGCCGAGATCGCCTTGTCCTGTGCCGTTCCGGACATGACCGCAAGCGTCACGCCTTCCTTATCGATATCCGCGACAGAAGTGGCTCCCGCCGGGATCTTCGGGTTGTTCTTATTATAGGCAAGCGAGATCTGGTATTCCATCGCCGGGATCGAGAACTGTACCGCCATGGCGCGGGCGGGCGTCCGGTTGAGCGCGAGCGAAACGTCCCATTTCCCTGCTTGGAGGCCGGCGACGATGTTGTCCCAGGTGGTATCCACAAATTCCGGCTTCACCTTCAAAGCATCCGCGAATTCCCGGCAGAGATCGGCGAAGAAGCCGGAATACTCGCCGGTCGCCGGGTCGCGCATCACATAGGGCGGTGCAACTGCCGCGCCGCAACGCAAGGCGCCGGCCTTCTGGACACCTTGCCAGTAACCCTCGGCAGACTGGGCTAATGCGGAGGTGGCGGACAGGCCTGTCATCAGGGCAAGCGCGGGCAGCGTCCGCAAGGCGGACGTCATCATCTTCGAAAGCATCGGCATTCCTCTTTTGCTGTGCGCGAAGCGCGGGTTCCACTCGTCGGCTTGGGCCAATCTTTGTGTTTTTGTCGGCTACGTGTCGACTGGTGAATTTATGTCGTCTACGTGTCGACAAAGTCAAGCGGAAAAATTACATTGCTGGCACACGGTTTTTCTGGCCCTATGGCGGCGGAAAATTTGAAAGGGGCTTAGGTGTCTGACGAAGCGGAAGTGAAACGCGCCAGGGGAACTGGCTGGAAAAGCGTCTATGACACGCTGAGGAACGAGATTCTTGCGCTCACCCTGCAGCCCGGCCAGCTCCTCGACGAGACGACCCTTGCAGAACGCTTCGACATGTCACGCTCTCCGGTCCGCGAGGCGTTGATCCGCCTTGCCGGCGAGGATCTGGTCGTGACGCTGTCGAACCGCAGCACGATTGTCGCGCCGATCGAGGTCGCCACCTTCCCGAAATATGTGGAAGCGCTCGATATTGCCCAGCGCATGAATACGCGTCTTGCGGCGGCCCTGCGCACCGACGCCGATCTGAAAACCATTGCTCGTCGGCAGAAGGAATTCGAGGCGGCCGTCCGCACCGGCAACCATCTGCAGATGTCGGAAGCGAATAAGCAATTCCATATGGCAATCGCCGACGCCGGCAAAAACCCGTATCTGACATCGTTCTACGAGCGGCTTCTCAACCAGGGCCAGCGTATGCTCCATCTGCATTTCGAGTATCTGGAACGCACGCATGAAGGCTATCTACTGACCGACGAGCACCAGCTCATGCTCGACGCCATCAAGGCAAAGAACGTCGATCTTGCCGACGAACTCGCCCATGCTCACACGCGCCAATTCCAGGACAATTTCATCAACTTCATGCGGGAAAACTATGCGACCGACGTCACGCTCGGTCCGCTGCGCGCAGCGCAATAACCAGGATACCAACCATGAAAATCGGTTTTGTCGGAACAGGCGCGATCACCGAGGCGATGGTGACCGGCATGCTGACGGGGTCGCCCCTTGCCAGCGAAGTCATCATCTCGCCTCGCAATGCCGATGTTGCGGCAAGACTGGCGGCAAAGTTTCCGGCAGTGCGAATTGCCGCCGATAATCAGACGGTCGTCGATGCCTCCGAAATTCTGTTCCTGGCAATCCGGCCGCAGGTCGCCGAGGATGTCGTGAGGGCTCTGAGCTTCCCCGAAGGCCAGGTGGTGGTGAGCGTGATTGCCGCCGTGGATCGCGGAACGCTTATCGAATGGATCGGTCGCGACGTTCGCCTGACGCAGGCGGTTCCCCTGCCGTTCGTTGCCGAGCGCGATGGCGTGACCGCAATCTATCCGCCGGACCGCGACGTCGCTTCGCTATTCTCTTCCCTGGGAACCGCCGTCGAATGCAACACCAAAGAGGAATATGACCTGCTGGCGGCAGCGAGCGCGATGATGGCAACATATTTCGGCATCATGGATCGCGCCACACGCTGGCTCGCTGAAAAGGGAATGCCGGAGCGGACGGCGCGCGCTTACGTGGCGCCGCTTTTCGCCAGCCTCTCGCAGACCGCGCTCAAGTCCAGCGAGATTTCGTTTGAGGATATGAGCCGCGAGTTCGCGACGAAGGGCGGCCTCAACGAACAGGTTCTGTCCGACTTCGATCGCGATGGCGGCATGATGGCGCTGACGGCAGCGCTCGATCGCGTCCTCGCACGCATCACCAATGGCTGATGCTGCGGAATGAGGTTCTAAACCGGATCGGCGCTCATCGTAGCCAGATCATCGTCGCGACGTATCCGAACGACCCTGATCCGTGTCGTTCGAGAGCGCTGAAAACCATGTGAATCAGCACTTTTGAAATGTACGCCTTGACGCCGGCCGAGCGAAAGCGGCCTCATTCATGCAGTCGCTGAACGATAGATATTTTACCAAAAGCTACTTGCCGGCGGAGGACTGAACAAAATAAAGGCCGTCATGCGGTTGCATGCCTATCTCGCCAATCCGTGTTGCCAGGCCGATATTCAATGCCTCCGGTGCCCTTACAAATCGAAGTTGCGAGCCCAAAAGATCGTCATATTGCTTGTCGCTGATTGAAAGCCGCTCCTTATATATTTCCTTCATTCGATCGTCGTCGTTTTGGAGCGCGGTATATCTCTCGTTAATTTCGTCTGGGGTAAGTTTTTCGTTATTGAAACTCCATCGACCCGAGTGAAATGCAAAAATAGATTCTTTATTTGCAACTCGCTCTTTTCCAGCCAAAAATAGAAGAATTGCTGCGGATTCAACGTTGGAAATCGCATATGTATTAATTGTTACATCCAGTGAGCATAACAAATGATACAATGATATTCCTGACGATATATCCCCACCGGCAGAATTTATCATAAGATATATTGTCTTATAACCTTGAGATCTTAGATTGATCAGTCCTCCGGTCAACTCAAGGGTGGATTTGTCGTCAATCTGCTGAGAGAAATACAAGTAAGCCGTCGAGGTGCCATTCGCGTTTGCCTTCTCCTCAGCAAAAACGAATTTGGGTTTGACCGTACCGACAGCCAAAGCAGAGAGACCGAAGCAGACGTCGCGGCGATTCAATATTGCTGACATATCAGACAGTCCTTGAAGAGAGTCATCGTTCCGACAAGACGCTCGACCCCAGGCTACTGTGACGTTGCTGCCGATTGGCAAACTGATGAGGAGCCGGTGCTGCGCAGTGGACCTGACCATCTGCGACTTCGGTTCATGAGCATGTTTGATAGTGCAACCATTCTCACTCTCCAGTATCGGACATCATGTGCTCCAACCTCAATGAGCCTTGTCATTCAGGATCCTCGTCAGAGCTTTTGTTGGTTAAACGAGCAATCGAACGAAACCCGTCGCCCAACTTGAAAAAATCTTTTTGCAATGAATGGATGAAAGGCGAGACACCGCCGCGTCCGTCGTCTAGCGCTTATCCAATTCTCCCTATGCTGCATATGAGCGCTTGGCCGGTAAGCGATGCTGGGAAGGATTTATGATCGAGACGTTGATGCCGCAGCCGCCGGCCGGAACCCAGAGCAACTTCCATCGGACCTGGGCGAGTGCGAAGATCGACCTCCTTCTCAGGCCACTGGACGGTCTTCCTTGGACTATTGAAATCAAGCGATGCTCTCGCCTCACTCGGCAAAGCCCTGCTTGATCTCGCATAGAAGAAACAGGATCTCGTAGACAGCTGTACCTTGCGTAGAGGCAACCCTCGATGCCAATTTCTCCTGGCGGGCAAGCCGGCTGACTCGTCGAGAAGGCACTTTAAAGCCAAGCCTCCGGAGGGCCGGATTTTAAGTGGTTGGTCAGCCTCCAGATATGACGGCTGCGTTGTAGATTATCCAATTTGCGCCATCTTTTGGCGTCGAGCGTCCAGGGTAAATTGACAGCAGAAATGCCATATGGAACAGGTGCCTAATACTGCGCTGGTCAGTGCCGAAAGGTGACGGACATGGAAGGCGTGATTTCGTTGGAAGTCCGTCGGCCTGTAAGTTCTGCGTCGATATGGCTTTCGCGGCGGACGGTATGTCATTGGGGTAACGACATGATGTCGGCCCAAGACTGAAGGTGCATTGCACACGGAAAACGTCGCTCAATTCGATGGAGCGAGCAGAACCGATCTTCGAGTCCCGATCAGGGACTCGAAGGGCAACAGAACGCTTCGTGATAGCGAAAGAGATCTATGGGCTGGCGCGGCTTCACGCGCCAGACGGGATACCCAATTCTAAAACCGACATTTCCTCCGCGGCCAAACCTGGCCGTAGTCTACAATTTTAGCTGTGTGGAATATAGTATGGCTGGATTTTCAGATCAAATTAACGACCAGATAATCGCGAATGCCTTTTCGAGGCGGAGCTTCCTGATGGGTTTCGCCGCTCTTAGCCTGTCTGCCGTTGGTGCTCGCGCCGACGATGCCACATCCTCCTCCACGGACGCGACGGCTGCCCAGGATGGGTTCGTCCATCCGGGCCTGCTGCACACCGAAGCCGATTTTACCCGCATGGCGGCAAAGGTTACCGCGGGAGAATCGCCCTGGGTCAACGGCTGGAAGGTTCTGACTGATAATTCGCATGCCAGCCTAGGCTATAATCCGCGTCCGCAGTCGGCGGTCTATCGCGGCAACGACGGCGTTCATTCGCAAAACTACTCGTTGCTTTATAACGACGTTGCCGCTGCCTACGCGCATGCCGTGCGCTGGAAGGTGACGGGTGACACCGCTTACGCCGAGAAGTCGATCCAGATCATGAATGGCTGGTCCGCGGTCCTAACAGTCATTGGTGGCAGTTCAGATTTAGATCTAGCGGCCGGCATCTACGGCTACGAATTTGCCAATGCGGCGGAAATCATGCGCTCGTATACAGGCTGGGCAGCGGCGGATTTCGCACGTTTCCAGAGCATGATGGTCAACGTCTTTTACCCAATCAATCATAGGTTCCTCACCGTGCATAACGGAACCCAGGTCACGCATTATTGGGCCAATTGGGATCTATGCAACATGGCATCGATCATGGCCATCGGCGTGCTCTGCGACAACCGGGCCTATTTCGACGAAGCGGTCGAGTATTTCCAAACCGGCGCAGGCAATGGCTGTATCATGCAGGCCGTCTACTACGTCCATCCGGGTTATCTGGGCCAATGGCAGGAGACCGGGCGCGATCAGGGCCACAATACGCTGGGCATCGCCCTGGTCGGGGCGATCTGCGAAATGGCCTGGAATCAGGGTGTCGATCTCTACGGCTACGACAACAACCGCGTTCTTGCCGGAGCGGAATACGTCGCCAAGGGCAATCTGATCGAAAGCGGCACGACCTATTACACGGTGCCGTACCTGTTCTACACCAATGTCGACAAGGTCAATCAGAGCGGTTTCTCGACGGCAAGTCAGGGGACTGCCCGCCCATGCTGGGCGCTGCTCTACAATCACTATGTCAACCGCCAGGGCCTGGATGCGCCCTATACCGGCAAGTTCATGGATTTCATGTACAAGACTGCTCCGGAAGGCGGTGGTGGCAATTATGGACCCAACAGCGGCGGCTACGACCAGTTGGGTTACGGCACTCTTACCTGCACCCGCGACCCGATTGCCTCCGGCAGTCCTCCGAGCGGCCTGACCGCCAGGTTGAATGCGGGTGACATTGTTCTCTCCTGGTGGGGTACGGCCTATGCGACGGGCTATTCCGTCAAGCGGGCAACGCAATCGGGCGGCCCATACACGACCCTCAAGACCGGGATTACCGACCTGCTGACCTATACCGATACGGCTCCGACCGACGGCGTCTACTATTATGTGATCACGGCGGAGACGCCTTCGGGCGAAAGCGCCGCCTCCAACGAAGCGACGGCGTCCACGACAAAAACGCTGCAAACCCAGTTCACCTTCGATGAGGGAACCGGCACGACAGCCGGAGACGGCGGCACCCTCGTCAATGCCACCTGGGCGACAGGCAAGACCGGCACGGCCGTCTCGCTGAACAGCAGCAACAGCGCCTACGTCTCGCTACCGGAAAATATCATGCTGTCCTCGGCCGATTTCACCATCGCGGCCTGGGTCTTCTGGAACGGCAATCAAAACTGGGCGCGCATTTTCGATTTCGGAACCGGCACGGGTCGTTACATGTTCCTGACGCCGCGCGGCGGGTCCGGCAAGGCCCGTTTTGCCATCACCCTGAACAGCGGGAATGGTGAGCAGGGGATAGACGCAAATATCGTCATGCCTTCCGGGCGCTGGGTCCATGTTGCGGTGACTTTGTCCGGTCATACCGGCACCCTCTACATAGATGGCGCCGAAGTCGGAACAAACACGGCGATGTATTTCGCGCCGTTCCATATCGGGCCGACGAAACAGAACTGGATCGGACGCTCACAATACAGTGCCGATCCTTATTTCAACGGTCTGATCGATGACTTCCGTATCTACAATGGTGCGCTGGACTCCTCCGGGATCACCGCCCTGATGGCATAGTTCGGACGGTTTCGACGATTAGCCGAAGCGTTCCCGCCAGGAGAAAGCGGAAAGACGTACTCTCCTGGCGGCAGTGCCCTGACAACAAGACAAAGGCTGATGCCTTGTGACCGACTGCTTCCGAGCCATCTTGGCGGATGCGGAGGTTGCACCACCAAAACCGTGGAGGCGGTTGTTTTTCGCCCGTTCCAATCGGCTCGTGCTTCGTCGCGGGAAGACGCAGAATATGTTTTGAGTAGGTGTTCTTTCCAATGAAATTTTTAAAGGCTGCTCACGCGGCGCTTGTGCTCTTGCTGGCTGGATGTGTCTCCTCCGATCCAGTCGACAACGTCTTTTCCGACAAGCTGCTACAGCTCGACGCGCGAGGAAAGCCGTTGCCCGTGGCGACGAGCGGAACCAGCTCCCTACTCGCGAACGGGAGTTCGGCAAACGCATTTGTCGGAGCGACCCAGCAGGGGAACGAGAGCTTCGTTTCGCAAGGCGCTCCGGCGTTTTCCGTTGAAAAGCGAATATCCGGCGGCGAGGGATATACCCTCAACCTTGTCGATGCCCCCATTTCCGCCGCGGCGAAAAGCATACTGGGCGACATTCTCAAAGTCAGCTACGTCGTCGACCCGCGTGTCAACGGAAAGGTTACGCTGCAAACCAGCCAGCCGGTATCCCGGGACGCACTTGTCGATATCCTCGAATCCGCCCTTGCCGTCAACGGAGCGGCAATCGTTCGCAAAGGCGATTCCTATCAGGTCGTCCCGATCGGCAATTCATTCTCGACGACGCCCGCAGTCACCGTGCCTTCAGCAACACCGTCCGGTCCCGGCGTTCGGGTTCAGGTGATCGAACTGCGCTTCATCGGCGCGGAGGAAATGAAGAGCATTCTGGAGCCGATCAGTCGTCCGGGATCCATTCTGCGCGCCGACACGGCACGCAATCTCCTGATGCTGGCCGGATCCAATGCGGACCTCTCCGCTATGCGGGATGCGATCGCTACCTTCGACGTCGACTGGATGAAGGGAATGTCGGTGGCGCTTCATCCGCTCAAGGCCTCGCAACCCGCTGATGTCGCAAAAGAGCTGAATACCATATTCGGCACCCAGGACGGGCCTAATGCAAAACTGATCAAATTCGTTCCGAACGACCGACTGAATGCCGTGCTGGTCATAACGTCCCGCCGCGCCTACCTGTCGCAGGCGGCCGAATGGATCAACAAGCTTGATCGCATCGCCAGCACCAACGAGAAGCAGCTTTTCGTCTACAATATCCAGAACCGCCCGGCGAAGGAGTTGGCGCAGGTATTGCAATCCGTGATCTCGGGCCAGGAAAAGAATGCGCCAAGCTATTCGAACGCGGTCGCGCCGGACATGGCACCGACGACGTTGACGGGAGACGCTACCACGTCCACTGAGCCTGCCGCTGCAAATACGAATATGGCGTCCGCAATCGCGTCGGCACCGACGACGGCGGGAGATTCAACGCACACATCCGTCGTCGCCGACGTGGAAAACAATGCGCTGCTGATATCGACGACACAGCGCGAATACGAACACATCGAGCAGATTTTGAAACAGCTGGATGTAATGCCGACCCAGGTTCTCATCGAGGCCGTCATCGCCGAGGTGACGCTTAACGATCAGTTGAAGTTCGGGCTGCGCTGGTTTTTCGAAAGCGGCAAGTTCGGTGTCGGGCTTTCCGACCTCTCCGACGGCAGCACCGGGGCCAGCTTTCCGGGCTTTGCCTGGACTTTTGCCT
This sequence comes from Rhizobium sp. GW821-FHT14E12, assembly GCF_058803745.1. Classification (NCBI taxonomy): domain Bacteria; kingdom Pseudomonadati; phylum Pseudomonadota; class Alphaproteobacteria; order Hyphomicrobiales; family Rhizobiaceae; genus Rhizobium; species Rhizobium sp. GW821-FHT14E12. The sequence goes on from NZ_JBXAPH010000003.1 coordinate 165,921, forward strand.
CCAGCAATGTCGGCGCCACCTTGAACGCGCTATCGAGCATCACCAACGTCAACATCGTATCCGCGCCGACCCTGATGGCCCTGAACAATCAGAAGGCAACGCTCCAGGTCGGAGATCAGGTTCCGATCGTCACGCAACAATCCGCCTCCACCACGACCAGCAACACGGCGATCGTCAGCTCGATCGACCTGAAAGATACCGGCGTGATCCTGACGGTCCTGCCGAGGGTCAATAGCTCCGGGCGGGTCATGCTCGATATTCAGCAGGAAGTGTCGAACGTCGTGAAGACCACGACCTCGGGCATCGATTCGCCGACGATCCAGCAGAGAAAGCTCTCCACCAAGGTTATCGTCGACGACAATGAAAGCGTTGCGCTCGGCGGGCTGATCCAGCAAAGCAACACGTTGAACCACTCGCAAGTGCCGATCCTTGGGAAAATGCCGATCTTCGGCAATGCCTTCAAAAACAAGGAGGACACGATCAACAAGACCGAGCTGATCATCTTCATCAAGCCCCGTATCGTTCGGGACGTGCGGCAGGCGAGGGATGTGACGGAAGAGTTCCGAAACCAGCTGAATTTGAGCTCGGCCGTTCAGAAGCGACGCGGCGGCAACAGCGAGCTGCAGCAGGACCTGAAGAGGCTGGCATATTGAGCGGCCCGTTGACGCCACAGCAATGGATCGCGGCTCTGTTGATGATCGCAACGGTCCTGCGGATTGCCTGGATCGATCTGAAAATCATGCGTATTCCGGACCATTGGAATGTCGTGCTCGCGGGTCTGGGGCTTGCCTACAGGCTTCCATTCGGCGTTTTCGACACCTTGCGTGCGCTCGCCGTCGGATTGGCGACCTTGGCAACCTTTGCGCTCCTGCGCTGGGTTCATCGCCGGATAAGCGGTCGGATCGGGATAGGGCTGGGTGATGTCAAATTCATCGGCAGCGCCGCCATCTGGTTCAGTCCCTGGAACCTTCCCTTGTTTTTCATGCTGGCCAGCAGCACGGCTCTGTTGTTTTCGCTCATCTTTCTACAAGGCAAATCGACGGCGCTTCGCAATCTCAGAGTGCCGTTCGGGCCATTTCTCGGAATTGCACTGATCCTGACCTGGTTATCCGAGGTTACATCCTTGTTTTCATTGACACCTGCGAGCCCCTTATGACGAAAAGAAACATCACTGCCGAAAAAAATCCACAAGGCGGAGCCCATGATGATGGTTTCACGCTCGTCGAGCTTCTGGTCGTGCTTGCCATCATCGCCCTCATTGCGGCGATCGCGGCGCCCCAGGTCCTGCGGTATCTCGGATCGGCGCGCGTCGATGCGGCGAAAGCGCAAATGCGGAACCTGGAAAGTGCGCTTGAACTTCTCTACGTCGATGCCGGTCGCTATCCGACAACGGAGGAAGGTCTTTCAGCACTTGTGGAACGCCCGGCCGGATTTACATCCTGGAACGGTCCCTACATGAAACAGACAGCCGCGCTCCGTGACCCATGGGGGAACCCTTACCAGTATAAGGGTCCTGAAGGCCTATCTGGCTATTCATTGATGTCGTTCGGGCGAGACGGGAAGCCGGGCGGCGATGGTCAGGACGCCGATCTCAGCCCGTAGGCCCACCAGACCGGCTTCGGCCTTATTATTCCGGCACGGCGGACAGATGAATGATCTTTTCGGCGGAGACCTGATGTCCCGAACGCGTGATTGAAACAGTGATGCCGACAGAGGCGGGCAATCTATCCACCCGGGTCCATTCGGTGCGCCATGCGCCGCCGGGTGAGGCCTGCGACGCATCGCCCTGTGTCCAATATCGAAACTGGAGCTCGTCTATCCGCGCCAGCTCGACGGCTTCTGTCTGAATTTGCTCGCCGGGCCTGCGCGGGCGAAGCGACTGCATCAGCCGGCCATCATTCCGCCGATCGGCGCTGCGCTCGAGAAAAATACTCACGTCTCTGAGACCGTATTGCCGGCTGCCGATACGACTGACCGCAACGAAGGTAAGCCTGTCCGGACCTCCTATCATCATCGGATGCCGTTGCGGACCGTCCTGCATTAAGGGAAAGGGGCGCGCATCGCGAACGGTCTCTTCGACAAATCCGGCCAGAGCCTCCACTTCGACAATCGCATCATTCCTTTCCCGCGCCATCGTGATGGCGCGGAACTGGCTGACCATCGCCAGGATGATCATCGATAGTGCCGCAACGAGGGCCAATGTCACGAGGACCTCGATCAGGGTGAAACCATCGTCATCTCGCCGGCGATCGATCCGGGCAGCGTCGAGTGGGGACATTGACGGCATCTTCACGGCAATCTCGGGCGGTAATTGATCAAAAAGTCGTAGTGGCGCTCGCCACCGGGAAGAAGTACGCGCAAGCGGGCTATCCCCTCGTCATCCTGCTCCTCGGCAAAGGGAACGGGCTCTATCTCCCAGTGAAGGCCGTCCGTTTCGCCCCGCGGTGAAGAACTGTTTCCTCCCTCGGCTGTCGTTATCGCGAGCTCGATCTTCGGTACGACGGTCAGGATCTTCATCTTTTCTTCCGCCATGGCCGAACTTCTCGCCGCGAGTTGCACCGTTTGCAGAACGATTGCCGCCGAGATCGATAGGATCACGAAGGCACAGAGAACCTCGATCAGCGAAAAGCCTTCCTCTCGGTGCGCGGGGGGATCACCTGTCATCGTCATTTCCCGACATGATCGTTGGGATGCCCGTCAGCCACGGAATTCGAAGTGTCATCTTTGGAGAGCCGTCGCTCGAAAGAGAGATGGCGCCACCGGACGATGTGCCGTCGGGGAAGAAAACAATGGAGGCCTGGCTTTGCGACCGGGTCAGCTCCCGACCAGTCACAACTTCGACAGTTGCCGAAGCCGGGATGGAGATACGCCGCCTGCCATCGGCGTCGGCAATTGTTTTTGCCTGAACATCGACTTGCAGAGCAAGGTCCCTACGGCGATTGATCGCCTCCATTCGGATCATTTGGGCAAGATGACCCGCATCCCGGATCACACTCTCCGGAGACGCGGCCATCCGCCTCGCCGGAAACGAGGAAAAGGCAATCGCAGCGGTGACTGAGATAATTGCGAGCACGACAAGCAATTCGACAAGCGAAAAGCCTGCTTCGTACCCATCTGCTTCCGGTCTCGCCACGTTCATTGCAAACTCAGATCGTTGATACCGAGAAGCGCACTCATAACCGAGATGACCAGACCGCCAATGAGGAACCCCATGGCAATGGTTATGACCGGCGTCATGAGCGCGAGAAGCCGGTTTTGGGAGCGGAAAGCCTCTCCCTCCAGCAGTTCGGCGGAGCGAAACAGAACGGTTGGAAGAGTGTTGACCTCATCTCCGATTGCGACGAGCGATACGACCGCGGAGGGAAAGATCGCAGCCTCCCCGAGCGCGTCCGGCAGCCGCGAGCCGCTCAATACACGCTCACGGACGGTTTCCAATGGCGTGGTATAAGCCGCAATCGGGCAGGTTGCCGCGGCGAAAGCCAAAGCCTTCGGCATTTCGACACCGTTTCCGAGCAGCAATGCCAGACTGTGGAGGTAACGCGCGAGACCCTGCTTTCGGATGAATACGCCGATCAGCGGCAGTGAAATGGCCGCATTGGAGATGAACGTCTTCAACCGTGCTCGCTGGGTGCTTCGCAGCGCGACGAGACCCACCAGCAGGGGTGCGAGCGCCAATACCGGCCCCCAATTCACCAGCAGTACCCTCAGGACGTCGAGAGACCTGATCATCAACGGCGCCGGCCGACCGGCTCCCTCGAATATGGGAAGGATCGCCGGGACCAGCAAAAATGTCACGATCAACAACGCGGCGCACATCATCAGAACGAGGAAGGCGGGATAAGCGATGGCCTCTGTAATCTGGCTTCGTTGCGCGCGCTGTCGCTCAAGGTTGTTTGCGATGACCCCAAAGATAACGGGAAGCTTCCCGGTCTGCTCGCCACTCGCGATCAAAGCCGCGATGTCTTGACCCGCCCCCCCAATGGCCCGGAACGCTTCCGACGGGGCCTTGCCGCTGGAAAGCCGTTCAATCAACTCCTTTGCAAGCATGTAGTTGGCCTTGTTGCCCTGATCGGCAGCCATAGCCTTCAAGGCCCGGTCCAGGCCGAGCCCGGCGTCCATTAGCATCGCGATATCGGCAAAAAATCGCTCCAAATTCACTTTCACAGGCAAGATGCGCGCGACGGGAAACGCTATTCTGGAGCGTGGCTGGCGCGCCTCGGAGAGTTCGAGGACTTTCAGACCATCAGCTCTCAGCCGCAGGAGCGCTTCGGCTTCGCTTAAAGCCTCCAGCATGCCGCGCTTCCTGGTGCCGTCCTTCGAGAAACCGACATAGGAGAAATTGGGCAATCTCACTCTCCTTGCAGATCGACGACGCGCGAAACTTCGGCGACGGTGGTAATGCCCGCTGCGACCAGTTCACGCGCCTGTTGCGCCAGCGGCCGCATCCCCTCCTTGATCGCCAGATTTTCGATTTCGCTCTGGATCAGATCCCGGCCGATCGCCTCGCGTATCGGTTCCGTGACTTCCAGTATTTCGTAGACCGCGCGCCGGCCGGAATAACCGGAGCCATTGCAGGTCTCGCAACGGATGCCCACCGCGTGTCCCGAACAATCCGGGCATGCTTTTCTGAGAAGCCGCTGACCAATGATGCCCCGGAGCGTCGCGGCCAGCAGATAGCTCTCGACACCCATTTCGCGCAGCCGATTGACGGCGCCGGCCGCGCTGTTCGTGTGCAGTGTCGACAGGACGAGGTGCCCGGTCAGCGCCGCCTGCACGGCAATCCTCGCCGTCTCCGGATCTCTGATTTCACCGAGGAGAATAATGTCCGGGTCCTGGCGCAGGACCGAACGAAGGGCCGTGGCAAAGGTCAGGCCGATGGATGGTTCCACCTGCAACTGCGTTACTCCCGCAAGCCGGTACTCGACGGGATCCTCCACCGTGAAGATCTTCGATTTGGCATCGTTGATGTCGCTGAGGATGGAATAGAGCGTTGTCGTTTTGCCCGAGCCCGTTGGACCCGTCAGGAGCATGATCCCGTTCGGCCGTCGCACGATCCTCGCGATCGTCGCCATGCTTTCGGGTTGATAACCGAGAGCCGCCAGATCCAGCCGGATATTGGAGCGGTCAAGGATGCGCAGCACAATCGTTTCGCCGTGGATGCTTGGCATCACCGAAACACGAAAGTCCACTTCCTGTCCTCGGATCGAAGCCCTGAGGCGACCGTCTTGTGGCAGCCGGCGCTCGGAAATGTTCAGGCGGGACAGGATCTTGATGCGGCTCGTCACCGCCGCCGCGTTAAACTTTGGCACAATTTCCAGCGTGTCGAGCAGTCCGTCTCTCCTCAGGCGAATCCTGATCGAGTCCTCAAGCGGCTCGATATGCACATCCGTTGCCTTTTCATCCACCGCCCGCTGCAGGATGCGTGAAACGAACTTCACGATCGGCGCCTCACGGGCAATATCCAGCAGGCGGTCTACATCCTCCGCCTCGGCGCTATCCTGGAAGTCCGTAGTCTCGGATGAATTTTGGCCCTTGGCCCGTTCTCGAAAAAATTCGTCGATCAGCAAGCGCGGAGCGACGCTGATGGTGGCGGGAAGATCGGCGAGATAGGAAACAGCCCCGATAGTCGAGGATGCAAACGGGTCCGCTACAATCAGCTTGATACTGTCGCCTTGGCTCTGGCAGGGTATGACCGCATTCGCCTGCGCAAAGACTGATCCAATGCGCTCGAGCAACTCTTCATCGACGCCCGCAATGACGGTGCAGCAATCGCATTGGCAGAAGAGCGCCATGGCTTCCGCAAGCTGTGCATCCGGCATGAATGCCAGCTCGCGCATAACGATATCGACGGGGTGGCTCGTCGCGGCCTGGACGGAAAGCGCGCGCTGCACGGCTTCGGACGTGAGATGCCCCGCCGCCTCCAATGCGCTCAGAAAAGCTTCCGGAGTCATTTGTCCCTTTGTCATTTGAGCGCATCCGCGACTGCCGTCAGCATTGTTTCGGCAACGAAGTCGCCGCATGGCAGATCTCGGCCGAAATAAGCCATCGTTTCCGCTTCGTTGGAGACAGTGGGGATCGAGGCAACGTAGGCGAAGCCGTCGCCGGAGAGATCAAACACCGTTGCCGAACTGGCTTCCAGTTTCTGGTTGCGGAAGAGCCGCACGAAAATAGTCACGGCGCGTGGCTTGGCCGTCGATGCGGTCAGAGGCAACGACCCGGATACCCGCGATTCCAGAATGCGGCCGATAGCGTCGGGAACGGCCTTGCTGGAGAGCGTTCGGCTGCCTGTCTGCACGGTAAAGACATTCGCGATGGCGGCGGGCGATACCAACTGCAAGGCGACGAGGTCCTGCAACTCGATCACATCCTCAAATACCGCATGCTTGTACCCGGTTTCGCCGATGAGGTCGGTGGGAAGCTCCCGCTCGGCTCGGCGATCCGGTCGTCTGTAATTGTCCGTGGCCAATGCAAGCGTTGACGCGTTTTCCTCGGAAAAGCCCAACGCCTGGAAACCGAGCTCCAGAAGGGGAATACCAGCTTTGTTGAGGTCGATCAGGCCGGCGTGATCCTGCACTCCCAAGGCGATGGAGTATTCGCCGAGGTCGCAGCGCGACGTGCCATCCGCCTGGGGCATGTCGATATCGCCATGCTTGAGCCGCGTGGAGAGCTGTCCTGCGACATGGAGGGAAAGCGACTTCTCGATCCGCGAATAGCGGAAGGAGCGCAGTGCGTTCTCGGCGGTCAGAGCCCGCAGGCGAGCCGATATCGAGAACGGGACAAGGATGGCCGATGCGACAAGCACCAGTCCGAGCACCGCAACCAGTGCAAAGCCCGATTGTGGATGATCACTGTCTGCGCCGTTCATTCTTCGACCTCACCGGTCGCGGTCTGCCCACTCCCGCCCGCCGCGAACAGATCATAGGAAACCGTTTGGTCCTTCTGCGCGAGTGTCAAATTACCGGAGCCGATTCTGGTGATCGTCCAGCCGGCAATCTTGGCGCCAACAGGAAGCCATTCGGCTGCTTGGCTCCCTTCGGCGCGCACCAGTGCCCGGCGCTCTCCTTCGATGGTACGCGTGCCCTGAAATGCGATTGCCGGTCGGGTGGTGGTGGCCGCACTCTTGTCGACAGAGGCCGTGTCCTGCTGTTGGACCGGCTTTTCTTGCACGACAAACTCCCGTCGCGTCGGGCTGAACAGGGGTCTTGAGAGCGTCTGCGAGAATGCCGGGCCATTGCGAAGGACGGCGTCTGGGGCAACCGCTGTGTTGCCTATCGCCGCTGGACCGGAGGCGCCCGAGGCAAGCGCAGTGATGTCGATATCGCTGCGGAAAAGGCTGATATTAAGAGCCAGGAGCGAGACAATGATCAAGGAAAGGAGCGCCCAAGGCAATTTGCGGACCGACAATCTGATCACGGCTTTGCTCCCTCGAGCGCCACTGTTTCGGCCGGATTGAGCGGACTGAAAAACGACAATTGCACGCTGAGCTCGATCGGTTCCGCCAATCGGCCGCCATTTGCCGCGCTCGTTGCGTTCACGATCAATTCCGGGACAATAATGTAGGGCTTTCCTGTCTCCAGTTGGAGAAGGATGGCGTGGATGGCAGTCAGACGGCCCTGCAGGCTTGCACGAACACCGACATATCTGACCTTGTTCTTTTCGAGAGTCGGTAGGCCACCGACCGACACCACAGTTGCGCCGACGGTGCCGGCGAGAGAATTGAGTTTGTTCTGCAGTTCGGCCTGAATGACTGGTTCCGTCGCGCCGGCGAGAAATTCCTGAGAGGCATTCGTTGCGACGGGTTCCTTGGAGGCCATCCCGTCCAAGGCGATCAGTTGGTCAAAGCGGGCCAGGGCATGCCTGGCCTCGGTGATTTCATCGTTTTGTTGATTGATGATTGCGACGGCCGCCCAGCCTGTCGCCAATGTCAGGATGACACCGAGCGCCAACGTCGAAATGGCGATCAAGCGCTGCGCCATGATCGGCAGGTTCATGACAGTGATCAACAATCCGGTCATCGCATCGCTATTCGCATCTGGATCGAAAATCGTTCTCCCTCTTGCCCGGGGGCTCTCAGAACCTGAGACGCGAAACTGGGATTTGACAGCAGAGGAGATGCACCAAGGATCGCGATCAGGTCCGCTGCAGAATTGGAAAACCCGGTGATCGTAACTTGATCGTTCCGGATCGACATATCCGTAAGCCATGTTGAATCGGGAAGGATCCGTGTCAGCTCCTCCCAGATCATCGTAACCGGAATGGATTCGGCCTTGCCCGCGCGCGCCGCTTGCAACAATTTCTGTTCAAGCTGTTGCCTTTCCAGTTTTTTCCGGACGGCCAATGCCTGCGTCTGTTTGGTATCCGTGAGCTCCGTCAGGCGTGACATCGCCGCCGCGTTTCGCAGATAGGCGTGCGCGAATGTCGCCACCGACAAAATGACAACAGCTCCGAGCACGCTGCGGGACAGCTGCCTGCGAAGCCTGACGCGCCGAGGGAGGATGTACATGGACTTGAGGCTTGCCTTGCTGACGAACTCAGGCTCACCTTCCGTGTCCAAAGCAAGTCCCGACACCGCAAGGCCGGCCTCGTCGACCGCTGCGATGATCGGATCGAGAATGGATTTGCGGACCACGGCATAGCTGGTCCCATCTCCACACAAATCCTCAGGCAAGAGTACGCAGGAATCGTCGCGCAGAAACGGCAGAGCTTCCTCGATATCGATTAGGGCCATGGTGCGAGCCCGGCCATACGGAAGAACCCTGTCGGACAACGGGCGTTTCAAATATCGATCCGGCGCAAGCCTCAAAAGAACAGGCATCTGTCGGTCAAGGGAAGCCAGGAGGTGTCGCAGGTCTTCGGGGGCCAGCATGTCCGATGTGCGACGGCCTGCCGGTGTTTCGAGATCCACAACGCATCCGTGGCGGTGAACGATCACGGCTACGGTGCCGGCTTGCGATCGGGCCGTGATGGCCTTTGGATTTCCATCCCTACATAGCCTGGAGAGCCAATCCAAACCGTCGAGGACTATGGGGAAATCCATTTCCAACTCATCCCCGACTTGCCCGTTACTTTGTGTGAAATTCCGATCTCATCGGGCATACGGCTCGCATACTCGCGATCCGGGAAGCCAGCTGCAGATCGTATTCGAATGCCGATTTCTATATGAAAAAAAGCACGGCCGTTCACAAGCCGTGGATATGTCCGGCAAGACGTGCGCCGCTCCGATTCCCGCAGATCTTAGCCATTTTGAGAAAAAAACTTCCTCTAGAGCACCATCACGTCAACCGAGGGGCGATCAAAATGTGGGACCTGACGGCATGACCAGATTATCTCGTGATCCTCTTTACCGTTGCCGTCGATTTCCAACGGACATGATTGCTCATGACCTGAACCCTTAAAAAGGGACCGGCGGAGGCTAGAGTTTTCCAGCTTCATTCAAGAAAAAATTTGGTGGCTCCGGCAAACGACCGCCGACCTCTTTCGCCGGCCGGCCATGCGCCACTGGCTATGATTTACGCATATAAATCAACGCCTAATTTTCGAGCAGTTCGATCCACCCTTTGAATGGCAAAGAAATCTATATGCCATAAAAATATTTTCGATTGGACAGCGAACCTCAACGAAGCTGGACTGTCCGACATAGAACGAAGCCGCACTTTCCCTCCAACAATTTCGAGGCAACTGTGACACCTTCCGATTCCCTGAATTACAAAACGACGAGACGCAGGGTACTGGTCAGCCTGGGCGCAGGTATTGCCGCGCTTACATTGCCGCAGGGCACCCATGCCCAGACACCCGGCACAGTGTTGAAATTCGGCCTCTCCACCTTCCCACCGACCATCAAGCCTTTCGACAACACGGGCGGCGCTGCCAATACCGTCAAACTGATGCTGTATCGCGGGCTGATGGGCTATGACGCGGCCGGCAAGCTGGTCGCCGAGCTCGCCGAAAGCGTGACATGGAGCAATCCGACCACTGCCGTCTTCAAACTGCGCCAAAACGCCGTCTTCCATGACGGCAGTCCGGTAACCGCTGCCGATGTGATCTATTCGCTGAACGAGATCACCAAGGAGGGCTCTACCGCCTATCTGAAGAGCGATCTGAAGATTATCGCGGCCGTGAACGCTTTGGACGACAAGACCGTGCAGATCACGCTGAAGGCGCCGAGCGCCATCTTCCTTGATCTGATGGCCAGCTATTGCTGTCCGGTGATCTCGAAGAAGAGCACCGAAAGCGCGGCGATCGGCGCCGGGCCGTTTACGATGAAGGGCAGCGAAAAAGGCGTCTATATCGAGGTGTCGCGCTTCAAGGACTTCTATATGGCGGATCAGCCCAATGTCGACGGCATCCGCTTCATCGCCTATGCCGATGAGAACCTTCGTTATGCAGCACTCGAGGCGGGCGACGTCGATCTGATCGAATATCTGCCCTGGACGCAGTTTGATGCTGTCGAGGCTTCTAAAACGCTGAAGATGAAGACCACGCTGGGACCGTTCATGTTCCTGCTGTTCAATGTCACCGATGGTCCTTTTGCCAATGCCAAAGTGCGCCAGGCGGTGGGCTATGCCATCGAACGGCAGGATGTCGTTGATGCCGCGTTTGCCGGACGCGGTGTGCCGCTTTATGGCCTGCCAAACCCGCAGGGATCGCCATTCGATCTCGCCGATCCGGCGCATGAATGGAAATATGACGTCGAGAAAGCCAAGGCATTGTTGGCGGAGGCCGGCTATCCGAACGGTTTTGAGTGCCGCCTGCTGGCAACTGCAACTTACGGAATGCACCAGGACACGGCATCCGTAGTTCAGGCCTATCTCGCTGCGATCGGCATCAATGCCACGCTGGATCTTCCCGATTGGGGCACACGCGTCACGGCGGGCAAAGAAGGCAAATACAACATTGCCGTTCACGGCACGTCGGGCAATTACAACGACCCCGATGCGCTCTGGTCGCTGTTGTACTCGGGCAACCCCTCCTATCTGCAATCCTTCGGCTTCAAGAGCACCCGCATCGACGGGCTCTTGGAACAGGGCCGCAATGAAGTCGACCCAGCCAAGCGCAAGACGATCTATCAGCAGCTGGTGGTCGCCTATTACGAAGAGGTGCCGCAGGTTCCACTGAACTGGCGGATCCAGGCCTATGCCATGAAGCAATCGGTCGAAGGGTTCGAACAGCTGCCCGGGTTCCTCAGCGGTTCATCAGGCTACGCGCTCGACGAGACGAAACTCGCATAAGGAGTGCTGAATGCTGGCCTTCATCTCTCGTCGCATGGCTGCCGCTGCTGCCATGCTGTTGGTTATCGGCACAATCATTTTCTCGCTTTTGATCATTGTGCCGGGCGATCCGGCGGAACTGCTACTATCGACAGGCGGCGGCTCGGCGACCCCGGAAGCCATTGCCAATCTCCGCTCCAATATGGGCTTGGATAAGCCCGTCATGGTCCAATACGCGACCTTTATCTACAATACCGCGCGGCTGGATTTCGGCACATCGATCGTGGACAACGGCTCGATTTCCTCTGCCATCGCCCTGCGCCTGCCGCGTACGCTGGAAATCATCGTAGTCGGGGCCATCCTGGCACTGATGCTAGCAATTCCGGCGGGCACAGCGGCGGGTTTGCGGGCTGGCGGCAAGTTCGATATTGCGACCTCGGCCGTGAATGCGCTGCTTACATCAGTGCCGGGTTTCGTCGTCGGCACCCTGTTCATCTATGTCTTTGCGCAGTTGTTGGGTTGGTTACCAGCCGGCGGCTATGTCGCGTTCTCAACCGATCCTCTCCAACACCTGCAGATGCTGGTCCTGCCGTCGCTGACCGTCGGCCTGCACCTGGCCACAATTGTCTTTCGCATGACGCGCGCCAGCGTGCTGGAAATGCGCGGTCATGACTGGGTGCGGACTGCTGTGGCAAAGGGCCTGTGCCGCAAACGGGTGGTCCGTCGTCATATTCTCTACAACGCGCTCGGACCGATTATCACCGTAGTCGGCCTGCAGCTTGGTATTCTTCTCGGATCCACCGTCCTCGTCGAATTCGTCTACAACTGGCCGGGGCTCAGCGGCCTGCTCGTTTCGGCGGTCGAACAGCGGGATTATCCCACCGTTCGCGCCATCATCCTGACGGTCGCCGCCATCTTCATCGGCATCAATATGGTGATCGATATCCTATCCTCGCTGCTTGATCCGAGGATCCGCCTTCAATGATTTCAATCCCCCGTTTTCCCAAGCGCATGATCGTGCCCAGCGTCCTTCTTGCTGCGTTGGTCATCATCCCGTTCGCCGCCCCGCTGATCACCGCGGAAGATCCCATCAAGATCGGCGTGCGCTACCGTCTTGCCGCTCCGGATCTCACCCACTGGTTGGGACGTGACGAATTCGGTCGCGACCGGCTGGCCCGGGTGCTTTACGGCGGGCAGGTCTCGTTGACCGTCGCCTTTGTCGCCACCACGATCGCCTGCATTGTCGGAACGCTTTTCGGCCTGATCGGCGCCTATTTCCGTGGTCCGTCGGAGTTCGTGACGACCCGGCTGTCCGATATTGTCCTGTGCTTCCCGCCGATCCTGTTGGCACTGCTGGTCGTCACCCTGTTCGGCCCCGGTGCCGGCACCTTGGTGGCAGTGCTGTCCGTACTCAATTTTCCGACATTTGCGCGCATAGCCTTTTCCGAAGCGCTGCGCGTCACCTCGCTCGATTTTGTCGAGGCTTCTCGCGCTCTTGGCACGCCGTCGCACCGTATCGTGCTTGGCACCATCCTGCCGAACATCGCAGGCCCCCTATCGGTCCAGTATTCGCTGACGGCTGCCGCGGCGATTACCATCGAAAGCGGCCTTTCATTCCTCGGCCTCGGCGTCGTGCCACCTGCACCGTCCTGGGGTCAGATGATCCGCGGTGCTCGCCAGTTCATGAACCAGGATCCAATCGGCATCATGATACCCTGCGCCGCACTGGTGCTGACGATTTATGCGATCAACTTCTTCTGCGACCGCCTGCGCGATACGCTGGACCCGAAAGGGGGCGCCAGCAGCTGCATGGATGAAGTCTCGGTGCCACTGGCCCTCGCAGACTCGCCGGCGATACGCGATCCCGATGTTGTCGCCGTGATCAGCAATCTGCGGCTTGAGACCTCCCGGTTTGAAACGCCTGTTGCTGTAATCGAAGACGTCTCGCTGACCTTGCGCGCCAATCAATGTACGGCACTTGTCGGCGAAAGCGGTTCGGGGAAATCCCTATCTTCGCTTGCGCTGATGGGTCTCCTGCCCGGAGCCATCCGGCAGGCGTCGGGCACGCTGCAACTGCGCCGCAAAACCGGTGATGTGGTCAACCTGGGCTTTGTGGATGCCCGCACGCTCGAGGAAATCCGCGGCAATGACATTGCCATGATCTTTCAGGAGCCGATGACTTCGCTCAATCCGATCCACAAGATCAGCGACCAGATGGTCGAGGCCATTCTCGCGCACCGCCCGATGTCCAAAGCCGACGCCCGCAAGCATGCGATTGAACTGCTGAAGCGGGTGGGCATGAATGACGCTGAACGACGGATCGACAGCTACCCGGATCAGATGTCGGGCGGCATGCGCCAGCGTGTCATGATCGGCATGGCTCTGACCTGCGAGCCGCGCCTTCTGATTGCCGACGAGCCAACGACCGCGCTCGACGTGACGATTCAGGCCGAGATCATCGAACTGCTGCACAGCCTGCGGCAGGATCAAGGGAACGGCCTCAGCCTGCTGTTCATCAGCCACAATCTTGGGATTGTCGCCGACATCGCAGACCGCGTAGCGGTGATGTATTCGGGCCAGATCGTTGAAGAAGGTCCTGCCGACCAGATCCTGCACGATCCGCATCACCCCTACTCGCGCGCGCTGATTGAAAGCATGCCCTCCTCCCATGAAGGTCTGCATTCCACCGGAGGCGATCGGCTTCCGGCGATTTCCGGCACACCGCCCCTGCCCTCCGCCCGCCCCTCGGGCTGTGCCTTCCGTGACCGCTGTCCGATCGCAATGTCCGCATGCGCCGAAATTCGGCCAGCGCTCTATCCCAGCGCCGATGGCGAGCGCGCCGTGCGCTGTCTGCGCGCGCCGGAGGCGCCTGTCAGCCTGCAGAACCCCCAGACGGAGGCCGCATGAACCCCGTTCCACTCCTCGACGTTCAGAATCTCAAGAAAAGCTACCCTCTCGGGCGAGGCGGTTTCCTCTCCAAGCGGACATTGAAGATTTTGCACGATGTCAGTTTCAGCGTCGCACCCGGAGAAGTGCTGGGCCTCGTCGGCGAAAGCGGCTCCGGCAAGAGCACGATCGGCCGTGCCATCCTGCGACTGATCGAATCCAAGAGCGACGTAATGCGCTTCAACGGACAGGATCTGAACACGGTCTCGGCTGCCCGGCTGCGCGATCTGCGCAAGGAGATGCAGATCATTTTCCAGGATCCCTATGCCAGCCTCGATCCGCGCAAAACCATCCGCGCGGTTCTATCGGAAGCACTCGATGCACATGGACTGCACAAGGGGCCTGCCCGCGTGCCGCGCTTGATCGAGCTCGTCAATCTCGTCGGACTGGATCCGAGCTTCCTCGACCGACGGCCGCACGAATTTTCCGGCGGGCAGCGCCAACGCATCGGCATTGCGCGTGCGCTGGCCGTCGAGCCAAGCTTCATCGTCTGCGATGAAGCCGTGTCGGCGCTGGATGTATCCATTCAGGCACAGGTACTCAACCTGCTGGCCGATCTGCGCGCCAAGACAGGGGTTTCGCTGTTGTTCATCAGCCATGATCTCTCGGTGGTGCGCTACATCTCAGACCGGATCATGGTGCTTTATCTTGGTCGGGTCATGGAAGTTGGTCCCGCCGATCAGGTGCATTTCACGCCAAAGCATCCCTATACCGCGGCGCTGGTTTCGGCTGAGCCCAGTCTGCACCGCGAAAACCGCCGCATCCGCCTGACCGGCGAGATCCCCTCGCCGCTCTCCCCGCCGTCCGGCTGCGTTTTTCGCAGCCGTTGTCCCTACGTCCAGCCCGCCTGCGCTGAAACCGTCCCGACGCTACAATCGGTCGGCGATCAGCATCAGGCGGCCTGCCTTCGACATGATATTCTTTAAGGATTCGAACATGCTGACCAACAAGATCAAGATCGCCGAACTGACCAGCGAAGAAGCCCGGCAATTCCTGAACGATGACGCCGTCATCTTGCTGCCGATGGGCTCCCTGGAGGATCAGGGCACCCATGCGCCGATGGGCGATTATCTTGCCGCCGAAGCGGTGGCGCTGGACATCGCCCGCGCCGCGCGGGCCGAAGGGGTGCCGACTTTCATCGCCCCGGTCATTCCCTTTGGCGGAGCCGACTATTTCGGCTCGTCGCATGGCGGTATCGCGCTCAGCCAGTCGACGCTCGTCGCCGTGCTCGACGACATGTTCGCCTGCCTTGCCCGCCACGGGTTGACCAAGGTGCTGGTGATCAATGGCCATGGCGGCAACGTCGGCGCCATCAACGATGTTTCACTGAAATGGCGCCAGACCAACGGCATGTTCGTGGCGTCGATGTATCTCTGGCAGATCAGCTATGAACTGCTGAAGGAAATCCTCGGTCCGGAAGCCGCGGCCAAATCCTCCGGTCATGGCGGTGATCCGCTAACCTCGGTCGGCCTGCATTACTACCCAGAACTTCTGCGCATGGATCTGGCGAAGGCGCCGCCGAAGGGCCAGAAGGCCATGGGCGTCGACGTGGCGGGCTTCGCAGCGTTGAAATACGCCGGTGCCCGCTTGCAGGCACCGATCGAGGCGATGGAAAGCGCGCCGAACGGCGTATGGGGCGGTGACCCCGTCTATTGCTCGGCTGAAACCGGGGTGGCGCTCACAGCGCGTCTGGTTCAGATCGGCGCCGGCTTCATCCGCGATCACGTCTCAAAGCGCTTTGCCGCCTGAGCCATCATGACCAAGGTGCGGTGCCTGTCGGTGCCGCGCTCTTGGATAGTATCGATATGGACGATGCAACGGGCAGCGATCTGTCCAGCGAACAAACTTAGGTCGCGCGAAAGCTGACATAACGCGGATGGGCCGCAGCCCATTCTTCGGCGGCCTGCCGGGCAAGCTGGAATATTTCTTCGGTCTGCGCCTTGCGCGCCCTGTTCTGGTGCACGCAGCGGATGTCCAATGGCGCCAGTTGGACCGTAGTGGGTATCTCGACCAGCATTCCGGTTACGATTTCCGGCTCAAGCGACACCAGAGGCATCGCCGACGCACCATAACCGGCCCTGACCATCTCGCAGATCGTGGCCAGTGAATTGCCGGTGTGCCGGGAATTCGGCCGCCGCTTCGTTTCTTCGATCAAGTCGGCGACGGGTCCGAACAGTGGCGACGTGTGCGGGTAGAGTACCAGAGGCAATTCGCGCAGTTCATCGGGCGTCAATGGCCGGGTGATCTCGCCCACGACATCCGGGCGCGCCACCCACCCGACATGATAAAGGACGGAAAAACTGTCCGCGATCTGCGGCAGGCCGGCTTCACCTGTTACGAAAGCCATATCCAGCGCACCGGATTTGACCATGGGTCGCAGATCGAGATTGGCACCGGAATAAAAATCCACCAATGGCGGGTCGGGCAGGTTGGCAATCTTGTGGCGCAGGGTGATTGCCCAGGTCTGTGTCACCATTGAGACCACGCCAATGGTATAACGTCTTTTTTGCTTCGACTTCAAACGGCTGGTCAGGGTCTCGCTGAGATTGAGAAACGTCTCGGCATATTCGGCGACCTCATAACCCTGTTCAGTCAAGGTGAAATCGGCCTGCGAGCGATCTATCAAAGGAATACCGAAACTATCCTCCAGTCCCGAGATCCGTGCGGAAACAGCCGGTTGCGTCAAGCCGATATGATCGGCGACGCGCTGATAGCTTTTAAGACGGGTGAGCCAGTAAAAGGCTTCCAACTGTTTGAAATTCATAATCGAAGCCTAGAGCAAAGCGATGGAAAATCTACATAAAAATTTTCTATGAGACTCACAGGAATTTTTGCTTTGACCTCCGCGCCCGTCCTGCTGTGAATGGAGCTACACTATGGATACATGAGCCAATTGAGGACGCTCTATGAACATTGTCGTTTCCCTGCCCGCCGAAGACAAGACCGAGTGGTGGTGCCAGATGCTGCGTGATTTGATGCCGGATTGGAACATCTATCCAATCAATAAGGCGCCGGATCCTGATGCTGTGACCTACTCGGTGGTCTGGCGCCCGGCGAGTGGGGCCATGAAGCCGTTCAAAAACCTGAAGGCAATCGTGTCGCTGGGGGCGGGCATCGACCATGTGTTGGCGGATGAACAACTGCCACTGCATGTCCCGATCATCCGCACGGTCGGGACCGACCTGACGCAGCGGATGAAGGAATATGTGGCCATGCATGTTCTGCGGCACCACCGCGAACTGCCTGCCATTCAGGCAAACCAGGCGCACCAGGTCTGGGAGCAGATTGTGGTGCCTCCCGCCACCCAACGACGCGTCGGCGTGATGGGGCTCGGCAATCTGGGTGCGATCGCAGCAGATCTCTTGAAGCAGATCGGCTTTGAGGTCAGTGGCTGGTCGCGATCTCAGAAGGACCTGCCCGGCATAAGATGCTTTTCCGGCACCGAGGGCTTCGGAGCGTTTCTAGAGGGTACGGAGATCTTGGTCTGCCTGTTGCCTTTGACAGAAAGTACCCGTGGCATTCTCAATGCCGACACCTTCAATCGACTGAAACGTGGCGCCAGTATCATCAACGCCGCGCGTGGTCCGCATCTGGTCGATAGCGATCTTCTGGAGGCCTTGAATTCCGGACAGATTAGCAGCGCCACGCTCGATGTGTTCCATGTCGAGCCGCTGCCCAAAT
Organism: Rhizobium sp. GW821-FHT14E12; assembly: GCF_058803745.1. Lineage (NCBI taxonomy): Bacteria > Pseudomonadati > Pseudomonadota > Alphaproteobacteria > Hyphomicrobiales > Rhizobiaceae > Rhizobium > Rhizobium sp. GW821-FHT14E12. The sequence continues at coordinate 183,755 of NZ_JBXAPH010000003.1, forward strand.
CGCATCCTTTCTGGACCAACCCAAAGATTACGGTCACGCCGCATGTCGCCTCACTGATCGACGCGCCGACTGGCAGCAAGATCGTGGCGAAGAACATTCGGACCTTCCACGAGACCGGGACCGTCGCTGATCTTGCGGACGCCAAACGCGGTTACTAACCCGATAGATTTCACTTTTGAAAACTCTCTTCGTCCTCCGGCGCCTTCGCGCGACCGGAGGATTTTTGTTTGCTATAATGATTAATTTTCAGTCTCTTAGACGAAGTTTTCGGCTATAAATTTAGCCAGATTTTACGCAAAATTTTTCTGATGTCGACACTAAGAAAATTCGATTGGACTTTGTCTACCCGAGATCGTTGCATCGCGGGGCAGTGGATCGTTTGAACCTCCCATCACCTTCTCCGCGACGGACCATTCGGGCGCTGAAAGGTCTGGCCGATTCGTGCCTCACCGTGCTGCTTGCCATCCTGGCAGCCATTTCGACAACCGGGCCGCTTCACCCGACAGGAGAATTTGTTGATGAGTATCCGTCTTGTTCCCGCCATCATCTTTACCGCGCTGCTCTCTACCGCCGCACACGCGCAATCCTCCGATGTCTCGGGCGAGATCACGCTTACCGCTTATTCCGGGATCTTTCAGGACAAGTACAACGAAGCGGTCATCAAACCCTTCCTGGCAAAGTACCCCAACGTGAAGGTGAACTATTTCCCCTCCCCCGCCTCGTCGGCGATGCTGGGCAACCTTCGCTCGCAGGCCGGCGATCCGCAAACGGATGTGGTGATCTTCGACGTCTCCACCTCGCTGATCGGCGACAAGGAAGGCTTGCTCGCGCCGCTGACCAAGGCTGACGTGCCGAGCCTTGCTGATCTGGTGCCGCAGGCAATCGTCAAGGAAGGTTTTGGCCCGGCGGTAACCTTCGACAACCTCGTCGTGATCTACAATACCGAAGCCTTTCCAACCGCGCCGACCTCTCTCCAAGTGCTCTGGGACAAGACGTATGCCGGCAAGATGGCTGTGACTTCGATGCCCTCCATCCTCGGCTCGGGCCTGATGGTGATGACTTCGGCCATGCTGGGAGAAGACTATACCAAGTCCGTCAAGCAATCCGCTGCCAAGCTTGCCGAGATGGCACCGGGGGTCCAGACCTTCGACCCGAAACCTGACGCCTACACGCTGGTCATCAATGGCACCGACGTCCTGGGCACCGGCTGGAATGCGCGCGGCCAGTATTATGCCGATCAATCCAAGGGCAAACTGGGGGTCATGCTGCCGAAGGAAGGCACCATCCTACAGATCAATACCATCAATCTCGTACAGGGTTCCAAGAACCCGGTCGCCGCCAAGGCCTTCATCGACTATGCGCTGTCTCCCGATGCCCAGGCCGCGTTCACGGAAGCGATGTTCTACGCGCCGGTGAATGCCAAGGCCAAGGTCAGTGAAGCAGCCACGGCCCGCACTGTGGCAGGCCAGCTCGACAAGACGCTGCCACTCGACTGGGGCTGGGCTGCGACAAAATCGGATGAATGGAACCAGATTTGGAAGCGCCAGATCATCTCGGCCGGCAAGTAAACCAGCAGGACGGACCGATGAAACTCGCCGCATCCCCCGCCCATATCCAGATCGACAAGCTTACCTTCGACTACGGCGGTGAGCGCCCGGCAGTGGACTCCTTATCTTTCGACATAGCAAAGGGCGAGTTCATCGGGCTCCTGGGTCCGTCCGGCTGCGGCAAGTCCACGACGCTGCGGATGTTCGCGGGGCTTCTGGCCCCCACTTCCGGGCAGATCATCATCGGCGGCGAGAACATCGTGTCGCGGCCTCCTTGGGAGCGCAACCTCGGTCTGGTGTTCCAGTCCTATGCCCTGTTTCCTCATATGACAGTGGCCCAGAACGTTGCCTTTGGGCTGCGCCTGCGCAAAGTCGGCAAGGAGGAGACCGCAGCGCGCGTCACGGAGGCATTGCGCGCGGTGCGGCTCGAAGGGTTCGGCAGCCGTCGCCCCGCCGAGCTTTCAGGTGGCCAGCAGCAGCGTGTCGCCATCGCCCGCGCCATTGTCATCGAGCCCGAGATCCTGCTGCTCGATGAGCCCTTGTCAAACCTCGATGCGCGACTGCGCGACGAGATGCGCTTCGAAATCCGCGATATTCAGACACGAACCGGCATCACGACATTGTTTGTCACGCATGATCAGCAGGAAGCACTGACCATGTGCGACCGGATTGCGGTGATGAATGGCGGCCGGCTCGAACAGATAGGAACGCCTGTCGAGGTCTATGACAAGGCTGCAACACCCTTCGTGGCGGGCTTCATCGGGCGTGCCAATAGTGTCTCGGCCACGCTCAGCCATGTGGCGAGTATGCCGCAGCTAAGCCATAAGGGTCAGTTACTTCCCGCTCCACGCGCCGAAGAGCTGCCCAAAGACGCCGCCGACGGCGCTAAACTTTCCGCCATGGTCCGGCCCCACGCCATCCAGCTCGGCAAACCGGATGGCGGCCTGACGGCGCGCGTGATCCGCAGCGTCTTCGTAGGCAGCATTATCGAGGTGGAGCTGGAACTGGCCGGAGGCCAGACGTTGGTCGCCGAGCTTCGTCCCGGCAGCGACGAGGCGCAACTCGCGCAACCGGGGGCCGAGGTGGCGCTTAGCTGGCGATCCACCGATATGCGGATCTTTGCCGCATGAACCGCTTTACCGTTCCCGGCAGCAGCACAAGATTCACGCCGTGGCTGCTTCTCAGCCCGGTGCTGATCGTGCTGATCATTTCCTTCATTGCCCCGATCCTGTGGCTGTTCCGCATGTCGTTGAACATTTCGGACTACGGGGCAATTACCAAGGCGGTCAGCCTGCAGACCTACATCGGCATCCTCCAGGATAGCTATTACCTGGACCTTCTGGGTCGGACCCTGCGTGTGTCGATCACCTGCTCCGTGGTCGCGCTCCTGCTCGCCTATCCCATGGCGTTGTCGCTCTCGAGAATGACTTCGCGCTGGCGAACGCCGCTGACAGTGCTCGCCGCATCGCCACTGTTGATTTCGGCCGTGGTGCGATCCTTCGGCTGGCTGGTAACTCTTGGAGACGACGGCCCGGTCAACCACCTGCTGCGAATTTCCGGGCTGACAACGGAGCCGCTGCACATGGTCAATAACTATTCGGGTGTGATCATCGGCCTGTCTGAAAGTATCATGCCCTACATGTTCCTCACCATCGCGGCCGGGCTTGGCAAGCTGGACAGACGGCTGGACGACGCGGCCATGTCGCTCGGCGCGCCGCCACAGGCGGTATTCTGGCAGGTCACCCTGCCGCTCAGCCTGCCGGCGATCCTTGCCGGACTGACGATCGGCTTCGTGCTCTGTGTTTCGTCCTTCATCACGCCATCGCTGCTCGGCGGCGGCCGGGTGTTCCTGCTGGCGACAGAGGTCTATGATCTTGCGCTTGTCTCGCTCGATTGGCCGACAGCGGCGGCGCTTTCCTTTCTCATGCTGGCGTTTTTTGTTATCGCGATGGGACTGACCGGCCTCCTCCTTCGACTGCTGACCCGGAGGGCGTAGAATGACGACGCTCCTCTCCTGGCTCTCCCGCACCTATGTCACCCTGGTCTTTTGCATCGTGTTCATGCCGATGGCGATCATCCTCGTCATCTCGTTCAGCGCCGACAGCTATCTCTCCTTCCCGCCCTCGGGCTGGAGCCTGAAATGGTATGGAGCCGTGCTGGGCAATACCGGCTTCATGCAGGGGTTCCGCAACAGTGCGCTGATTGCGATGATTGTCGCCGCTCTCAGCCTCGCGCTTGGACTGCCGGCCGCCTATGCGCTGGTGCGGCTTGATTTTCCGGGCCGCAATCTGATCCGCAGCCTGGTTATCGCGCCGCTGGTCTTGCCAGCCATGATGCTCGGACTGGGGATCCTGATGGTCTTCACCCCGGCCGGCTTGGTCGCCACCTATCCTGGCCTGGTGCTCGCGCATCTTGTCATGACGCTTCCGTTCAGCATCCGCATCCTCCAGACGGCACTCAGCAACCTCGGGACGGATGTCGATGAGGCGGCGATGACGCTCGGCGCCCGGCCGTTGCAGGTTTTCATGCAAATTACCCTGCCGCGGCTGACACCCGGCGTGATCGCCTCCAGTGCCATCGCCCTCATTCTGTCCTTCGACGAGATCGTATTGTCGCTCTTTATCGTTGGGCCGCGGCTGCAGACCTTGCCTGTTGCCCTCTACCGCTATGTCGACGAGCGGACCGATCCGATGGTGGCCGTGCTGGCGGTGCTGATGATCGCGCTCTCGCTTGCCATCGTCTTGGTCGTCGAACGCAGCATTGGTTTTGCCAAGGCCTTTGACCGTTAACTTTCATGTCACAGATTGGATCCGAAAATGAGCTATAAAATCAATCCGATGCCAGCACAAATCGCCAAGGAAGACCTCGCTCTTCTGGCTCAGGTCGAAACCGCAACGCTCGGCCATTGGCGGCATTTCGGCTTTCTGAACCGGCAGATCCAGCCCCTGATTCCGGGCCGGCGCGTCGTGGGGACCGCCGTCACCATCGCCATCCCTGGCCCCGATTCCACCCTGCTGCACCATCTGCTGAGCCTCATCCGTCCGGGTGACTTCGTCATCGTCGATCGGCTGCACGACGATCGCTATGCCTGCTGGGGCGGTGGCGTGACGGTTGGTGCGAAAGCGGCGGGTGCGGTGGGCGCCGTGGTCGACGGCCCCTGCACCGACCTTGAAGAAATCGTCCAGTCGGATTTCCCGATGTGGTGCCGCGGCATCTCGCCGATCACCACCCGTATCTATGACCTCGGCGGTGCGATCAACGTTCCGGTCTCGGTCGGCAATACCGTGGTCATGCCAGGCGACGCCGTTCTAGCAGACGAAAGCGGTGTGATCGTTCTTTCACCAGACGAAGTGGCATCAGAAGCACGGAAAGCCATCGACACGCAGACCCGCGGCAAGGCACGCGAAGCGAGCGTTCGCGAAACCGGCGTCAAGCTCGGCGATCTGTCGGGCGCGACTGCTAAAGTTCTGGCAAAGCTCCTATGATCCGTGCTCTCTCTAGCCGGAGCGCCGTGCCCCGGTTAACCTGCGGTGACGACAGCGCCCTTTGAATTGAGATCCAACATGACCCCTGCCCGCTTACCCTTCACCTGCGAAAAATCCCCGGCCAGCGGCGCGGGCGGCATGGTGGTAAGCAACCACCCTCTGGGCTCGGCGGCAGGCTTCGAGATGCTGTCGGCAGGCGGCAATGCTGTGGATGCCGCGGTCGCTGCACTGCTGGCACTGACCGTGGTGGAGCCGATGATGGTCGGTATTGCCGGCGGCGGCCTATCGCATCTGCGGCTCGCGGATGGGCGACATGTCGTGATCGACGCCCTGTCTTCGGCGGCAGCAACCATGCACCCCGAAATCTATGAACCGGTTTCGGATGAACCGGCGCGTTACATGGACGCCAAGGGGCGACGCAACATCATCGGTGCGTCCTCGGTTGCCGTTCCCGGCAATCTGGCGGGCTGGTGCGATATGCAGGCGCGCTATGGCAAGCTGCCTTTTGCGGATGTTGTCGAGCCAGCGATCCGACTGGCCTCGCGCGGCTTTGCCGTCACCCATTATCTCTCTGGCGCGATTGCCGAGGCCGCCGGTGAATTGTCCCAGGATGCAGAAATCGCCCGCATTCTCATGCCCGGCGGCGGGGCACCGGCACCAGGCGAGCGCCTCGTCATGGGTGATTATGCCGAAAGCCTGCGGCTGATCCAGGGTGAAGGAGCCGCAGCCCTGCACGGCGGCGCCCTTGGCGCGGCGTTGGCCGCAAGGATGCAGACTGGCGGCGAAGATGCCGGCTGGGTCACGGAAGCCGATCTGCGGGCCTACCGCCCGATCGAGCGCAAGCCGATCATCGGCAGCTATCGCAGGTTCGAGATCGCCGGGCCACCGCCGCCAGCCTCCTCCGGCGTGCATATCACCCAGATGCTGAACATGCTTGAAGCCTATGACGTGGCGGGCATGGGCTTTGGCAGCCCCGCTTCCCTGCATCTTCTCGCCGAGGTCATCCGCATCGCCTTTGCCGACCGGCGTGAACACTCGGGCGATCCGGCCTTCGTCGATGTGCCGGTCGAGCGGTTGATCTCGAAGGCCTATGCCGCCGAATGCCGCGCCCAGATCAGTCACTCCGCGAGCCTGCCGGCGCCCTATGCGCCGGGCTATGAAAGCCACGACACCACCCATATCACCGTCGCCGATCGCGACGGCAACATCGTCAGCGCCACGCATACGATCAACGGGCTCTTCGGTGCGCGACTGGCCGTACCCGGCACCGGCATCATTCCCAACAACTACATGAGCAATTTTGACCCGCATCCCGGCCACGCGCTCTCGGTGGTCCCGGGCAAGCGGGTGCCGACATCCATGGCGCCGATGATCCTGATGAAAGACGGCGCTCCGGTTTTTGCGCTCGGTCTGCCCGGTGGCCTACGAATTTTCCCCTCGGCCATGCAGGCCATCGTCAACCTGATCGATCACAAGATGAGCCTGCAAGAAGCCGTGGAAGCGCCCAGAATCTGGACGCAGGGCCAGGAAGTGGAGATCGAACAGGCCTACGCGCCGCAAAAGACGAAGCTCGAAGAACTCGGGCACGACGTCCGAGTGATGCCGCATATCGGCGGCGGGATGAACGCGATCGCCTTTGGCGACACGATGACCGGCGCCGCCTGCTGGCGCGCTGACGGCACTGTGGCCGCGCTCGGTGGTGGCCTCGCCCGTCCTGGCGTGCGGTTCTGGCCGGACAAGGCGCCAGCAAAGCCCACGAAGACCTGATGAAACTCGATCTCGTCAACGGTCAGAGTTGCAGTTCAGCGGCAGCAGGATAGTCTATTCGCGCCGGCAACTTGAACGCCAATACCTTCATCGACTGATATCGAATGAGACGTCGTTGAGACATTTGATGCCTACGGCATCCAGAAGAGGCCTACAATGACACAGCGCTACATGCTCTTGACCGGTGCCAGCCGCGGCATTGGACATGCCACGGTAAAATTGTTCCTAGAGAAAGGTTGGCGCGTTCTAACGGTTTCGCGGCAGCCTTTCTCCGAGGAGTGCCGCTGGCCATCGGCCCGGGAAAGCCATATCCAGGCTGATCTGGCCGATCTCACGCAAATCGATCAGCTGGTGGCCGACGTTCGCGACCGCTTGAACGGCGCGGCACTGCATGCGCTGGTGAACAACGCGGGAATTTCGCCGAAAGGCCCAAATGGCGCGCGCCTCGGTGTCAGCGCCTCCGATGCGCAGACTTGGACGACAGTCCTCAATGTCAATCTCGTCTCGATCGCCCTGCTCGCGCGGGCCTTGCTGCCTGAGCTGGAGGCCGCGCAGGGATCAATCGTCAATGTGACCTCGATCGCCGGCTCAAGGGTGCATCCCTTTGCCGGCGTCGCCTATGCCGCCTCGAAGGCCGGTCTTGCAGCGCTCACACGGGAAATCGCCCACGAATTCGGCCCACACGGCGTTCGTGCCAATGCCATCGCACCTGGCGAGATTGCGACCTCGATCCTGTCTCCCGGCACGGATCTTCTGGTTGAAACTAACGTCCCGATGAAGAGACTTGGCACACCACGGGAGGTCGCCGAAACCATTCACTTCCTGTGCAGCGATACATCCGCCTACATCAATGGTGCAGAGATCCACATCAATGGCGGCCAGCATGTCTGACCCGGCGGCCAAGCATGCACGAACATTAAAGCCGGATCATTCCACGGGGGCGTGCCATATTCGTCATGCTCTCCATCATCGGCAGATTACAGCCGGACTTTGCAACCGAGCCGGGATGGTCAGGAGCCGCACGAAACTCGTCCGCCCGACTCAAACGTCATGCCAATAAGGGATAAGAGCCGCCTGTCCATGCAACCTCCCGTTCTCGTCGATCAATTGCCAAAGCGTTACGTGATCGACCCAGAATCGCCGTCCTGATTTTGCTACGCGAAACCCGCGATACTCCGTGATATAGCCGTCCCGTTTGGCAGCATCGAGCAAGCGCTGACGCTCTTCGCGATCCGGTGCTTCGGCGGAGAAGCGCGATCGAAGTGCCGTGAATTCATCCCAGTTGTATTCGAAACATGCCTGTGCCGTCCTGTTCGCATAGATGAAACGGGGATCGGCATCCATATTGTGAGCCAACAGACAGAAGGGTGCCTCCTCATAAAGCCAGCGCGCGGCAATGGAAGCATCCCGCTCTTCGGACACCAGCAATTCCTTTGTGAATTTAAAATAGCTCTCCGAAAGGAGATTGAAGAAATCCAGATCAGTGCCCGTGTTCATGGCGCTCCCCGTAATGGAAATGCATTTTGCGCGACCGGCGATATGGATGAATGGGGTTAGCGCTAAAGATTGTTAGCCCGCGGATTTTGTCCCGCCACCTGCTCTGCGTCGACGGGGACCTCAACCAATATGGATGGATGACCCGGGCTGTAGCTTTCGCGCATGATCTCAGACAGATTGCTTAGATCCGGCATCAGCTTGCGGCTTTCCCAACCGCAAGCGCGCGCCATCGATCCAAAGTCGATGCGGTGCAGATCGCTGTGATAGCGGGAGGATGAATAGTCTGGAATGACCACCGGCAGGCCTTGCACCATGATGCCGAGCGCGCCGTTGTCCAGCACGAACAGGACGATTCCCAATGATCGCGCTTCGGCCAGACAACCGGCGATCAACCGGAAGCATCCATCGCCCGTGAAAGCGAAAACAGTCGCTTCCGGTTTTGCAAGCTTTGCGCCGATTGCCGTCCCGAATGCCCCGCCCATGGCCGAACCGCGATAAAGCGAATGGAAGCGGACGTTCGGATGCGGGCGCTGCGTGACATACTGACGGTCCTTGTAGGCGAGACACACATCGTCGAATGCAATGCTTCCCGGCAGCCATTGACGATCGAGCTCCTGGTAAAATCGGGCGATATCGATTGTCCCGGCGCGCGGCGGCATGATTTCGCGATCATTGAGATCGGCCACAAAAGCCGGTGCCGGAGGGCGCAGCGGCCGGATATCCTCGAGCCGGTCGATCGCTGCGCTCAGAACCTGATCGATCGGCCCTCGAACATCGAAATATTCGCCGCTTACACGATGCCGAAACTCGCCCCCAACGCTGCCGTATGGGGCGGCCAGATTGGTGAAATTCCATGTCGTATGGGCGGGTATGTCAGAAAAATTCAGGGTGTACTCGTCAGGGCAAAACCCAAGGGTAATGACAATATCGTCAGGACCGAGACTTCTCCAGAGCTGCATCGCGCGATCATTGCCGCCGAAGCCCAGATAGCCGAAACCGAAGGTATTATTGCGCGCCACCGCATTCGCCCCGTTTATGCTCCAGACGATTGGCGCCTGTAATGCTTTGCACAAACGTGTGGTGAGGACAGGCATGTGCGGATACATGGCCGCCTCTTCCCCGGCGAGCACGATCACCCGACGCCCAGTCGCTTGCCGCGGGAACTCGGCCAGAAAATGGGCAAGCGACGCTTGGTCGATGTTGTTCGGCTTATTGACGTCGTCAGCGTGCCAAAGCCTATAGCTCGGCTCAGGCACCATCTTTCCGAGTGCCTCCGGCGGCATCAGAAGTGCGATGGGTGAGCCCTGATCGAGATGCTTGCGGGCCTGCTCAAGTTGTTCTTCGATACGGTCTGGATCGTCCAGGACGAATGTGCCGGACGGCAGCTCGGCCTTCATCTGGGCCACGACACCGGCACCCTCGGGGCTCGTGTCCTGCAGCGGTGCGCGGTGTCGCGTATCTTCCGGGCTGAGAGGAATAAGGTAGATCGCGGGAATATTGTGCAGCTTCGCGTCACTCAGGCCGCAGGTCAGCAACCGCGTTGCAGCTCCCGTCGTTGCGATAGCGGCGCTGATCTTCCCGCTCGCAAGATAGTATCCAAGGGGAATGAAGCCGGCGACATATTCTCCGATATTGAAGAAAACCGGGGTTTCGGCACCGTCGTCGGGGATACGCATCGGCTCGAGATGTTTGAGCAAATGGATGACCCCTCCCCCCGTAACGCCGGCATAGTGATGCACATGCCAGGTCCTGAGTGTGTCGATCAGGAATTCATATCCTGTTTTCAGCTTGATGGCCCGAACATCGCTTGTCGTTTCGACCGGAAGATTCACCGTCATTTGCTCGCCTTTCCGCTATGACCTCTGTTCGTCAGTCCTGTGAAGCATTGACGTCCACCTCCCCAGACCAGCGCCGGTCCGGAGCAAACATGGTTCCGACACACAACCGGTCCGATGCCATGTTCTGGAAGCAGAATTATGCGATGTGTTTTTCCCTGGAGAGCGCGTCCATACCCGCAACCGTCGCCAGAAGATCCTCATCGCAAAGCGATGCCTTGTGATCGGCGATATCCTTGAAGCGGGAGAAAGCGAGATCAAGATCCGCGTCGGAGCCGAACTCGACGCCCAGCGCACGCATGTACATGCGAAAGCCGTTACGCCCCGAATTCTTCCCCAGCACCAGCCGATACTCGTCGGCGCCGACCTCCGCTGCCGTCATGATCTGGTAGGTCAACGGGTTCTTCAGCATGCCATCCTGATGAATGCCGGACTGGTGCGAGAACGCATTCTTGCCAACGATCGCCTTGTTCGGCTGCACAACAAAGCCCGTGATCTCCGAGACGAGCCGCGATGCAGCGGTCAACCGGCGGGTTTCGATCGACGTCTGGCATCGGAAGAAATCCTCGCGTGTATGCAGCGCCATGACGATCTCCTCGAGCGACGCATTGCCCGCGCGCTCGCCGATGCCGTTGATCGTACATTCGATCTGGCGCGCCCCCTGCCGGGTTGCTTCAAGCGAGTTGGAAACAGCCATGCCCAGATCATTGTGACAATGCGCGGAGAACACGGCCTTGTCCGCGTTCGGCACGACATTGCGCAGATAGGTGAACAGCTTGCCATATTCTTGCGGTGTCGCGTAGCCGACCGTGTCCGGCAGGCTGACCGTGGTCGCACCGGCTTTGATCACTTGTTCCACGAAGCGTGCAAGAAACTCCGGCTCCGACCGGCTCGCATCCTCGCAGGAAAACTCGATATCCTCGGAATAGCGCCGCGCGTGGTGCACCGCGCGAACGGCATGTTCGAGCACGTTTTCCGGTATCATCTGCAACTTGTATTTCATGTGAATGGGCGAGGTCGCCAGCACGATATGGATACGGGAGGACGCCGCGCCCGACACAGCTTCCGCCGTCAGGTCGATGTCGCGCTCGACCGCGCGGCTCAAGCTGCAGATCGTACTGTCTTTTACGACGCGTGCCACGGCTTTGATCGCGTCGAACTCGCCGGGACTGGAGACGGCAAAGCCGGCCTCGATTACGTCGACCTTCAGACCTTCGAGCATAAGCGCGATCTCGACCTTTTCACTGGCGTCGAGGTTGATGCCGGGGCTTTGCTCGCCGTCGCGCAATGTCGTATCAAAGATAATAATCTTGTCAGTGTTCATGCGGACTCTCCCGATCGATTGAAACATCGGCATTGCCGAATTCGTAAGGGTTAGCTGTATGGCACTACACGCAGGTCACGGATGATCGACGCCTCGGGCACATTCGATGCCGGCGGCGAAATCCATCACGCGATACAAGTCCTGTCAGATCTGATCCTGTTTGGTCCTGGCTTTGCCAGCATGCTGGAAACCGGACAAACCACTCCGTACCGCGACCACCGCACGGCAAATATCGAATTGAAGAGCCGGCTCCCGTTCGACATAGGCCGGGGAGGTCAACTCATAGGCAAGGCAGGCAAATAGTTGATCGAGTTCAGCGCCGGTGAGGCGGTCGGCGCATTGCCGTTGCAAGGCAGTCCGGGCTACCTCGACTTTCGGAGCAAAGATTTCAAAACCTGAGAATTGAGTGTCCATAGCGCACCGAATGGTTACGATGGTGAGCATCGCTCCATTCATGACGCCGGTATTTTAGAAAATTACGGACTATTTTTAGGAAATTACGGCTTCTTGCTTAGCCAGCGACAGGTGTATCCACTTTGCCACACTGACTTCAGACGGCTAATATTTCAATGACATGGTGAGGGTAGCACCAGCCTCGATCGCGAATTGGACGGAATAGCGTTCTCGCTACGCATGGCCCTCCCAGGGCAAGCGTTTTCGGCAAAGTCCAGGCACAGGTTGATCAGATAGCAATGCGGCGGCATGCCAAATGTCCTGGCGACCATTAAGACGAAATGGTTCGGTGAAATGCCGGCGACCGCCGCGAGCTCGGCGACGTGTATCTTTTGGATAGCACGCAAGCCGCCATTGCCGCTCCTACAGGGATTAAAGCTCGCGGACCCTGTGCGCCAGGCGACTAGACCTCGGATATGCAGATGATAATTTCCACTGCTATCCGAGGTGCCGATCGTCAGAAAGAACCGTCTGTCGACTTGGACAACTCCTCGTATGCGCGTAACTCAACGAGTTGCCCTTCCAGGGCGGGCTTATAGGCCGCAAGAGCATCGCTTCCGGCGACGAATTGCTTGGGTGGATTTTCCAAGCCGGCGAAGTTTACAAGGACGTCGGCCAGCTTCGCGGGATCGCCGCCCTGCTTGCCATCATAGCCTGACCACATGTCTTCAGCGCTGCCCTCGGCCGCGTAGTCCTCAATCGTGCTGGCTGCATATTTGGCGTTTTGAGCATCGAGGAGATCCGTCCGGAAGAAGCCCGGTGCAACGGCGGTGATCTTGATGCCGAATTGTTCGACTTCCTGGGCAACGGCCTGCGAGAGTCCCTCAACCGCAAATTTCGCGGCGCTATACGCCGCGCAGTGCTTGAAGCCGATGATCCCGGCAAGCGAGCTGATGTTGATGATCCGGCCCGATCGCTGCTTGCGCATGACAGGGAGGACCGCGCGCATGACGTACATGACCCCGTAGAAATTGGTCGACATCAGACCTTCGATTTCGGCGCTGCTCAACTCCTCGAAGTTGCCGAGCAGGCTGTAGCCCGCATTGTTGAGCAGAACGTCTATACGGCCGAATGCCTTGACAGCTTCATCCGCCGCGGTCCTCGCCTGTTCCTCATTCGCGACATCCAACTGCACGAACGCGAGGCGGTCACCTGCGACGTCGCTAAGGGCGCGCCGTACCTTGTCGAGGTTGCGGCCGGTTGCGACGACGCGGTCACCGGCTTTCAGTGCCGCTCTGGCAGTTGCGGCGCCGATACCGCTGCCTGCCCCTGTAATGAACCAAACCTTGCTCATGTCTAACTCCTGTTCCTGATGAACCAGAAGATAGTTCTTTTGGCAGAGTGGGATTAGCTGGCATTATCTGCATGAACTTAGAAATGGGATTTATGAATGCATCAGCAAAACGTGCGCGATTCCGTTAGGCCGCCACACGAAGCTTTGTGGGCTGACCTCACACTTCCTGTCGCTGGCCGTAAATCCTGCCAGATCCAATCCTCCACTATCCGGAGGATTGGATCTTCAGGTCCGTGTTTAGGGCGTGAGGATTCTCCGCCTAGGCAACGTTGATGTGAGTGGCGAACCAGTCGAGCACCAGCTGCGGGTTGCGTCCGAAGTAGTTGTATCCCTCGAAACGCTGGTCCGTGCCTTCGATCCAGAAGAGCTTCTTGTCCTTCGAGGAAAGGGTGTCGTAGATCTCCTGCACATTGGACGGCTTGGTCAGGAAATCGTTGCGAACCTGCGCCACCAGCGTGGGAACCGTCACGGCCCTGGCATATTCCATTGGCCAGACGTCGGCGAGGTGATAGCCGGTCCGCTTCCAGTAAGCGGCGTCGAACAATTCGACGCCATTTGCGATTTTCTGATTTTCCATCGCTGTCTGGACGAAGACCGCCGGCGTCACTGGCTGCAATGCAATCATCGCCTTGATGTGGGCGAATTCCGCCGGGTGCTTGTGCATGCCCACGATCGTGGCGTTGGCGCCCAGGCAACGGCTGTAAAGGGCCGTCTTCATATCCTTGGTGTCGGGCCGCGATTTGGCATACCGCAGCGAACCGATGACGTCACGATATTCCAGCGTACCATGCGCGTTGACGCCACCGCTGCCGGTGCCGCTGCGGCCATGGTTGCGCATGTCGTAGGTAATGATGTTGTAGCCCGCATCATGCAGGATCTTGTATTCCGGCAGGAAGTTTGCCTCGAAGCCACCGAAGTTCTTCCAGGGATCCAGATGACCGGGATAGCCATAACGGTTGCAGGGCATCGGGTGATTGAAGATGAGCAACCGGTCTGACGCGGCGGGAATGAACCAGCCCTCGATCGTCACACCATCCATCGCCGGGAAGAAAATCTCCTCATAGTCCATGCCGTATTCATTCGGCCACCGCAGGACGGGGGTGCGGGTCGAATGCGCCATCAGGTCGGCCATGCCGTTGATGAATTCTTCTGTTTTCGCGTCGGTCACGATTGCACCTGTTGCCGTTTGGTTGTCCGCAGCATGCGCGTTTGCAGCTGAGACAGCGATAATGGGGAGAGTTGCGAGCGCTGCTCCGGCCTTTAGAAGCTGGCGGCGGCTGGTTGAGCTGGCGCTTTCATGCTGAACGATCGTGTCACGTTGGTTGCCCATGTCAGGCTCCTTGGCTTTTGTTGAGACGTTACAGTTGGAAGGCGGGACGCGCTTAGGGGCTCGTGCCGCCTCATTCGGCGGTCATTGCTTCGGAGGGACAAATCCTTCGGTGATGATGACGGAGCCTTCGGTCGAGGCGACGCGGAACTTCCTCGCGGCCGTGTACTCCGGGGAGTTGTAGAAGCGCTGCGCGTCGGCCAGGCTCGGGAACTTGGCGATGGCCATGACCTTCTTCGGTTGGCCTTCCACCGCAGTGGCATTCAGGTTGAACACGATGATCTTGCCGCCGAATTTAGGCGCCAGCGGACCGGCCTCTTCCATGTACTTGTCGTAGCCGGCCTGGTCCTTGATCGTGTAGTTGGCGATCATGTAACCGGGAGCCTGCATTTCCTGGGCACAAGCGGGTGCAGCAAGCTTCAAGACAATGGCTGCGGCCGCGGCGAAGGCGAATTTCTTCATTGTGTAGATCCTTTGATTTTCAGTTGAGGGATTGGAGAGCCGATCTGGAAAGTTCGTCACCGGCACGCATGTCCCTGAAGCGGACTTCGATCCTCAGGAAGATAGATCGGCTCAATCTATTTGATTAGAATGCATAATTCGCATGAAGTTAGAAATTTCATTTCTAAATGGGCGTGGGATTTAACTGGGCTATGGCCGGGACTATGCCGCCAGACACTTCCGGTCCTTGATCGATTTCATGCCGTAATGGGCGAGAAACGCACCCAGTCCAATAATTGCCATATGGTGCAGAAAGAACGGCAGCGGCGCCGTCTCGAAATCCCCGAAGTCGAAGCGCGTTTGCATGAACAGCTTCGACCCGACATCGACTGCAAACAAGCTCCGAACGCCGCAGGCGGCAATCATGATGGCGACCACGCGTAAAACAGCCCTGCGGAATTTGCTCTCAGTCGTAATGCCGAGCCGGCTGCTCACCACGCCCGAGATCATCGACCAGTGCAGGCCGAGGTGAACGGCAGCGATCAGAAGCGCCAGATAAGCCGCCGACGCGTGGACCTGGCGCAAGGTGAAGCTGCTGGTCAATGGCAGGAAGCTGAAGACCGTCTGCGAGATGATGACGCTGGTTGCGAGCAGCATTAGCATGGTGATCAGAAGCGTTAGATTGATCACTTTGGTGGCGATGCTACGCGGTCCGCGCCAGCCCCTGGTGATTGTGCCGTACCAGCGGCGATTAAAGATGTTGTGGCCGATCAGCAGCAGGAACATGCCGGTACCGATGATTTCATGCGCCGCGTTGCCGAGCCAGTCGTAGGCCAGAGCAGCCAGCAACAAGCCAACCGCCACAAAATCGAAGATCAACCGCAAGAGAAACAGCGGCTTCAAGGGATGTAGGCCCGCATTCTGTCGATCGTGAACATGAAGTCATTGTCTGCCTGAGACCCGTGGCACGACTGACACCGCTCGGCGAACGCGGTCCGCCTCACCTGCATGTTCGTATCGAACTGCTGAAAATGCCAATCTCCGGTGCGCTGCTCCTCTGGGACGCTGAGACCCCAATCCAACCCTTTCTCCATGACGAAATAGCCGGTAAGTTTATAATCCGACCAGATGCCGAGGACCAATTGCGTGCCCGGCGGAAGCGGGCGGCCGGACTTCGCGATCTCCAGGGTTTCGCGGGTCGCAAACGCTTCCTCCTTGGATGAGCCACGATCGTAGGTCGCATAGAGCACGTACTGATCGAAGTTCTTGGGGAACGTGGCCCGGTTTCCGGTTGCCTGCGCCATTGCCGGAGAGCTGAACAGGCAGACGGCACTGAAGACAAAGGCGGCCACGATCACGGCAAGACCCAAGATCGCGGCGAATGGTGCATTCATTTTCTCGGGTTTGGCTTCAGCCATTTACGGTTCCCCTCTTTTGCCCGCTGGGCAGGATTTGACACACGCAATCGGGGCCGCCCTATTTCGGCGAACTCGATAAGATTAGGTGGCGGTATCTGCATGAGCATTTTCGCCCGAAGAACGCCTTGCCAGGCCCATCGCGGACGTCCGGCAAGGCGACAATCGGCCAGGTGCCTAGGCTGTTTGGTCAACCAGCTCCATTTGCATTTCGTTCATGCGTGCCCCGTGCACTGTCAGCGCCGAGAGGGCCGTTCCGAACTCGCGGAGGTCTTCTGGCGTCAGCTCGACCCGAAGCGCGCCAAGGTTCTCCTTCAGATGATCGATGTTGCGGGTGCCGGGGATAGGAACGATGAAAGGTTTCTGCGCCAACAGCCACGCAAGCGCGATCTGCGAGGGTGTTGCACCTTTCTTTTCGGCAAACTGCTTCAGCAGCTCGACGAACGGCATATTGGCCGCCAGGTTGTCAGGACTGAAGCGATCGAATGTCGATCGGAGATCGGTCTTCGCGTCTAACCTCGTGTTCCCGTCCATTTTCCCTGTGAGATAGCCCATTCCAACGGGACCCCAAGGGACGAAGCCGATGCCAAGCTCTTCGCATGCGGCGAGGACGCCGTTATGTTCCGGGCTTCTTTCCATCACGGAGTATTCGGTCTGGACCGCCGACACAGGCTGGACCGCATGTGCCTTGCGAATTGTCCTGGCGCTCGGCTCCGAGAGACCGAAATGCAGAACCTTGCCTTCCTGGATCAGATCCTTGATTGCACCGGCCACATCTTCGATCGGAACGTTGGGGTCGACGCGATGCTGATAGAAGAGGTCGATGCGATCGGTCTTCAGCCGTTTGAGCGAGGCCTCCGCCACCTGCTTGATCCGTTCGGGGCGGCTGTTCAGCCCGATCGTGCCATCGATTGCAAAGCCGAACTTGGTCGCGATCTTCACCTGATTGCGAATGGGTGCCAACGCTTCTCCGACAAGCTCTTCGCTCGTATACGGCCCATAGACTTCCGCGGTATCAAAGAAGGTGACACCGTTTTCATGAGCGGCGCGAATAGTGTTGATACCCTGGGCTCTATCGGCGGGTGGGCCATAGTTGGCACTGATGCTCATGCATCCGGCTCCCATTTCCGAGACTTCCAGCGTTCCGAGTTTGCGCGTTTTCATCTGGCCTTGTCCTGCCTGGAGGGTAGAGATCTGGGACTGATCCGGCGAGGCGGCCCAGGCCGACGATGTGACGGGCAATACCGCCCCGACGAGCGCGGCGTTGATCAAAAAATCGCGGCGACCAAGGCCGAGATGCTCCCCAGCATTCGAAGCCATCCCTTGCTTGTTTTTGTCCATAAGTCGTCTCCTGAAATTTGGCGGCGAAGCCGTCGTTTCATCTAAGGAGGACGATCCGTGTCAGTTCACCTTGCACCCAAGCGAATTAGATCACTTCAGCGGCACAATGGTTTTGACGCCCGTCCCCGTGAGGGGAGATAAGGAGCGCAACAATGAGCGATTAGGCCCCATTTTCTGCATGGGGTTAGAAACGGGATTGATAAATACCCTCTGGTACTGAGCGACGCTTGGAGCTCTTGGCATGCCAAGATAGTCGCTCGCATCAGCACACCCGCGACGCAAAACGGCTGGCTACGGCCCCCTGTAACGGAGTGCCTCCACCAGGAGCGAGAAGGCCGGCGTGTGTTGTCGCCGGCTTGGATAGTAGAGGTGATAGCCCGGAAATGGCGGGCACCAGTCTTCCAGAACGCGGATCAAGCGTCCCTCGGCAATATGTTGGGAAACCTGACTTTCGAAGACGTAAACCAGCCCAAGTCCATCGAGGGCCGCGTTTTCCAGCATCTCGTTGTCGTTGAGAATGAGCGATCCGCTGACGCGCGCCTCCAGCTCGACACCGTCACGCTCGAACTCCCAGGCATAGAGACCACCGCCCCGGCTCTGCCGATAGCTGACGCAAGAGTGGTTGCTCAGGTCACGCGGCGTTTCCGGGCGTTTCCGGTTTTCAAAGTAAGAGGGCGATCCGACAACCGCCATTCGAACCTCAGGGCTCACCCGCACCGATACCATGTCCTTCTCGACCTGTTCGCCGAGCCGTATGCCCGCGTCAAATCGGCCAGCGACGATATCGGTGAGCCCTTCATCGACACTGATTTCAACGACGATGTCAGGATACTCAGGCGCAAGCTTCAGCAACGCGGGCCAGAGCACCATTCGGGCGGCGTGCCGAAAGGTGGTGATGCGAATTGTGCCCGCTGGTTTATCGCGGAGGGCAGTGAGTGCAGCAATTTCACTGTCGATATGATCGAATGCAGGACGCAGGCTGTGAAATAGCCGTTCCCCCGCCTCCGTCGTCGACAGGCTGCGCGTCGTCCGTGAAATCAAGCGCACATCCAGACGTCGCTCGAGCATTCGAACAGCATAGCTCAGTGCGGATTGAGAGAGGCCAAGCTTCGCAGCCGCGCGGGTGAAGCTTCCTTCTTCCACGACGGTGATGAATGCCGCCAATTCGCTGAAATCGCCTTTTCTCATTCATAAATTCCATTTCTAAGTTCATGCGGATTGTAGCGTCTAATCGGCATGCCTGTCCTCCATTATTTATCGCTCAACACCATGCTCTGTTAGAGTGGCAAGAGGACATCCAGATTATGAGCAAGACAGATGCGAAACTCTTCGAAGAGTTCGCTTTCGCCAACGGCATTACCCTTCGCAACCGGATCGTCATGGCACCCATGACGACATGGTCTGGCAATGAGGACGGAACGGTCTCCGACGAAGAGGTCGCCTATTATCGCCGCAGGGCTAACGGCGTCGGCCTGGTGATTACCGGCTGTACCCATGTCCTGCCGAATGGCATCGGCTTCACGGGTGAGTTCGCGTCCCACAGCGATAGTTTCACGCCGAGCCTGCGCCGTCTGGCCGAGGCGGCCAAAAGCGGCGGTGCGCCTGCTATCCTCCAGATCTTCCATGCCGGCAACAAAGCCGTACCGGAACTGGTGCCAGGCGGCGAGATCGTCAGTGCGAGCGCCCTGAAGGCGGCGGCGGGTGCGTTCAACAATGGGGACGTCATACCGCGGGCTCTGAGCCATGATGAGATCCTCGACGTCATAATGGCTTTTGGCGAGGCCACACGTCGCGCGATCGAAGCAGGCTTCGATGGCGTCGAACTGCATGGAGCGCACGGGTTTCTGATTCAGAATTTCTTCTCACCACTGTTCAACCAGCGGGACGACGAATGGGGCGGCTCATTCGAGAACCGCATGCGCTTCCCACTCGCGGTCGTCCGGGAGGTGAAGCGGATCATAGATCTGCATGCACGGCGGCCGTTCTTGCTGGGCTATCGGATTTCGCCCGAAGAAGCGGACGAAGGCGGCCTTCGGATCAGTGATACTTACAAACTCATTGATCGTCTCATCCCGGCCGGTGTGGACTACATGCACATGTCGCTATCGAGCGTGCTTCATGCCAAACCCGTTGGCGATGCCGACGGAAGTTCCGTCGCTGAGCTTGTCGTCGAGCGCGTCGCCGGCCGTATACCCGTCATCGCCGCGGGCCAAGTCAGAAAACCCGAACAGGCTCAAAATGCTCTGGAGCTAGGTCTTTCCCTCGTTGCCGTCGGTCAGGGGCTGGTGATGAATCCGGGATGGGTTGAGCTCGCGCAGAGCGAAAGAAGTCATGAAATAGATATGGCGTTAAGCTCGTCCATGGTTTCGACGGTTGTACTTCCAGCCAAACTCTGGAACGTCATTCGTGCCACCGCGGGTTGGTTCGACATACGAGCTTAATTTTGCGAAATGGGACAGTCGGTCCACACATCCGACCGGGCCGCAACCCTGAAGTCCCACACTTATCCCAATAGCCCGACACGGATTGGGGATGAGACGGGAAAGCACCTCTAAAGCCTGCTAGACAGGCCATTGCCGCTCCTGTCCAGGGCCGGCTTGCAGGCGACAAAAGCATCGCTACCCACGACGAATTGCTTCGGCGGATTTTCCAAGCCGGCGAACTTTACGCGGCCTGGTAACGCCAGCGCTTCGTTTCGAAGCTACGGCCCGTTTCATCTGCGCCGCAATCAATTGTGTGCTTCCGACCACCGCCAACGTCGTACTGCCGCCATGGCCGTCTGGCGTGAAATCGCATGTGGAGTGCGGCGTGTTCTCCGCCGCATCCCGCCCCTTATCGATCCAGATCAAGTTGGGCGACGCTACCGCGGCTTGTCATCAGAAAATAGCCTCTCAGCCAATTCGCAGAGTAAATCGGTTTTCGCGACGCAATGGCACATAAAATCAAAATTGCAATTTGACAGGTGACAAAATTAAGTCGGTCCTGGAAGTCAAACCAATAAGGGGACCACAATGGGAATGAAATTGTCACTGGCCGGAGCGAGCACCGCAATCGGCTTGCTGCTCTCCACCCAGGCCTTCGCGCAGACCGCCGAAGTCATGCACTATTGGACGAGCGGCAGCGAAGCAGCCGCCATCAAGGTCATCGCCGACGGTGTTGCCAAGAAGGGCGGCACCTGGAAGGACAGCCCGGTCACCGGCTACGAGGCCGCACGCGCAGCCGTGCTCAGCCGCCTTGCCGGTGGCGATGCGCCGACCTCGATGGTCGTCGATCTCGGTGAAATCCAACCGCTGGTCGCGGAAGGCGTCCTGGCGCCGATCGATGATATAGCCTCCACCAAGGGATGGCAGACGTTCTTTCCCAAGCTGGTCGTCGACAAGGCCAGCGTCGATGGCCACCTCTATGCCGTTCCGATTGATATCGGCACCGCCAACTGGATGTGGTATTCGACCAAGGTCCTGGCCGATGTCGGCATCAAGCCGCCGGCAACGTGGGACGAATTCTTCGCGGATGCCGACAAGATCAAGGCGAAGGGCTACGTGCCGCTCGCCTTCGGCGGACAGGCCTGGCAGGAAGCCCTTGTTTTCCGCTCGATCATGATCGCGACCGGCGGCAATGCCTTTTACGGCGACGTCTACACCAAGCATGATGTCGCTGCCGCCGGCGGCCCGCTGATGGTTAAGTCGTTCGAAACCTTCGGCAAGCTGCGCGCCTATGTCGACGAAGGCAATGTCAACCGCAACTGGAACGATGCCACCAACATGGTCATCACCGGCAAGGCGGCCATGCAGATCATGGGCGATTGGGCCAAGGGCGAATTCCAGGCTGCCGGCCTGACCCCAGGCAAGGAATATGGCTGCGAACTCGCCCCCGGCACCCATAACACCCTGAACATCGTCTCCGACACCTTCGTCTTTCCCGTCGGCGACAAGCCGGCGCAGGTTGCAGCCCGCAAGCTGTTGGTCGACGTGATGATTTCGCCGGAAACCCAGGTCGCCTTCAACACCGTCAAGGGCGCCCTGCCTCCGCGGCTCGATGCCAACCTTTCCTCGGCCGACATCTGCACGCAAAAGGCTGCCGCACTGCTCAAGGATCCGGCCAACCTCGCGCCGAATGCCGAACTGTCGTTCAGCAGCGAGACTGTCGGCGCCATCAAGGACCTGGTCACCCAGTTCTGGAGCAACCCGTCCATGTCTCCGGCCGATGCTGCCAAGCAGTATGCCGACATCGTTGCACGGAACTAAGTCCTGCCGTTAGTGTTCCCTGCCCCGGCGTCTTGCGCCGGGGCAGTTTCACAAGGTGGTTGCGATGTCGATGAACGGGGCAAGCAATGTCTAAAAAGAACCTGGCGGCCAAACTGACGCTGTTGCCGAGCGTGGTGGTCATCGCTGTATGCTTCTACGGCACGATCCTCTGGACCTTTTATATTTCGCTTACGCATTCGACGATGATGCCGAACTACAAGTTCTATGGGTTCGGCCAATATGCAACGCTGCTCTCCATGCCGCGCTGGCATGTCGCCTTCGCCAACATGCTGATCTTTGGCAGCCTCTTCATCGCCGGCGCGCTGGTGATCGGCACGACGCTGGCGGCGCTGCTCGATCGGAATGTGAAGGCCGAAGGTCTTTTCCGCGTCTTCTTTCTCTACCCGCTCTCCATGTCCTTCGTCGTCACGGGTCTTGCCTGGCAGTGGCTTCTGAACCCGACGACGGGCATTCAATCCCTGGTGCGCGGCTTCGGATGGGACAGCTTCGAATTCAACTGGCTGGCAAGCCCGGATATGGCAATCTATGCCGTGTCGATCGCCGCGATCTGGCAATCCTCGGGTCTTGTCATGGCGATCATGCTGGCCGGCTTGCGTGGCGTCGACAGCGATATCTGGCGGGCGGCCAAGATCGACGGAATTCCCGTCTGGCGCTCCTATGTCAGCATCGTGCTGCCCATTCTTCGCCCCCTGATCCTCACCTGCGTCATCCTGCTCGCAACGGCCGTCGTCAAGAGCTACGACCTCGTGGTCGCCATGACGGGCGGCGGACCCGGGATCAGCACCGACGTACCCGGCAAGTTCGTGGTCGATCTGCTGTTCCAGCGCGCCAACATCAGCACGGCTGCGGCTGCCGCGATCCTGATGCTCCTATCGGTGATTTGCGCGCTTTCTCCCTACGTCTACATCGAGCTCAAAAGGCAGAAACGATGACCCAGACTTCTCTCGCCCAGTTCAGCGGTTCGTCCATTGAGACGGCACCGCGGGTCAACAAGCTGAAGCCCGGCCGCATTCTACTTTACCTCGTCCTGACGCTGGCGCTGGTCTATTACGCGATCCCGCTGCTGCTGGTGATCTCGACGTCACTGAAGACCTCTGAGGAAATCCGCGTCGGAACGATCTTCACCCTGCCGCAGAGCCTCAATTTTGACGCCTGGACGAAGGCCTGGCTGACAGCCTGCACCGGCATCGAGTGCAACGGCATTCACGGCAATTTCTGGAATTCCGTCCAGATCGTCGTGCCGAGCGTGATCTTTTCCATCCTGTTCGGCGCGCTGACCGGCTTTGCTCTTTCGCAATGGCAGTCGAAGCTGAGCCGCGTGATGCTGTTGTCGCTGATGCTGGGGGCCTTCATTCCCTATCAGGTCATTCTCTATCCGCTGGTGCGGATCTTCAGCAGCGTCGGTCTCTACGGCACGCTGCCTGGCATCGTCCTGATCCACATCGTATTCGGCCTGCCCTATATGGCGCTGCTGTTCTTCAACTTCTATCAAGGCGTGCCGCCGGAACTCTCCAAGGCTGCAAAGATGGATGGCGCCGGCTTCTTCACGATCTTCTTCCAGATCATGCTGCCGATGTCAGTGAACGTGCTTGTCGTTGCCATCATCATGCAGGCAACCGGCATCTGGAACGACTTCCTGCTGGGCTTGATCTTTGCCGGGCGCGATCACCTGCCGATTACCGTGCAGCTTAACAACATCGTCAACACAACGACCGGCGTCAAAGAATACAATGTGAACATGGCAGCGACCTTCCTCACCGCTCTGCCGCCTCTGCTCATCTACATTGTTTCCGGACGTTATTTTGCGCGCGGCCTCGCCGCCGGCGCAGTGAAGGGCTAACGCAATGACACAAATCTCCGTTATCAACGCGAACAAGTCCTTCGGACCGCAGCACATTCTTCGTGACATCAATCTGTCTGTTGCCAGCGGCGAATTCATCGTCCTGCTCGGCTCTTCCGGCTGCGGAAAGTCGACGCTGCTGAACGTTATTGCCGGCCTGGAAGATCTGGACACGGGCAAGATCTTCGCCGGTGACCAGGATGTCACCAACGTCGATTCCAGTCGCCGTAACATGGCGATGGTTTTCCAGTCCTACGCCCTTTATCCAACCATGACGGTGCGCAGGAACCTCGCCTTCGGCTTGCGTGTGAACAAGGTGGCAAAGGACGAGATCACCAAGCGTGTCGAATGGGCGGCCAATCTGCTGCAGCTCACCGACTTCCTGGACCGCCGTCCCTCGCAGCTGTCCGGTGGCCAGCGCCAACGTGTAGCGATCGGCCGGGCGCTGGTGCGCCGCAGCCCGATCTGCCTGTTCGACGAACCGCTGTCCAATCTCGATGCCAAGCTGCGCACCGAAATGCGGCTGGAGATCAAGAAGCTGCACCAGGAACTGCGCAGCACCATCGTCTACGTTACCCACGACCAGATCGAAGCAATGACCCTGGCGACCCGCGTCGCCGTCATGAAGAGCGGCAAGATCGAGCAATATGCCTCACCGGACGAGCTTTACGAAAAGCCTGAGACACTGTTTGTCGCCGGCTTCGTCGGCTCGCCCGGCATGAACCTGTTGTCCGGCCGCATCCGCATTCAGGATGGCAAGGCAATGGCTGCCGTCGGCGACCATCTGCTGCCGATCGATGCCTATCCTTTTCGTCAGGCACCGGTCGATGGCCAGGAGATCGTGCTCGGATTGCGCCCGGAAGATATCCAGCTTGCCGACGAACTGACCAAGCTGCCGACGATCTCGGCGCCGCTGACATTCATCGAGCCGATGGGCGCCGATACCCTCGTCTGGTTTGCACTTGGGGACCAGAAGCTCTCGGTCAGACTGCCTGCGGCGAAGGCACGCGGGCTGAAAGAGACCGTTCAGCTGGCCTTCGACCCGGCCGTCGCATCGATCTTCTCGAAGGAAAGCGAGCTGCGGCTGTAGTCAGCCGCATTCGCCTCTGCGATTGCCTCGTCTATTGGCAAAGCCGCACTATTAGCCGGCTTAGCATCAAGTCGCACCGCCGCAACTCGGCCTCTTCGATATACTCATCCGGCTGATGGCCCTGCTCCATATTGCCGGGACCAAGAACCACGGTTTCCACGCCCAGTCTCGTTGCAAACAGGCCCGCCTCGGTACCGAACGATACTTTGGTCGTCGGCGCGTCGTCGAGCAGTCGCTTTGCGAAAGAAACTGCGTGGCTGCCGGTTGACGTCGCGAGCCCCGGATAGGCATTGCGTATCTCGATTTCGGCGGATGGCCCGGCCCGCTCGCGAATGCGACCCATGATCTCGTCGACCCTGTCTTCCGCGAGATGCCGGATCTCGAAGTCGACCAGAGCGTTTTCGGCCACGATATTCAGCACCTCACCGCCGGCAATCTTGCCGGCATGGACTGTCGTGTAAGGAATGTCGTAGCCAGGGTCGGTCGCTCCAGTCTCGGCAATGTCGTCCTGCACCTGCCGCAGCACGCCGACGAAGTCACAGGCGAGATGGATGGCGTTGACGAAGCGGGGTGCGAGCGAGGAGTGTCCCGCTTGGCCGCGAAAACGCGCGCGGGCAGCCGTCTTCCCCTTGTGACCAACGGCAATCTGCATGGAGGTCGGTTCGCCGACGATGCAGAGCGATGCTTTGAAGCGCTCGGCCGCCAGCACATCGATCAGCGATCTTACACCGACGCAGCCGATCTCCTCATCATGGGAGAAGGCGATGTGCAGCGGTCGCTTCAGTGCCTTGGCATCGATCCGGTCGACTGCTGCCATGACGCTGGCGAGAAAGCCCTTCATGTCGGTGGTGCCCCGGCCGTGGAGACGCGTACCTTGGCGCGACAACTTGAAAGGATCACTGGTCCAGGTCTGCGTTGCGACCGGCACAACATCGGTATGGCCGGATAGAAGAATTCCGTTATCCTGTTTCGGACCTACGGTGGCGAACAGATTGGCCTTGTCGCCGCGCTCATTGCCGACGATACGGCATTCGAAGCCCCGATCCGCGAGATAGCTGCGGATGAAATCGACGAGCGGCAGATTGCTGTCGGCGCTGATGGTCGGAAAGGCAACAAGGCGATCGAGCAGGTCGAGTGTAGTCAAAGGGCGCTCCTAAATGAGAAAGGCCCGCATTTTCAGCGAGCCCTCAGGTCATACTCTATCGTCGACGGCGCTCTATCGCACCGCGGCCTCTTCGTTGGCCATCGTCTGATTGATGTCGGCCAGAAGGGCGGCGATGGCCGCCTTCGGGAAGGACTGACGGAAACGACGGTCAAAGGTCGTGAACATTCCGAAGAAAGAATTGGCGCAATGCTCGAGCATCCTGTCCGCCGCAGTCTCGTCGATCGAGAGATGCTTCTGAAGGAACTGGTTGAACTTTGCGCGGGCGATCGGATTGGCGAGCACGAAAGCCGGTTGCGTATCCCACATCACCTGACGATGCTTCGAGACGCGCGAACGGATCTGCAGGGGTGACTGCAGATGGATATCACGCGAGGACGAACCGATTTCGATCTGAACGATATCCTCATCGAGGATCCATTTACCCTTGCCTGGGTCGAACAGGGTGAAATCGTCGGCGGGTATGGTCAGGCTGACGCGCTTCGATTCTCCCGGCTCCAGATGCACCTTGGCAAAGGCCTTCAGTTCGCGCAGTGGTCGCTGTAGCCTCGGCTTGCCGTAGCGGACATAAAGCTGGCTGGCCTCCTTGCCGGCGACCGCGCCGGTGTTGGTCATGGTAAAGCTGGCAACCAGCTCGTCCCCGGCCTTCAGTTCCGAGCGGTCAAGCTTCAGATCGGAATAGGCAAAGCTGGTGTAGCTCAGGCCGAACCCGAAGGCGAACTGGGGCTCGATATCGCGGCCGTTGTACCAGCGATAGCCGACATGGATACCTTCGCTATAGTCGTGGCGGCCGTTCTCGCCCGGATAGCTGAGATAGGTGGGCATGTCCTGCATGCGCTTCGGGAAGGTGGTGGTCAGCTTTCCGGACGGATTGACCACGCCGAAAAGGATATCGGCGATACCACCGCCGGTCGCCTGGCCGGAGAAGAACATTTCGACGATCGCCTTGACCTCCGGTACCCATGGCATGACTACGGCATCGGGGCTGGCGATGGCGACCACGACATTCGGATTGACCGCCGCGACGGCGCGGATGAGCGCGTCATGGCCGGGTGCAAGGTCCAGAGTGGTGCGGTCGGAGCCTTCGCCGTCATAGCCGTTTTCGCTATTGACGAAGATCACCACAATATCGGCGCCGCGCGCGCCTTCGGCGGCCTCCGTCAGGAGCGAGGCTTGTTCACTCACCACTTCGCTGGTGCCGCGATACTGATCGACCTTGATCGCATCGCCGGCCAGCTTCAGAATTTCCTCGATCGGCGTATCGACCTCAGTCGGCGTTGTGGTCGCGCAGCCCGAGCCCTGGATAACAGGCGCACCGGCACCCTCGCCGATGACGACCATCCGCTTGACCTTGTCAGGCGTGATCGGCAGCAGCTGATCGTCGTTCTTGAGCAAGACCATCGATTCTCCGGCCATGCGGCGGGCCAACTGATGGTGGGCAGCCCGGTCGAACACCGTATCGCGGCGCTCGCCAAGCTTGCCGGCGCGGACCAAAGCCAGCACCCGCTCGCAGGCCTTGTCGACGATGGCCATGTCAACGTCTCCGGCGGTGATGGCATCCATCAGATTGCCTTTTCTCGTCTCGCTCTCCGGCATGTCGAGTTCGTTGCCGGCTATCAGAGAGGCAGGGCGGTTCTTGATGCCGTGCCAATCGGAAACGACCAGGCCTTCATAACCCCATTCGTCGCGGAGCACCGTCGTCAGCAGCCAGTGATCCTCGGCAGCCTGGGCACCATTCAGGCGGTTATAGGAGCTCATCACAGTCCAGGGATTGCTCTTGGCGATCGCCCGCTGGAAGCCCTTCAGATAGATTTCGCGCAAGGCCCGCTCGGCGACGATGGAATCCATCGTCGTGCGCTCCACCTCGGAATTGTTACAGGCGAAATGCTTCAGGGAAGCACCGACCCCGTTTTCCTGAAGGCCGTTGATTACTCCAGCTGCAAAATCGCCGCTGATGATGGGATCTTCGGCATAATATTCATAGGAGCGGCCCGCCAGTGCCGTACGGCGAATATTGATGCCCGGCCCGAGCAGCAGGTGAACCCCGAACTCCTGGCATTCCAACGCCAAGGCCACGCCCATCTCATGGGCCAGATCGACGTCCCAGGAGCAGCCAAGGCTGGAGCCATTCGGAAAGCATGTCGCCTGCTTCATCGCGCCCCAGGCAACCTCGACATGGCTGGCACGCTGGCCGACGACGGAAAGAAAGGCCGAGAAATCGGTGCCACCGGCCTCGTCGTTGTCAATCTGCTGGATAGAGTAGCGAACGCCATAGGTGCCATCAGTCATGACAATGCTCGGGATGCCGAGACGCTCGATTGCCTTGGTCTTCCACATGCGATGCCCGGCCAAAAGGGCGACTTTCTCTTCGGTGGTCATGTCCGCGATCAGCGCCGCAAAGTCGCCATTCATAAGCTTGTCTGAATTCACGTCATGTCTCCAAGATCAATATATCGGCGGCGTGCATCGTCCATAGCTGGACGGCGCTATTGCGTTGAGCAATCATGGCATTCGTCCGGCGGGAGAGAAATAATGCATTTCCGAGGCTGCGCTTTACCAAAAACTTGGCAGTGACCGATCAGCTCGACACGCGCCGCCGCTCCATGACGGGCGCGACCATGCCAGGGATATAGGCATCCGAGACAAAGGACTTGCAATGCTGCCCGAACGTCTCGATCAGCCTTGATTTGCGACTTTGCTTCAAGGTTATGACCCCGATGACCATCGGCTTATGATCGCCCGTGATCGGAACGCGCACCACCGGCCGGCCGTCCATGGCCAGTTGCGATCGCGGCCGGACATTGGCGATCGTGTAGCCGTAACCATTGGCCACCATGGTGCGGATGACGTCCTGATGCGACGAGCGCAGGGCAACCGTCGGCTCCAGCCCGAATTTCGCGAACAATCCGAGAAAATATTCACGGCTGATGGGCAGATCCAGCAGGATCAGCGGCGCTTCGACGAGTTCGGCAAGGCTGATGGAAGAGTGCTGGGCAAAGGGATGGGCCTCGCCAACAAGGATATGAGGCGGCAATGTCGCCAGCGGCAGGAAATCAAAGGTCTCCGGGATCAACAGATCGTAGCTCAGCGCCACATCGATCTCGACGCGCTGCAGTTTTTCCAGCAATTCTTCGTGGTCGCTGACCGTCTGCATGATACGGGTTTCAGGAAATGCCGAGGTAAAGGAATGCGACAGCTCCGGCATGATCATCGATGCCAGCGTCACCATGCAGCCGAGCGAAAGCTGGCCTCTAACCTTGTCGTTCACTTCGGAAGCGACCGTATAAATATTTTCCGCTTGTTCGACGAGGTGCTTGGCCTCGGCCAGCATCAGCCGGCCGGCCGGCGTCAGCGATAGACCTTTGGCATGGTGGCGCACGAAGAGCTGGGTTTCCAGCTCGGTCTCGAGATGGGTTATCGCCGTTGAAATGGAGGGCTGCGAGATGTTCAGCCGCTCGGACGCCAGCGTGATACTACCTGTTTCCGCAGTCGCGATGAAATATTCGATCTGACGGAGCGTGTACCTCATGGTGCATTTATATATCCGTCAGGTGAAAGAACAAGCAGCTCGCCACCTGTTATTCGTCTCCCGGAACGCCGAAGGATGGCGCTGCATTGGGGTCCAGCGCGCGCCTGACATAGTCTTCCATTTGCGGCTCGTAAACAGACCACAGGCTTTGCAACGCCGCGATCGGTTGCTCGGCCCAATCAACCCTGAGATCAACGATGGGCCAGGCGACATCGCGCACGACCTTCAAGCCGGCGGAGCGCACCGGCCCCGCTTCACCGCCAGCCTCAAGGCCTGCCGCAAGCGCTGCCAGCAGCCGTGACGACAGTGAGCCGCTGCCGGCTTCGAAAGCAGCCACCATCTGCCGAGGCACATCGCTGTTTGCGAGAAGATTGCCCGCAGCGATGCAGCCGGCGCCCTTCGCCATCGCATGGATGCCAAGCGTCCGCTCGCCGGAATGCCCGGCCGTGTTCCCCTGCGCATCAACCAGAGCAAGCTGGCGATAGGCGGCAAAGGGCGTCGATGCCACAAGCCGGGTCAAGGCCTCCTCGGCGGCAAGACCCTTGGCCAGCATCTCCAGCCCGCCAATGCCCAGACGCGGATCGGTGATGTTCTGGCTGGCCACGACACCAGCCCCGGCCTGGACATGCGAGCAGCGTGCCGCAACCGCCGGCGAGGAGGATGAAATCGCGATGCCGAACATGCCGGTTTCAGCGCAGCGGGCTGCAATGGAGAATGTCATGGGATCAACCTATCTTATTCAGGAATGACGGCAATGGCGTCGATTTCGACCAGCCATTCCGGACGGGCGAGAGCCGAGACAACGATGCCTGTCGAAACCGGGAACACGCCCTTCAGCCAGCGGCCGACGACGCGGTAGACAGTTTCGCGATAGCGCGGATCGACGATATAGATGGTGATCTTGCAGATATGATCGACCGAGGAGCCGGCTTCGCCGAGCAGCATCTTGATGTTTGCCATGGCCTGCTCGGTCTGGCCCTCGACATCGCCAATCGCGACACTTGCCGAAGTGTCGAGATCCTGACCGATCTGGCCGCGCACGAAAACCATCGTGCCCTTGGCGACCACCGTCTGGCAAAGATCGTTATCGAGCTTCTGCTCGGGGTAGGTGTCCTTGGTATTGAACTTGCGGATGCGGGTATGGGCCATGTTTGAAGTCCTTGGAATAATGTTTTCGCGAGTGGCTATGGCGACCGAGCGTTTCAATCGCCCACGGCGCTGGATGGACGGTAGTCGAAATACTTGCGCTGGGT
Organism: Rhizobium sp. GW821-FHT14E12; assembly: GCF_058803745.1. Taxonomy (NCBI): domain Bacteria; kingdom Pseudomonadati; phylum Pseudomonadota; class Alphaproteobacteria; order Hyphomicrobiales; family Rhizobiaceae; genus Rhizobium; species Rhizobium sp. GW821-FHT14E12. The sequence continues at coordinate 214,620 of NZ_JBXAPH010000003.1, forward strand.
CGCAATCCGATCCGCCAGATGTTTCGCATCGTGCCAGACACCCCAGATAAAGCTGGACCCTCTTCGCGACTGCCACGGCAATCCGAGAAAATAGATGCCGCGCTCGGCCGAAACCCCGCGCTGATGCTTTGGGCGTCCTCGCTCGTCAAACGCATCGACTTTCAACCAACTATAATCAGACGCGAATCCAGTCGCCCAGATAATCGAGCCGATGCCGGCTTCCGCAAGATCGAGCTTCAGAATTGGGTTTGTGACGCAATCCGGCACTGGTTCGATCCTCCGGGCCTCAGGATCTTCCGGAAGGTCGATGCCGTTGCGCGCCACATATTCGTCGGCCTCGTCCAGCAGCGCCATGTAGTTGGCATCACCGCGCGCCAGATTTCCGGCCAAGTCTTGGGCAAAGTTCAGGGCGGCACCATCGAAGGATTGCGTCAGGCCAAGCAGGGTCATTCCCTGTGCGGCCAGGCGGCGGAAGTCGATCGTGTAGCCGCCATGGGCACCGCTTACCGCGATCGTCACATGTTCCGTGCCCGGACCGGGCGTTTCAGCGTCCCATTTGCCAAGAACGCCGAGCCACCAGCAAAAGTCGCGGCCGCGATAGGCGCGCGGCGGACGATCATGCGGGCCGACAGACAGATACACGCGCCTGCCCGAAACAAGCAGTTCCTCAGCGATCTGCACTCCGGACGAACCCGCGCCCACGACCAGCACCGCTCCGTCGGGCAATAGGTCCGGATTGCGATATTGACTGGAATGGATCTGGAGAATGTTCGGATGTTCCGGAACGACCTTCGGGATGACCGGTACCTGGAAAGCGCCAGTCGCAGCAACAACGTTTTGCGCCACGATCACGCCTTCGGACGTTTCGACGCGGAAACCAGCCCGATCGATATTTCTTTCGACACTTTTTACCTCTACCCCGCAGCGGATAGGAGCGCCGATCTGCTCGGCATAGGCCTCAAAATAACTCGCGACCTCTTCCTTTGTCGCAAAGGCATCGGGATCAAGACCGGAAAACTCCATTCCTGGAAAACGGTCATGCCACGCCGGGCCGTTGGCAACGAGAGAGTCCCACCTTTCGGAGCGCCAGCGTTCGGCGATGCGACTGCGTTCAAGGACGAGATGGGGGATGCCGGACTTGCTTAGGTGCTCGCTCATGGCAACCCCAGCTTGGCCAGCGCCAACAATGAGAGTGTCCACTATTTCAACTGACATTGCTGCGTCCTTTTCCCGATAAGGGCTCTGTGCGTAGGGCGGGGTATGAGCGTTGGTTTAGTGCACAGGCCTGATCTAGAAAATTACGTTTTCAATTCGCAGTGCTTAGCTTGCCGCTAAGCATTGGGCCGCCGTGGAGTTTGTTGTTGCGTTTTCCGTTGGATGGTCGCTAAACAATTTGCCATATCCGCGTGCTACATGGCCGACAAGCGACCCCGGCTTCGTCGAATTCGAGAATCGAAAGCAATTCAATGACCCGACAACTTTCTCTCCCGCGCGAGCGGATTTCCGTCCTTCTGCTTGAAGGTATCAGCCAGAGCGCCGTGGACTATTTTACGTCGTCCGGCTACGTCAATGTGACGCATCTGCCGAAGGCTCTGGATGACAAGGATCTCAAGAGCCATATAGCCGAGGCGCACATTGTCGGCATTCGTTCGCGCACCCAGCTGACGGAGGAGATTTTCAGCTCCGCCAAAAAGCTTATTGCCGTCGGTTGTTTTTCCGTGGGGACAAATCAGGTCGACCTGGATGCGGCTCGCCGACGCGGCATCCCGGTCTTCAACGCACCCTATTCGAACACCCGCTCGGTCGCCGAGCTTGTGATCGGTGAGATCATAATGCTGACCCGGCGGATTTTTCCGCGTTCGGCTTCTGCTCATGAGGGCGGATGGGACAAATCTGCTGTCGGCAGTCGCGAGGTGCGCGGAAAAACTCTGGGCATTGTGGGCTACGGCAACATCGGTTCGCAGCTTAGCGTTCTTGCGGAAAGCATGGGCATGAAGGTGCGCTATTTCGATCCCTCAGACAAGCTTCGCCACGGCAATTCAGAATCGATGGCCACGCTCGGCGACCTTCTCGAAATCTCGGATTTCGTGACGATGCATGTTCCGGAAACCAGTTCCACGCAAAACATGATAACGGAAACCGAACTGCGCAGAATGAAAAAGGGAGCCCTTTTCATCAATAACTCCCGCGGGACCGTGGTGGATCTCGAAGCGCTTGCGAAGGTTTTGAAAGAAGGACATCTCGCGGGCGCGGCTGTGGACGTGTTCCCTAGGGAGCCGGCATCAAACAACGAGCGTTTCGAAACGCCGCTTCAGGGTTTGGACAATGTCATTCTGACGCCGCATGTTGGTGGGTCGACCGAAGAAGCCCAGGAACGCATCGGCGGGGAAGTCTCCCGGAAGCTTGTGGAGTATTCCGACGTCGGCTCGACGCTGGGCGCGGTCAACTTTCCCCAGGTTCAACTGCCGCCGCGTCCAAACGGCACGCGTTTCATCCATGTTCATGAAAATCGCCCTGGCATGCTAAACAGTCTGAATGCGATTTTTTCGTCTCGTGCGCTTAATATCGTCGGTGAGTTCCTGCAGACGCACGGCGACACGGGCTACGTGGTCATTGAAGCCGAGGGCGTTGGCCAGACAGCCGATGACATACTGGATGCGCTTCGCCAGATCCCGGGAACGATACGAACTCGATTGCTTTACTGAAGCCGGTAGCTGTGTCGAGGAATTCAATCAGTAGCTCGCTAACGGCGACCCAATGAGACTGAATTTCTAACCAATGAGGGCAATTCGTTAGGACAGCAGCCGCGCCGTCTGCCCCTGTTCTGCAAGCAGTTCGACCGCCTGTTTATCGAATGAGACGAAGGTTTCGCCGCCTAACCAATTGCCCTCATAGGCCATGATGCCGTCCGCAAATTCACCCCCGGCTTCGAGAATCGCAAGCCCGGCTTCGACAGCGGGCCGGTTCATCACCACATTTCCGGCATCCAGCAAATCGCGGATCGTCATGGCTACATCTTCTTTCGGCAGCTTCGCGCCCCGGCGAAGTATCCAAACCAGCTCGCACAGGCAAGGCAAGGAAACCGCGATGAGCGAGGCCTCTTTCAGAAGCTTGCCGGCGGCGCGGCCCTGCGTTGCATCGTCCTGCAAAACAGCACGAGCCAGCACATTTGTATCGACCGAAATTTTCATTCTTCCCCCGCCCAACCAGAGGCGGCAATCTCGTTCATTTCCTCAATCGTCATCGGCTTTTTGACCTTGCCCGCATGCCGACCGATGAAGCTATCGATGGTGCCAGTCGGCTTTGCCGCTTTCACCCGAAGCTCGCCGCCTGGCAGCTTATCAAAGTCAATTCGTTCACCCGGCTTGATACCGAGGTGCTGTAGCAGATCCCGCTTTAGCGTGACCTGCCCTTTCATCGTTACCGCCAGTGAAGTCATGGGGAGATTCCTTTTCGCTGAATATGATTAGATGGTAATTGAAATTCTCATTACCAGCAAGTTTATCAGGAAACTTATTGGCCGATCTCATAGCCTAGGGACAATATAGCCGCCTGGGCCGGATCCTTGCCCGTGTTATTCAAATCCCAGCGACCACTGAATCCCATACCCTCCCCTCGCGCTTCCTAACGTCACGCATCGCGCATCTGTACTAGGGGCCTCAAAAACAGGTCGGAAAATCTTCGTTTTCGATCGCCGCTGCCACAATTACGCCTGCCGCTTCCGAAATGGTCGGCGGCACGTATACCCCGCCGACGCGGGGCGCAGTCCCGTGCGTTGTTCGGGAAGTTGGTTGTGACATGAAGACTTCAAGATTGATCCTTTTGCCCGTTCTGGCTGTGCTGATGACAAGCGTCTCCGTGCAGGCCCAGGAATGGCGGTATTTGCCGGATTATGGCGACGACCTGGATGGCGGCTATGCTACTCCGCACTATGGGCGGGAGGCGCCGCCGCGCTATCGCGATGATCGTCGTTTCGACGATGACTATTATTATCGGGGTGATCGCTATGGCTATTATGACGACGAAGACGGCGATTTCCCGTCGCGACCCCGTCCACAACGGCGGGCTTCGATCGATCGAGGCGCGATCTCTCCCCAACTGAATTCTGGCGTCAAAGATGACAGGCGGGCGAGCCAGGCGCGGTCACCCATCCCGCGCACGGTTGTCTCCTTTTCCGGCTACGATCCTGGCACGATCGTGATCTCCACCAAGGAAAAGCGCCTCTATCTCGTGCTCAACGACGGAACCGCTCTCAAATACGGCATCGGCGTCGGCAAGCAGGGCTTCGCCTGGAGGGGCACGGAGACGATCAGCCGCAAAGCAGAGTGGCCAACCTGGACGCCGCCCAAGGAAATGATCGCTCGCCGGCCAGAACTACCTGACCGCATGGATGGCGGCCTCAATAATCCTCTCGGAGCAAGAGCACTTTATCTCGGTTCCACCCTCTACCGCATCCATGGCACCAACGAGCCTAACTCGATCGGCAAGGCAGTATCTTCCGGCTGCATCCGCATGGCAAATCCGGATGTGATGGATCTCTATGGCCGGGTCGGCGTGGGTACAAAGGTCGTCGTACTTTGATTGCACCCCAGCGCTGCTGGGGTCCATGAGGAGATTTTCAGATCCACCAAAAGCTTATGGCCGTCGATTGTTTTTCCGTGGGGACAAATCAGGTCGCCCTCGATCCGGCTCGCCAAACTAGCCGAACATCTTAGGCAGTTTGCTCGGCGTGCGCTGCCCCTGCCAGCAATCTCTCCGCAGCTACCTTTAAGCATTCCTCAAAAGCTGTAAGATCGAGGAACAGCCTGTCCGGCTCCACTTTGCGCGTGATGATTGTTCCGTTGCGGCTATCGATGCCGCCATCCAGCATCAGATTGTCGGCCATGTCGAAATTCTCGAGCGACATTCCGTCCGTGCCGCGATAACGCCCATCGTCACCGAGACGGATGGAGCCGTCGTAGAAGTGGCTCACCCGTTCGAAATGGCTCTTCGTGCTGTTGGAAAAGGCGAAGGCCGGGCAGCCGCGGGCGCACATGAAGCCCAGTTCGAAGGCTGTGCCGACATCGGCAGCGACGCCTCGAAAGGGCGTCAGATTAGCAATGATCAAATCGGCGCTCAGCATCAGGCTTTCATTGATGGCGCTGATCGCGAGACCGCGCTGCCGCTTCGTTTCGGTTTCCGGAACCACCAGGTCGCCCGGCGATACCGGCGTGAAGCCGAAGCTGCGCGCCAAGGCGATCTTGCGGTCGAGGATTTCCCGTGCGTTCGGAAGAAACACCTCCGGGCCTGCCAAATATGCTCTCAATTTATTGCCTCTTTGCTGGGATGCACGGCTCTCGAATGATCGAGCCGTGCGAAATTCGCCGTGATCATTTTTCCATCGCGTCCTGTACACGCCCCGTGGCGACACGGGCAAGGACACCGAGCTTCCAGAAGCGATGAAAAGCAAATGTCTGGAAATCGCGCCGGATCGGAAAGACAATCTCCTCTTCCGGAACGCCGGCAAGCCGGTCCGCCAGGAGACGACCGATCAGCGTCGCCATCGCGACCCCACGCCCATTATAGCCGAGCGCGACAAAGGCGTTCGGAGCCGGCTCGGCGAGAATGGGATAATGATCCCTGGTCATCGCCACCTGCCCGTACCAGCGATGCGGCCAACGCTGCCCTTTCAGCGCCGGCCACAGGCGTTCTGCATAGGCGACGAGATGGGCATAGTCGGCGGCCGCGTCACTCGGCGCCTGCTTGCCGCGCCCGCCCATCAACATTCTTCCCTGATCGTCGATGCGATAATAGACGGTGACCCTGCCGGTTTCATAAAGCACCGAGCGCGTCGGCATGATCGATGCCGCAAGCTCCGCCGGCAGCGGATCTGTCGCGACGATGGAGCTGTAGACCGGAACGATCGCCGTCTTCAGCCGGGGCCAGAGATCGCCGGTATAGCCGTTGGTCGCGATGACGAGTTTCTCAACCCTGACCCTGCCCGTCGGCGTATCGATGCGCCAGCCGGAACCTTCCGGATGAACGGACAAGGCCGGCGTCTTCGTGTGAATATGCGCGCCGGCGGCAATGGCGGCGCGGGCAAGGCCACGCGCATAGCCAAGCGGATTGAGCTGACCGCCCCCCGGGTCGAACCAGGCAGAATGATAGCGCGTCGTGCCGGTGCGCTCGGCAACCTGCTGCCGGTCCAGAAGCTCCACGGACACATCGCGTTCGACGCACTGGCTGACGAGCGACGCCGCAGCCTTACCGCCGGCTTCAGAAAACGCGGCGCGGATTGTGCCGCTCTGGCGGGCGGCACAATCGATGTTGAAGCGCCGGATCAAACCGAAGACCTCGTCGGGTCCGCCATAGGCCAGCTTGAGCATGTGTCGGCCGCGTTCGCGTCCGAACGCGTGCTCCACCTCGACGGGATCAGCCTTCAGCCCCGAATTGACCTGGCCGCCATTGCGGCCCGAGCATCCCCAGCCGATCTCGCTGGCATCGAGCACGATGATGGAAATGCCCTTTTCAGCCAGATGCAGGGCCGTCGAAAGGCCGGTATAGCCGGCGCCGACGATCCCGACGGTGGCGGATGCGTCGCCGGCCAGCGGCTCGGTTGCCGGCGCAGGTGCTGCCGTCTTGAGATAAAGGTTCTCCGCTGGGGTCGGAGGGGAGATATACATGGGACCTATCCTGTTTTCATGATCGTCGGCCATACCGTGCGTCCTAGACTAGCTGGGTGTCGTCGGCGCTCCATTGCAGCCGGATAGTTTCGCCCGGCTGCGGTCGCGGTGCACCGAATGTGTGGAACTGCCGCACATGCAGCATGTTCGATCCCGACTCGACGGTGTAGCGCACCGTGTCGCCCATATAGATCGCCTGACGCACAATGCCGTCCAACATATTCGCGCCATCGGTCTGCGGCGCAGAGGACGCCACGAGCCGGATCTTCTCCGGTCGCACGACACAAACGCCCGCGTCGCCGCCCTTGTCTGAAATGCGCGCCCGCACACTTGATTGTCCCAGGTGCACCTTGCAATAGCCGTCCTGTGGCTCACCGATTCCATCCGGCTTGAGGAAATTGGCTTCCCCGATGAAGGATGCGACGAAGCGGTTGCATGGCGTATCGTAGAGTTCGGACGGGCTGCCGATCTGCTCGATTCGCCCCCGGTTGAGCACCACCACCCGGTCCGACATGACCAAGGCTTCGCGCTGATCATGGGTCACGTAGACGAAGGTGATCCCCAGCCTTTCATGGAGGCTCTTGATCTCGAATTGCATCGCCTCGCGCAGCTGCTTGTCGAGCGCGCTGAGCGGTTCGTCCATGAGGAGAACGCTCGGCCGGAACACGACGGCTCTGGCAATGGCGACGCGTTGCTGCTGACCGCCGGATAGCTGTGCCGGATAACGGGCGCCGAAACCGGCGAGCTGAACGAGATCGAGCGCCTGCTGCACCCGCGCCTCGATCTCGGCCCGGCCGATCTTGCGCTGTTTCAAGGGAAACGCGATATTCTCGGCAACCGTCATGTGCGGAAACAGCGCATAGCTCTGGAAGACCATGCCGATGCCGCGACGCTCCGGGGGAAGCGAGGTTATGTCCCGGCCCGCAAGCGAGATGCGCCCCGCCGAAAGGCTCTCGAAACCGGCAATCATCATCAGCAGGGTGGATTTGCCCGAGCCCGACGGGCCGAGCAGGCTGATGAACTCGCCGGCCTGCACATCCAGGCTCAAATCGTCGACGGCAACCGTCTGCTTGTATTCGCGACGGACCCGGTAGAGCCGGATATCCGCACCCGTGATCGAAGTCTGTTCTGACATTTCATCTTTCCCTGGTCGCTGGTTGCCCATCGGCCCCATCGGTCTGTATGCTTGCCCATGCCCGCAGGCGCGGGCGAGCCCTATCCGTCAGCCAAGAATGAATTTCGCCCAGGCGTTGCTGACGGCAGTATAATTTGTGGCCCACCATTGGTCGTCATAGCTGATCATGCCGGCCGCATGCTCGCTGAAGCTCGGGAGCTTCTTCAGCCGGTCCGCCGGGATCAGCGCCTCGGCGCCCTTGTTGATGAAGCCATAGGGGATCAGAAGCGACAGCCGCGCCTGGGGAGCCGCCAAGCTCATGAAGGCAGAGAGTTTCAGCGCATTCACCTTGTTCGGCGCACCCTTGGGGATGCACCAGCAATCGTTGCGCAGAAGCTGGTCCTTCCAAAGGATCTCGACGGGCGCTCCCGCATGCTGGATGGCATCGATGCGGCCGTTCCAGGCCGTGGCCATCACCACCTCGTCGTCGCTCAGCAATTGCGCCGGCATGGCGCCTGCCTCCCACCACTTGACGACGTTGGGCTTGATCTTCGCAAGGCTTTCATAGGCCTTGGCGATATCGAGCGGATAGATGGAAGAGGCGGGCACGCCCGCCGCCATCGACGCGACCTCGAGGTCGGGGGACAGGCCGCCGGATCCGGACTGCAAGGCGCGGGGCCCCGGAAAGGCCTGCAGATCCCACACGTCGGCATTGCTCTGCGGCGCCTTGTCGAAGGCATCCGTTCTGTAGGCGACGATCTGGGCGTAGGGCAGCATGTTGAAATAGTAGGGCTGCAGCACCTTCGGATCGATGTTCGCGGTATCGAAGAGGGAGTAGTCGATCTTCTCGAAATAGTCGCCCTGGCGCTGAAGGTTGAGCACCGAGGAGGCGTCGTTTTCGCAGAGATCGTATTCGAGATTGCCGGTGTCGACCATCGCCTTGATCTTGGCGGTATCCGGACCTTCGCTCTCGATGATCTTGATGCCGGTCAGCCGCTGGAAGGGCTCCAGATAGGCTTTGCGCTGCGCCTCCTGCAAGGCGCCGCCATAGGAGCAGTAACGCAACTCGCCGCTGCCTTTCAGCACCTCGGGAACGGAGGTGATCTCCGGCAGCACCACGTCCTCGGCCATGGCCGGCATGGCGAACATTTGCGTTATCGACGTCGCCATGGCGGCGGTAAGGCCGAACTTTCCGGCATTGGCGATAAAGCCTCGGCGCGTCATGTCCGCCATATGCGGCGGCTGCGCTGCCAGAAGCGAAAAGAGACGATCAAGGATGCGGGACTGTTCAGGCACTTTGGTCATTCGCATTTTCCCCTCTGTTCGAAGTACCGGGTTCGGAGCGAACCGGCCTCGGGTTGGTTTTTTCTCGATCGGTCATGAACCGCCGCGCAGTCGCTCTGTCCGGCGGCGCAGCATTTCGGATGTCAGCATCAGCGCCACGGTCGCCACGATCAGCAGGCTCGAGGCGGCGGCAATCGTCGGGTCGAGCTCGAAACGGAGCTGGTCCCACATGCGCCGGGGCAGGGTCACGGCGGAGTTTCCGGACAGGAACAGCGCCACCAGAAGCTCGTCGAAGGAGGTGATAAAGGCAAAGACGGCGCCGGAGAGGATGCCGGGTCGGATGATCGGCATCGTCACCTGCCAGAAGGCCGCAAACGGGCCGGCGCCGAGATTTCGCGCCGCCTGCTCCAGGCGAGGATCGAGGCCGGCCAGCGACGCGCCGACCGTCACGACGACGAAGGGCACCGCCAGACAAGTATGCGCGACCGTCAGCGCCAGCGGACTGCCGATCATCCGGTAGGCCGCGTAGCCATAATAGAAGCCGATGGCGACGATGATGCCGGGAATGATCACCGGCGACAGGATCAGCGCGGAGATCAGTTTCTTGCCCGGGAAACTGCCCCTGGACAGGCCGATTGCCGCCGGCGTTCCCAGCAGAACCGACAGGATCATCGTCGCAAACCCGACTGTAAGGCTGGTCAGCGCGGCATTGGTCCAGGACGGCGACGACAGGAAGCTCTCATACCATTGCAGGCTGAATCCCGGTGGCGGGAAGCGCAGAAACTTTGCCGACGAGAAGGACAGGATCAGCACGATGACGACAGGCGCCAGCAGGAAGGCCAGAAGCAGCGCCGAAAAGCCGCCGAGGATCCATGCGAAAGGTCCCTTCATCCCGCCTACCTCCGCACGACCGCGTTAATGGAAACGAAGCGCGCGAAAAGGGCGACGACGGCCAGCACGCAGGCGAGCAGCACGACCGCCATGGCAGCCGCCGTCGGCCAGTCGAATTGCCGGATCTTGGTCTCGATCAGCATCGAGATCATCATGTCGCTCGGCCCACCCAGCAGCGCCGGCGTGATGTAGAAGCCTATCGCCAGCGTGAAAACCAGCAGACACCCCGTAGCAACCCCCGGCATCGACAATGGCAGGATGATCTTGAAGAAGGTCGTTGCCGATCGGGCACCAAGGCTTCTGGCCGCCATCACGAGACGCCAGTCGAGCGAGCGCAGCGCGCTATAAAGCGGCAGCACCATGAACGGCAGCAGCACATGAACCATGGCGATATAGACCGCGGTGCGGCTGTTGAGCAGTTGCAGGGGACGTTCGATCGCCCCAAGTCCGATCAGGGCATCGTTGATGAGGCCGCGCCGGCCAAGCAGCACCATCCAGGCATAGGTGCGAACGAGAATGCTGGTCCAGAACGGCACCAGCACCAGAACGAAAAGAACGTTGGCCGTGCCCTGCTCCAGTCGCGCCATGAAATAGGCAAGCGGATAGGCGAGCAGCAGGCACAGCACCGTCGTCACCACGCCGACGGTGGCGGATATGCCCAGCACCCGCCAGAACGCGCTGTCGGTGAACAGATTGGTGAAGACTGTAAAGGTCGGCCCTTGTTCCGAGTCGACGGACCGCGACAGCATGCTGAAAAGCGGAAGAGCATAGAAAACCAGCAGGAATAGCACCAAGGGCGCCATCAGGAGCGCCAGGGGCAAGCGGGTGTTTCTTTCAATGCGATTCATACCGCCGGCTCCCCGAAACAGAGGTCGTCGCTATGGCCATAGGCCTAATCCGCCTAATCCAGAGGCGGAAAATCCCTATGCCTAATCAACGGGCAAAATGAAACATGAAAGTCTTCGTTTTGCAATAACTGAAATTTTTGTATAGTATTTTCACGTTTGGGATAATCGGGGAGAGGATCCATGGCGCCGGAAGCATCCAAGCTCGATACAGCCTCGGGTAAACAGGCCGTCACGGGAGGCATTGGCCAGCGGTTGCGGCAAAGGCGGCGGATCCGCCGTATCTCGTTAGATGAATTATCCAAGCAGACCGGCCTGTCGATCGGGCTGCTGAGCCAGATCGAGCGGGATATCAGCGCACCATCGCTGCGCTCTCTACGTCTCATCTGCGACGCGCTTGAGATCCAGATCGGCTGGCTCTTCGATCAGCCGGAACCAACGGAGTCGGAATTCGTGGTCCGCGCCGCCCAGCGCCGCAAGATCGCTCTGTCGAAACAGGGGATCGTCAAGGAACTTCTGTCGCCCGACGCCGTGCCGCGCATCCAGATGATGCGGATGATCCTTCATCCGGGAACGGCGACCGACACGGAGGAATACACCCTGCCGGCAGCCGAATGCGGCACGGTGATTTCAGGCCGGCTCGGCTTCCAGATCATGGGACACACCAGCATTCTGGAAGTCGGCGACAGCTTCGCCTTCGACGAGGCCGCCTCCCATCGCTTCTGGTGCGAGGGAGACGCTCCGGTCGAGATCCTGATGGTGACGACGCCGGCTATCTATTGAGACGAAGGGCCAGCAGACAGCAGCCTGTCGTTACGACAGGCGCTGCGCCGCCACGGCAGCCCAATAATCGATGCCGTAGGCGATGGCATCGTCATTGAAGTTGTAAGCCGGATTGTGCAGGTCGGCGCTGTCGCCGTTGCCGAGCCAGATCATTGCGCCGGGCCGCTTTTCGAGCATGTAGGAAAAATCCTCGGACCCCATGGTCATCGGCCAGTTGCCGTCGACGCGCTCCGCGCCGACGATGCTTTCAGCGGCAGCGATGGCGACCGAGGTCTTCTCGACATCGTTGACGGTCACCGGATATCCCGGGCGCCAGTCGATTACGGCCTCGGCGTCGTAGAGCGCAGCCGTTGCCTTGACCACGTCGCGGAACCGCTGTTCGACGGCGCGGCGCGTCGCCGGCAGCATGGTACGGATCGTGCCGCCGACCTCGACCGCCTGCGGGATGACGTTCAGCGCCTTGCGGTCGCCGCCGCTGATGAAGGTGACGGACACCACGACGGAATCGAGTGGATCGACGAAGCGCGATGCAATCGACTGAAGCGCGACGACCAAATGTGAGGTGGCAAGCACCGGGTCTCGGGCAAGATGCGGCGTGGCCGCATGACCACCAAGCCCGGTCATGGTGATAACGAAGCGGTCGCCCGCCGCCATCATCGGACCGCTGCGGATAGCGAACGAGCCGACGTCAAGACCCGGCTGATTGTGCATGCCATAAACCTCCTCGATGCCGAAGCGCTCGAGCAAACCTTCCTCCAGCATGACACGGCCGCCGCCGCCGCCTTCTTCCGCCGGCTGGAAGACGAGGACGATCTTGCCGGCGAAATTCCGTTCCGTGGCAAAGCGCTTGGCGGCGCCGAGCAGGATGGCGGTGTGGCCGTCATGCCCGCAGGCATGCATCATGTTCGGCACTTTCGAGGCGTAGGGCAGGTTCGTCTGTTCCGACATCGGCAGCGCGTCCATGTCGCAGCGGAGCGCGATCGTCTTGCCTGCACCTCCGTTGCCTGAAATCACCGCCACGACCCCGGACGTGGCAATCCCGGTCACCACCTCTTCACAACCGAATTCCCGCAGCTTCTCCGCCACCATTGCCGAGGTGCGCGGCAGGTCGAACAGGATCTCCGGATGCTGATGAATGTCGCGGCGCCATATCTTGGCTTCGTCCGCGATGATGCGCGATGCTTCGGACGGTTTCATGAAAGCTCTCCTGCAAAAGTGGCTTCGCATCGGCCTTGGGATCACCGATGACAGACGGAATGGATCACGACCAGACATAGCGCTGCACGGCATGTGCGTACAGTCATCTCGCACGGATGCCTGACATCGCGCCCGAGAAAAATGACGAGCGCCGCACCCTGCGATTTACAAAATCCACAGCCGGGGCGATTGTCGTTCCAGCGAAGCGGCAATGGGCGTATATTCGCATTTCGGCTGCAAGCAATGCTGCGGCCGATACAGACCAAGTATTTGTGGGGTATGGGTAATGCAATTCTCAACGCAGGCGGCTGCCGGTTCGCAGGACGAGCGCGATGGCAACTGGCCGACCAAGCGGAGCAAAATCCTCGACTGGTTGATCCACGACACGCGCGAGCAACGTTTCATCGACAATATCCTCGTGGATCTCTGCGAGACATTGCGCGCGGCCGGCGTCCCCGTCGGAAGGGCGACGCTGCATTTCAGGACGCTTCATCCGCAATGGCTCGGCGCGCGCATCCTGTGGCGCACGGGACTGGAAGAAGCCGATATCACCACGTTCAGCTATGGCGTCGAAAAGACGCCGCAGTTCCTGCTCAGCCCGATGAACGAGATCTTCAATGGTGCGCCCGAGGTCCGCCAAGATCTCGAGCAGCCAGGCCCCAATGGCTTCACCTATGCCCTCTACGACGAAATGCGCGCCGAGGGACTGACGGAATACATCGCCTGGCCGATCTACCACACGCTCGGCAAGCGCCATATCGCCACCTTTTCTTCCGACGCGCCGGGCGGCTTCACCGAAGAGCACGTCGCCTTCCTGAAGGATCTGCTGCCGGCCCTGACGCTGGTGACCGAGATCCGGCTGAAGAACATATTGGCGCGCACGCTGCTGCGCACCTATGTCGGGCCGCATGCCAGCGAACAGATCCTTGCCGGCGCAACCACCCGCGGCAGCGGCACCACCGTGGGTGCTGCCATCCTCATCTGCGATCTGCGTGATTTCACGACGATTTCGGACATGTGGCCACGCGACGATGTCATCGAGCTTCTGAACGGCTATTTCGACGCGATGTCGGAGCCGATCGAGAAACACGGCGGCGAGATCCTCAAATTCATGGGTGATGGACTGCTGGCAATCTTCCCGCTCAGCAATCCCGATGCCTGCGCCAATCTTCTCCAGGCGATCGACGAAGCGGCGGCGGCGGTTGCCGCACTGAACGAGGAAAACAGCCGCAATGGCCGCGAAGTGCTGCGCTATGGCGTCGGCGTGCATGTCGGTGACGTCATGTATGGCAATATCGGCTCCCGCACACGCCTCGATTTCACCGTGATCGGACCGGCCGTCAACATCGCCTCGCGGCTGGAGACGCTGACCAAGGACGTCAAGCGGCCCGTTCTCCTCTCCAAGGCCTTCGTCGATATGGCTGGCTGCGAAACCGAGGTGGAAAGCCTCGGCGCCTTCCCCCTCAAAGGCCTTGGCGAACGAGTCGACGTCTTTGCCCTCACACCAGCGGCAAACCGCGGCTGAACGCATGATTGATCAGGCCACCAAAGGCCCGCCGTCTTCAATCTTGCGTGATCGATAGCCAAATCATGGGTGCAATAAAGCCCGTCGCAAAACGTGAAGAGGTGATGGGGATGACGTCGCTTGCGGAGATCCTTATATTATCATCGGGATAAGTGCGATGGCCGCCTTATTTTTGTGGGATCCTTCTGCGACGACAAACGTTAGTAAGAGCTGACCGTAAACGGCTCGATCAAAAGGGTGCATGACACCCGGAATACTCTGACAAGGAGAAAACAGATGAAAAAAATACTCACCCTGGCATTTTCGGCGGCATCTTTGATCGTCGCTGGCACGGCCGTGACACGCGCGGCTGACTTGTCGCCCTCCTATCAGGAGCAGGACCAGGACCAGCGCAACGGCGTGAAGATCGGCTATCTCACTTGCGAGATCGGCGGCGGTGTCGGCTATGTGCTTGGCTCGGCCAAGGAAGTCGATTGCACCTTCCACTCGACCGTCGGCAAGGAGCGCGTGGACCATTATAGCGGCGCCATCCGCAAGATGGGTGTCGATCTTGGCTTCACCACCCGCAGCAAGCTCGTCTGGGCTGTGTTCGCGCCGACAGCCGGCTATCATCATGGTTCGCTGAGCGGCCTCTATCAGGGCGCAACCGCCGAGGCGACGCTCGGCGTCGGTATCGGCACCAACATCCTGGTCGGCGGCACCTCCGGCTCGATCCACCTTCAGACGGTGAGCGTGACCGGCCAGCTTGGCCTCAACGTCGCCGCCACCGGCACCTCGGTGACGCTGACTTCCGTGGATTGATATATCCACTGCCGTCTCAGGGCGGCAAGGGACCACATCTATTCGAACCAATGGCCGCCTCCACACCGGGGGCGGCCATTGTGTTTGAGTGGCGGGCACTTCTTGCCGAGGCGTGGCTCTCATGCTACGGCTCTGCCGTCGAAAAAGGCAGGCTTGGTCTCGGTAGGCCCAAGCCCTTCCCACGAGGGAAGCTCTGGTCCTTGCGAGAAGACGAGCTCTTCTCTCCCTGAGATACCCCGACGATCCCGGCGCAATTGCGCCACGGGTTCGTCCGTGTGGTTGTCCTGACGACATGCTGCTCCGGCTGGATCCGTCGATCGGAGCCAGCCTTATGAATAGAAACAGCCTCGCCTCACGTCTGACCGGTCCCAGTGCAGTTCTGATCGTATCGGTTTTCCTTAATTTTTCCGGGCTTACCCTAGTCGATCCGGTGGTGCCTTTCCTCATCGGCCACTATGTGCCGCAGGAGCAGGTCGCCCCCTATAGCGGCCTCATCGGCTCGACCTATGCCCTATGCGAATTCATCGCCGCGCCCGTGCTTGGCGCTTGTGGCGATCGATTTGGCCGGCGTCCGGTATTGATCGCCTCGCTTTTCGGCTCGGCACTCGGATATCTCGTATTCGGGATCGGAGGATCGATCTGGATATTATTTGCCGGCAGGGTGATCGACGGGCTGAGCGCCGGAAACATCAGCACGCTCTATGCCTGCGCTGCTGACGTGACGCCGACGACCGAACCGGGGCGCCTATACGGCCTGCTCGGTGCTGCCGGAGGCGCAGGATTCATCGTCGGGCCGGTCGCCGGTGGACTTCTTGGTGAAATCTCGCCCTCGATACCTCTGTTCGCCGCAGCGGCTCTCACACTTCTCAACATTCTGTGGGTCTACGTCGCTGTGCCCGAAAGCCATCCTCGGGAATTGCGCAAACAGGAAATGAGGTGGAATCCCCTGGGCGCATTTTCGCATTATTCCGCGATACTCCGCAGGCGGTCGACCTCCATCGCCTTTGCCACGGCCTTCCTCTTTTTCTTTTCAGGCGCGATGATGCAGAGCAACTTTTCGGTCTACCTGATGCGGATTCTGCACTTCGGTCCGTTTGAAATCGGCATGTATTTGCTAGCAGTCGGAGTGATGGACATCCTTAGCCAAGGTATGTTGACGCGAAAACTGCTGCTCCGCTTTGGTAACCACCGTCTTATCCGCGCTGGTCTGTTGATTAATGCCGTCGGCTTTGTCTTGATCGCCACCATAGCGTTTGCATCCTCGATAGCCCTGCTCATCCCGGCCATTCTGGTCTTTACCTTGGGCGACGGATTGTTCCAGCCCGCAATGAACGCCTTGGCCACAAGCTCGCCCTCACCCGAGAACCAGGGGCAATTGCAGGGAGCCTATCTGGGGCAACAAGCGCTGGCGCGGCTGTTCGCACCACTGCTTGCGGCAACCTTCACCATGCTGGGTGCGGCAACTCCTTATTGGGTCGGCGCAACCCTCATTGTTCTGGCACTGGCAATATTTTCGGATCGATCCGCTATGCAAGACATCAGCACCTGATGGGAAAACGCGCAACCAGCCACCAGCCAGCGCGTCCTGGATCAGGCCGCCGCCTATTGCCACTCCCTCAGAAACTGCGACAAACGCTTGAGACCCTCGCGCAGGATCGCCTCGCTGTTCGCGTAGCCGATGCGCAGATAGCCCTCCATGTCCATGGCGCTGCCGGGCGTCAGCATGACGCCGGTCCGTTCGAGCAGCTTGATACAGAAGCCTTCGGACGACATCGGCAGATCATATTTGAGAAGCGCCGTCGTGCCGGACTTCGGCTTGACCCAGGAGATCAACGGCTCGCTCTCGACCCATTCGGACAGAATGGCGAGGTTGGTCCGGGTGATGGCCCGGCTTCTGGCGAGAATCTTGTCGCGGTTCTCAAGCGCAATGGCCGCGAAATGGTCGTCCAACATGCCGACGCTGATTGTATTGTAGTCGCGGTGGATCGATACTGCGTGGATCAATTCATTCCGGGCGACGATCCAGCCAAGCCTCAGCCCCGCCAGCGAATAGGTCTTGGACATGCTGCCGGTGCTGATCCCCTTCTCGTAGAGATCGGCAATCGAAGCGGTCATGCCGTCTCCCTGTTGATCGGTGCCGCGATAGACCTCGTCGCAGAGGATCCATGCGCCAGAGATGCGCGCGATTTCGACGATCTTTTCAAGATAGGCGCGGTCCATCAGGGCACCTGTCGGATTGTTCGGGTTGTTGAGGACGATCAGTTTCGTGTCCGGCGTTGCCAGCCGCTGCAATTCCTGGAGATCCGGCAGGAAACCATTCGCCTCGGTAAGCCTGAGGATCTGCAGGTCGGCACCATAACTTTCCGGAATGGAATAGTGCTGCTGATAGGTCGGCAACACGGAAATGACCCGGTCGCCCGGCTCGACCAGAGTCTCATGCACCAGGGCATTGGCGCCGATCGCGCCATGGGTCACGACGACATTCTCGACGGCCTGCTTTTCATAGAGGCCGGCAATCAGCCGCCTCAACCGATCGCTGCCCTCGATCGCGCCATAGGTCAGCTTGAGCGGCAGAAGCTCCGATAGGATCGTGTCCGTCTTTCCCGCCATCTCCAGAAGTTTCGCCACGGTCAGCGACTCGACGCAGGTCTCGGCGAGGTTCCATTCGCATGTCGTCTCATAGCGGTTCATCCATATTTCGACGCCGAAATCGCGAATCTTCATGTCCTGCTCCCTCACTCGTATCTAGTGGATCGCGCGCGCAACGCATCCTTCGCGATGCTGCCTTGGCAGACACGTCGAAAGGCTGTTGAACGGCGACAGCAATTGGAATAGAGAAACATTATGAGCAATATATTGCACAGTCAAGAACGTGGCGACGTTCTCGCCCATGTTTCCGGCAACTTGCGCCGCTTGCGAAAGGCTGCTGGTCTCAGCCAGACGGCGCTTGCCGAGGCGTCCGGCATCAGCCGGCGCATGATCATCGCGGTGGAAGCAGGCGATGCCAATATCAGCCTGTCCAGCCTCGACAAGCTGGCGGTGGCTCTCGGCGTCGATTTCGTCGATCTGGTACGTGACCCGACGCGCGCCTCGCGGGCTGACATCAACCAGGTGACATGGCGTGGCAAAGGCGGGGAAAGTCTGGCCGTGCTCCTGGGCTCGGCCCCGGCCTCCACCGAAGCCCAGATGTGGCTCTGGTCGCTCGGACCAGGCGACCGCTACGATGCCGAACCGGACCCACAGGGATGGCATGAAATGATCTACATCACCGAAGGCGTGCTGCGCCTCGAACTCTCCGGCGAAGCCCGCGATTACAAGGCTGGGACTTTTGCCGTTTACAGCACCGCCCAGAATTATGCCTACATCAATCCGGGCGAAACGCCGGTCCGTTTCGTGCGAAATGTCGTCTCGTGATTTTTTCCTAGCGTTCGGCCAGCTCCAGGGGAGTTTGCCTACGCCGTCACCTCCAGCTTCGCCACGGCATCCTTGAGCCCGACGCCGCTGATCCCGGTCATCCTCATGGCGATAACAAGTTCGATAATCTGGTCGGCCGCCGCCGCGATGGGCAATCCGCCTTCGCGAATGTTGGAGACGCAATTGCGACGGGAATCGGGCGTGTCCGATCGGGGAGAATAGGTGACATAGGCACCAAGGCTGTCGGCGGCGGAAAGACCCGGACGTTCGCCGATCAGCATGATGGCGGTTTTTGCGGCAAGCGCCTCGCCGATCGGATCGGACAGGGCCACCCGCGCCTGGCTGGCAATGACGACGGGCGCCAACGAGAGTCCATGCCGGCGCAGCCGGTCGGCAAGTGCCCCGACCACGGCAGCGGCATTGATATCCACGGCGCTGGCGGAAAGGCCGTCGGCAACGATGATGACAACATCAAACCCTTCGTCGCGATGCCGGATCGCCTCCAGCCGCGCCAACGATGTCGCCGACAGCTTGCGGCCGAGATCGGGCCTGCGCACATATTGGCTCCGGTCTCCGGCAAGGCTCTCGACTACGACAACATCGAGCTCCAGATCCAGCAACTGCCGTTGCAGCCCCTCCTGATCGACCGACGACCAGACGGCTTCGCGTGCCCGCGCATGGTCGAGTAGAAAGGCCTGTGCCGCCTTTGTCGGCGCGCCCGCGCCGAAGCGACCGAGCGCAACGCGCGCATCCGTCATGTCCTTGAGATCGGCGATGCTTGACGTGCGCGCATTGATGACGGAATTGGCCATGTCAGGCTCCAACAAGGGTTGAACTGGAAAAATAGTCGGTCAGCATTGCCGGCGCTCCGACCAGGGCACCCGCCCTGTCGGTCAGTCCGATCTCACAGAGCCAGCGTTCGAATTCCGGCGCCGGCGCACGGTTCAGCGTTTCGCGGCAATAGATGGCATCGTGATGGGCAAGGGACTGATAGTTGAGCATGATGTCGTCGGCGCCCGGCACGGTGATGACGAAGTTCACGTTGGCGGCGCAGAGAAGCGTCAGCAGCGTATCCATATCTTCCTGATCGGCGTCGGCATGGTTGGTGTAGCAGACGTCCACGCCCATCGGCAGGCCGAGAAGCTTGCCGCAGAAATGATCCTCGAGCCCCGCCCGGATGATCTGCTTGCCGTTAAAGAGATATTCCGGCCCGATGAAGCCGACGACCGTATTGACGAGCATCGGATCGAATTCGCGGGCAACCGCATAGGCGCGCACTTCCATCGTCTGCTGGTCGACGCCGAAATGCGCGTCGGCGGAGAGAGCCGCCCCCTGCCCGGTCTCGAAATACATCACATTGGCGCCGGGCATGCCGCGCTTCAGCGAACGGCCGGCCTCATAGGCTTCCTTCAGCAGCGAAAGATCGATGCCGAAACCCGCATTCGCCTTTTGCGAGCCGGCAACCGACTGGAAGACGAGATCGACCGGCGCGCCGGCCTCGATGGCTCTGATCGCCGTCGTCACATGTCCGAGACAGCACGTCTGCGTCGGGATCGCCAGCCGCTCGCGGAGCTCGTCGAGCAGGGAAACGATCCGGATATAATCCGCGACGCTGTCGGTTGCCGGATTGACGCCGATCACCGCGTCGCCCGACCCCATCAGCAATCCGTCGATGGCGGAAGCGGCGATCCCCCGGCTGTCGTCGGTCGGATGGTTCGGCTGGTTGCGCGTCGACAGCCGTCCGCGCAGGCCGATCGTGTTACGGAAGCGGGTGACGACCTCGCGCTTGGCAGCGACCGAGATCAGATCCTGGAGCCGCATGATCTTCGAGACCGCCGCTACCATCTCCGGTGTCACACCATAGGTGATCGCCTCGAGCGTGCACTGCCCGGTTTCCGGCTTCAAAAGCCACTCGCGGAATTCGCCGACCGTGAGGGACGAGATCGGCGCGAAGGCGGCCGCATCGTGGCGCGCGGCGATCAGCGCCGATACCTCGTCATCGTCAGAGGAGATCACTTCCTCGCTCAGAAACGCTTTCAGCGGCAGATCAGCCAACGCCATCTGCGCGGCCAGACGTTCGACCGGGCCTGATGCGGCGACGCCCGCAAGCTGATCGCCGGAACGCTCCGGCGTCGCCTTGGCGAGAAGATCCTTCAAATCGCCAAAGCGGAAGACCGTATTCTCGATGGTCGTCGTATAGGGCATGGGAGGCAAATCTATCGGTTGAGGAGAGCCAAGCTTCATTGCGAAGCTTTTGGGCACTCCGAGTGGATCGTCAGTTCGGTCCCCTCCCAACCGGCGATGCAGCCTCCCGTGCCGCGCACCGCCGATATCCATGCAATGTCATCATACGGCCTGAGGCCGATTTCAACTACAATGTCTGCATGACCGGGCGCGAGCAAGCCGTATTATCGCAACCGCCACCGAAACAACGCAGTTCAGCAAGTTCTAAAAGCCGCGCAAATGACCCGGCATTGACCGCCGGATCCGAGAAGCCCGATCAAACGCTGCTCAGCAGCAGGCTCGTCTCGCTGTTGGCAACGCCGTCGATCATCCGCACTTCGCGCAGAACGCGGTCGAAATCCGCAAGGCTCGCCGCCCGAATATTGGCAACGAGATCCCAGTTGCCGTTGGTCGTGTGCAGGGCGGAAATCTCCGTCAGACCACGCAGCCTGCGAATGACCTGTGTCGTCGATTTTCCAACAACCTCGATCATCATCACCGCATGCACTGCGCTCAGATCATAGTCTTCTCTCACCCGCACGGTAAATCCGAGCAGCGTCCCTGTCTCCATCAGGCGATCGAGCCTGTTCTGCACCGTGCCGCGCGCAACGCCGAGTGCATCCGAAAGCTTGGTCAGGGAAGCGCGTCCGTCGGCGCGCAGATGGCCGATGATCCGGCGGTCGAGATCATCGGGTGAATATTTCGCGACATCCATGTTTCTCACTCCAGGCTAGTAAATTTATGCAATCCGGCTGAACAAATTGTACAATCGACTGCCGGAATTAGCACAGTTTTGCGCTTTCGGCCAACACCTGGGAAAGCTAGCCTCTCTCCATCAGCCCAGCGCCAGAGGAATTCGTGATGTCGTCACCCCTTCCATCGGAAAAAGCCTTCGTTCCCTTCGTCAGCGTCGAGAACATGATGCGGCTCGTCCATCATATCGGGCTGGAAACCCTGCTCGCCGAGCTCACCGATGTCATCGAGGCGGATTTCCGCCGCTGGGAGCTGTTCGACAAGACGCCACGGGTCGCTTCCCATTCCCGCGAGGGCGTGATCGAGCTAATGCCGACCTCGGATGGCGAGATCTACAGCTTCAAATATGTGAACGGCCATCCGAAGAACATGGCGCAAGGCCTGCAAACCGTCACCGCCTTCGGCCTGCTAGCGGAAGTTTCGACCGGCTATCCGGTGCTATTGACGGAAATGACGCTGCTGACCGCGCTTCGCACCGCCGCCACCTCGGCCATGGCGGCACGGCATCTGGCACCGAAGGGCGCGCGTACCATGGCGATGATCGGCAATGGCGCGCAGGCGGAGTTTCAGGCGCTTGCCATGAAAGCCGTCTGCGGCATCGATCACCTCAGGCTCTACGATATCGATCCGTTGGCAACGGCAAAGATGGTGCGCAACCTCTCCGGCAGCGGATTGACGGTTAGCGCCTGCACCTCGTCACAATCCGCGATCGAAGGCGCCGACATCATCACGACATGTACCGCCGACAAGCAATGTGCGACGATCCTCACCGACAACATGATCGGCGCCGGCATCCACATCAACGCGATCGGCGGCGACTGCCCCGGCAAGACCGAACTGCATCGCGATATCCTGCTGCGCGCCGACACCTTCGTCGAATACCCGCCGCAGACACGCATCGAGGGCGAGATCCAGCAGATGGAACCGGACTACCCCGTCACGGAATTGTGGAAAGTCATCACCGGACAGGCCGAGGGGCGACGCGATATCAGCCAGATCACGCTATTCGACAGCGTCGGCTTCGCAGTCGAGGATTTCTCCGCTCTGCGCTATGTCCGCGACCGGCTCAAGGGCACGGGATTCTACCAGGACCTCGATATCATCGCCGATCCCGACGATCCGCGCGATCTCTTCGGCATGCTGCAGCGGGCAAGATAGGCGTAGGATCAAGATGATGCCCAGACATTCAGCCTATTCCATCCAGGCTCCCTCCGCAGTCGTCATGGTGCGCCCGCACCATTTCACCGTGAACACGGAAACGGCGGCCGACAATCATTTCCAGAGCAGCCAGGACATCAGAGAAGACCTCTCGTCCATGGCCTATGGCGAAATAACCGAGGCAGCCGAGACGCTCGGACGTCACGGCGTCGAAGTGCATCTGTTCGAGGATACCGGTTGGCTGACCCCGGATTCGGTCTTTCCCAACAACTGGTTCTCCACCCATGCCGGCGGTCACGTCGCGATCTATCCGATGAAAGCCGTCAGCCGCCGTCGCGAGCGGCGCAGCGATGTCATCGAAATGCTGAAAACCCGCTATCGGGTGCAGGAGGTCATCGACTATTCGGGCCTCGAACCTGACGGGCTCTTTCTCGAGGGTACCGGCGCCATGGTGCTCGACCATATCGACCGGGTCGCCTATGCGGTGCGCTCCGACCGCACCGATCCGATCGCGCTCGAACGCTTCTCGACCCATTTCAACTACGAGCCGATGGTGTTCGACGCCCGCGACGAAAATGGCGTCGCCGTCTATCACACCAATGTCCTGATGTGCATCGCCACCGATTTCGCCATGATCGGGCTGGACATGATGACCGATCCGCTCAGACGGCAGGAGATCGTCACCCGACTGGAGCGCTCCGGCCGTAACATCGTTGCACTGACGAACGAGCAGATTTCGCATTTTGCCGGCAACGCCCTGGAGCTTCAGGGAAAGGACGGCCGTATCCTGGCGCTTTCGACCACGGCGCTTGCCTGCCTCGACCGGCATCAGCTTGCCGTGATCGAGGAAAGCGCCAAACCCGTCGCCCTTGATATCCCGACGATCGAAAAAGCGGGCGGGTCGGTTCGTTGCACCTTGGCGGGCATCCATCTGGTAAAGCGCTGAGAACCAAAATCAACCTGACCGCATTCTTCCATATATCGCAGCGGGCGAAATAGGCATCAATCTCGATAATTAGGTGCTTCCACATCAAGCGTGCGTTTAATTGCCTCAAGGTGGAGACGAGCGGATTCCGGATCACCCTCCCGCATCTGCCGATAAGCCGCCTCCGCGATGGCCGGATCAACCGCGACAACCTCTCTTCCGGTCGACAGGGCAAGCGTCTGAACCTGGCAAGCCCGCTCCAGATAATAGAGATCATCCCAGGCTTCGGCGATATTGGGAGCGAGCACCATGACCCCATGGTGCTTCATGAAGACGATGTCCGCATCCCCGATCGTTGAAGCGATGCGGTCGCCTTCACGCTCGTCCAGCGCCAGACCGTTGTAATTCCTGTCGAACGCCGTCCGGCCGTAGAATTTCAATGCCGTCTGCCCGGCGAAGATGAGCGGCTCTCCTTCTGTCATCGAGAGCGCGGTGGCATAGGGCATGTGCGTGTGGAAAGCGACTTTGGCGCGCGGGACGTTCTTGTGGATACGGGCGTGGATATAGAACGCCGTCGCTTCCGGCTGACCGGCCCCTGAGACGACATTGCCGTGGAAGTCGCAAATCAGCAGCATGGATGCCGTCAGCTCCCGAAAGGCATAGCCGTAGGGATTGACGAGGAACAGATCGTCATATCCTGGCACGACCGCCGAGAAATGATTGCAGATGCCTTCCTCCAACCCATGTCTGGCGGCCATGCGAAAACACGCGGCCAGATCGACGCGGGCCTGCCAGACTTCCTCGGAGTCGAGGGCCGGCTGATTTGGCCCGACGGCACCGGGAGCGGTCTGGGTCTTTAGTGAATGCGCCATGGATAATCCTTCGATGAGATCGTCGTATTTCAGGCATTGATCCGCGGCAGGCGCTTCTTGTCAATGTAAACGTGCCTCGCCATTGAACTTGAAACAGCCACATTGCGACGGTATCGATTGTTCATCTCGAATGATTGAGTTGGCTGTCCGTGCTCCAAGAGAAGCACAAAGGGTGATATCGCATTTTAATCGCCACCGAATTTTCGATGCCGCTCTTCATCTTGTCATCCCAAAAATGAATGCAGCCGAATTCGCTGGTCGCTTACGGACCACATGAAAAACACGATACCCATTGCATTGAGGCACTTTCGATTGCCGTCCCGCTACGATCACTATATCGCGCTTGCTCGCGAAAAGGCCCTGGCGGGAGATTGCATCGAAGCTGAAACCTATTATCAGCATGCAGAACATTATTTTCGCAGCGCCGCAGCGCTCGCCTTGTCCGCACAGAAGGTAGACCAACCACAATGAACGCCACGTCCACCTTTGAGCATCCCAGCAACGCTGGCGACAAGGCTTGGCTCAAGGTTCTTTCGAAATATCGCAATCCGCACGCCGGGCGCAGTACATTCGAACTTGCGGTGACCGCCGTTCCGTTCGCCATCCTCTGGGCCGCCTCATGGGCGGCCGTTCACTATGGCCTCTGGTACGGCCTCATCCTGGTCATCCCCGCCGCCGCATTTCTGTTGCGGCTGTTCGCGATCCAGCATGATTGCGGTCATGGTTCCTTTTTCGCGCGCCGCCGCATCGATGACTGGACCGGACGCGCGATCGGGGTGCTGACCCTGACACCCTACGACTATTGGCGCCGGGCGCATGCCCAGCATCACGCCACCGCCGGCAATCTCGACGAGCGCGGCATCGGCGATATCACCACCCTCACCGTTGCCGAATACAATGCGCAGTCCTGGTGGGGACGACTAGGCTACAGGCTTTACCGGCACCCGCTGGTCCTGTTCGGCATCGGCCCCGTCTGGGTCTTCCTGTTGAAGCAGCGGCTACCCTTCGGCATGATGCGCTCAGGCCCCGTTCCGTGGATATCGACCATGGCCACCAATCTCGCAGTCGCCGTCGTCGCGGCGTTGCTGATCTGGGCAGTCGGCGTCGTTCCGTTTCTGCTGGTCCATCTTCCGATCGTCTTGTTGGCGGGCGCCGCCGGTGTCTGGCTCTTCTATATCCAGCACCAATTCGAGGACACTCATTGGTCGAAGCCGCCTGAGTGGCAGTTTCAACATGCCGCCATGCATGGCGCATCCCATTACGACCTGCCGCTGGTGCTGAGATGGCTTACCGGCAATATCGGCATCCATCATGTGCATCATCTCTCGAGCCGGGTGCCCTACTACCGCCTGCCTGAAGTGCTGCGCGACCATCCCGAGTTGGGAAATGTCAGCCGCATCACGCTTATGGACAGCCTGCGCTGCGTCAAACTTGTCCTTTGGGACGAAAAAGATCGCCGGCTCGTTACGTTCCGCGAGGCAAGACGCCAAAGGGCGCTGTGAATGGCCGATCTCTAGCGCCAACAGATCCGCACGCCCGGTCATCCGATCTTTGGCAGTCGCATTTGTGCCTGTCAAAATCGCTGACGGCCGCTCAAATATTGAGCAACTGCCATCGAGCGTGGGCAATGAGAGTTGCATCGGCAGAGCGCCCTTATAAAAATCAATAGCTTATAAATTGGCACACCCCTTGCTTCTGAAATAGCTGAGTTGGTGGCTAGGGTTCCGGCGCTTTAAAAAGCGTGCTGGTCCGAGAGCTGCCGCCGGTTGGGGGAGAAATCCCACCGGATGCACGGCGGGACAAAAGCCCGGGAGACCTCGTAAGCCAAGGGATTGGCGGCGCGATGGTCTTTGCCGATCCCTTTTTGATAAAAAGCAAAAGGGGAATTTCAATGCAGACTTTTTCGAAGCTTCTTTCCATTACCGCCCTGACCGCCTCGCTGATGCTGGGCTTTGGCACCTCCGCCGATGCCGCGCAGAAGACCGAGTTCAAGGTTGCCTGGTCGATCTATGTCGGCTGGATGCCCTGGGGCTATGCGAGCGACCACGGCATCGTCAAGAAATGGGCCGACAAATACGGCATCAAGATCGACGTCACCCAGTTCAACGACTACGTCGAGTCGATGAACCAATATACGGCCGGCGCCTTCGATGCCGTGACGCTCACCAATATGGACGGCCTTTCCATTCCGGCCGCCGGAGGTGTCGATACCACCGCCGTCATCGTCGGCGACTTTTCGAACGGTAATGACGCCGTCATCCTCAAGGACAAGGCGAGCCTTGCCGACATCAAGGGCCAGAACGTCAATCTGGTCGAATATTCCGTCTCGCATTATCTGCTCGCCCGCGCACTGGAAAGCATAAAGCTCAGCGAGCGCGACGTGAAGGTCGTCAACACCTCCGACGCCGACATGGTCGCCGCCTACAAGACGCCCGACGTCTCCGCCGTCGTCACCTGGAATCCGCTGGTCTCCACCATTCTGGAGGAGCCCTCCGCCAAGAAGGTGTTCGACAGCTCGCAGGTACCGGGCGAAATCATCGACCTGATGGTCGCCAATACCAATGTGCTCAAGGACAACCCGAACTTCGGCAAGGCGCTGGCCGGCATCTGGTATGAGACGGCGGCGCTGATGAAGGCGGACACGCCGGACGGCAAGGCCGCCCGCGAGACGATGGGCTCGGCGTCCGGCACTGATCTCAAAGGCTTCGAAGCACAGATCGCCGCGACCAAGCTCTTCGACAAACCCACTGACGCCGTCGCCTTTACCGCGTCGCCAAGCCTTCCGAAGACGATGGATCTGGTGCGCAACTTCCTGTTCCAGAAGGGCTTGCTCGGCAGCGGCGCCGCGTCGGCAGATGTCATCGGCATCGAAATGCCGGATGGCAAGGTTCTTGGCGACAGCGGCAACGTCAAGCTGCGCTTCACCGAGACCTACATGAAGGCGGCCGCTGACGGCGCGCTCTGAGCGAAGTTCGACCGGCGGCGCGGGCAAACCGCGCCGCGTCATCCCTTCATCAGCGGAGCTTTCCTCATGCGCTGGATCAACACCAAGCCGAGCCGGGGCGCGCAATTTGCCCTGATGCTGCTGCCCTTCGCCCTGATCGTCGTCGCCTATGTCTTCGGATCAACGGCGCGGCTGGCGGAAAACGCCAATGACAAGCTGCTGCCCAATCTCTCCGGCTTCGTCCAGGCGATCGACCGCATGGCCTTCATCGCCGATCAACGCACCGGCGAGTACCTGCTCTGGTCGGACACCTGGGCAAGCCTGATCCGGCTTTTCGCCGGCCTCGGCATCTCCACGCTGACAGCCCTATTGATCGGCATGCTGATCGGCATGCTGCCCTATCTCAGGGCGCTGCTCGCTCCCTTCGTCGCCGTCATCTCCATGGTGCCGCCACTGGCGCTGTTGCCGATCCTCTTCATCGTCATGGGTCTCGGCGAGACCTCGAAAATCGCCCTCATCGTGATCGGCGTCGCGCCGACGATGATCCGCGACCTGGCGCTGAAGGCGCTGGAATTGCCGCGCGAGCAGATCGTCAAGGCCGAGACGCTTGGCGGCTCCTCCTGGCAGATCGCCCTGCGTGTCGTGCTGCCGCAAATCCTGCCGCGGCTGATTACCTGCCTCAGGCTGCAGCTCGGCCCCGCCTGGCTCTTCCTGATCGCGGCGGAAGCCATTTCGTCGGATTCCGGTCTCGGCTACCGCATCTTCCTCGTCCGTCGCTATCTCTCGATGGATATCATCTTTCCCTATGTCGTCTGGATCACGCTGCTCGCCGTGCTGACAAACTACATCCTCGATCGCATCCGCATTGCTGTCTTCCCCTGGTCGGAACTGGAGAAGCGGGCATGAGCGAACTCAGGATCGAAAATGTCTGGAAGGAATATGGCGACCAGATCGTGCTCGAGGACATATCGCTGACTGTCGCGTCGCGCGCCTTCGTCGCTCTTGTCGGTCCCTCCGGCTGCGGCAAGTCGACATTCCTGCGCATGCTGCTCGGCCAGGAGCAGCCGACCAAGGGCCAGATCCTGCTCGATGGCGAGCTTCTGCCGGCGGAGCCTGGTCCTGATCGCGGCGTCGTCTTCCAGCGCTACTCCGTCTTTCCGCATCTGACCGTGCTCGGCAATGTGCTGCTCGGCAAGGAATTCTCCGGCGCGCGCCACAAGGCCAAGCTCTTCGGCGCGGCACGGCGCAACGCCATCGCCGAGGCGCGGCAGCTGATCGGCGAAGTCGGCCTGGCCGGCGCGGAGGACAAATATCCGGCGCAGCTTTCCGGCGGCATGCAGCAGCGCCTGGCGCTTGCCCAGGCGCTGATCATGAAACCAAAGGTGCTGCTGCTCGACGAGCCTTTCGGCGCGCTCGATCCAGGCATTCGCGCCGAAATCCATACGCTGATGAAACGTCTCTGGAACGAAACGCAGATGACCGTTGTCATGGTCACCCATGACATGCGCGAGGCCTTCACGCTTGCAAGCCGGGTCATCGCCTTCGAACGCCGCCGTGACCGTCCCGAGGAAAAGGAACGCTACGGCGCGACCATCACCAAGGACATTTCCATCTGGCCGCCGCGCCTTGCCGGTGAGCCATCGATCTTCAGCCCCGACCGGGACGGCCCGGTTGTTTCCCTGGGGCATCGCCGGGACGACCTGGCTTCGTCAGGAGACATTCAGCCATGACACATGTCAGACGTTCGCCGGAAGACATAGCCGCCAACCGCGCGCGCTACGAAGAGCATCAAAGAAAGGGGCTCGAATTCGCGCCCAAGGCACTGCCCGAAGCAAGCCCATTGCCGGCGCCTGAAATCGCGGCCGACAAGATCGTCCATCGCGAGGTGATCCCGGGTGGTTGGTACTGGTCGACCCATATCAAGAAGAACGAAGTGTTCCGTGTGGGCCTCGATCATGGCTTCTCGACGGTTTCCCTCGTCGCCTGGAGCGCCGCCGACACCAGCGAGCGGCTGAACCTGCCCGATACGGTGAAGATGCAATGGACCACCGCGCTCGGCAAGGGCCGGGTAATCTTCTCCGATATGGGCCGGGTGATGTTCTCGGTGACCGAGGACTCCTCCGGCGCCCATGACGGGCTGATGGGCGGCTCCACCTTTGCGTCGAACACAGCAAAATATGGAGACGGCAAGCGCAATACCCGCGATAACCTGATCCTGCTTGCCACCAAGGCCGGGCTCGACAAGCGCGATATTCCGTCCGTGTTGGCGCTCTTTGCCCCCGTCCGCGTCGATCAGGACGGTGCGTTCCTGTGGAAGCCGGAACTTCTGCATGGGCACGACTATGTCGAGCTGCGCGCCGAGATGGACATGATCGTCGGCTTTTCCAACTGCCCGCATCCGCTCGACCCGGACACCGCCTATCGGCCGAACCCGGTGACCGTCACCCGCATCGCGGCAACCGCGCCCATGGCCGACGACCTTTGCCGGACCGCGACCGCCGAGGCGGTGCGCGGTTTTGAAAACAACACGCTGGCGACGATGTGAGAGGGAGCAAGACCATGACTGATTTCATCCAGACAGCTCCGGGCCGCACGCTCGAAAACACCGCGCAGGACCATTACATCCCGGCCGAGGCACCGTTCTCGACGGTGATCCAGAAGGGCCAGACCATCCGCATCGAGGACTCATATGGCCAACAGGCGATCGACACGCTGTTCTACAATGCCATGGATTTTTCCGAGCGCTATTCCAACCAGGATACGATGCGCGAACAGGGCGCGGCCTATATCTCGACCGGCACGAAAGTCATCTCCAATGAAGGCCGGGTGATGCTGACCATGACTGCCGACAGTTGCGGGCGGCACGATACCTCGGCCGGCGCCTGCTCCTGCGAGAGCAACACGGTGCGCTTCGGCCATGGCACCAGATATCTCCATGCCTGCCGGGACAATTTCGTTCTCGAAGTCTCCAAACACGGCATGAGCAAGCGCGATGTCGTCCCCAATATCAACTTCTTCATGAACGTGCCGATCGAGCCGAGCGGCGAGATGACGATCGTCGATGGGATCTCCGCGCCGGGCGACTATGTCGAGCTGAAGGCGGAGATGGACGTGCTGCTGGTCATCTCCAATTGCCCGCAGATCAACAATCCCTGCAACGGTTTCGATCCGACACCGGTCCGGGTGTTGGTCTGGGATAGCGAGGCCTGACATGTTCAAGAAGGTTCTGATCGCAAACCGGGGCGAAATCGCCGTCCGGATCATCAAGACATTGCAGCGCATGGGCATCTCCTCCGTCGCCGTCTATTCGGATGCCGACCGTTTTTCCAAGGCGGTGCTGATGGCGGATGAGGCGGTAAGGCTTGGCCCTGCACCGGCGTCCGAAAGCTATCTCGACGTCGATGCCGTCATTGCCGCCTGCAAGGCGACCGGCGCCGAGGCCGTGCATCCGGGCTATGGCTTCCTTTCGGAAAATATTGGCTTCGCCGAGCGGCTGGCGGAAGAGGGCATCGCCTTCATCGGCCCGACGCCCGACAACATAGCCGCTTTCGGGCTGAAGCATACGGCCCGCGAACTGGCGCGCGAAAGCGGTGTGCCGCTCCTTCCCGGCAGCGGACTGCTGAAGACGAGCGACGATGCACTCATCGCCGCGATCGATATCGGATATCCGGTGATGCTGAAATCGACGGCCGGCGGCGGCGGCATCGGCATGCAGCTCTGCGATGATCCCGAAAGCCTGAAAGCGGTCTTCGACAGCGTGCAGCGCACCGCGCGCGCAAGCTTCGGCGATGCGCGCGTCTATCTCGAACGCTTCGTCGCCAAGGCCCGCCATGTCGAAGTGCAGATCTTCGGTGACGGCAATGGCCGGGTGATCGCGCTTGGCGAACGCGATTGTTCATTGCAGCGCCGGAACCAGAAGGTGATCGAGGAAACGCCCGCGCCGGGATTGTCGAACACGGTTCGGGCCAGCCTGCATGCCGCAGCCGTCGCGCTTGGTATCTCGGCTCACTACCAGTCGGCGGGAACGGTCGAATTCATCTACGACCCGGCACGCGAGGAATTCTATTTCCTCGAGGTCAATACCCGCCTGCAGGTCGAACATCCGGTGACCGAAGCCGTCTTCGGCATCGATCTGGTCGAATGGATGATCCGCCAGGCCGCTGGGGAAGATGTGCTCACCGGCAAGGAGACTCTCATTCCCAAGGGCGCGGCCATCGAGGCGCGCATCTATGCCGAAATGCCACATGCGGGGTTCAGGCCGAGCGCCGGACTGCTGACCGAGGTCGTCTTTCCGGAAAACGTGCGCGTCGACGGCTGGATCGAGACGGGCACGGAGGTCAGCCCCTATTACGACCCCATGCTCGCCAAGGTGATCGTCAAGGCCGAGGATCGCGCTGGCGCGATCAAGGCGCTCGGCAAAGCGCTCGAAGACAGCGCAATTTCCGGGATCGAGACCAATCTCGATTATCTGAAGGCGATTGCGGCTTCCGATCTGCTGTCGAGCGGCAATGTGGCGACGACGGCGCTCAAGGATTTCACCTTCGTGCCCGATGTCGTCGAGGTGATCACGCCGGGCGCTCAGTCGAGTCTGCAGGAACTGCCGGGACGGTTGGGTCTCTGGCATGTCGGGGTGCCGCCAAGCGGGCCGATGGACGAGCGATCTTTCCGCCACGCCAACCGGCTGGTCGGAAACGCCGACGAGACGGCGGCGCTGGAACTTACCGTCTCCGGCCCGATGCTGAAATTCTTCTCGGATGTGATGGTCGCCCTCGCCGGCGCGCAAATGCCGATGACCCTCGACGGTGCACCGGTTCCACACGACACGGCAATCTTCGTCAAGGCGGGTCAGACGCTTATGATCGGAGCGATCGCCGGTGCAGGCCAGCGCGCCTATCTCGCCGTCGCCGGCGGGTTCGAAGCGCCGGAGGTGCTTGGTTCTCGCGCAACCTTCGGCCTGGGGCAATTCGGCGGCCATGCGACGGGAACGCTTCGCGCCGGCCATGTGCTGCGGCTTGCCCACGCTCCGCAGCCGGCATCCAAGCCGGCTCATGAACCGGCCTTGCTCACACGCAGCTGGGAAGTCGGTGTGCTCTACGGTCCGCACGGCGCTCCCGATTTCTTCCTGGAGGAAGATATCGAAACGCTGTTTGCCACCGAGTACGAGGTTCATTTCAACAGTGCCCGCACC
This sequence comes from Rhizobium sp. GW821-FHT14E12, assembly GCF_058803745.1. Taxonomy (NCBI): domain Bacteria; kingdom Pseudomonadati; phylum Pseudomonadota; class Alphaproteobacteria; order Hyphomicrobiales; family Rhizobiaceae; genus Rhizobium; species Rhizobium sp. GW821-FHT14E12. The sequence goes on from NZ_JBXAPH010000003.1 coordinate 247,199, forward strand.
GGCGTGCGCCTCATCGGCCCCGCACCGAAATGGGCGCGCACCGATGGCGGCGAGGCGGGGCTTCATCCTTCCAACCTGCACGACAATGCCTATGCGGTCGGCGCAATCGACTTTACCGGCGACATGCCGATCATTCTCGGCCCAGACGGCCCCAGCCTCGGCGGCTTCGTCTGCCCGGCGGTGATTGCCCGCGACGAGCAATGGAAGATGGGCCAGTTCAAACCGGGCGACACGATCCGGTTCCATGCAGTGAAACGCGCCGAGGATCCAATCGCCGGGCCGGTGGTGAAGCGTATCGGCGTTGACGCCGGTGCCGCGATCATCGCAAGCAGCGAGGCGGGGCCGGTCCCCGTGGTCTATCGCCGCCAGGGAGACGACAATCTGCTGGTCGAATACGGCCCGATGCAGCTCGACATCGCGCTGCGCCTGCGGGTGCATCTTCTGATGCAGGCGGTCAAGGACGCGAAGCTTCCGGGGCTTGTCGATCTCACCCCCGGCATACGGTCGCTGCAGATCCATTATGACGGAACCGGCCTCACCCGCACGCGCCTTCTCGGCCTCTTGAGTGAGATCGAGGCTTCCCTGCCGCCGGCGCAGGCGGTGAAGGTTCCGAGCCGGATCGTGCATCTGCCGCTTTCCTGGAACGATCCCGATGCCGAGCTTGCAATGCGCAAATATCAGGAACTCGTCCGCCCCAATGCGCCCTGGTGCCCGTCGAATATCGAGTTCATCCGCCGCATCAACGGGCTGGCCGACGAACAGGCGGTGCGCGATGTCGTCTTCGACGCCAGCTATCTCGTTCTCGGGCTCGGCGATGTCTATCTCGGCGCGCCGGTCGCCACGCCGATGGATCCGCGGCATCGGCTGGTGACGACGAAATACAATCCGGCCCGGACATGGACGCCGGAAAACGCCGTCGGCATCGGCGGCGCCTATATGTGCATCTACGGCATGGAAGGCCCCGGCGGCTACCAGCTCTTCGGCCGGACGATCCAGGTCTGGAACACCTGGCGCCAGACGCCGGTCTTTTCCAAGGAAAAGCCCTGGCTGCTCGACTTCTTCGACCAGATCCACTTCTTCCCCGTCAGCCATGAGGAACTGACCGAGGCGCGCACCGCCTTCCCGCATGGCGGCTATCCGATCCGCATCGAGGAGAGCGAATTCTCCTATGCGGCCTATGAGGCGGATCTTGCCGCCAACGCGCAGGCCATCGGCGCCTTCAAGGCCCGCCAGCAATCGGCCTTCGAGGCCGAACGTCAGCGCTGGAAGGAACTAGGCCTCGACAGTTTCGTCGTCGACGAGGGCACAGGCCCCGGGCTTGGGGGCGATATTCCCGAAGGCTGCTTCGGCGTCGAAAGCGCCGTCCCCGGCAACGTCTGGAAGATCCTCGTCGAAGAGGGCCAGCCGGTTGCAGCCGGCGAGACGCTTGCCATCATCGAATCCATGAAGATGGAAATCAATGTGACCGCCCATGCCGCCGGCCGCGTCCGCGATCTGCGCGCAGGCCCCGGCCGCAACGTCAAAGCCGGCGATGTCCTCGTCGTGCTGGAGGAAATCTGATGCTCCCTGCCATTCTCGATCTCGCTTCGCTGCAATCCGCCTATGCATCCGGCTTGTCGCCCCTCGATCTCGTCGAGGAGGTGATCATCCGCCGCAAGGCGTCCGACGATCCGGCAATCTTCATCACGCCGACCCCGGACGATGATTTGCGCGCCGCCGCCAAGGAACTGGTGGACCGAGCGCCCGATCCCAACAGCCTGCCGCTCTGGGGTATTCCCTTCGCGGTCAAGGACAATATCGATGTTGCGGACCTGCCGACCACGGCCGCCTGCCCGACCTTTGCCTATCATCCCGACAAGGATGCGGCGGTGGTGGCCCGGTTAAGGGCCGCCGGCGCACTGGTGATCGGCAAGACCAATCTCGACCAGTTCGCCACCGGCCTCAACGGAACGCGCTCGCCCCATGGCGCGCCACGTTCGGTTTTCGACAAGGATTATGTCTCGGGTGGCTCCAGCTCCGGCTCGGCGATTGCCGTCGCCTCCGGCCTGGCAAGCTTCGCGCTCGGCACCGACACGGCCGGTTCCGGCCGCGTGCCGGCGGCCTTCAACAATCTCGTCGGCATCAAGCCGACACCGGGGCTGGTGCCGAATGTCGGCGTCGTGCCCGCCTGCCGCAGCGTCGATGTCGTCACCATTTTTGCCGCGACCGTCGGCGACGGCATTGCGATCCGCAAGGTGATGGAGGGCTATGACGCCGCCGATCCGTTCTCGCGCAAGGCGGCCCCCGCCCGCCTACCCGCGTCGGGCCTGCGGATCGGCGTGCTCGAAGGATCAGAACGGGAATTCTTCGGCAACAGGGATGTCGAAGCTCTATACGATGCCGCGATCGAAAGGGCGCGCGCCCTCGGCGCCACCATCGTTCCCTTCGACTATGCACCATTCCGACAAGCGGCCGAATTGCTCTACAACGGCCCCTGGGTCGCCGAACGACTGGCGGCGGTGAAGGATTTTCTCGCCACCAATGCCGGTGATTTCGATCCGACGGTGCGTACCATCATCGAGGGTGCAAAAGCCTATGACGCGGTCGACGCCTTCGAAGGTCGATACAAGCTCGAAGCGCTGCGCCAGAAGACCAGGCAAGAATGGGAGAAGGCTGACGTCGTGATGCTGCCGACCTCGCCGACCACCTATACGGTCGAGGAGATGCTGGCCGATCCGATCACGAAGAACGGCCATTTCGGCCGGTACACCAACTTCGTCAACCTCCTCGACTGCGCGGCAATCGCCATACCGGCCGGCTTCGACGCGGACGGTCACCTGCCAGCCGGCGTGACGCTGATCGGCCCCGCCTTTACCGACGACGCCCTCGCACCCTTTGCCGACGCCATGCACCGGAGCTTGAACGCGGGGATGGGCAAGGATCACTCGGCGCAAATCCCCGAGGCGAGCCGCGTGCCGCAGGCCGATGACGGCTCGGTGCCGATCGTCGTCGTCGGGGCACATCTGAGCGGCATGCCGCTCAACCACGAACTCACCTCTTCGGGGGGATACCGGCTGAAGACCTGCCGGACGGCGGGTGACTACCGCCTCTTCGCACTGCCGGGAACCGTCCCGCCCAAGCCGGGGTTGCTGCGCGAGCCAGGCTTTTCCGGCGGGGGCGTGGAGGTCGAGGTCTGGGCAGTGTCACCCGAAGCCTTCGGCCTCTTCGTCCAGAAAATCCCCGCGCCGCTCGGCATCGGTAAAGTCTCATTGGACGACGGCTCCGCCGTGTCGGGCTTTCTGTGCGAGGCTCACGCCGTTGCGGATGCGCTTGAGATCACCGACTTCGGCGGCTGGCGGCACTATGTCCGCACCAAAACCGAGACAACCTCTTGAGAAAGGATCTACGGGATGAAGGCATTCCTGATGAAGACATTGCATGTCATCCTTGATGGGGTGATCGCCCGAACGCTCGTCATCGGGACGCCTCGTTCGCGAGATAGCAGTTCCCCGCCCTCATCTGACGACTAGATAGCACCATCTGCCGGCGGAAATTTCCGCCGTCTTGCCCACACACTCGGAGATATGCGAATTATTCAAGATGAGTTGTCCGGAATGTGGCCAAGAACTGACCATCTGGGTCCAAGGCATGAGCCTTAATGTTACCTGCAACAATTGCGGATGGACCGTTGCGACCACCAATAGAGATCATGCCGCGTTTGACGAGGCAGCCTATACGGTGCGGCTGGATCGGGCCGATCGACTGCGCTCAAAAACGATCCTGGATGTTTCGATGGTTCTTGGAATTGGCGTCGTTCAGGCTCGCCTGGTCGTCGATCAAGATTTGCCGGTAGCCCAGGCTGTGACGGCAACATCTGCGATGCGATTACGCGACGCGTTCGTTAAGCGTGGTCTCCAGGTCGTCGTTGAACCGCCCCTTCCCTGGAAACCGGACGGCACACGCGCATAGCGCCGCCGCTACAGCCCCCACTTCGGACCGTTTTCAGACAGCCTGATTTCGACAGGATCGCCGCAAACCTCGACCGAGGGGCCGCCGAGCCCGTTCCAGCGAAACAGGTTGAGATGCCAACCGCCGGGTATCAATCTTGACCGGTCGATTATCCCGTCCGCGCCGGCCGCTCTGGCTATATCAGCATTGCGCCATGACGCCGGCTCCTGACCGGCCACTAAGGCAGAGCGCCAGGACAGATCGGATAGTTCCCGATCAATGCCCAGCTGTGCACAGGCCTGCCGGTCATGCTGATCGACCACGATCGCGTCACTGACAAGGAGCGGTACGACGACGCGCGGACGCTGGTCTTCGCGCATGTAGCCGGAGATAGCCATGATTGACCATTCGAGTGAAGCACTCGTATAAAGTGTTGCCTGACCGAGGCGGTGATAGCGTCCCGCGCTGGATGCCTCGGGAGGATCGAGTACATGATCAAGGCGTTCGGTCAACACCGAACGAAAGAAGCGGCCACTGATCTTGCGAAAGTGGCCTGCGGACTCATTCTTTGGAACACCTGCTTCCATGGAGACCTACATAGCGGGCGACCCCGCCGAGAAACAAGCTTTATGGCGCGTTGCAAATCGGTATTGGCCGCGGTGGCGGTGCCGGATGATCTATTTTGTACTGGGCAATGATCGGCTCCAGGGTTTCTTTCGACCAGAACTTCGGAGCGCCGATTTCTTTCAGGCAGGAATCATTCCAATACAAGCCGGCCTTCGATGGCGAACGGCCGCTCGCCACGGCTTTGGCGACGGCGTTTATGTCGGCTGACTCAGGATAGATGTAGAGCGTCGTCGGATTGCCCTTCACCATGGAGAGGATCTGGCTGGCGTCCGATGCCGTCCAGCTGGTGCAGCCGTCGCTGCGGCCGCCGGCATATTCCACTAGCTTTCCAAGCGGAACATATCCATCCCGGTTTGCGTAGGGGCTCTCAGGATTTTTCTTCAGGCAGACGCCCGCCACCACCGCGGCCGCATGCCCGCCGATGGCGCGCTGTCGCGCATTTGCCGTTTCGCCCTCGCCGTCAAATTGGATGAAGGAGCGAAGCAAGGCCGCATCTTTCGTTCCCGAGACGCGGTAGTAGCCCTTGAACGTCGTCTTCGTCTCGTCCGTCATATAGGCGCCGCCGGCCGTCAGGTTCGAATCCATGGCATTGCCGAAGTTCCGGGCACACTCTCGGCCGTTGCCGAAATCAACAACGCCCTTCAGATCGCGGCCGCTGCCGTGCCCGGACGAAATAACGCGAAACGTCTGGGTGGCTTCGCAGACGGTATAAAAGCGGCCGCCCGATTTGCCATCGCCCAGATCGTTCGGGCGCGTGGCGTCCATGGCGAAGTAGCAAGGATTACTGACTTTGCCTTCGCTCACTTTGCGCCTGTAAAGCGCGCGCGCCCTCTGCAAGACCGGTGACGCGATTTGGCCGTCGCCTTCGCCGACATGAGGCGTCAGCCACAGCGGGATGTCCGCTTGTCGACCAGCCGCAAATAATTGCGGCGATGCCGAGAGGACGACGGCGACGGTGCAAAGGCTGAGAGTCTTTTTGACACTCAAGAGATTATATCTCGACCGCACGGAATCAGATCTCCTGTTGAGACGTTTTTGCACTTCTACATCCAGCTTTGAGCCGAAGCCAATGGCGGCAATAAGTCTCGCAGGCAAGCCAAGGCATATTCGAACCACTCTGGCGGCAGAAGACTCGATTAACGTCAGACAATAATGCACGTATGAGGGGATGCTAGGAACCATAGGGGAATCGGGACCGGCAGGCGTCAAATTTCGGAATATCTGTTTTCGCTCGTCGCTGAAATCTCACCTGAGACCATGCGCGCGCGCCAAGCATACCAAGAGAAATAGGGGCAAAATGAGAAAGCTTATGACTTTTGCCGCCATCACCATGGCGGCTCTTTCCGTGTCGGCAAACGCCGCACCGGTCGCAAGCAAGGGCGGGTACGAGTATGATAGAAATCGGCTGAGCGATCCCTCGGCTCTCAACTGGAACATCGACCAATGCAGCCACGGTGCCATCACACCGGAAGCACAAGAGAAGCTTGCGAAGCTCATGGGCGTTCCGCAGGCCAATGTCCGTCGCGAGTTTTGCCGCCGAATCCTCACCGCTTACGCCAAGGGTGCCATCCCCTACGATGACTACGTTCAGTTTGCCGCAAGTCGTGTTATGGCTCCAAGCATTGCGAGGGCTTTGAGAATTGCAGGGGCTGGCCCACGAAAGCCGCAGGGCGATGGACAAGGTGATATCGCTCTTCCGCTTCTGGCGAAAATGGACTCGGGCGAGACGTTCAAAGGCTCCACGATAGCGTCGCGCGGTAACGGCCGCTTCTCTGTCTCGTCGTCGCGGCGGTCGGTAAAATGTTCCGGCGCCTACGACCTGAAGGATCGGCGCCCGACAGTTATTCTTCCGGTCAAATGCTCGGACGGTCGCACCGGGCAGGCCGTGGTCACGAGAGCGCCGGACCTCATGTCGGCGTGGGGGAAGGTGAAGCTGTCCGATGGGAGCACCGGTCGGCTGACCGTTGGCACGGTTCGCAAACAACAATGACGGGCAGGCAGAGCCAGGCCCGCGGTCTTATGTCGGAAGATTAGAATAAGGATTCCGACACTGGACGATGCGCGAGCAGCCATGCCTCTCCCTTGACTGAGAGCGTGGCGTTCATCTTTGCCCCACTTACCTCATCTGGTAAGTGGGGCAGATTAGGTGGCGCGACTCGAATTTGGGAAGCGAACGACGAGCGTCGCGCATCAAGTTGACCCACCAATAACTCTTCGACAAGCCCGCCACCTGTGCCAGCGCATTGCTCATCTGCCGTCGAAAGAAAAATGGTGCGGCAAGCTTCATGATGAAGCTGCGTCACACTCTGTCCAGCCAGGATGCTCACTTTACGGCAAGTACCCGGCCCGGGCCATGTACAGCAGCGAAGAGCAAACCCGCCACGAAAACAAAGTGATCCACGAAGAAGCCGAATTCAGCTTGGTTACCGGCCCAACGCGCGGGACCATGAAATGAGAATCCAAGGAAGATGACATAGACGGCTGCAGCGAGCGCTGCCGGGACAAACAACGCACCGGTCAGGAAAGCAATGGCAAGTAGCACTTCGAGGATCGCGGCGCACCAGGTCAAGAATAATGGGAACGGGAAGCCGGCGGCGACGATATAGCCGGCAGTCGCGCCCATATCCATAAACTTGAACGAGACGGCCATCACGAAGACGACGGTGAAGATCAGGCGAGCGATGAGAATGGCAGCAGTCTGCCAAGCTGATTGAGCGTTTTCCACGATATTCCTCCAGGTTGACGCGGTTGATGCTCCAAGGACGGCCAACAGAAGGTGATTCCGACAAGGCGGATGGAAATTATTTGCCGGTGCTAATTCCCAGCTGCATGAAGCAAGCAGTCGAAAGCACTCTTCCTAAGGTTAGAGCCTTACGTCCTTCCACCAACCGGGATTGAACCTCGGCAAGGGCCGAATTGCACAAAGCATTGCGTTGCCCCCAAATCAGCCCCGTTTACGCTTATGCGCCCTCCGCAATCCTCCATCGCCCTATGATGAAGTCCATAGGGCAGCTCACATCCTGATGCTAAACGGAAGCTTACAGTAGATTTACTTCCGTTATTGCTATTTCTCCTTCGAGGGTGGCGGCGACGGTTTCGAGGCCGAAAACGAAAAGCAGATTGTCAAACCTCGTTCTTCAACATCAGCAGCCTCATGAGCACGCTCGTAGAAGCCTGCCTCGACGATCATACCGCGATTGCCGTCTGCATCGATATCGCCGCCGCAGCTCGACTCCGAACTTCTTGCCATCGCCCCTGACCTGCGACAGTTCGGATTTGGCCTCGGCGCCGAATCCGCGAACGAGACGCAGCTGGTAATCACCGAACCAGCGGAAGACGGCATCGACCGATTGAACGCCACCGGCTCCGGACTGGCGGCCCGGTTGCCGGAAAGCCCTCATTGGTGGAAATCGGGCTTATCATTCATGTCGTCGCGAACGGAGCCGTTCGTCTATTGCCTTTGGATGAAACGATGGCCTAGCGCCAACCGAAGACTCAAAGATCCGATCCCATCCAGGCGCCGCTCACAGCCGACCGGAATCAACGGTCGTCACCTCCCCTTCCCCGTGTGGAATGATGCAGCAATCTCAATATTGCTCACAGGTCGCGTGTCGGGACCAATGGATCCGTGCCAAGAGATACGAACTCCCCGCGCCACGCCAAATCGAAATTTCCTCTACCAAACAAACATGCCGGCATCGGCACGACATGAACCTCATTGCCGAGCCGTCTTCGTCGCGCCGATGGAAACGGATGAGCATTGGCATTCTCTGCCATTGCCCATCGATCCCCTTAGAAGCTCACAAGCCGTCGACGTCGATGATTGCCTGCGCGAAGGCCTGCGGTGCTTCCTGCGGCAGATTGTGACCGATACCGCCGTCGATCGTCCGGTGTGCATACTTGCCGGAAAACTTGCTGCGGTAGGATGCGGGATCCAGATGCGGCGCGCCGTTGGCGTCACCTTCCAGAGTGATTGTGGGCACGCTGATCACCGGGGCCATTGCCAGGCGCTTCTCCAGATCATCATATTGCGGCTCGCCTTTCACCAGCCCCAGCCGCCAGCGGTAATTGTCGATAACGACGGCGACATGATCCGGATTGTCGAAGGCCGCTGCGCTGCGATCAAACTGTGTGTCATCGAAGTTCCACTTCGGAGAGGCAATCTGCCAGATCAGCTTAGCAAAATCGCGCCGGTATTTGTCGTAGCCCTCCTGCCCGCGCTCGGTGGCGAAATAATACTGGTACCACCATTGAAGCTCGGCCTTCGGCGGCAGCGGCATCCTGTTGGCTTCCTGACTGCCGATCAGATAGCCGCTGACGGAGACCAGCGCCTTGCAACGCTCGGGCCAGAGCGCCGCCAGAATATTGGCCGTGCGCGCACCCCAGTCAAAGCCGCCGAGGATCGCCTTCCGAATCTTCAGCGCATCCATCAAGGCGAGGATATCGACAGCCACGACCGACTGCTGACCGTTGCGTTCAGTCTCGCTCGATAGAAAACCTGTCGTCCCGTAGCCACGCAGATAGGGAACGATCACGCGGTAGCCTCGTGCTGCGAGCAGCGGAGCAACATCGACGAAGCTGTGGATGTCATAGGGCCAGCCATGCAACAGAATGACCGGAGCGCCATCGGCAGGGCCGGCCTCCGCATATCCGACCGTCAACTCGCCGGCGTCAATCTGCTTCAGAGAGGCGAACGACGCGCCGCCTCCGGATTTGACCGCCGCCTTTGTCTCATTGGACTGCGCCACGGCAGAACCGGGCATAGCCAGTTGATTGGCAGCGAGTGCGACGGCGGCGATACCTAAGAAGTGGCGGCGAGGGCGGTTGATGTCTTCGGACATTGATCTTTCTCCAAAAAGCATGACGCTGCCTGGCGGGGAAACCTCCCCGCGCTTCCGCCATGCGTCCCGATCGGACAGTTTTAAATGGCAATGCGAGTCTCAAGCGCAGATACAATAGAGTGCAAGCGATCCTTCAACTACGATTCACGCGCCGAAGATCAATCCCACGACACTGGCATTGAGGGCCGTGACGATCAGGGAGAAACGGAACATCATCTCGACATCGACAGGTCGGGCCTCGCGGAGCGGGAGACCGCACTGCAAAACCAATTCGCAGCGACCACCCGCCTGACGAACGCCGCCCGGCATAAATGCTAACGGATGCCGTGATCACCGTTTGCGCTCCAACCGCCGAAGATGCCAATATCGACCAGCGTTCCCCGCGGGGAACTCGTTTTCGATGACGCACAATTGACAGCGACAGACCGAAAGTTCCCCGCGGGGAACGCCATTTTAGACCCGGTTGCCCCGAATCATAGAATCGGAGTACTTCTTATCTACGGAAAATGCCGGTAGTACCGCCATTCCGCGTAAATAAAGAGACCAGTCACAAAAACCCAACCATAAAGGCGCTTAGTAACGTGGCCAAAAATGGGAGAAAACCATGACCCGACATCTGAGCAGCCTCGCCTTCATGCAGACATTCTCTGCGAAGCTGGATACCGCATTGGGCAATCTTAGCGTAGCCCAGTTTCCCCCCCATGCCCGTCGCACCATGCGCAAGTTCACCTCCCCGGAGGTTGCAGCACTGCTTAACGTCACCGAGGCCTATATCAGGCAGGTTTCATTGAAAGAGCAAGGGCCGACGCCGGAGGTTGCCAATGGACGGCGCCTCTATACGCTCGAGCAAATCCTCGAGTTGCGCATGCATCTGGCGCAGAACGGCCGCAAGAAATGGATGAACCCGCGCAGGGTAGGCGAGGAGCAATGCCAGATCCTGGCAATCACCAATTTCAAGGGCGGCTCCAGCAAGACCTCCACCACGATCCATCTCGGCCATTACCTGGCCTTGAGAGGATATCGCGTGCTGGCCGTTGACCTCGACCCCCAGGCATCGCTGACCAGCCTGCATGGCAGTCTGCCGGACTTCGACTATCGTAACGGCGATACGCTTTATTCCGCCATCCGCTTCGAAGATCCGATCCCGACCGAACAGGTCATTCATCAGACCCACATCGCCGGCTTCGATGTCATCTGCGCCGGCCTGGAATTGACGGAGTTCGAAACCGCCGTTGCGCTGGAAATGCGCAAGTCCGGCGGCACGAGCTTCCTCTTGCGCGTATCGCAAGCACTGGAGCAGGTGGCTGATCGCTACGACATCATTCTGATGGATTCGGCGCCGTCGCTGAACTTCCTAACGCTATCGTCGCTGACCGCGGCAACCGGCGTCCTGATACCGGTTCCGGCACATATGCTCGATGTGGATTCCACGGCAAAGTTCCTCGAACTCGCCGGATCCTACATGCAGATCCTCGAACAGGTCGGCACGTCCGCCCAGTGGGATTTCGCTAAGTTCCTGATCACCAAGTTCGAACCGAACGATCATCCGCAGGCCAATATGACGGCGCTGATGCGGCAGGTCTTCGGTGAGGACCTTTTGCTTAACTCCGTGATCAAATCGACCGCCGTTGCCGATGCCTTGACCTGGAAACAGAGCCTTTACGAGGTGCAGCGGTCGAGATTTTCCGCCCCGAAAACCTATGACAGGGCGATTGAGTCGATCAATGCGGCGAATGCCGAAATCGAAGAGCTTCTTTCGAGAGCATGGGGACGCGAATGAGCAGGAAAGATTCCAAGGGCATGTTTGCCAATGTCCTGGTCGGTCTCGGCCAGGACACTCCATCCGTGCCCACAGCAACGACATCGCCATCACCGCATCTTCTGAAGGTAGCGGCCGGCGTTCGGCAGTTGCAGGAGCGCGGCGAGCTTGCCGACAAGCTGCTGCAGGGTGCCGATCATATCATCCAGCTCGACGTGGACGCGGTTTTGCCGTCATCCATCCGGGATCGATTTGACGGAGCCTATGACGCCGACAGGCTGCAGGATCTCGTGCAGTCTATGCGTGAGCACGGGCAAACGACGCCCGGTCTCGTTCGGCCCATGCCGGGCGAGGGCAGCCGGTTTCAGATCGTTTTCGGACGCCGCCGCCTTGCCGCTGCAAAGCTTCTTGGCATCAAATTCCGCGCCATCGTTCGCGATCTCACGGATGAGCAGGCAATCGTCATCCAGGGCGAAGAAAACGCCAATCGCGACGACCTGTCCTTCATTGAAAAATGCGTTTTCGCTCTCAGCCAGGAAGAGGCCGGCTTCAAGCGCGAAGTGATCTGCTCATCGCTCGCGACCGGCAAGTCGCATGTTTCCGAAATGCTGCAGATCGCCAAGGTTTTCCCGAAAGCGGTCCTGACGCGCATCGGCGCTGCTCCCGAGACCGGCCGCCGGCGCTGGGCACAGCTGGCCGAACGCTGGAGCGCCAATGCCAAAGCCCAAACCGTCACGGACCGGGTGCTGGAAGAGCTGACGGTTCAGTCGCTATCCAGCGATGACAGGTTCGCGGCCGTGTTGAATGCCGTTTCCAAGGCCGAGAATGCCCCCACAGCCCCTGCGGATCGCGCCCAGGAGGTCGTTTCGAAGGGAATGACCCTTGCTGTCGTGAACTACGCCAAGGCGGGAACCAAGCTTACCTTCACGAAAGCCGTCCCGGACGATTTCGTGAATTACCTGCTGCGTCGAATGGAGGGATTGCACGAGGAATATCTCGATCAATCTCCACAGACCGCGCAGAACAAGACCAAGCTGTAACAGGAGACTGAATAGCAAAAGAAAAAGGCCCCCGAACGTTGCCGTAGCGGAAGCCCTTCTCAGTATGTAGCAATACGAGAATCACATTTCCGCGAATCATAGTCAAGAGTCTTTGGCACCGTTTTTGGTGAGCGGCTTTCTTTTGCCTGTTGAAAGGTGAAGGAAATGGAGATGCATATCACGACGCCCTTCGGGCGGCGGTCGATGTCGCTTGCCTTGATGAGAAATCAGATCAAGGCAACGTCGATCCGACAAGGCAAAACTGTCGATAAATGGCGGGTGTTTCGCGATGTCTGCGAAGCAAGACCCCTGCTGAACATTTCAGATCGCACGCTGGCGGTTCTGAATGCTCTTCTGACCTTCTATCCCGAGAAGGAACTCAGCGAGGACGCTGGACTGGTGGTCTTTCCGTCCAACAATCAGCTTACCGTTCGAGCCCACGGCATTACCGGAACGACATTGCGGCGGCATCTGGCTGCTTTGGTCGAGGCTGGCCTGATCCTTCGCAAGGATAGCCCGAACGGCAAGCGTTTTGCCCGCAAGGATGGGGCAGGGGCTGTCGAGGACGCCTATGGTTTCAATCTGGCACCGCTGCTTGCCCGTTCCGAGGAGCTTGCGGATCTGGCGCAGCAGATTGCCGTCGAGAGAAAACATCTCCGACAGGCCAAGGAGCAGCTCACCATTTGCCGCCGCGATGTTCGCAAGCTGATTGGCGCCGCGATCGAGGAAGGCGTTCCTGGTGACTGGCAGGCGATCGAGAGACATTACCTCAGCCTCGTCAACACTCTACCGCGCACGCCAACGGCCCCGGATATCGCTCCCATTGCCGAAGAAATGGAAATGTTGCGCAGTGAGATCATCAACCTTCTGGAAACACAGCTGATTTCCGAAAAATCAGTTGCCAATGATGTTCAAAATGACCGGCATATACAGAATTCAAATACCGAATCCCAAATAGAATCTGAAGCGAGCCCTCAAACCGCAACATCCGTAAAACCAGACCAGCCGGCCGAGCAGACCAGCAAGCTCTCGCAACAGCCGATCAACGCCTTTCCCCTGACCACCGTGCTGCGAGCTTGCCCAGAAATTACCAATTACGGCCCTTCCGGCACGATTGGCAGCTGGCGAGAACTGATGACGGCAGCCGTCGTTGTTCGAACCATGCTCGGCGTCACATCCAGCGCCTATCAGGATGCTTGCGATACCATGGGGCCGGAAAGCACGGCTATCATCATGGCCTGCCTCCTCGAAAAAGCGCAGCACATCAGCTCAGCCGGTGGTTACCTGCGCAATCTCACCTCAAGGGCGCGTCGAGGCGAGTTTTCCCTTGGGCCAATGCTGATGGCGCAGATGCGGGGTCGTGACGCTGAGGCGAGGAAGGCATCCTGATGATCATCATCGAAGAGATCAAAGATTGCGGTGAAGCCAATCTGGCGCCCTCCTTTCACCTCCCAGTTTCGCATCCACGAGGGGCAACCACCGCTCGTCGAAACAGGAATATCCATGCATATGGGGCCACTTGTCTCTCGGAGAATAAGCATAATCCGGCTCAAAAACCCGTCACGATGGATGCTAGATACCAGCCAATGACGGTGGGGGCCTCTCTTCAATCGTAGCCATAGTGGAAATTAGCGCCGCTTTTGCTTCCGCTCGAAAAACTTATGGCGGAACTTCAAATGGTTAGCGACCGGTGATTTTCGAAAACAAGGTCGAAAAGGAAGTAAATATCTGATCCAAATTTACCCAAATTCGGCTTCAGATGCAAGGTGCTTGCAATATTCGATGGAAGGCCGATCAACCACATAGCCTCGATTGAGAAAAATATTCCTATAAATTCTATAGAAATAGACATTCCGGCTTTCACGCCCCTGCGCAGATACCCGTAGGGTACTCCCAAAGTGTCGATGGCTACGGCCAGGAAGAGGGGATGGATATGGGCGTGTTTCGTTCGGCGATGATTGGTGTTGTGGCGGCTTTGAGTTTCGGGTTGGCCTCGGCACAGGCGGCTGATCTTTCGGAAATCAGGATAGACTGGGCGACTTACAATCCCGTCGGGCTTCTTCTGAAAAAGGAAGGCCTGCTCGAAAAGGAGTTCGCCAAGGACAATATCAGCATCCGGTGGGTGCAGTCCGCGGGCTCGAACAAGGCGCTGGAATTCCTGAATGCTGGCTCGATCGATTTCGGTTCGACTGCGGGTGCCGCGGCGTTGATCGCCCGGGTCAACGGCAACCCGATCAAATCGATCTATGTCTTCTCGCGCCCCGAATGGACAGCCCTTGTCACCCGAGCCGATAGTCCGATTTCCACCGTCCAGGATCTCAAGGGCAAAACGATCGCGGTCACCCGTGGGACCGATCCGCACATCTTTCTCGTCCGTGCCCTGGCGGATGCGGGGCTGAAGCAGACGGATGTGAAGCTGGTTCTGTTGCAGCATGCCGACGGCAAGCTCGCGCTTCTACGCGGTGACGTCGATGCATGGGCGGGCCTCGATCCGCTGATGGCTGCTGCCGAGGTGGAGGACAAGGCGAAGCTCTTCTATCGCAAGCCGGAAAACAACACATGGGGCGTGCTCAACACCACCGAGACTTTCGCCACCGAACATCCCGATATCGTCAAGCGCGTTATTGCCGTCTATGAGCAGGCGCGGGCTGATGCGATCGCCAATCCCGCCGCGTTGAAAGCGGCGCTGGTAGAGGCTGCCAAGCTGCCGGACGACGTAATCGCCAAGCAGCTCGAGCGCACGGACATCTCCCAGTCGACGATCGGCGATCAGCAGCGCGACACGATCTCGAAAGCCGGCATTGCCTTGCAGAGTGCCGGTGTTCTTCCGGCTGATGTCGACATCCAGAAAGTCACGAACGAGTTGATCGACGATCGCTTCGCCGTCGGGAAAACGCAGTAAAGACCAAAGGCAACGCCATGGCGGATTTGGCCGGGACCGGCATCGACACGGAAACAAAGGCGTCGCGTTCAATCGCGGCGTCTGCGTTTTATGGAATAGGCGGCAAAGTGACAGTCGCCATCATCCTGCCGGCCCTCGGGTTGCTGTTCTGGGAAGTGGCGGTTGCGGCCGGATGGTTTTCCGGCCGGCTCATGCCGCCACCGTCGAGAGTTGCGGCAACTCTGTGGGCGCTTTCGAAGTCCGGTGAACTGTTCACCCACATCGGCATCACCACCGTCAGGGTATTCTTCGGATTTATCATCGGCGCCGTCACGGCAACGATTGCGGGAGCCGTGACCGGATATTTCGGGCTAGCACGCCGGCTGATCGATCCGTCGCTGCAGGCGCTTCGTTCCATCCCGTCAATCGCCTGGGTGCCCCTGTTCATTCTCTGGTTCGGGATTTTCGAAGCCTCGAAAGTCGCGCTGATCGCCGTCGGCGTCTTCTTTCCGGTCTATCTCGGCGTGTCGGGCGCCATTCTTTCGGTCGATCGCAAGATCGTCGAGGTCGGGCGGATTTTCCGGCTCTCCGGCTTTGCGCTGGTGCGGCGGGTCATGCTGCCTGCGGTCTTTCCCGCCTATGTGACCTCGTTGCGATCCGGTCTTGGTCTCGGCTGGATGTTCGTCGTTGCTGCCGAATTCATGGGGGCTTCGGAGGGGCTGGGCTATCTTCTCGTCGATGGTCAGCAGATGGGCAAGCCAGACCAGATCATGGCCGCCATCATCACCTTCGCGGTCATCGGCAAGTTGACGGACAGTCTGCTACTGGCCGTGACGGCGCCTTTCCTGACATGGCAGGACAGCTACAGGCGGGAGGGATGAGCCGATGCTGACGCTGCGACATCTGGGAAAGACCTATGCGAATGGCGTTCGCGCACTTGAAGGCTTCTCGCTCGACCTGGCGCCGGGCGAGATCGTCGCCGTCATCGGCGGATCGGGATGCGGCAAGAGTACATTATTGCGGCTGATCAGCGGTCTCGAAACGCCCACGCGCGGAACGGTCGAGCTGAACGGCGAGCCGGTCGTCAAACCGCATCCACTGATCAATCTCATTTTTCAGGAGCCCCGTCTTCTGCCCTGGCTGAGCGTTGCCAATAATGTCGGCTTCGGACTTGCCGAACTCGACGATGATGATCGCCGTCATCGGGTCGAGGCCGCTTTGAAAAAAGTCGGCCTTGCGGAACTCGGTCACCGCTGGCCGAAGGAGCTCTCAGGTGGCCAGGCCCAGAGAGTGGCGATTGCGCGCGCGCTGGTCACCCGGCCGGAGGTGCTGCTTCTGGATGAGCCATTCTCAGCTTTGGATGCCTTCACGCGTGCTGATCTGCAGGATCACCTGCTCGACATATGGTCCGAGACCCGCCCCACACTCATTCTCGTGACTCACGATATCGACGAGGCCCTTGTTCTCGCCGACCGGATCATCGTCATGCGGCCATGGCCGGGCCGCATTCTCGATGAGATCAACATCGACCTGCCAAGAAAACGAGATCGCGCATCGGAGGCCTTCGAGGTTGCGAAGAGACAGCTGCTCCTGTCGCTCAATGCTTCGCTGCAGCCGTCTTAAGACACTCTCTACCTCGATCTAGGGTTCGAGCGCCTCGCGATCCGGTGAGACGCGAAGCGTCAGCCGCATGGCAAGCAGGATCGCGCATAGCACTGTGATGACGGAGCAGCCCAACCACAATGATGTTGGGCTGAATTGAACATAGATAAAGGTGCCGATGGTCGGTGCCACAATGCCGGCGGCGGCCTGAGCCGTACGGTAGAAACTCATATAGGCGCCGCTTTTGCCGCCGCTGCGCGCGGCCTGTCCCATCACCATGGCCATGACGGCGGGATAGAACATCAGCTGTCCTGATGTCAGCAGCAGGTAGAGAATGACCAGAGCGGCCACGCTCCCGCCGAGAGGCAGCGCCCCGAAGCTGATTGCTACGATCATCATCCCGACAAGCACAACGGTCATGTGGTTTTTCGATTTGGCCCAGCGGCTCACCGGCAGTATGGCGGCTGCGAAAACGAAATGTCCCAATGTCAGCAGGTTCCCATATTCCTCCGGTGCCATGCCGTAATGGGACGTCACGAAAAGAGGCAGGGTGGAAGAGGTCTGACGCCCCACCATGTCGAGCACGCAGGCGGCCAGGCAGAGGAGGATGAATTCCATATTTCTGTAGGGCAGTCCCGCAGGCTTCGGTGCATCCGCCTTCGCCGCGGGAGCGGCATGATGCGGTGCCGACCTGTCCAAGAAAACAAACACGGCAATCGCCGCGACGACAGACGTAAGGCCATCGATGAAGAATATCAGGCTTGGTTGACGTGCATATAAATGCCCCGCCATCGCGGCGGCCAAGCCAGCGCCGACATTGATCGCCACGACATAAATCGCATAGGCTTGCGAGCGCTCGTCTTCCGGGCACAGGCGAACCACGCAGGCGTCATAGGCCGGCCGAAACGCACCATTTGCAAATGCCATGATCGCGACAGCAGCACCGATCGACATGCTATCGCTGAGGGCAGGGATGAGAAACAGGGCTGCGGCACTGGCGAGAAAGCTCAGGATCAGGACGTTCTCCGAGCCCATCCGATCGCTGGCATGACCTCCGGCCCATGCGCCTAAAATGCTGCCGAGTCCAAAAACGGTGAGGATGATGCCCGCCGTCTCAATGGACAGCCCGATGGCACTCGTCAGGTAGAGCACCAGAAATGGTGTCACCATGAAGCCGAGGAAATTCACAAAGGCAATGGCGGCCAGCAGCCATAGCTGTCGGGGGAGTTTCGGTATCATGCGTCTCCAAACAGTGCCGCCGGCACGATGGCTTGGCGAATGCGTCGAGGCTATCGCTGGCGGGCTCTTCTCGCCGATGTTGTGATCCGCTGGGCACAAGGGATTGCAGCGAAAGGCGGTTGGAGAATGCCGCATAAGCCATTGCATTGGCCATCCCCCTGTTCATAGGGAATTTCAATCTGATCAACTCTTTTTGAGGGAATGGCAATCAGCCGCCGCAATGCTGGGCTGAACGTCTTCCCGAAGTCCAACTCCGTCCATGTTAAACGAAAAGTGGCGCCGCCCCGCAGAGGGCGGTGGGCGCTCCAACCACCGACAGCGTGTCAACCACAGGTTCGGGCAAGCCAATTTGACTATGCTGCCCTTTGCCGGACGGTGAATTTCAATACCGTTAGTTCTTTCAGAGTCTGGCCAAGCAGGCGGTGCCAGCCTTCGAGGTGCTGGACTTTTTTGTATTAGCTAACGCAAGAGTTCTCACATATGACTTCGATCGTTTCCTCCCTGAGCACCAGTCAGATCAGGTCGCTTTCCACAGCAGCGGTTGCGGCTTGGACGACGGAAGACGTGGCGTCGCTTTCCACAAAGCAGATCAATGTGCTTTCGTCGGCTCAGATCGCCGCGTTGGACACGGAAGATGTCGAAGTCCTGAGCTCCCAGCAGCTAAGCGCCATTTCACAAACTGCCATTGTTGGTTTGACCATGGATCAATTGGCGGTTTTGACGGCGTCCGACATCGAAAGCCTGAGCTCGCTGCAGATCGCGGCGATCACCACCACGCAGATTAGCGCCCTGACGACGGATCAGGCGGAAGCCTTGAGCTCGTCGCAAGTCGCTGTCCTTAGCTCATCGCAACTCGCGGCGTTAAGCGCGGCTGATATAGCCACCTTCTCGACCGGCGATATGGCGGCCATCACCAATAAGGCGGTATCAGGTCTATCCACTGCCTCCATTGCAACTCTCTCGACGGCGCAGATCGCTGCGCTGAGCACGTCCAGCATTGCGAGCCTGACCACCACCCAGGTCGCCGCCTTGAGCACGGCGCAGATTGCCTCCTTGACGACAGCCCAGGTCGCCGCTCTCAAGGCAGCACAACTCGCGATCATGGACACGAAAGGCATCACAGCGCTTTCCGCCGCGCAGATTGCCGCTCTCAGCACCACTGCGGTCGCGAGCTTGACGACCAGTCAGATCAATGCCCTGAGCACGGCGCAGGCCGAGG
Organism: Rhizobium sp. GW821-FHT14E12; assembly: GCF_058803745.1. Lineage (NCBI taxonomy): Bacteria > Pseudomonadati > Pseudomonadota > Alphaproteobacteria > Hyphomicrobiales > Rhizobiaceae > Rhizobium > Rhizobium sp. GW821-FHT14E12. The sequence goes on from NZ_JBXAPH010000003.1 coordinate 266,334, forward strand.
CCTTGTCCTCCTCGCAGGTAAAGGTGTTGAGCTCGACCCAGATTGCGGCACTGGGGACGGATGACATCGCCACCTTCTCGACCGACGATATCGCGGCGATCACCAGCAAAGCCATAGCGGGCCTGGGCACGGGCCTTCTGGCAGCTCTCTCGACGGAGCAGATTGCCGCCCTGAGCACGAGCGCCATCGCTGGCCTTTCGACCGGTCAGATCGCGACCCTGAGCACAGAGCAGGTTGCTGCCTTGACGACGACCCAACTCGGTGCCCTCAAGGCATCCCAGGTCGCGGTCATGGGCACGAGCGATATCGCGGTGCTTTCCACCACACAGATCGCGGCCCTCAGCAAAACCGCAATCGCCGGTCTGACGACCAGCCAGATCGTCACTTTGAGCACAGAGCAGGTTGCCGCCTTGACGACGACCCAGCTTGGTGCCCTCAAGGCATCGCAGGTCGCGGTCATGGGCACCAACGATATCGCGGCGCTGTCCACCGCGCAGGTTGCGGCCCTGGGTACGAGCGCCATCACGGGCCTGACGACCAGCCAGATCGATGCCCTGAGCACCGCGCAGGCCGAGGCTCTGACGACGATCCAGGTTGCGGTGCTGAATTCGACCCAGATTGCCGCGTTCGGGACGGATGATATCGCCACCTTCTCGACCGCCGATATCGCGGCGATCACCAGTAAGGCCATAGCGGGTTTGGGTACGACCGCTATCGCAGCCCTCTCGACGGATCAGATTGCCGCTCTGAGCAAGGCCGGCATTGCGGGTCTGGCGACCGATCAGATTGCCTCCTTGAGCACGGCGCAGGCCGAGGCATTGAAGACGACCCAGATCGTCGTGCTGAGTTCCAAGCAGGTTGCGGTTCTGGGAACGGATATTGTCTCATCCCTTTCCACAGCGCAGGTTGCCGCTCTGAGCACCGCTGGCATTACCGGCCTGACCACCGACCAGATCGCCGCTTTCAGCACCGCGCAGGCCGAGGCCTTATCCTCCTCGCAGGTGAAGGTGTTGACTTCGACCCAGATTGCCGTTCTCGGAGCCGATGATATCGCGACCTTCTCGACCACCGACATGGCGGCGATCAACAGCAAAGCCATAGCGGGCTTGAGCACCGCCGCTATCGCAACCCTCTCGACGGATCAGATTGCGGCCCTGAACACGAGCACGGTTGCAGGCCTGACGACGGCCCAGATCGCCGCCCTCTCGACGGATCAGGTAAGTGCGCTGAACACGCGTATCGTCGCGGGCCTGACGACGACCCAGATCGTCGCTCTGAGCACGGCGCAGGTTGCCGCCTTGACGACGACCCAGCTCGGCGCCCTCAAGGCATCGCAAGTCGCGGTGATGGAGACGAACGATATCGCGGTGCTTTCCACCGCGCAGATTGCCGCCTTGGGCACGAGCGCGATCGCAGGCCTGACGACCAGCCAGATCGATGCCCTGAGCACGGCGCAGGCCGAGGCCTTGACGACCGCGCAGGTGAAAGTGCTGAGCTCGACCCAGATCGCCGCGCTGGGGACGGATGATATCGCCACCTTCTCGACCGATGATATCGCGGCGATCACCAGCAAAGGCATGTCTGGTTTGAGCGCTAGCCAGATCGCAGCCCTGACGACAGGTCAGATCGCGGTTTTGAGCACAAGCGCGATCGCCGGTCTGACGACCAGCCAGATCGCAGCCCTGACGACCGGCCAAGCGGCGGCCTTGACCACGACTCAGGTGGCAGTGCTCAGCTCAACGCAGCTTTCCGCGCTGGGAACGGATGACATCGCCACCTTCTCGACCGCCGATATCGCGGCGATCACCAGTAAAGCCATATCGGGCTTGAGCACGAGCCTTGTCACAGAACTTTCCACCGCGCAGATTGCCGCCCTCAGCACGAGCGCCATCATTGGCCTGACGACCAGTCAGATTGCGACCCTGAGCAGCAGTCAGCTTGCTGCTTTGAGCACCGCAAAGGTCGCGGTGCTGAGTTCGACGCAGGTCGCGGCCCTCGGCACGAATGCTGTCGCATCCCTATCCACTGCACAGATCGCGGCCCTCAGCACTTCCGGCATTACCGGCCTGACCACCGACCAGGTCACCGCCCTGAAAACAACGCAGGTTGAAGCCCTGACGACGATCCAGGCCGCAGCCCTGAGTTCAACGCAGCTTTCAGCGCTCGGGACGGATGACATAGCGACTTTTTCGACCGCCGATATCGCGGCGATCACCGGCAAGGCCATAGCGGGCCTGAGCACGGCTGTCATCGCAGCTCTTTCGACCGGGCAGATCGCAGCCTTGAGCTCGGCCGGCGTCGTCGGTCTGAGCACCGATCAGATCTCCTCGCTAAGCACGGTGCAAATTGCCGCCCTGACCACCGCTCGCGTAGGAGTGCTGCGCGCAGCGCAAGTCGCCGCCCTGGAAACGGAAGTTGTTGCATCCCTTTCCACCGCGCAGATCGCGGCCTTGAGCACGGCCGGCATCACGGGTCTCACCACCGACCAGATCGATACCCTGAGCACGGCACAGGCCGAGGCCTTGACGACAGCTCAGGTCGCAGCGCTGAGCTCGACCCAGATTGCCGCTCTTGAGACGGATGACATCGCCACTTTCTCGACCGCCGATATCGCGGCGATCAGCAGCAAAGCCATGCCGGGCCTGAGTACGGCGATCATTGCTGCTCTCTCCGCGGATCAGCTCGCGGCCCTCGGCACGACTGGCATCGCAGGCCTGACCACCACACAGATCGACGCCCTCAGCAGCGGGCAAATTGCGACTCTGCTCACCAAGCAGATTGCCGTCCTGAGTTCAACGCAAGTCGCTGCCCTCGGCACGGATATTATCGCATCTCTTTCTACCGTGCAGATTGCGGCCCTGAGTGCGTCCGGTGTCGCGGGTCTGACCACCAGCCAGATCGCAGCCCTCAGCACTGCGCAAGCCGAGTCCCTGACGACGACCCAGGTCGCAGCGCTGAGCTCAACCCAGATCAATGCTCTGGGCGCCGATGACATCGCGACCTTCTCGACCGCCGATATCGCGGCGATCACCAGCAAGGCCATGTCGGGTCTGAGCACGGCCGTTATCGCGGCCCTTTCGACGGATCAGATCGCCGCCTTGAGTGCGTCCGGCGTTGCGGGTCTGACGACCAGCCAGATCGCCGCCCTCAGCACCGCGCAAATCGCCGCCGTTACCACCGCGCGGGTTGCCGCGCTGAGTTCGACACAGATTGCTGTCTTGAGTACAGCCGTTATCGCTGCCCTCAGCACCGCACAGGTCGCCGCTCTGAGTGCGTCCGGCATCGCCGGCCTGACCACCGACCAGATCGCCGCCCTCAGCACCGCACAGGCGGAAGCCTTGACGACGACCCAGGTCGCCGCGCTGAGCTCAACCCAGATTGCCGCTCTAGAGACAGACGATCTGGCGACCTTCTCGACCAAGGACATTGCGGCCATCAGCTCTAGCGCCATATCGGGATTGTCCACCGCCACTATAGCGACCCTCTCGACGGATCAAATCGCGGCCTTGAGCACGTCCGGCATTTCAGGCCTCTCGACCGAGCAGATCAATGTCCTGAGCACAGGTCAAATCGACGCCTTGCTGACCAAACAGGTTGCGGCGTTGAGTTCGACGCAGGTCGCGGCCCTGAGTACGAGCCTTCTCGCCTCCCTTTCGACCGCCCAGATCGCCGCCCTGAGCACGTCCGGCATCACCGGCCTTTCCACCAAACAGATCGCCGTTCTGAGCACCGCACAGGCCGAGGCATTGACGACCATTCAGGTCGGAACTCTTAGTTCCAAACAGGCTGGAGCTTTGAGCACGGCGGACATAGCGACCTTCTCGACCAAGGACATCGCGGCCATCGGCTCGAGCGTCATATCGGGACTATCCACCGCCGTCATAGCAAGCCTCTCGACCGCGCAGATCGCGGCGCTGAGCACGTCTGGCATTTCGGGGCTTTCGACTGCCCAGATCGTAGCTCTGAGCACCGGCCAGCTGGAGGCCTTGACCACTGCGCAGATCGCGGCCCTCAACTCTACGCAGCTCGCGGCGCTGGATACGGAAGACATAGCGACCTTCTCGACCAAGGACATCGCGGCCATCGGTTCGAGTGCGATATCGGGATTGTCCACGACGGTCATAGCAGCCCTCTCGACCGCGCAGATCGCGGCGCTGAGCACGTCCGGCGTTGCCGGCCTTTCCACCAAGCAGATCGTCGCCTTGAGCACCGCACAGGCCGAGGCATTGACGACGATCCAGGTCGGGGCGCTCAGTTCCACGCAGCTTGCGGCGCTGGATACGGACGACATAGCCACATTCTCCACCGCCGATATCGCGGCGATCGGCTCAAGCGCCGTATCGGGATTGTCCACGGCTGTCATGGCTGCTCTCTCGACCGGGCAGATCGCGGCCTTGAGTACGGCCGGCGTTGCCGGTCTTTCCACCAAACAGATTGCCGCCCTGACCACCAGCCAGGTCGACGCCTTGCTGACCAGACAGGTTGCGGTCCTTGGTTCGACGCAAGTCGCCGCCCTGACCACCGCTGCTGTCGGGTCCCTCACCACCGCGCAGATTGCCGCGCTCAGCACGTCCGGTGTTACGGGCCTGACCACCGCGCAGATCGCTACCCTGGGCACAGCTCAGGCAGCGACCCTGTCGACGGCCCAGATCGGCGCGCTTGGTTCCAAGCAGGTCGCAGCCTTGACGACCGCCGACATCGCGACCCTCTCGACCGCGCAGATCGCGGCCCTGAGCACGGTTGGTATCGCGGGTCTGAGCTCGACGCAGATTGCTGCCTTGAGCACCGACCAGGCCGAGGCACTGACAACGACGCAGGTTGCGGTACTGAGCTCGACCCAGATTGCGGCCCTGGGGGCGGACCAACTCGAGACGTTCTCGACCGCTGATATTGCAGCGATCAGCTCGAGCGCCATAACGGGATTGTCCACGGATACGCTGGCGGCTTTTTCGACGGCGCAGATCGCGGCTCTGGGCACGGCCGGTATCGCGGGCCTTTCCACGACACAGATCGCGGTTCTCAGCACCGGCCAGCTTGAAGCCTTGACGACCGCCCAGGTCGGCGCGCTTGGTTCCAAGCAGATTGCCGCCTTGACGACCGCCGACATTGCGGCTCTGTCGACCACGCAGATCGCGGCCCTGAGCACGGCCGGCATCGCAGGTCTCACCACCGCGCAGATTGCCGCCTTGAGCACCGACCAGGCCGAAGCCCTGACGACGCCTCAGGTCGCGGTGCTGAGCTCGACTCAGATTGCGGCCCTGGGGACGGGCCAACTCGAGACCTTCTCGACCGCCGACATCGCGGCGATCAGTTCGAGCGCCATACAGGGACTGTCGACGGGCACGATAGCAGCGCTTTCCACAGACCAGATCGCGGTACTGGGAACGGCCGGCATTGCGGGCCTGACCACCGACCAGATTGCCGCCTTGAGCACCGACCAGCTTGAAGCCTTGACGACTGCCCAGATTGCCGCGCTTAGTTCCAAGCAGATTGCCGTCCTGACTACCGCCGGCATTGCGGGCCTGTCGACCGCGCAGATCGCGGCCCTGAGCACCTCGGGGATCGCCGGCTTGACCACCGACCAGATCGTCGCATTGAGTACCAACCAGGCCGAGGCCCTGACCCCAACCCAGGTCGGCGCGCTCAGTTCCAAGCAGATTGTGGCCCTTGGGGCAGACGATCTCGACACCTTCTCGACCGCCGATATGGCGGCGATCAGTTCGACCGCCATATCGGGATTGTCCACGGAGACGATAGCCGGTCTATCGACCTTGCAGATCGCTGCCCTAGGCACGGCCGGCATTGCAGGTCTCACCACGGCGCAGATCGCCGTATTGAGTTCCGACCAGATCGACGCCTTGACGACGGCGCAGATCGGCGCACTTGGTTCCAAGCAGATTGCCGTCCTGACGACGGCCGAGGTCGTGGCGTTTTCGACCGCCGATATCGCAGCCATCAGTGCGAGCGCCATATCGGGACTGTCCACGGCCATCATAGCAGCCCTGTCGACCGTGCAGATCGCTGCCCTGAGCACGGCCGGCATTACCGGCCTCACCACCGCGCAGATCGCTGCCCTGAATACCGACAAGGTCGAGGCGCTGACGACGGCGCAGATCGGTGCGCTCAGTTCCAAGCAGGTTGCCGTCCTGAGCGCCGCCGATATCGCGGCTCTGTCGACCGCGCAGGTTGCCGCCCTGAGCACGGCCGGCGTCGCTGGCCTGGGCAGCGCTCAGGTCGGCGCCTTGAGCGTCGAACAGGTTGAAGCTCTTTCCACCATCCAGATTGCCGCCTTGACGTCGACTGGCGTTGCGGGCCTGACCACGGCCGACTTGGCAACCTTCTCGGCCGCCGATATTGCGGCGATCAGCTCAAGCGCCATACAGGGGTTGCCCACGGACTTCATCGCGTCGCTTTCCACGGCCGAAATCGCCGCCCTGGGTACGGCAAGTGTCGCGGGCCTCAGCAGCGCTCAGGTCAAGGCGTTGAGCATCGATCAGATCGAAGCGCTGTCCACCACTCAGATTGCCGCGCTGAGTTCTTCGGGCGCCGCGGGCCTGACAACGGAAGATCTGGGAACCTTCTCGACCGACGAGCTCGTCGCCATCAGCTCGAACGCCATACCGGGATTGTCCACGGACTTTATTGTCGCCCTCTCGACCGCGCAGATCGCCATTTTGACGACGAGCCAAGTCGCTTCGCTGAGTTACAACCAGGTGGCGGCCATGAGCACCGACCAGATCGTGGCCTTGTCGACGACGCAGGTGAATGCCCTCAACGCATTGCAGCTCGCCGCACTGGACACGGACGACATCGCGCTGTTTTCGACCGATTTCATCGTCGCCTTGAATTCCAGCGCGATTGCCGGATTGAGCACGAGGGTGATCGCCTCCCTGACGACGGAACAGGCCGAGGCTTTGACCCCGAGCCAGGTCGCCGGGCTGACTTCGGCACAGGTGGCGGCATTGACCACCCAGGAGCTGGCAACCTTCTCGACCGCCGATATCGCGTCGCTCAGCTCAACCGGTTTGGCGGGATTGTCGACACAGGACATTGCGAGCCTGTCGAGCGCGCAATTGGGTGCTCTCATGAAATCGCAGATGGGATATCTGAGTTCCGACCAGATAGCGGCGGTCATTTCGGTTTATGTGGGTGCCTGATCTCCGCATCTGACCAATTGCGGTCTCAACGAAGCCGGACGGCGTCTCCGAAACGAAGGGAGCGCCGTTTGCCGTTCATCCGGATCCCAGGCCGCAGGAAATCTGTTGATGGCCGGCAAGGCCATGGCCGTTTTCAACGGGCGGCGCGTGACATGCTTAGAGCAAGCTAGCACAGTTAATGACTGAGCAGCCATTTCGCAAATGGCTGCAATGCCGGCCGTTAATTCGTGGGATGTCCATGGTCACCAATGAAGCATCAGCTCCGACACCTGTTCCGTCTGTTGCCGGAATTCTGGAGCTCGCGCGCACCCAGCGCCTTTCCTTCACGGATTTGTTCCAATTCGCCGAAGGTCGAAGCGCTGCCGGACAAAAACTCGAGGCGGCGGAGGTCTACAAGGTCTGGATCGCGTTCAACGAGGGCCATCCCTTCCTGCACCTCGTCTATTTCAATTATTCGGTGACCCTCAGGCAGTTGGGCGATGTCGCGGGATCGATCCATGCGTTGCGCGCGTGCCTGAAACTCGATCCGCGTTTTGGGCCGGCGCATATCAATCTTGGACGGGCGCTGGAAGATAGCGGCATCGCCACGCAGGCAATCCTGCAATGGCGCAGCTTCGTGGAGCTGACCGCCGACAGCACGGCTGACCGGCTTGCCCATCGTCTCCTCGCGCTTCAGCATATCGGCCGCGTCATGGAAAATGCGGGTCTGCTGGAGGATGCGGAAACCAGTTTGTGGCAGGCGATGGAGCTGCGGCCCGACAAGACGGAGGCCGGGCAACATTGGAGCGCGCTGCGCCAGCGTCAATGCAAATGGCCGACGCTGGTCTCGTCGGACCATGTTTCCACCCGGCACCTGCTCGATGCCATGTCGCCGCTGACGCTCGCCTGCTTTTCCGACGATCCGTTGTTCCAGTTGGCCAAAGCCTACCGTTACAACAAGTCTTTCGTCGGACGTCCCGATACCAGCGGTTTCACGCGCAAGGCGCCGAAACAGAAGACCGGGACCGACCAGCGTCTTCGCGTCGGCTATGTTTCTTCGGATCTGCGCGACCATGCGGTCGGCTTCGCGCTCAGGGAAGTGCTGGAGCTGCATGACAAGCGGAGCGTCGAGATCTACGCCTATTATTGTGGCGATCCCGTGCAGGGAGATGCGACCCAGGCACGCATGAAAGCCGTCGTCGATTGCTGGCGCGATATCGGTGCGCTTAGCGACGTGGACGCGGCAAGACAGATCGCCGATGACGACATCGATATTCTCGTCGACGTCAACGGCTATACCAAGCATGCCCGGACGAAGATCTTTGCCTATCGGCCGGCGCCGGTCGTCGTCAATTTTTGCGGCTATCCGGGTTCGATGGGCAGCCCGTTCCATCACTACATTATCGCGGACGAGCACATCATTCCGCCCGAGAACGAGATCTATTATTCGGAAAAAGTGCTGCGGATCGCGTGCAATCAGCCAATCGACCGCAAGCGGGTGATCGCCGAAAAGCCATCCCGCGCCGAAGCCGGATTGCCGGAAGATGTTTTCGTCTATGCCTGCTTCAACGGCATGCAGAAGATCACGCAGGAAACCTTTGCGCACTGGATGAAGATTCTCGCCGAAACGACCGGCAGCGTGCTTTGGCTTCTCACCGGCGGCGACGATGTGGATAAACGCTTGCGTCAGTTAGCGGAGAATGCCGGCGTTGCACCGGAGCGGCTGATTTTCGCTCCCAAGGCGCCGAATGCCAAGCATCTCGCCCGGATCGCAGTTGCCGACCTGTTCCTCGACACGTTTCCCTACGGGGCACACTCAACCGCTGGCGATGCCCTGACCATGGGACTGCCCGTTCTCACATTCCCCGGCAAGAGCTTTGCAGCCCGCTTCTGCCACAGCATCGTTGCTGCCGCCGGCGTGCCGGAGCTGATCTGCTCGGACCCAGAGGACTATATCGAAAAGGCAATCGGTTTTGCGAAAAACCCCAGAAGCCTAAGGGATGTTCGCGAATCCTTGCAGGCGAAACGGGAGACCTCCGCCTTGCGTGACATTCCGGCGCTTGCCCGCCGCCTCGAGGAACTGTTCTGGCAGATGCAGGCAGAGTGCGAACGCGGCGAAACACCGGTGCCGGATCTGAGCAACCTCGACATCTATTACGATATCGGCGTGGATCTCGTTCAGGACAATATCGCGTTTTCGGGCGACCGAGCCTATCGGCAGGCCTACCGCGACAAGCTGGTCGAATGGCACGATTATGCGCCGGTTCCGCACGACAGCCGGCTGTGGACGCAGGAAGCCGCAGTCTCGACACAACATACAGCCGGAAAGAACTGATCGGGAATGCCGCGGATCAAGAAAATTGCGGTGGTCGGTGCCGGGCTTTCCGGCGCGGTCATCGGTCGTGAACTCGCCATGGCGGGTTACCAGGTCGACGTCTTCGATACGCGCGACCATATTGCCGGGAATTGCCACACCGAGCGCGACCCGGCTACCGGCGTCATGGTGCATGTCTACGGCCCGCATATTTTCCACACGGACGACAGGGAAGTCTGGGATTATGTGAACCTCTTTCAGACGTTCATGCCCTACAAGAACCGCGTCAAGACGACGAGTTCGGGCCAAGTCTATTCCCTGCCCATCAATCTTCACACGATCAATCAGTTTTTCGGCAAGACGCTCAGGCCGGACGAGGCACGCGGCTTCATCGAGGAACGGGCGGACAAAAGCATAACGGACCCAAAGACCTTCGAGGAGCAGGCACTGCGCTTCGTCGGCAGAGACCTTTATGAAGCGTTCCTCAAGGGATATACGCAGAAGCAATGGGGCTGTTCGCCGACCGATCTCCCGGCCTCCATCCTGAAACGGCTCCCGGTCCGCTTCAACTACGACGACAACTATTTCTTCCATAAATACCAGGGCATGCCGGAAAACGGCTATACCGACATGATCGGGCGGATTCTCGATCACACGAATATAGAAGTCCATCTGGAAACCAGGTTTCACAGCGGTCTCGGCAAGGACTTCGATCACATATTCTATTCCGGCCCGCTCGACGGCTATTTCGATTATGAATATGGCCGCTTGGGATATCGCACGCTGGATTTTGAGCGTTTCACTTATAACGGCGACTACCAGGGGTGCGCGGTCATGAACTACGGCGATGTCTCCGTGCCCTATACACGCGTGACGGAGCACAAGCATTTCTCCCCTTGGGAGGATCATGCCCGCTCGGTCTGCTATCGCGAGTTTTCCAGGGCCTGCGAACCCGGTGATGTCCCCTATTATCCGATCCGCCTGATGGAGGAAAAGGAACAGCTCGCGCACTATGTCACGCGAGCCTTCCAGGAGACTTCCGTCACCTTTGTCGGCCGGCTCGGGACATACCGCTATCTCGACATGGACGTCACGATCCGCGAAGCGCTCGACACCGCCCGGCTTTATCTATCCGCAAGCGTCAATCACACGCCGATGCCGGCATTTTTGCATCCGCCGCTCCAGACGCCTTAACCAGCGTCTGGAACAGCCGTACTGGAAACGAGGGGGAACTCAATCCTCGTTGGCGGCAAGCTGCGACAGGGTCTCACCGCGTCCGCGCGCCCTCAGGATCAACGGCACGATCAGCGCCGCCGCGGCGATCAGCAGCAGCACCGCCGAGATTGGCGAGGTGAACAGCACCGTGACATCGCCCTGGCTGATCGCAAGCGCTCGCCGAAGCTGCTGCTCCGCCAGCGGCCCGAGGATCAGACCCACCACGACCGGTGCGATCGGGTAACCGAATATCCGCATGACATAGCCGAGAACGCCGAAGGCGAGCAGCATACCGAGCTCGTAGACCGACGGATTGGCGCCGATCGTTCCGAGCGTGGCAAACAGGAGGATGCCGGCATAAAGCCACGGCTTCGGAATGGTGAGGAGCTTCACCCAAAGCCCGACCAGTGGCAGGTTGAGGACCAGCAGCATAAAATTGGCGATCAGCAGGCTGGCGATCAGGCCCCAGACGAGCTGCGGGTTGGTCACAAACAGCAGCGGACCGGGCTGCAGGCCATATTGCTGGAAGCCGGCAAGCATGATCGCCGCCGTCGCCGTCGTCGGCAGGCCGAGGGTCAGAAGCGGAACGAGCGTTCCGGCGGCCGACGCATTGTTGGCCGCTTCCGGACCGGCCACGCCTTCAATCGCGCCCTTGCCGAATTCCTCCGGATATTTGGTCAGGCGCTTTTCGGTCGCATAGGACAGGAATGTGCCGATTTCGGCGCCGCCCGCCGGCATGGCGCCGATCGGGAAGCCGATCAGCGTTCCACGCAGCCAGGCCTTCCATGAGCGCGCCCAATCCTGGGCCGTCATCCAGACGGATCCCCTGACCGCCTCGATCTTGTCGGGTCCGCGATTGCCCTGCGCGGCAATGTAGAGGGATTCGCCGATGGCAAACATGGCAACGGCAAGCGTTGTCACCTCGATGCCGTCAAGCAGATCCGGAACGCCAAAGCTCATGCGCGCCTGGCCGGTGAGTTGGTCGATGCCGATGATGGCAAGCGCAAAGCCGATGAACAGCGATGTCAGGCCGCGCAGGGTCGAATCGCCGAAGGCCGATGAAACCGTCACGAAAGCCAGCACCATCAGCGCGAAATATTCGCGCGGACCGAAGACCAGCGCCAGCTTAACGATGATCGGTGCAATGAAAGCGAGTCCCAGCGTGGCGATCAGGCCGGCAACGAAGGAGCCGATTGCGGCGGTGGCGAGCGCCGGTCCGCCGCGACCCGCCCGCGCCATCTTGTTGCCCTCGAGCGCGGTGACGATCGAGGCGCTTTCGCCGGGCGTGTTGAGCAGGATGGAGGTCGTCGAGCCGCCATACATGCCGCCATAGTAGATCCCGGCAAACATGATCAGCGACCCCGCCGGATCGAGCTTGTAGGTCACCGGCAGGAGCAATGCCACGGTCAACGCCGGGCCGATGCCGGGCAGCACGCCGACGGCCGTTCCGAGGGTGACGCCGATCAAGGCGTAAAGCAGGTTCATCGGCTGGGCCGCGATCATCAGACCCTGCAACAGAAAATCAAATGTGCTCACGTCGGGGCCTCACCAAAATAGATGTTCGAGCGGACCGCCTGGAAGCGACAGCTGCAGCAGCCCGGAAAAGATCAGCCAGACCCCGAGACAGAGCGCGATGCCGAGCGGGATCGATATCCAGAGCTTGCGCTTGCCGAAGGCGGCTGCGGTCGCCGCAAAAAGCAGGCCGGTCGCGATCGAAAAACCCAGCGGCTTCAACAGCAGCATCTGGGCGGCGAGACCGCCGACGATCCAGACCACGGGCGCAACTTCCTGACGTTCGCGCACGGGAAAATCGCCGCGCAGCGCCGCAAGGACGGTCCAGGCGGACAAGAACAGCAGCCCGCCGGCGATCACGAAAGGAATGGTCGCGGGACCGATGCCTGAATAGCTCGCTATTTTCGCCAGCCGCGAACTGTCCCAGAAGATCAGGCCGGCAAGGGCGGCGAGAAAGGCGGCGATGACAAGCGCCGCCCGATCCGGGCGGCGTGTCTGTGTCGAAGGGGAATTGCCCGTGGTCATTGGACGAGTCCGATGTCCTTGAGGACGCCTTCGGTCGCGGAAATATCCTTGGCGAGCTGTTCCTTGAAGGCGTCGCCGGCGAGATAGGTATCCTCCCAGCCCTTGGTCTTCAGAAGTTCCTGCCAGCCGGCGGACTTGGCAAGCTTTTCGACGTCGGACGACACGGCGGCCTTCTGCTCGTCGCTCAAGCCGGGTGCGGCCGCAATCATGCGCCAGTTTTCGACCACCACGTCGAGGCCGCTTTCCTTGATTGTCGGCGCATCGATGCCGTCGAGGCGCTCGCCGCTCGACACGGCGAGGAGACGCAGTGCGCCGGACTTCACCTGAGATTCGAATTCGCCGTAACCGGAAATGCCCGCCGTCACCTGACTGCCGAGGATGGCGGCAAGCGCTTCGCCGCCACCGGAAAAGGCGATGTAGTTGATCTTGGTCGGATCGACGCCCGCCGCCTTTGCGATCAGGCCGACCGCGATATGGTCGGTGCCGCCGGCCGAACCGCCGGCCCAGGACACCGAACCCGGATCCTTCTTCAGTGCCTCGACGAGATCGCCCATGGTCTTCAGCGGCGAGGCCGCCGGAACGACGATGGCTTCATACTCGCCGGTCAGGCGTGCGATCGGCGTCACGTCCTTGAGCGACACCGGCGATTTGTTGGTCAGGATGGCGCCGACCATGACGTAGCCGCCGACGATCAGGGCATTCGGATTGCCGCTCGCCTGGCTGGCGAACTGCGCCAGACCGATGGTGCCGCCGGCACCGGGCACGTTCTGCACCTGGACATTGCGGGAGATACCTTCCTGCTGCATCACGGACTGGATGGAGCGGGCGGTCTGGTCCCAACCGCCACCGGGATTGGCCGGTGCCATGATGGTGTAGTCGGCCGCGAAAGCCGGCAGCGCCAGGGCGCCGGCAAGCATGGAAGCCAGAAAAAACTGTTTCAAGATTAGTCCTCCGTCGGGCGCGCTCCTTGGAGATCGGCGCGATGTTTATCCTCTTTGCGGACGGGGATTGGCTTCATCGATCAAGCGGCGCCAGGACTTTCATGACCTTCTTGCGCCTTCTTCGGATGAAATGCTCCTCCCATACGCTTCGATCATTCGCCTCCACGAATGATGAAGAGCCGCAAGCCATCACAGGAAGCTGACATCCAGCTGACATCGGGCGGTGCCTCCTGCCAATCCGGAAGACAATCGATCTCCGCAGCTTAAAAGGCTCAATAAAATTTATTCCATTAGCAATTGAAAATTTAGAAGATTGATACAGATAAACATCGTCGGCTATGTTCTTCAATCGGTGCCGAGCCGCAGCGTTTCAAAGCTCGGTCCGAGGGCGAAAAGTTTGACAGCACGAGCTGCGGTTAAAGCAGTTGACCTAAAGTCCACGAACAGGGAGATCGCCTTTATGGCTACGGAATTCGACGAGTTGCTAGCTAGCATTCGCGACTGCAAAACCTACGCTTCAGTCAAAACCCGCCTCGAATCCATTATTCAAGAAAAGACCGCTGCCGATGATCCCCTCGTCATACGGGCTTTGCGGGACGCCGAGGTATATGCATTGGTCTGGGGGGTGGCTGTCGCTGCCTGCGATCGTGACGTCGCCGTGGACGCCGCCAAGATCGATATGGACGCCGCCCACATCGCCAGACGCGCCGAAATGGACGCGGCCATGGATGCCGCTAAAGGCGACACCCCGGCCATAACCAAAGCCAATGCCAACAACAATGCCAAAGCCAACGCCATCTACGGCATCTACGACACCGCCGAGGCCGACGCCAAGGCCATCTACAACACAGCGATAGCCGCGGTACATGACGACGTTAAGGCCGCAGCAGGCAACAACACCGACGATGCGATTGCTGATGTCAATGCCGCCTACAAAGCCTACTGGGATGGCGTATCTTATATTGAGTCCCTGGCGGGTTCGGAAATCGACCCCATACCGGAAATTTCATTGACGGAGGAATCGGAGATTTCGCCGATGGAGAAGCGATTGCAGGATCGTCCAGATGCCCTCCGCTTCTTCCACTCCCTCAGTTCCCTCCGCTCCGCTGCCGATTCTTACGTCAATGAGCAGGTGCGCAATGCCCGCTTGTTGGATTCGCTCAAGACATCATTGAATAAATACCTGCTCGTCTGGCTGAAAAACGCCACTACGGCTGAACAAGGGATACTGGAAAGCATCAATGAAAAAAATGGGACCTTTACCCTGAGAAGCACAGTTTATTCGGGTCAGCGTTCTACCGTGTCGATTTCGAGTGTGGATCCGAATCGAATTGACACAACACGCACTGGGCCTGGAGCGCGGCAAAGTGCAGCGACGCCGGGCTGGAGGAACGTGGGCCTAGGGAAATGGGTTCGCTCGGACCAGTATTAGTGGCGCTGCCACGTTGTTTCGTCAAAGACCGGAGAGGGGCGGTTTGTGAAATCAGGCGATAGCGCTGGTCACGGCTTTCCAATGAGCCATCCGCCCAAGCCCATGACAACGTGACATTGCCTGTCGCCTGGGCGGAGCTATTGCAGACGCAGGGCTTCGTTCCAGCGGGCAATCAGCCGCGCCCGCTTGACCTGGTCGAGATAGACCATCAGGCCGGGGCTGACCGGCACCGGCCTGAGTTGTCCACCCAGCATTTCGCGCATCGTATTGGCGGTATTGGCACCGGCGACATCCGGGCTGACCGCCGGGATCTGCAACTCGCGGGCCATGATCGTCTGGCCCTCCTTGGACATGAAGAATGCCAGATAGCGCTTTCCGAGATCCGGCGAGACGGCCGCCTGCGGCACAAGCCCGATGCGCGACATGACGACGGTATAGTCGCGCGGCAGAACGATGCCGACATCGGGGTAACGCGAGGCCCAATTGGCGGCGTAGGAGCCGAGGATATTGTAGCCGAGCGTGAAGCGGCCGTCGGATACGCGCTCGAGAATGGCCGTGCTGGTCGAATAGACTTTCACGCCGGCCGCCCCCATGGCCTGGATGACCGACCAGATATCGCCGAATTGCTCCTGGTCGCGCGCCATGAACAGAAAGCCGACACCCGATCGCTCGATATCATAGGTGCCGATCCGGCCACGGGCCTCGTTTCCGTGCCGTTTCAGATAGTCGACGAGTTCCGCGCGCGTCGAGGGTGGCTTTTCGCTCGTGAAGCTCGGCTTGTGGTAGACGAAAACGGCGGGCTCGAAGGTCAGGGCATAGGCCGTGTTGCGCCAGTTTGCCCATTCCGGCCAGCGGCCGCTCATGGGCAGGTCACTGCGCTGGGCGTATCCGTCATTGCTGAGCTTGACCTGAAGATCCATCGCCGAGGAGAAGGCGAAATCCGCCGTCCTGCCGCCGACGTCGGTTTCCTTGACGATCCGGTCGTAGATCTCCCCCGTCAGCATGTCCTCGTAGCGCACGGCGACATCGGGGTTGGCCGCCTGAAACCCCCGGATCATCGGCGTCGCCAGCGGCTCGTCCAACGAGGAATAGACGATGACCTCGGGTGCCTTCTCATTCCCCGACAGCGCCGGAAACACAACCGGATCGGCGGCAGCAAGGCCTGGGGCGAGACAGATGGAAAGAAGGACCGAAAGAAACCGCATGCGGCGATATTGCCGCAGCGGCAGATCGTTCACAAGCGTATGCCCACTTGCCCGAGCCCCGCTTGTCGTTTCAGTTGCGGAAAACTACCGTAACACCTTGGATTGCTGCCTGGTATTTTCCCAAATCGATTCCGGTCCGAGGCGGAATGCGATAGAATGCGGGCTGGGGGAGAATAGTCGTCTTGCGCATATTGCTGGTTGAGGACAACAAGGCACTTTCCGAAGGGCTTTTCGCGATCCTGCGTGGGGCCGGCTATGCCGTGGATGTGGTGGGCGACGGTGCCTCCGCGAACGCGGCGGCTGCCGCCGAAACCTTCGATCTCGTCATCCTCGATCTCAACCTGCCGGAGATGGACGGGCTCGATGTGCTCCGGGCCATGCGCGCCCGCCAGAACAAGGCGGCCGTACTCATTTTGACGGCGCGGGGCACGCAGGAGGAGAAGGTGCGCGGCCTCGATCTCGGTGCCGACGACTACATGATCAAGCCCTTCGACATCAGCGAATTCGAGGCGCGTGTCCGTGTGCTGCTGCGCCGGCAAGCGGGACTTCGCGCGTCGCTCGTCACCTATGGCAATGTTGCCCTCGACCTCAATTCGCGCACCTTCTCAGCCAACGGCGTCCCCATCGATATCCCGGCCCGCGAGCTCAGCCTTCTCGAGACCCTGTTCATGCGCGCAGGCAGGGTCGTCGCCAAGGAGGCGATCATCCAGTCGCTTGCCGCCTTCGACGACGATCTGAGCTCCAATGCCATCGAGCAATATGTCAGCCGGTTGCGCAAGCGCCTCGCGCCGCACGGATTGACGGTGAGGACGGCCCGCGGCATCGGCTATTATCTCGACAAGCTGGCGGGCGTATGAAGGCACACGCCGCCTATTCGCTGCGCCGCAGGCTGCTTGCCTGGCTGTTGATCGCGACCGTCGTCATCGGCGCCGTCGCGCTGGCAGATACCTATTTCGAGGCGGTGAAAACCGCGAACACCGTGTCGGACCGCGTCCTCGCCGGCTCGGCGCTCGCCATCGCCGAACGTGTCGTCGTCGCGGAAGACGGCGCGCTGGAAGTGGATATTCCCTATGTCGCCCTGGAAATGCTGACATCGGCGGCCCAGGATCGCGTCTTCTACCGCGTGGACGGTCCGCCCGGCCGGTTCATCACCGGCTATCAGAACCTGCCGTCGATTGCCGATATGAAGGGGCAGGCGGCGGTTTATGCCGACCAGACGTTCGGCGGCGAACCGATCCGGCTTGCCGTTCTCGAGCGTTCGGCGTCGACAGGCATCAATTCGGTTCCGTTCACGGTAACCGTCGCCGAAACGACGATCGGCCGCACGCAGTTGACGCAGGCTATCTTGCTGCGCTCGGCCTTGCGCCTTCTCATCCTCATACTCGGCGCCGCCATTATCGTCTGGATCGCCGTCACCGTATCGCTTCGGCCGCTCTATCGGCTTGGGGACGCCATTGCGGAGCGTAGCCCCGACGATCTGCACCCGATCCGGCAATCCGCGCCGAGCGAAGTCGAGGGGTTGGTGGAAACGGTCAATTCCTTCATGGTGCGGCTGCAATCGGCGCTTGATGCATTACGCCATTTCACCGGCAATGCCGGCCATCAGCTGCGCACGCCCCTTGCCATCATCCGCACCCAGCTGGCACTGTCGGCGCGCGCAACCTCGCTTGCGGAGGCCCGGGAGGCCGCGCGCAAGGGTGACGAGGCCGTTGCGCATGCGGAACGCATCCTGGCGCAGCTGCTGCTCATGGCGAAAGTCGAAGCGGCCGCTTCGAAAGAGCCTCAATCGCAGATGGCCCTTGATCTCGTGTCGCTTGCACAGCGTATCACCGGCGACCACGTTCCCGGCGCCGGCGAAGCCGGCGTCGATCTCGGCTTTGAAGGCGAGGGGAGCGCTCTCATTCGGGCCGAGCCGCTTCTGATCGGCGAACTCCTGCGCAATCTGATCGAGAACGCGATTGCCTATGCCGGACGCGGGACGGAAGTGACTGTGCGCGTGGAGGCTAAAGGGGAGACAGTTCGCCTGGACGTGGAAGACAACGGCCCGGGTATCCCGCTCGATAAACGACAAGGCGTGCGGCAGCGATTTGCGCGTGGGGGAGGCGGGCAGTCGCCCGGAATGGGCCTGGGCCTGCCGATCGTGGAGGAGATTGCCGGCCTGTTCGGCGGTTCGCTGACACTTGGCGAGGGAGCCGGCGGAAAAGGGCTGAAAGCCTCTGTGATCTTCCCCGGCAAAGCGGACTGACGGGGAGACCGCTGGATCGCACTGTTGTTGCTGCCGAACAGATAGAAGAAGCCTTCGCCGGAAACCAGTCCGTCAACCACTTCGTTCTGCGGGGCTGCGGATGGGGCGAACTATTGCCCCATCCATTGGTTCGGTTAGCCGTAAGGCTCTCTTTTACTCGACGTCGAACTTGACGCCCTGCGCGAGCGGGAGAGTTCGGCCGTAATTGATGGTGTTGGTGGCGCGGCGCATATAGGCCTTCCAGGCATCCGATCCGGATTCGCGGCCGCCGCCGGTCTCCTTCTCGCCGCCGAAGGCGCCACCGATCTCGGCGCCGGAAGGACCAAGATTAACATTGGCGATGCCGCAATCCGAACCGCGCGCCGAAACGAAGGCTTCCGCCTCGCGCATGTCATTGGTGAAGATCGACGACGACAGGCCCTGCGGCACGGCATTGTGCAGTGCCAGTACCGCGTCGAAATCGCTGTACTTCATCACATAGAGGATCGGCGCGAAGGTTTCCTGCTCGACCGGGCCGGTCTGCGAGGGCATCTCGACCAGTGCCGGGCGGACGTAGAAGGCATCGGCCGAACCGTTTTCGATACGCTCGCCGCCGGTTACCTTGCCGCCGGCCGACTTCGCTTCGCCGAGAGCAGCCTGCATCCGGTCGAAAGCCTGTTTGTCGATCAGCGGGCCGACCAGCGTGCCCTGTTCCAGCGGATTGCCGATGGTGACGGAGCCGTAGGCCTTCTGCAGGCGCGGCACGAGTTGATCGTAGACGCTCTCATGCACGAAGAGACGGCGCAGCGTCGTGCAGCGTTGGCCGGCGGTGCCCATGGCGGAGAAGGCGACGCCGCGCAGCGTCAGGTCAAGATCGGCCGTCGGGCTGACGATCGCGGCATTGTTGCCGCCAAGCTCGAGGATGGCGCGGGCGAAGCGGCTGGCAAGCCGCGGGCCGACGGCGCGGCCCATGGCCGTCGAGCCGGTGGCGGAGACCAGCGGAACCTTCGGGTGATCGACCAGGATTTCGCCGAGATCGCGACCACCGATTATGAGCGTCGACAGATTGGCCGGGGCGTCGCCGCCCTCGGCGATAAAGCGCTTCAGCGCCTTTTCGAACAGGGCCTGCGTGGCAAGCGCCGTCAACGGTGTCTTTTCCGAGGGCTTCCAGATCGTCGAATTACCGCAGACCATGGCAAGCGCCGCATTCCACGACCAGACGGCGACCGGGAAATTGAAGGCGGAGATGATGCCGATCGGGCCGAGCGGATGCCAGGTTTCCATCATCCGGTGTTCCGAGCGCTCGGTGGCGATCGTCAGGCCGTAGAGCTGGCGCGACAAGCCCACAGCGAAATCGCAGATGTCGATCATTTCCTGCACTTCGCCGAGACCTTCGGAGGTGATCTTGCCGACCTCGATGGAAACCAGGCGGCCAAGCGCCGCCTTGCCGGCGCGCAACTCTTCGCCGAGCAGACGAACCAGCTCGCCGCGCTTCGGTGCCGGCACATTGCGCCAGGCGAGGAAGGCGTCCTGCGCTTTATCGATCGCGGCCTTGGCGTCGGCGGCCGAATCTTCCCTGAGACGGCCGATTTCGGCGCCGGTCACCGGAGAGGTCACGGCAAGCGTTCCGCCCGTATAGCGCTCGGCGGAGACGCCGAGGTCGGAGAGGATTTTCGAGACTTCGGAAGCAAGATCTGGCTTGGACATGGTCATTCTCGTCTTTCTGATGGAAGCGTGTTCGGTGATATCTGGTGACTGTCGGCGCAGGACGGAAGAGATTGTCTAATCTGATCTCCATCCACGCCGGGTTTTTAAATGGTCTCGCTAGAAGCGGTCGCTGGTCAGATGAGCGATCTGGGCTCCGGCTTCGTAATAAAGTTCCTTGGCGGCACGAAAGCTTGGGTCCTTCGGCGCGGTCAGCGGCAGGGGAAGCTCAGTTTCGCTGATATCACCGAGGATATGGTGCGCGATGGTCTTGCCAAACACCGTACCCGGCGCAATGCCGCGGCCATTATAGCCGGAAAAGCCGATGACGTTCTCGGCGAATTTATGGAAGCGGGGAACAGCATCGTCGGTCATGCCGATCTTGCCGTACCACTCGCATTCAAAGTCGATGTCCCCGAGCTGCGGAAACAGCTTCCTCAACGACCGCCGCGCCCAGTTCCTGTGAACGGCGAGCCCGGTATTGCGCAGCGCCCCGACGCTGCCGAAGACGAGGCGGCCGGCGCGATCCATGCGGAAGGACGACAGGATTTCCTTGGTGTCCCAGCAGCCTTCACGGCCCGGCAGGATCGACTTGCGCACATTGTCGCCGAGCGGCACGGTGGCAAAATTGAAATAGGGTAGATGCACCTGCTCGGTGCGCACCTGCTCCCAGGGGCCGGTGGAATAGGCGTCGGTGGCGACGACAATCCATTTTGCGGAGACGGAGCCATGCGTCGTGCTCACCTTCCATCCGTCGCCCTGGCGTTCGGTGGCGATGACGGCGCTGCCGGTAAAGATTTTCGTGCCCGCACGGATGGCCGCGTGCGCCAGGCCGCGCGCATAGGCAAGCGGCTGGATGGTGCCGGCGCGCGGATCGAACAGTGATCCCGCATAGGCGGCGCTGCCGACGCGGCGGGCGGTCTCTTCGGCCGAGAGCAGTTGCACCGGGGCGCCACGGGCGGTCCATTGGCGATGCCGCTCCTGCAACTCCTTCAGGCCATCGGCGCCGACGGCCAGATGCAGTGTGCCGTTCTTTTCGATTTCGCAGGCGATCTCATGTCTCTCGACAATCTCGCGCACCAGAAGCGGCGCTCCGCCAAGCAGATCGAGCGCCCGTTCGCCGTGGACCGGTCCCAGCACGCCGGGAATATCGTCCGGCATCACCCACATGCCGCCATTGATGAGGCCAACATTGCGCCCGGCGCCACCAAAGCCAATCTCGACTGCCTCCAGAACCACCGCCGACTGACCAGCCTCCGTGAGATGCAGGGCTGCCGAGAGACCGGTGTAACCGCCACCGACGATGACGACATCGGCGGTGAGATCGCCGGCAAGCGCTGATGTCACGGGACCGGCGGGCGCGGTCTTTTCCCAAAGGCCGTGGGAACGGGGATTGTTCAGCATCGATCCTGTCCATCAGTGCGAAAATATCGGGCAATGCCTGTGCGGCAAACTGGAACCGGCATCCCGAGAGACGCCTGGCCCGGCCGCAGCCAATGTCTGGAGATGAAAGCAGTAGCCTGCATTGGACTATCTCGCAACGGTTGGTCAGATCGAAGGGAACAACGCTCATGGAGATATGGCGACATCATTCCGATTTTTCCATTTATGCCTCTTTACGGCGCGGTTTTCGTGGAAGAAATTGATATTTCTTCAAGAGTTAATTCCGTATGGGAATGAACATGATCACGCCGCGGCGCTTTTTGCCTTCCTTGTCCCTGCTGTCCGCCTTCGAGGCGGCGGCCCGCACCGGCAGTGTCACCGTTGCGGCAAGGGAACTGGATCTGACCCAGAGCGCCGTCAGCCGCCAGATCAAGGCGCTGGAAGAGCAGCTTGGCGTGGAATTGTTCGTGCGGGAACGCCAGACCATCCGCCTGACCCTTGCCGGCGACAGCTATGCCCGCGAGATCCGCGAGGCATTGCGGCGGATTTCCTCGGCGTCACTCGACCTGCGCGCCAACCCGAACGGCGGGACATTGAACGTGGCGATCCTGCCGACTTTCGGGACACGTTGGCTTGCCCCGAGACTCGGCGACTTCTTGGCGACCAATCCGGGCATTACGATCAATCTGGTCACCCGTCTGTCGCCGTTCGATTTTCGGCTGGATTCGATCGACGCCGCCATCCATTTCGGCCATCCGCACTGGCCGGGCGCCGAACTTGCATTCTTGATGTCGGAGCGGACCGTGCCGGCCTGTAGCCCCGATTTTCTGGCTCGACACCGGCTGGTGGAGCCCGCCGATTTCCTGCAGGTGCCACTGCTGCATCTGACGACCCGGCCGGATGCCTGGGAAAAATGGCTGGCGGCAAACGGTGCGCCTGCCTCCGGTGTGCGGGGCATGTTGTTCGATCAGTTCGCAACCGCCGCCCAGGCCGCCATCTCCGGCCTCGGTGTCGCCTTGCTGCCGACCTTTCTCATCCAGGAAGAACTCAAGCGCGGCGAGCTGGTGGCGGCCTCGTCCAACGAGCTGGAAAGCGACGAACGCTATTATCTTGCCTGTCCGTTCGAGCGCCTGGCATACCCGCCGCTTGTCCGTTTTCGCGAGTGGATTGTGAATCAGCGTTGAGGGATCATCTTACCCCTGTGGAGAAATCGAGGGTGCCCGCAAAATTGAGGAATCTCTAATCGATTAAAATAAATTCAATCGTTTAAACCCTTTAATGCTATGATTTACAAAGAATTTCTTTCATGCCATCCAAAGGGCCTCACACCAAGGAGGTTCTGATGCAAGAGCGTGAAGCCGTACGGAACGAGATACCCTTACACATCGTTGATCGCCTCGAAAGCGAGTGGCGGTCGGTGCAGGTCGAGCGCTCGTCGCTTGGACGCGCGCCGAAGACCGACACGGTCGACAGAGCCACCACGATGCCGGTCGATAATCTTGGAACGGCAAATAGCTGAGACTGCCGGCCCTGTTTCTTCGCCGCATTCCTTGATCCTGTCGCTTGTGGTCGGTCCGCTGGACATCCGCAAGCGACAGAGCCGGATGACTATCCGCGCCAGTTCAGGAAGCGCCGTTCGATCTGGCCGATGACGAAGTTCACGATCAGGCCCATCATCGACAGGATGGCGACGCCGGTGAACAGCTTTTCAAGATCATAGAGCGAGCCCGCTTCGAGAATATAGGCGCCGACACCAAATTGCGCGCCGAGCATTTCCGCGGCGACCAGCAGGATAATCGCGATCGAGATCGACACGCGAAGACCGGAGAGAATGGCCGGAAACGCGCCCGGCAGGACGATCTTGCGGACAATCGACCACCAGCTCAGCCCGAAGCTCTGGCCCATGCGGATCAACGAGCGGTCGACATTGTCGACGGCGCCGTAAGTGGCAACGACCGTCGGCGTGAATGTCCCGAAGGCGATCAGCGCGTATTTCGAGGTTTCGTCGATCCCGAACCAGATGACGAACAGCGGTAGTAGAGCGATCTTCGGGATCGGAAACAACGCCGCCACCAGCGGCACGAGGCCGGCGCGGACATGGCTGAAAAGGCCGATGCAGACGCCGATCGAAATACCGGCGGTAATGCCAAGGGTGGCGCCGACGAAAAGCCGCTGCAGCGACGGCAGCAGATGTTGCCAGAGCAGGCCGGTCCGCCAGAGCTGCAGGAAGGTTTCGAGAACCGCCGAAGGCCGCGGCAGCGTCAGGTTCGAGATGATGCCGGTGCGGGTGCCGATTTCGGCGAGTGCGATCAGGACGATAAAGACCGCAATCCCCATGCCGCGAACCGGCGTGGGCGCGAAGCCGCCACCGCGAAAGGCGACAGCGCGAACCGGCGCCGCATTCGTTCCGGCGTTGTCGTCATCGGCCATGCTGGACGGCGTTGAAAATGTGGTGATGTCAGACATTGACCAGCTCCTTGTCGGCGGCCATGGCCTCTTCGCGCATCAGCTCCCAGAGCTGCTTCTGCTTTTCCTCCAGCACCGGATCGCCGAGGTGGCGGTCGGCAAGCGGAATATCGATATCGACGATCTCGCGAATACGTCCGGGGCGGCGGGAGAGGACCACGACACGGTGGCCCAGCCGGACGGCCTCGTTGAGGTTGTGGGTGACATAGACCGACGTGAAGGGCTGGCGGGTCCAGAGCGAAATCAGATCATCCATCAGCAATTCGCGGGTCTGGCTGTCGAGCGCCGAAAGCGGCTCGTCCATCAGCATGACGGCGGGGCGAACGGCCAGCGCCCGGCTGATGGCTACGCGCTGGCGCATGCCTCCGGAGAGTTGTTTGGGAAGGGTGCGCCGAAATTCGGAAAGCCGGGTGCGTTCGAGGACGTCGGTGACGATCGCGTCCATCTCGCGTTTGCCGATGCCATGATCCTCGAGCACCAGCTTGATATTGCCTTCGACCGTGCGCCAAGGCAGCAGGGCAAAGTGCTGGAACACATAGGTGAGCGGATTGAGCGAACCCGCTGGCGGATTGCCGATTTGCAGGACCTCACCGGATGAAGGGCGCTCAAGGCCGCCGAGGAAGCGCAGCAGCGTGGACTTGCCGCATCCGGACGGGCCGATCAGACAGACGATCTGGCCCTGCGGGATGTCGAGCGAGATGTCCTTCAGAACCTCGACGGATCCATAGCGATGGCTGATATTCTTGAGCTTCAGGTCCATGTGTCCTCCAGGCGGGAGCCTTGTAAGCTCCCGCATTCGGCCTCGGTCGTCAGATGGTCTTGACGTAGGACGTGTCGAAGAGCTGCTCGTTGGTGATCGCTTCCTTGACCATGCCTTCGGACTTGAACCATTCGAGCTGCTCCACGCAGCTGCCGAGCGAGAGCGCCAGGCCGTTGTTGATACGCATCGCGCCGTCGATCAGGTTCTGCCTGGCGGTCTCGAAAGGGCTGTCGCTTTCGACGTATTTGTGAACGATCTTCGCCAGGTCGTCGCGCTCGGCGTCATTGGCCTTGTTGTCGACGAAGGCCGCGTTGTAGTCCGCAATCGCCTTGGAATAGGCTTTGACGAAGGCCTCTGTCAGCTCCCGCTCGTTCTTGGCATTCTTGGTCGAGGTAAAGGCCGTCGTCACCTGGTAGTTCGGCGCATAATCGGACACAAGGCCGATCTGCTTGGCGGCGCCTTCCCGGAGCATCTGTTTGGCCACATTCGGCTGGATCGCCCAGGCATCGATCTGCCCGGTCGAGAGCGCGCCGACGATGGCGCCAAGCTTCTGTAGCGGGCGAAGCTGGATGTCCGAGAGCTTGATATTGTTCGCCTGCACGATCTTGTGGATCATGAAATGGAAGGACGAGCCGGCGGTGGTGATGCCGAAGCTCTTGCCGGAAAGCTTTGACGGGTCCGTCAGGCCCGCATCATAGGCCTTGTTCGAGGCGAGGATGATGGCGCCGACCGTTCCCTTTTCCTCGGTGAGCGCGCCGCCGATCACCTTGACCGCGTCCTTCTGCGCCAGGCTGATGAGGCCGCCGCTCATCGCTGTTACGCCAAAATCCGCGTCGCCGGAGGCGATCGCCACGGCCATGGGCTGGGCGGCTTCGAAGAACTTCAGCTCGATGTCGATCCCCGCTTCCTTGTAGTAGCCGCGCTCATAGGCAATGAAGCTTGGCGCATGGCTGGCAAGATGCAGAACCGCAAGATTGCGGGTCGCCGCGTGCGCCGGCATGCCGAAGGCGGCGGCAGCGCCAACAGCGCCCATGCCGATAAGCGCCTGACGGCGGTTCAAGATAAGCGTCATTCCGGTGTCTCCTCCGATGGGGCAGCGCCTGGGGCGTCTTCGCTCCTGTTTGCCATTGGCTGCCGCGGAAGGCAACCAACCGTGACGATGTCTCCGGTACCTTCTGCGCCTAAGCGTCAGGCAAGGAGGCAGGCTACCCGTCGCGTGTCATCGAGAGATATTCTCCAGGAAGGGCAGCAGCGCGCCGAGCACCTCCTCGGCTTCGGTTTCAGGCAGCAGGTGGCCGCCGCCGATGCCGATGTCTTCGACATTTTCCGCCCAATCCGCCCATATGTTCAACGGTTCCCGACCGCCGCCATAAAGCCGCCCTGCTTCGGACAGAACAAGGACCGGTGCCTGGATCTTGCGCCCGGATGTGCGATCGGTGAGATCGTCTGCTTCATCGGTGGTAGCACCAGCCCTGTAGTCCTCGCACATGGCGTGCCGCACCTCCGCCCTGTCGAATGCGGTCCGATAGTCCTCGAGCGCCAGCGGGTGAAGCCGGTCGATGCCGAGAGCCATCTTGTCGAGGGTGAGGTCGATCAGGAAGCGCGGGTCCGCCGCCATCAATTTTTCGGGCAGGGGCGCGGGCTGCGCCATCATGAACCAGTGCCAGGCGCCCATGCCGAAAGCCTTGCTGGCGCCTTCCCACATTTCCGGCGTCGGCACGACCGTCACCGACACGAGCGCGATCACCGCTTCCGGATAGTCGAGCGCCATGCGGTAGGCGACACGGCCGCCACGGTCGTGGCCGACGACGACGAAGCGTTCATGCCCGAGGGCCGTCATCACCTCATGCAGGCATTTCGCCATCTGGCGTTTCGATCCGGCACCCTGGACTTCGCCGACAAGGCGGCTGTTGCCATAGCCGGGCAGGTCCGGGATGACGACGCTGTAATGGGTTGCGAGAACCGGTGCAATGCGATGCCAGGCAGAGCGTGTCTCCGGATAGCCATGCAGAAGCAGGACCGCCAGCCCTGAACCGCCCGTCAGTACGGCCAATTCGGCCTGGGCTGTCTCGATGTGCCTATCCTCGAAATCGGGGAAAAGCGTGTTTGCGTGTCGATGCATGGCTTAATTTTCCTGCTGGAATGGTTACGGCACTTGCCTAATACGGCCGCTGCCTCTGATTTCCGAGTGCCGCAAGACAGGGCGGCCGAACAGCTCGACGTTGCCGCTTCCGGAGATCGAGACGTCGGCATCCACTTGCGCGGCAAGTTGCACATCGCCACTGCCGCGAACCTTGATCTCGGCGGATTTGGCGGCCAGGTTTTTGAGCCGCGCCGAGCCCGAACCGGAGATATCCAGGCTGACCGTATCGGCGGCTCCGGTCGCGGCAACGCTGCCGCTTCCCCGGATGCTCAGCTGCAGCTGCGGCTGATTGATCTGCGACAAGGTGAGATTGCCACTCCCGAGCAACTTCCAATCGGTTATCGCCGGTCCCGACAGGCTGACATCGAGCCGGGTGTCAACCCAGCCCGGATCGCAATCCAGGCTCAGCTTTCCGCCTTCAATCCGCACATGGTCGAGAAGGGCGGGATCGCCGCTGACGATTGCCTCCGCCTTGTCTCCCGGCTGGTAGCGGACCGAGGCCGGCAGATCGATCACCAGCCTGTCGACGGCGGTGAAGGGCAGGATCACCTGCTGGCTGGTGGATGCGGCTGATCCACAGGTGGACGGCATCGCCCCCCACAAATGTCTCGCCTCTGCCCAATCCCGTCCGGAAAGTCCGATACCCAGCGCCAGAAAGACGACTGCACCGATCAATCCCGCTGTCGCGACGAATGCCAACTTTCCAGTCATTGTCCCGTTCCTTCAACGTGGTGTCATGCAACGCTCAAGCGCGCTGGTCCAGTTCAGCCAGGCGGAAATGCAGCCGGGCATAGTGTCCGAGCATGCGTATGCCAGCACTTAGTCCCATCAGCAGCAAGGCGCCGCCGCCCAGGAGGCAACTCACCAGTCCGGCGCCGATGAGCAGGCGCGCTATTATTCCGATCATCGGTCCGCCGAAGTCGAACAGCAGCGTGGTCAAGATGATCTTTACCCCAACCGCGCCGATGGCGATCAGTGCGACCGCAAGGCCAAAGGTGATGACAACCGTGACAAGGAGCAGCGGCAGCAGAAAAAGGATATCGACGATGGCAAGGCCGGCAAGCGCCATCGCGGCGGCCAACATGTTCGACATGCTCCAATGGGCCTCGAAACGGCGCAACCCGGC
This sequence comes from Rhizobium sp. GW821-FHT14E12, assembly GCF_058803745.1. Taxonomy (NCBI): domain Bacteria; kingdom Pseudomonadati; phylum Pseudomonadota; class Alphaproteobacteria; order Hyphomicrobiales; family Rhizobiaceae; genus Rhizobium; species Rhizobium sp. GW821-FHT14E12. The sequence goes on from NZ_JBXAPH010000003.1 coordinate 294,420, forward strand.
CTCGGCTCGCAGTTCCCTGGCAATTCTGGCCGGGTCGCCCAACGCTGCCGCGACTTCCGCCTCGCTGCGGCCGGAAGCATCGGATTCGGCGAAATGGGCGGTGTAGTCGGCGACGATATCCTCGATCTCTTGAGGCGGCAGGCCGGCAAGCCCCAGTCTCAGCGTGCGCAAGAAGGCGTCCCTGGTCATGGCAAATCCTCAAGAAGTTTATCGACGGCGCCCGCAAAGGAACGCCAGTCGCGGCGATGCGCTTCGAAAATCGTCCGGCCGAGCGGCGTGAGCCGGTAATATTTGCGGGGCGGCCCGTTGCTCGATTCGACGATGCGGGTGGCCACCAGGCCGTCATTCTGCATCCGTCGCATCAGCGGATAGATCGTGCCTTCCCCCATTCCGACGGCGGTGACCAGCGTGCTGGCGATTTCATAGCCGTAGCTTTCACCCCGCGACAGCACGGCCAGGACGCAGAGATCAAGGGCGCCTTTTCGCAATTGAACTTGGATCGAGTCGGTCATGAATGCCTCGGGTTTACAATATGCATATAACAAGCTATCTGTTTATGCAAGGTAGTGGATTGATAGCCAGATGTGGGCGCTCGCAGCCTGCGAACCATCATCGTCAGCTCGCCCCTCGCTAACTTCCTTTGGCAGCTCTCTGCCGATTGAACGCGAGTATCTCTCGTCAAATGGAGCAAATACAATGATCCGCTTAAGCCGAGTGCTTGCTGCTACCCTCTGTCTCATCGCACCGTTAACCCATGCCGCTGGCTTGAAGTTTATTCAAGTTCCCGACGGTGCGGATGGCCCGGCAATCGACGCGGCAATGTGGTCGCCTTGTTTGGCAGCACCTGCAGAAATGAGGATCGGAGCGTTGTCTGTGCCCGCAGTACCGGACTGTCCGATTGCGGGTGAAAAACTCCCGCTTATCATCATCTCGCATGGCTATGGCGGCTGGTATCTCGGCCACCATGATACCGCCGAAGCACTTGCCGATGCGGGTTTTATTGTCGTTGCTATCAATCATCCGCATGCAAATTACGCGGACATGAGCCGCGCAAACGGCTTGGGAGTGTTGGTCGAGCGCCCTGTCGACATCAAGCGGACCGTTGATTTTATGCTTACTACCGCCCCCGACGCCGCCAAAATAGATCCGCAACGTGTCGGCTTTTATGGATTTTCCCAGGGCGGCTACACGGGTCTTGTGATCGCCGGGGCCAATCCGGATTTCAACAAGCTGCCGCCGCGGTGCGCAGACCCGAAAGCAACTGGCTGCCCACCCTCCACCCAGGCTCACCCTCCGCGGCCGAAACTGCCACTTCAGTCGTTGACCCACGATCCTCGCATCAAGGCAATGGTAGTGGCGGATCCCTTAAGCGTCGTCTTCCAGACCACTGACAGCGTGAAGGATGTCAGAATTCCACTTCAGCTATGGGGGGCGGAACTCGGAGGCGGTGGTGGAGCATCGCCGGAAGATGTCGCGATGCTTGCCCACATATTGCCAAACAAGCCGGACTTTAGGATCGTTCCCAATGCCATGCATTTGTCATTCCTGACGCCCTGTCCGGAAATAAGGCCATCCTCGGACGCTTGTATCGATGCTCCAGGGTTCGATCGAACGGACTTTCACAGAGATTTCAACGGCGCGATAGTCGCTTTCTTCCGTCAGCATTTGGTGGAAGCACGATCGCCATGATCGACTCCTGTCGGAGTGAAGCTGCGAAACTCCCAACTATTCGACAAAACCCGGGAATTTGCAGCAAACTGATCTCAGGAGCGGGTCCAGCTATAGAGCCAGGCATCCACCCGGATACCTGTTTCGCCCAGCAACAGCTCACCGGGGAGCAACTGCATCCGGCGAAGGCCAATTTTTTCGAGCACTCGAAGACTGGCGACATGTTCGGCGGCACAGGAGGTCGAAACCTCCAACAGCGATGATTGCCGAGTGACCCAGTCCATCACTGCTATGCCTGCCTCGGTGGTCAATCCCTGTCTCCAGAATGCAGGCCCAAGGCCATAGTGGATCTCGGCGCTGCTCCCGTCGATGAACATCAGAAACAGGCCTATCGGCTTTTCGTCGGAGCGACGAAGAATGCTCCAGACAAAGCGGGTGCCTGTCAGCCAATTGCCTTCCCCGCAAGCGTCAATGACTGCTTCGGTTCGGGCCTGCGATGAGTGGGCGCGGCGCTGTAGATAATGTGAAGCTTCGTTTCTCCCAGTATACTCCTCGAACAAGGAGGCCGCATCTTCTCGGCGAGCGGCGCGCAATATCAGCCGAGGCGTTGGCAACAAGGCGGGTGGTGTGTACACCAATGTAATCCCTAACTTGAATGAGAGCTTTGCCGCGGATCAATGTGACAGCACATGCTGCGCCATCGAAGGATGTATTCAGTGCACTCCATCGATATGGCTTTGTCTGCTCAATAAGCCGACAGCAGGTTCTGTCCGAAATTCGGCTCGACACCGAGCAGTGGCGCAGCGCGGCTGACGATGTCGTGGACCATGGGTGCCGCCGTTTCGGCGGCGAGGTTCAGATTGTGCAGGCCCGTCAGCGGCTGGTCGATGAAGGACAGCACCACATATCTAGGGTTCTCCATCGGAAAAGCGGCAAGGAAGGAATTGAAGCTCAGCTTGTGTGAATAGACGCCATTGATCACCTTGTTCGCCGTGCCCGTCTTACCGCCGACGTGGAAGCCGGGGACATCGGCGGTCTTGCCCGTGCCCTGTTCGCCGTTCAGCTTGAACAGATATCTGATGACGTCGCTGGTGCTCTTTTTGACGATCATCTTTTCGGTCTTCTCCGCTTCTTCCTGTGTCCGTGGCAGGAAGGTGGGCTCGATCAGCTCGCCGCCGTCGATAAGAGCAGCTCCAGCAACTGCCGTCTGCATCGGCGTGGTGGCGACGCCATGGCCGAAGGCGATGGTGATCGAGTTGATCTTCTTCCATACTTTCGGCTGGCTCGGAGCTTTCACCTCGGGTAGCTCCGTCTGCATCCTCGAGAGCAAGCCGAAGCGGGTCAGATAGGCCTTCTGGACGTCCATGCCGACCTTGTCCATGATCTTGGCGGTGCCGATGTTGGACGAGTAGCGGAAGATTTCGGGGACCGACAGCGCGCGTCGCGGAACGTCACGGTCGTCGTGGATGGTGAAGCCGCCATAGTGTAGGGGTGCACTGGCATCGAACGTGTCGGTCAGCTTGACCGTGCCGGTGTCGATGGCCATTGCGATCGAGAAGGTTTTGAACACCGAGCCCATTTCGTCGGTGCCATCGGACATGCGATTTAGCCAGCCCTTGACGTCGGCCTGCGGGTCATTCGGATCGAAATCGGGAGCCGATGCCATGGCCAGCACCTCGCCGGTATGGATATCGAGGATGACCGCGCCGGCCGACTGAGCCTGATATTGGCCGATCGCATCCGACACGACGTCGTGTACGATGTTCTGGACACGAAGATCGATCGACAGATGGACAGGCTGCAGGCTGTCGCGGCTTGTCATGCCGGCGGAGGTGAGGTCTGAAAGCCCCTGCCCATCGAGATACTTCTCGATACCAGCGACACCATGGTTGTCTATGTCGACGTAGCCCAGGACGTGAGCGGCGGTCCGTCCGCCCGGATAGAAACGCTTTACCTCCGGACGGAAACCGATCGCGGGAATTCCAAGCCCCAGAACCTCGTTCTGCTGTTTCGGGGTCAGCTGGCGCCGCAGCCATGCGAAGTGCGATCGCTTGTCGGAAAGCTTTTGATAGAGCGTCTTTTTATCGAGGTCAGGGAATAGTGTCGAAAGCTTCTCCACCGCCTCGTCGACATCGACGATATGAAACGGCTCGGCAAACATCGACACTGTCCGTATGTCGGTTGCCAGAAGCTCGCCGTTGCGGTCAACAATGTCGGGGCGCCAGGCGATCACGGGACCAGCCGGGATATTCGCCGTATCGACCGTCGGCTGAGAGTCGAAATAGATAAGCTTTCCGCATATGGCGAGATAAGCCATCGTGAGTATGCCAGCCAAAGTCAGGATACGAGACTTCGCCTGCCTGTTCTTGCGGCCCGATACTACAATGTTGCGCCTGCGTGCCCCGGAACTGAATGTCAATTCCACGAGACGACCGCTCTTTATACTGAACGTGTGAAGGATCGACATTTCTATGCAAATTCAGAGGATTGAGGAGGGGACAGAGGGGTTTTCCATCAACCCGATTATTAGGTTAAGGCATTTAAATAAACATTAACCGTACATTAAATTTTGTTCACAAAGCTTACGCATGTCTTCCCGTCCAACGGCATTGGAGCCCATTCTCCAAACAGCATTCGTCCTCGATATCGCCTGATCCAGCCACATGCCGGTTTATGCGACTGCGCTTAAACTTAGCTTGACGGCAGTCGTGGCAACGTTACCCTCTCCCACAACTGACGACCGCTTGGGCTTTGGGAGGAGACCGTGGGAATGTCGGACGGCGAAGGACATGCCTCGCAGATCCAGTCGGCTCTGGTGGGAAGTGCGGCGGCGCAATCGGCTGTCGTCGCGTCCTGGAGCCGTTCCATGCGCCTCTATGGGCTCGATCCCGAAGACGGGGCGCCGCCGGATGTTTTGACGGAAGCCGAGTTCAGGCAGGTGCGCGAGCGCCTGGGATCGCTTGTGCAGACGGCGCAGGCAAGCCTCGACCGCCTCTATTCGGCGGTCGGCGGGGCCGGATGCTGTGTGCTCCTGGCGGATAAGGATGGCGTGCCGGTCGACCGGCGCGGATCGGCCGCCGATGACGCGGTCTTTTGCAAGATGGGCCTCTGGACCGGCGCGGTCTGGAGCGAGGAGCGCGCGGGCACGAACGGCATCGGCACGGCGCTTGCCGAACAGCGCGCATTGACCATCCATCGCGATCAGCATTTCTTCAGCCGCAACACGGCGCTGTCCTGCACGGTCGCGCCGATCTTCGATCATCGTGGCCGGCTGATGGCGGCGATCGATGTTTCTTCGGCCCGTTCCGACCTGACGGAGGATTTCGTCAAGTTGATCGCGCTTGCCGTCGGCGAGGCCGCCCGGCATGTCGAGGCCGAAAACTTCCGCCTTGCTTTCCCGAAGGCGCGGATCGTGCTGGCGCAGAGCGGTGCCGACCCCTTACAGGAGCGCGCCGCGAATGCTCTGCTTGCCGTCGATGACGACGATCTCGTCATCGGTGCGTCCCGCTCCGCCCGGCATCTTCTCGGCCTGACCGACGAAGCGCTCAGCCGGCCGCTGCCGGCGGCCGATCTCCTCGGCCAGCGCAAGAATGCGCGACAGGACTATGCGACGGCCGAGCGAAGCGTGATTCAGCGCGCTCTCGCTCGCACCTCGGGCAATATTTCCGCCGCCGCGATGATCATGGGCATCAGCCGCGCCACCCTGCACCGAAAATTGAAAAAGCTCGGCCTCGACTGACCCTTGGACGCGTGTGAGCCGGTGCAGCGGCGATATCGCATTGCGATCTGTCGCAAAACTGCGACATCTCACCGACCTTGTTTCATTCCCTGGGAATGACAGAGCCGCAGCGGCGGCGTCATTGTGATGCCGGTGTCGCGGAGGCGGCATTGTCACGAGTGCACGGTCTTCACCGATGCGGATCCTTGCATCCCGAAGACTTCGCCAGGGAGGAAAACCAATGAACAAGGTAGAGTTTCACCGGACCGTCCGTCCGAATTTCAAGAAGCGCTACGGCAATTTCATCGGCGGTAAATTCGTCGAACCGAAATCCGGGCGCTATTTCGAAAATACCTCGCCGGTCAACGGTCAGGTGCTGTGCGAGATTGCCCGCTCCGATGCGCAGGACATCGAAGCCGCTCTCGACGCGGCCCATGCCGCCAAGGATGCCTGGGGCCGCACCAGCGTCGCCGAGCGCAGCCTTCTGCTCAACAGAATAGCCCAGGTGGTGGAAGACAATCTGGCTCTCTTGGCGCAGGCCGAGACCTGGGACAACGGCAAACCAATCCGCGAAACCATGGCGGCCGATCTTCCGCTCGCCGTCGATCATCTGCGCTATTTTGCCGGTGTCATCCGGGCGCAGGAAGGCAGCATCTCCGAAGTCGACCACGATACGGTCGCCTATCATTTCCATGAGCCGCTCGGCGTCGTCGGCCAGATTATTCCGTGGAACTTCCCGCTGCTGATGGCGATCTGGAAGCTCGCTCCGGCATTGGCTGCGGGCAATTGCGTTGTCATCAAGCCAGCCGAACAGACCCCGGCATCGATTCTGGTCTTCGCCGAGCTGATCGCCGACATCCTGCCGGCGGGCGTCCTCAACATCGTCAACGGCTTCGGCCTCGAGGCCGGCAAGCCGCTTGCCTCCAGCCCGCGCATCGCCAAGATCGCCTTTACCGGCGAGACGACGACCGGCCGGCTGATCATGCAATATGCCAGCCAGAACCTTATTCCGATCACGCTGGAACTGGGCGGCAAGTCGCCGAACATCTTCTTCAAGGATGTCGCCGAAGAAGACGACGATTTCCTCGACAAGGCGATCGAAGGCTTTGTGATGTTCGCCCTTAACCAGGGTGAAGTCTGCACTTGCCCGAGCCGCGCCCTGATCCATGAATCCATCTATGACAAGTTCATGGAAAAGGCCCTGAAGCGTGTCGAGGCCATCGTCCAGGGCGATCCGCTCGATCCGGCAACGATGATTGGTGCACAGGCGTCCAGCGAGCAGTTGGAGAAGATCCTCTCCTATCTCGACATCGGCAAACAGGAAGGCGCCGAGGTGCTGATCGGCGGCGAGCGCAATGTCCTGCAGGGCGATCTGGCTGCGGGCTATTATGTCAAGCCGACGGTCTTCAAAGGCCACAATCGCATGCGGATTTTCCAGGAGGAAATCTTCGGGCCTGTCGTCTCCGTCACCACCTTCAAGGACAATGACGAGGCGCTTTCGATCGCCAATGACACGCTTTACGGTCTCGGCGCCGGCATTTGGAGCCGCGACGTCAATACCTGCTATCGCTTCGGCCGCGCCATCCAGGCCGGGCGCGTCTGGACCAATTGCTATCACGCCTATCCGGCGCATGCCGCCTTCGGCGGCTACAAGCAGTCCGGTATCGGCCGTGAAAACCACCTGAAGATGCTGGAGCATTATCAGCAGACGAAGAACATGCTCGTCAGCTACAGCCCGAAGAAGCTCGGCTTCTTCTGAGCCTGGAGACGTCTGTCCGAGCGCAGCTCGCCGGAGGCGGAGCAACAATGCTCTGCCTCCGGCATGTCATTGGGAGAAAGCATCATGAACGATCAGGTCAGCGCCACCCCGGCCGCCCTCGATCTCATCAAGACTTTACAGGCGGAATACGGGCCGATCCTGTTTCATCAGTCGGGTGGCTGTTGCGACGGCTCCTCGCCGATGTGCTATCCACAAGATGATTTCATCGTCGGGGACCATGACGTCCAACTGGGGGAAATCGGCGGTGCGCCGGTCTATATCAGCGGGCCTCAATACGAAGCATGGAAACATACGGAACTGATCATCGACGTCGTGCCCGGCCGGGGTGGGATGTTCTCGCTCGACAATGGCCGCGAGGTGCGCTTCCTGACGCGCTCGCGCATTTGCGCCGTTCCGGGAACCTAGCCAATCAAGGCGATTGGCATCAGTGATATTTTCCACGCTCGCGCGTCAGAATGGCGCCGGCGTTGAGGCCAGCGATCGGCTGAGACACGTCGGTCGGGATATTGCCGGAAAGCTGCAGATCGAGATAGCGGGCGCAGCATACTCTCAGGAATGAGGTGAAATTGCCGAGGTCGTGGCCGGCGTCGATCGATTCATGATGCAGCTTGGTGATGAGCTGGACGACATTCATGCCGTCGCGCTGGGCGATCTCTTCGAGCTTGGACCAGAAGAAGTTTTCCAGCCTGACGCTGGTGACCATGCCGTCGATACGCAGGGATTTCGTCGTGCTTTCCCACAGCCGCGTATCGGCCTTGATAAACAGTTCACACATAGCATCCTCCCGGTGCCGCCCCGTGCCTCTGGGGCGGCGCTATCCTAGCAACACTCAAGCGGCCAGCACAGCCATGAACTGTTTCAGCCAGGCAGGATGCGCCGGCCAGGCGGGCGCGGTGACAAGCTTGCCGTCCGTCACGGCGTCGCTGATGGCGATTTCGGCATAGGTGCCCCCGGCAAGCTCGACTTCGGGCCGGCAGGCGGGATAGGCTGAGCAGGTTCGCCCTTCGAGAACGCGTGCCGCGGCCAGCAATTGCGCGCCATGGCAGATCGCGGCGACCGGTTTGTTGGCATCGAAGAAATGCCGGACGGCCTTGATGACGTTCGGATCGAGCCGCAGATATTCGGGCGCCCGGCCGCCCGGAATGACCAGCGCGTCATAGTCCTCGGCGCGGATAGCGTCGAAGGTGGCGTTGAGCGCGAAATTGTGCCCGCGCTTTTCGGAATAGGTCTGATCGCCCTCGAAATCGTGGATCGCTGTCGCTACCGTATCGCCGGCCTTCTTTCCAGGGCAAACGGCGTGAACCGTATAGCCGCAGGCAAGCAGCGTCTGGAACGGGACCATGGTTTCATAATCCTCGGTGAAATCCCCGGTGATCATCAGAATCTTGGCGCTAGGCATCGTCGTTTCCTCCCTGACACGATGGTGGGAGGATAGCGAAGGATAGGCTTTCGAGGGTACTAGCGGGATACTACGGACAAAATTCCGCTCGGGCATGCTGGCATGTAATTCTTCCGAGGGATGAACGCCGCTGCGATATCAGGAAATGAAAAAGCGACTCAACCCCATATCACGCAGTCCACGGCGATAGGCGATCGAGCTGCGATCTGCCGGGATATGCGCCTCCAGCTTCGGATCGAGCGGCAGTTCTTCCGGCTTCTGGGCCTCGACGATCGCCTTATCCTCTTCGAAGACACGCTTGTTGAAATCATAGACGTCCTGCACTGGCAGATCCTTGTCGAAATTGCGGGCGATCGGCGCGAACATCCGTGTCATCTTTGCGGAAACAGGAGATGCGGCGTTCATGATCACCAGCCGGCCATTGTCGGGGAAATGCACTGTCAGCGTCGCGGTGAACGGCAGGTGCACCTTGAAGTGCCGCAGCCATTCGAAGCCGGGCCTGCCGCGATCGCTGACGCCGATCGGATAGTTGCCGACCGAGCTGCGATACTGGACGTCGAAGCCGTTGGCGTGGAATTCGGGAACATAGGGCGGGACATAGGTATTGTTGGCGTCGCCAAAGGTGGCGGTGTGCACGAAGCCGAAATGGGCGACATCGAGGAAGCCCTCCATCTGCCGGCCGGCGAAGCCGAAAATATCGATGGAAGGACAGACGATCTGCTGAAAATCCGGGTCGTCCCAATGCGGCATCGGGCTGATCGAATTGCGGTTTTCGCCTTCGCCCGGCTGGCTGCTCCACGAGCGCAGACAGGTCCAGATCAGGCCGTAACGCTCTACAGCCGGATAGGTGCGCAGATGCAGCTTTTCCGGAATGTGCAAATCCGGATGCGCCGGCACATGATGACAGCGGCCGCCGGCGCCGAAGCGCAGCCCGTGATAGGCGCAGATGACGCTATTGCCATCGCCCGTGCCCATGCTGAGCGGCACGCCGCGATGCGGACAGATGTCGTTGGCGACGACGACCTGTTCTCCCGAGCGATAGACGACAAGCGTTTCGTCCAGCAGTTTCGCCGCAACGGGCGCCATCCCGATATCGCGGGCAAGCGCGATCGGATACCAGTGGCGCGCGAGAATGTTCCAGTCCCGCGCATCGAAGGTACAGTTGCGCGGCAGATCGTCTGATGTATCGATGAGGTCGGTCATGGTCTCTTCAGCTCCTTGGCGCCGGCATGGGAATTGGGCGGCGGCCCTTGAGAAGAAAGCTGCTTGCGGGACGTGTTGAAATCAATATCTTTAAATCGCATAAGCCGTTGCAAAAAATGGAACACCCTTGTCCCAGTTGGTCTTTTCGCGCTTCCTTCGCTATTTCGCCGAAGTCGCCCGTCTCGGTTCGATCCGAAAGGCGTCGGAACATCTGAACGTGTCGGCCTCCGCGATCGACCGGCAGATCCTGCATGCGGAAGAGGTGTTTGGCATCGCACTGTTCGAAAGGCTGCCGAGCGGCCTGCGGCTCAGTGCTGCCGGTGAACTATTGCTGCGGGCGGGGAAAGGCTGGTCGAAGGAATTCAGCCGGCTACAGACGCAGATGGAGGACTTGCGCGGGCTGAGACGCGGCCACGTCACCATCGCCGTCATCGATGCGTTGAGCAAAGGCTTCGTTCCCGAGATTATCCGGCAGATGCGTGCGGATTTTCCCGGCATTTCCTTCACCATCAAGGTGCTGGACAATATCGACGTCGGCACCGCGCTCTCTTCCGGCGAGGCGGATTTCGGCGTGATGCTCAATCCCCGCGCGACGAAGGATTTGCAGGTCTACGCGCATTTTGAGGTCATGATCGGCCTTGCCACGCTTCCGGATCATCCGATTGCCGGCAAGGCAGGCATTCGTTTCAATCGCTGCGCGGACTATCCGATCGTCGCGCCGGCTGAACCGCTCGCCCTTTGCGAACAGGTGGACGCTCTCGTGGCGGCGACGGGTGTGGCTTTCACCGCCGTCGCGTTCTCCGACAATATCCAGATGATCAAATCGCTGGTAAAAAGCGGCGTCGGCGTCGGGATCCTGAGTTCGATCGATGTCATGAGCGAGGTTCAGGCCGGCGAACTTGCCTTTACGCCGCTGACCGACACAGTTATCCGGCCCTTGAGTCTTGCCGTCTGCGCCATGCCTGTCCGCCAGCTATCGTCGGCGGCCAACCTTGCACTGGATCGCATGGTCTCGGCCGTCTCGGATCACAGCGGTAGAACCCTATGAGAACGGCCGATCGTGATGATCGGCCGCCCCAATTGTCATATCGAATTCACGCAAGCTTGCGCCTTGAGCATCGCGTAGTCGTCAGAATTCTTCCCATGCACCGGCCGTCGCCGCAGCACTGCTTGAGCTTCCAAAGGCACCGGCAAGCTTGGCGCGAAGCGACCGGGCTGGCGAGGCTGCGGGGGCCGACTGTTGGGTGGCCGCGGATGGGCGCTGATAGCTTCGATCGCCTTGCAGGGTGAACTGGCCGAGCAGATTGTTCAGGGACGCCACTTCCTTGGCCAGGCTGTGGCTGGCCGCCGTGGATTGCTCGACCATGGCGGCATTCTGCTGCGTTCCCTGATCGATGGTGTTGACCGCCGTATTGATCTCCTGCAGGCCGGTTGCCTGTTCGCGGGCGGCTTCGACGATCGCCCGCACATTATGGTCGATCTCCTCCACTTCCTTGACGATCTGCTGCAGCGAGCCTCCGGTTTTCGTCACGAGGTCGACACCGCTGTGAACCTGTTGGCCGGATGTCGATATCAGCGCCTTTATCTCCTTGGCGGCCTTGGCGGAGCGCTGCGCCAGTTCGCGCACCTCCTGGGCAACGACCGCAAAGCCCTTGCCGGCGTCGCCGGCACGCGCGGCCTCGACACCTGCATTGAGCGCCAGAAGATTCGTCTGGAACGCAATGTCGTCGATCACGCCGATGATATTGCTGATTTCACTCGACGACTTAGCAATCGCCTCCATCGCGGCAACCGCCTCGCGCATGACGTCGCCCGACTTCTGCGCGCCGATGCGGGCGCGACCGACAAGCGAACCTGCTTCTTCTGCCCGCCGCGTGGAGTCCTTGACGGTGGTCGTGATCTCTTCCAATGCGGCGGCGGTTTCCTCGATCGAGGCGGCCTGCTGTTCGGTGCGCTTGGAGAGGTCGTCGGAAGCTGAACGGATCTCGTTTGCGCCGGCCTCGATGGCTTGGGCATTGTCGCCGACGGCCCGCAGCGTATCCTGGAGCTTTGCCATCGAGGAATTGAAGTTGGCCCGGAGCTGATCGAGATGGGCAACGAAGGGTTTGTCGATGCGATAGGTCACGTTGCCGCTCGAAAGTTCGGCGAGGCCCGCGGCCAATCCATCGACGGCAAATTGGGTGTCGGCCGCATCCTTGGCCTTCTGCGCCTCGCGTTCCAGTCTTTCCTTTTCCGAGAGGTTGCGGCCGGCATCGGCCTCCTTCTCCAGGCGGATACGCTCGATCGCATTGTCGCGGAAGACCGATACGGCGGCCGCCATATGACCGACCTCATCCTGGCGCTCGATACCCGATATGGCTTCCTCCGTCTCACCCCTGGCCAGCGACGCCATGCGGGCGCGCAGCCGCTCGATCGGTGATGTGATGCCACGGGCAGAGACCAGGAGGGCAGTCAGGATTGCTGTGGCAAAGATGATCCCGAGCGCAATCAGGGTATAGGTGATGGTCTCGACCGTTTGCTCACCAAGTCTGTTGCTTTTGGCAGCTATATTCTTGTTGAACGTGTCGAGCCAGTTGCGAACCGCGACTACCTCTGCATCGATAAGCGGGTCTGCTTGCTTCAACAGCTGCGTGGCAACGTCGTTGTCATCAGCCAATCCAGACTTCACGGCCTGATCGGTCAAGGTAATGATATCGTTGGCCCGGGCCGTAATCGCGTCTATCGCCGTCGCCTCAGTGGGCATCAGCCGCTTGGCGTTTGCGAGGCGCTCGAGGAGGATCTTCCGGTTGTCGCCGTACTCCTTGGTAAACTTCGCCATCGCCGGGTCTTTTGAGCTGTAGACCAGGATCTGATAGGCAGTGTAGCTGAGTGCCACGACCCGTTGGCTCGCACGCGACATTTCCACTGCGGCTGTTTCGTCATTCGAGATGAAATCCGAGTAGGATTTGACCGTGTCCTTGTATTGACTGGAGACAATGAGGACACCCGCGATCCCGATCAGACAGATCGGGATGATGACGGAGAGGACTTTGGTTCTGATCTTGGCATTCTGCAAGAATGACATGGCTTGGCTCGCACGTGATGAAGATCAGGCAATGCTGTGCGGTTGGGGGCGATCGCACGCGTTGGTGACTGCCTGCTTCGGGGTCGGGGGAGAAACATTACAGAGAGGGAGCGTCCTGCTCGCCGCCGATGGCGCTGTGCCAATAAAAGATCACGTTAGCCTGACAAAACCATTAATGAGACCGAATTCGACGGCGATTTATTAAAATGCATGACGATCTCTTCGGAAAGACAAAACAGCCTGAAGGAAGGGGATCCATGTCTGTTGCGGCGGCCCGTAGGACGCAGGATATGTCTGAGGCCGATCTGGTGCTGAGCATGCGTATCACGTCTCGGATACTTGACGTTCCTTGGCGGAATGATGAGAATCTTCCGATGTATTGGTACATCTCAATTCTCCCGCCATCCGGATGGAATACGCTCTCCGGCACAGAGCGATTGATTGCGTTTTTGAGAGAACAGCCCGAACTCAGGCAGATAAATGCCATGAGCTTTGGCGCTGCGGATGGGCGGCCATGGGTCGATATCGGGATTCTGAAAGCAAACTCGCCGGATAGCTGGGCCAGCGACGGCATATTCAGTCCTCAGTTCAACCGGGTCGAAATGGTTTGTTCCGACAACGAACCCCAGCAATGGTATGAGGAACTAGCCGTCAAGATCGCTGAATTTCTTCAATGGGATGCCGTTGAGGAAAATGAGTCGCGACAGATATACGGACATTCAAAATGACGGGAGCCTGCGCTCCCGGTTGGCAATATCCGCTGGCCGGCGGTCGCAGTGCGATGACGCGCTTTACAGCACGTCATCGTCCGTTGATCTCGCCCGTTTCCCGTCAGGCGGCGCCGGCTGTGTCTAGCGCGGGATAATCAATGTAGCCCTTCTCGCCGGCTGAGAAAAACGTGTCCCTGTCCGGCGCGTTGAGTGCCGCGCCCTTGAGGAAACGGGTGGGCAGGTCCGGATTGGCAAGAAATGTGCTGCCGAACACGGTTGCATCGGCTTGTCCCTTGTCCAGTGCCGCCTCGGCCTTGGCCTGGTCGAGCCCGCTGCCCATCAGGTAGGCGCCATTGAAAAGCGGCTTCAGAGCCGAATGGTAGTCGACCGTCGTTCCGAACAGCGAAACATGCAGATAGGCGAGATTGAACGTGTTCAGCTGCCGGACGAGATAGGTATAGGTCTCCTGCGGGGTGGCGTCGGAAACGTCGTTATAGTTCATCTCGGGCGAGATCTTGATGCCGACCCGATCGCTACCGGCCTCTCCGACCATCGCCTTCAACACGTCGAGGATGAAACGGGCGCGGTTCTCGATCGAGCCGCCATATTGATCCTCGCGTTTGTTGCTGCCTGAGGAGAGAAACTGTTCCGGCAGATATCCCGAAGCGGCATGCAGTTCCACGCCATCGAAACCGGCTTCGAGTGCCCGGCGGGTGGCGGCGCGATACCCGGCGACGACATCGGCGATTTCGGCGACGCTCAGCGCGTGCGGCGTGACGAAGTCCTGCTGGCCGGTGGCCGTCCATGTCTGACCGGCCGGCTTGATGGCCGAGGGTGCGACGGGCTGTGCGCCTCCCGGAAGCAGCGAGGGGTGAGAGATGCGGCCGCAATGCATGATCTGCATGAAGATGCGGGCGCCGCGAGCATGGACTGCATCCGTTACGCGCTTCCAGGCGGCGACCTGGGCGTCGGTCTCGATGCCGGGCGTGCGGACATAGCCCTTGCCTGTTGCGGCTGGATATACGCCTTCGCTGATGATCAGCCCGGCATCTGCCCGCTGGCTGTAATAGGTCACGACGATATCGGTGGGCACGCCGTCGTCATCATTGGCACGGGAGCGCGTCATCGGCGCCATGACGAAGCGATTGGGAAGTTCGTACCGGCCGATCCGGATGGGTGTGAAGAGCTGGCTCATGTTTGGACGTGTCCTTCTTGGTTACGTCCGCAATACATGGTCACCGCCTTGAGCGGGATAAATAGAAGAAAATGGAAATGATTGATCCGTTCATGGAGCAATGATGCGGAGCTTCTGAACCACATGGTTCTGTTTGTGGCCGATATCAGTTTCGACTTCGAGGAATGGATTCCCGCGCTGTTGACGAGGGCGGCAGTGGGCGGGAGGGTCTTTGCGACCTCGGCGGTGATCGCCGATTCACTCTCGCTATCGGAAGTGGGCGAACAGATGCTAGGATCGAAGTCAGTCGATCAGGCCGCATTGTTTGCAAAGTCTCACCCGACGGCCACGTCACTGCGCGTCCCGCCTTGCAAAACATAGGACGGTGATGATGTGATCATGGAAATGGATGCTGATTTGTTCTGAAAAGTGCACTGGGAGGAGGCCCAATGACCACGATCCATCAGACGCTGTATCGGGAACGGCTGACATCCGCGGAGTGGGCGGTCGCCATGATCCCCTCCGGGGCGAAGGTCGCGATGCCGCTGGCCGCCGGTCAGCCGCCTGCCATCCTCGCGGCGTTTGCCGAACGAGCCCGTGCGGGAGCCGTTAAGAATGTGCGGCTTCATTATCTCCTTTGCACAGGCGTCGCCGGCACCAGCGTATTCGATTTCGAGCTGCGCGACGTGATCGTCCCGATGAGTTACTTTCATGGCGGCGTGGAGCGTGCGCTCGACAAGAGGCGATCGGCGGAAGCGTTGCCCGCCGTCGACGTGGTGCCCTGTCATTTCAGCCAGGTGCCGCGCTCGATGGTCGAGCATGTCGGTGTGGACACCTTGATTGCGACCGTTTCGCCGATGGACGCGGACGGCAATTTCAGCCTCGGCGCCAGCACCGACTATGCGCTCACGGTATCGCGAAAGCCCGGAATCCGGCTGATCCTCGAGGTCAATCGCAACATGCCCTATGTGCGCGGCGATTGCATGATCCCTGTATCAAGCGTGGCCGCGCTGGTCGAAAACGACGCCAGCCTGCCGATCTTGCCAGCCGCCCCGCGCAACGAGGTGGATGATGCCATCGGGGCGATCATCGCGGGCCTGGTGGAAGATGGAGATTGCCTGCAAATGGGCATCGGTGCCTTGCCCGATGCGGTGTGCTCGGGGCTTTCTCGTCATCGCCACCTCGGCATCCATACGGAGATGATGACGCCGGGTCTTGCCAGGCTGGTCAAGGCGGGCGTGGTCGACAATAGTCGCAAGCAAACGCATGTCGGACGGTCCATCTTCACCTTTGCGCTGGGAGATCAGGCGCTTTACGACTTTCTGGACAATAATCCGGACGTCGAAGCCTATCCGGTCGATTATGTGAACAATCCCTTCGTCATTGCCCAGAATGACCGGGTGGTGTCGGTCAATGCGACGCTGCAGGTCGACCTGAACGGAGCGTGCAATTCTGAATTCATGAATGGAAGGCAATTCAGCGCATCAGGTGGGCAGGTCGATTTCGTGCGCGGCGCCTATGCCTCGCGTGGCGGGCGGTCAATCATCGCCTGTCATTCCACGGCAGCGAAAGGCACACTCTCGCGTATCGTTCCGGCGCTGACGGGACCGGTGACGACATCGCGCAACGACACCCATATCGTTGTGACCGAGTATGGATGGGCGAACCTCAAGGGCAAGTCTGTGGCCGAGCGAGCCAGGGCGCTGATCGGGCTGGCCCACCCCGATTTTCGTGAGGATCTGGACCGGGCCGCTCACCAAAGCGGGCTTAAATAGCATTGACATCGCGCTTACTGGCCGCCCCGGATAAAATCCGCAATCCGTTCGGCGATCATGATGGTGGGTATGTTGGTGTTGGCGCAGGGGATCGACGGCATCAGCGAGGCGTCGCAGACGCGCAGTCCTTCGACGCCGTAAACCCTGCCTGTCGGGGAGGTCACGGCCATCGGATCGTCCGGCGATCCCATGCGGCAGGTGCCGGAGGGATGCCAGGTGCCGCCGACATGCCGGCGGACGAATTCGGTCAGCATCGCATCGTCGGTGAGCAGGCCTTCCATGGTGGTGCCGAGGGTAACGGCAGAATGGATGAGGGCGGCGCGCAAAGGCCCTGCGAGATCGAGCATCGCCGACAATGCGCCGCGCTGGATCGCGTTCCATGCGCCGGGAACGGCGACTTTAGCGACGCGCGGGGAATAGCTGGAGGGAAACACCGTGCCCCGGTAGCCGTTCATATGCGGATCGAGCAGTGCATGCGCGCCCATGCGCAATGCCAGTTTCAGTCGTTCAAGGTCGCGCTCATCCGTCAGCATCCGGAAATCGACCACCGGTTCGGCCAGCGGATCGGCGGACCCAAGCTTCAAGACGCCGCGCGAATAGGACTTGTTGACCCAGAAGAACAGGCTGCCCATCCGCAGGCCGACCGAATGCCAGCCGGAGCGTGACAGGATGGCGGCATGCATGTCGCCCTGCGGCGTATCGGGAAGATCTGAGGAAAAACGCCAGATCGATTGCTCGTGGTGCTCCGTGCGGTCCCGCACCCGCATCCGCGGCGGCAGATAGGCGGCGACCGCGATGGACGGATGTTCCATCAGGTTGCGGCCGATGCCCGCGCGCGATGCGATGACGGGAATGCCGAGGGCTGCGAGATCCGCGCCGGGGCCGATTCCGGAACGCAGCAGAAGCGCCGGAGAATGGATCGCACCGGAAGCCACGATGACTTCGTTCGCCTTGATGGTCTGGGGTTGGTTGCCGGTGAGTGTGGCGCCAATCGCCCGCGTGCCCTCGAAGAGAATATGCGTCGCGGTGCTGTCGGTGATGATCGTGAGGTTCGGGCGCCGGCGAACGTCGGGCGTGAGATAGGCAATCGAGGTCGGCAAGCGTTCGCCGGCATCGCTAACGGCGACCGCGCCCCGGAACGTGCCGTCCTCCCAGGGGCCATTCTGGTCGGGACGGATCGGGTGCCCCTGTGTCTCCAGCGTTTTCATCACGCGATCGACGAAGGGCGATATCTTCTCGTCCGTGACCCGCCGGATCGACAGTGGTCCGTTCGCTCCATGTAGGGGGCCGCCGAAATCCCGGTCTGCCTCTATTTTGCGGAAATAGGGCAGGCAGCTGTCCCATCCCCAGCCGGCCGCCCCCAATTCCTCCCATTCGGCGTAGTCGGACGGGGCGCCGCGATTGGCCATCAGTGCATTGATGGCGGAGCCGCCGCCGAGAAGCTTTGCCTGCTCGTAGCGGCGGGATGAACGGGGGGCGCTGTTTGATCTGGAAGAGCCCATCAACGCCGTGAGCGAGGACCATATGTTGCGGGTGTCGAGATAGGCGCGGCCGGGATAACGGCTGCGCACGTCATCGGGGATATCGCCGGCGGCAATGTTGCGTCCCGCTTCGACAAGAACCACCGTCCGCTTCGGATCCTCCGACAGCCGCGCCGCCAGAACGCATCCGGCCGAGCCGCCGCCGAGGATCAGGTGATCGGCAATCATGCCGTCTTCCCCTGGCGGCGATCCGTGTTGCGCGCATTGATCGCCACCAGCATCACCAGGATGAAGGAAATCGCCGTTAGCAGCGAGCTGATCGACGCGATCGTCGGATCGATCTCGTCGCGAAGCGCGGTGAACATGCGCTTTGTCAGCGTCTGGTACTGGCCGCCGGAAATGAACAGCGAAACGACGGTCTCGTCCATGGCGGAGATGAAGGCGAACAGCATGCCGGAAATCACGCTCGGCCGGATCTGCGGCAGGGTCACGACAAAGAAGGTGCGCAGCCGGTTCATGCCGAGGCTGCGCGATACCATCTCCTGCGTATGGTCGAATTTCCGGAGGCCGACCAGAACCGACGTGATGACATAGGGCAGGCCGAGCATGACATTGGCAAGGATCAACCCCGTCATGGTGGCGATCAGGCCGATCTGCGCATAGACGAGGAAGACGCCGACGGCGGTGATGACGATCGGCACGATCAGCGGCAGGAGCAGCAGCATCTGCAGGCTGCGCACCAGCCGGGACGAAGTCATGTCGAGCGCATAGGCGGCGGCCGTGCCGAAGATCGTTGCCAGAATGGCGCTCGAAACCGAGACTATCAGGCTGACGCGGGTCGCCTGCATCCATGCGGCACTGCTCAGATAAGCCTGGTACCAGCGCAGGGACCATGACGGTGGCGGGAACGACAGGAACCGGGCGCCCGAAAAGGACATGGGCACGATGATGAGGATCGGGATGATCAGCCAGGCGAGGATAAGGGCAACGACGGCATAAAGCAGGATTTTGGACATACGCATGCGTCACCTCGTTCCCATGATACGTTCAAACGGGATGATCATGCTCGCCAGGCGGAAGACGAGGAAGACGCAGGCCATCAGCACCACGCTGATCGACGATGCCGCACCCCATTCATTGTAGACCTCGATGTTGCGGGAGACGAGCATGGAGACCATGTAGGTGCGGCCGCCGCCGAGAAGTTCCGGCGTGATGTAGAAGCCGAGCGTCAGCACGAAGACCAGAACCATGCCGGCAATCATGCCCGGCAGGGACAGGGGCAGGAAAACCCGCGCAAACACATGCATCGGCGATCCGCCGAGGCTTGCGCCCGCCATCGTCAGCTCGGGCGGGATCTTCTTCATGGTCGCATAGAGCGGCAGCACCATGAAGGGCAGCAGGATGTGAATGGTTGCGACCACCGTGCCGAACTCGTTGTTGATGAGCGGCAGAGGACTGTCGATCAGCCCGGCATTCTTCAGCGCTGAATTGACGATGCCGGTTCTCTGCAACAGGATGAGCCAGGCATAGGCACGCACGAGCACGCTGGTCCAGAAGGGCAGCAGGACCATTGCAAGAATAAGCACGCTCCACCGCTGCGGCAGGCCCGCCGCCACATAGGCGACGGGATAGCCGAGGAGAAGCGTCGCGAGCGTCACCACGAACGCGATGCGGAAGGTCTGGAGGAAGGTCATCCAGTAGACGGAATCGGTGACGAACCGTTCGTAGTTGATGAGTGTGAAACCGCCGTCCTGCCAGATCGACTGCCAGGCAAGCCAGAGCAGCGGCACGATCAGCAGCGACACGACCACGAGCAGGGCCGGGGCCAGAAGCATCAGCATCAGCCTCTGCTCGCGCCGGTCATGACGCTCCGAAGGATTGCTTGTCGACACGGTCATAGGTGACCCTCCATGGGCCGGTGATTACTTCTGAATGAAGGATGCCCAGCGCTTCTGCGCTTCCTCGCCAGCCGGCGAACTCCACCACTTGTCCGACACCAGAACCTGCTTGGCGGCGTTCTCCGGCGAGCTTGGCATTTCAGCGGCGCGCTCCGGGGAAATCTTGCCGGTCTTGTAGGCCTCCGGATTGCCCGGACCGTAATCGATATAGGCCGGGAAGTTCGCCTGGATATCCGGCGTCATCGCCGCGTTGACGAATTTCACGGCGGTGTCGAGATTGGGCGCACCCTTGAGAATGCAAAGCGATGTGTATTGCAGGAAGCCCTGGTTGAACGTGTAGCTGATCGGGGCACCTTCCTTGGCGACGGCGGTCACGCGACCGTTCCAGGCCATTTCCATATCGACCTCGCCGTCGGCAAGCAGCTGCGCCGACTGAGCGCCCGATGTCCACCAGACGGTGACGTAGGGCTTGATTTCCTCGAGCTTCTTGAAGGCGCGATCAACGTCCAGCGGGTAGAGCTTGTCGGCGGGAACGCCGTCGGCGAGAAGGGCTGCTTCCAGCGTGGCAAGCGGATGATTGCGCAGCGCGCGCGTGCCCGGAAACTTCTTGACGTCCCAGAAATCCGCCCAGCTCTTTGGCGGGTTTGTTCCGAACTTGTCCTTGTTGTAGGCGAGCACGCTCGAATAGAATTCATAGGCCACGGAATAGGGGCTCTTGTATTCCGCGGGCATTTTCTCGGCATTGGGGATCTTGGAGAAGTCGAGGGTTTCGATCATGCCCTGCTGGCCGCCACGGACGCAATCCTGTGTCGGCGTATCGACGACATCCCAGATCGGCTTGCCCGTCGACGTCTGGGTCTTGATGACCGGCCAGGCGTCCGGCGCGCTATCCTGATTGACGGTGATCCAGAGCAATTTGGCGACCGGATCGAGGATCGCCTTGGTCTGCGCGTCCTGATAGGCGCCACCCTGGGATACGAAGGTGATCTGTTCAGCCGAAGCAAGGCCGGCTGAGAGGGCGATGGCTGAAGCGGAAAGCACGAGAGTGGAAAATTTCAGTATCATGTCCGTTCTCCTCTTTTGGCAGGGTTTCAAACCCCGCTTTTTTGATGCGTGAAATGCAGGGTCTTATCGCCCGATTGCATCCAGGAACTGGTACCAGCCGGCGACGAGCCGGACGGCGGGTTCCCGGATGGGATAGAAGGGAACGGGTTTCAACCGTTCGGAAGTCAGAAGCCCGAGGTCCGGGCTCTCGCCGGCGACGATCGCGGCGACGTGTTTGCCCATGCTCGAGGCAAGCGCCACGCCGGTGCCGTTGTAGCCGACCGCATAGACGAGGCGTTCGTCCAGCCGTCCCACATGCGGAATGCTGTCCATGGTCATGGCGACGAGACCGGACCACCGATGGGTAACGGCGGCGTCCGAGAGTTCCGGGAACTGTCGCACCATCGCTTTGTGCAGCGCCGCGAAGGCGCTTTCTGAATCTGTCTTGCCGAAGGCGCCGCGGCCGCCATAGAGCAGCCGGTCGCCCGCCTTGCGAAACCAGCGCATCATCCGCCGGGTCTCGGTGTAGCTGCGGCCGTTGGCCAAGAGAGCGCCGCCGGCTTTGCCGGACAGCGGTTCCGTGGCGATCATGGCCGAGCGGAAGGGGATGATTGCCTTGCGAACCGCTGCTGTGGCTCGTGTCAGGTCGGAATAGGAATTGGTGGCGATCACCGCCTGTCCGGCGGTGATGGTGCCGCGCGGCGTTTCCAGAAGCACGCCGGATCCCTCGCGTCTGAGGCCGGTGACCGGCGCATTCTCGAAGATGTCGATGCCGGCGGCCTTCAGCCCAGTGGCGATGCCGAACACGAAATTGAGCGGATGAATGACGCCGCCATGGGTATTGAGCATGCCGCCGGTGAAATCCCTCGAGCCGGTTTCCGCTTCCATCTCCGCCGGTGAAAGGATGGAGCAGGCGCTGTCGCCGAGCGCTTGCTGCAGCCAGTCCACTTCCGTCTTGAGTGCCTCAAGCGAGACCGCATTGTGGGCGCAACGCAGCGAGCCCGTCGGCCTGTACCCGGCGGAGGCGATGCTGTAATCCTCGACCAGCTCGCCGACATGCTCTATGGCCTCGATGCCGAGATCATGCATGCGGCGGGCGGTCTCGATGCCGAACCGGCCGGCGATCTCGGAAAAGGCGAGCCGGAATTTTCCGGAGACGACGCCGCCATTGCGCCCGCTTGCGCCCCAGCCGATGCGGTTTGCTTCCAGCACCACCGATGACAGGCCACGACGGGCGAGGTAACGGGCCGTGCTTAGGCCCGTATAACCGCCGCCGATGATGGCCACGTCATAGCGCTGATCGCCTGACAGCGTGCCGAAGACCGGACGGTCTACGGCTGTCTCCTGCCAGAGGGAGTTGATATCGGGGAAAGGAGGGTGGGCGGCGGCCATCGTCTTTCCTCAGGCCGCGCTTGCGGTCTGAATGCCGGCGGCAAGCTCCGCATCAACGGCGTCGGCAAGCTGTTTCAGCGAGGAGAAATGGAAGTCCGGCTTCGTCAGCACCTTGGGCTCCGGCGTGCCGCCAAACCCCTTCTGACCCTGCCGCCGCTCGATCCAGCATGTCGTGTAGCCAAGTTCCTTGGCCACGCCGATATCGTGGTGCTGGCTCTGGGCAACGTGCAGGATTTCCGACTGCTTGAAGCCGGAAGCGGATTGGCGGCCCTTGTTGAAGGCGAAGAACTGTGGATTGGGCTTGGCGCATCCGGTCTCATCGCAGGTGACGCTGTCGTGGAACGGATTGCCGAGCGTGTCCGAATAGGCCGAGAAGGCGGTACGGTCCGCATTGGTCATCGCCACCAGCCGGAAATTCTTGCGCAGGCGTGCGAGCGCCTCGACCGAGTCCGAGAAGGCCGGCCAGCGCAGGACCGCAAGCTGAAAGGCCTCCGCGGTCGCGGCGTCTTTCACGAAGCCGCATTCCGTCGCCAGGGAGAGGTAGACGTCCTTCATGGCAAAGGAGGAGCGGCCGTAAAACTTGTCCCGACCGCGCTTGTAGGGCTCGAAGATCTCGTCATCGGAGGCTGCTGCTGCTTTCTCCCCGCCAAGCGTCCGAACGGCATTCAGGACACCCGTTTCGAAATCGATCAAAGTGCCGACGACATCAAAGGTCATGACCTTGAATTCGGTGAGTTTCATAGTCTGCTTTCCTTGTTGACTGTAAGAATGAATGCGAGATTTCAGGACGCTTCCGGCACGATGATCGTGTCTTCGGGATGCAGCGCCACGACTATCGGGTCGCCGGGCTTCTTGAGTTGCGCGCGGCCCGCATGATTGCTGGGGAGCCTGAGGCTGAGGTCGCCACCGGATGACAGCGTCAGGAAAACCCGGATGCTTTCGCCCTGATAAAGCGTGTCGGTCACCGTTCCCGTCAGTCGGTTCGATGCCGAGGGTTCGCTGCCATCGGCGACGACGAGCTTTTCGGAATGGACCGCGAGATGCAGCTGGCCGTTCTGGGGAACGCGATGCGACGTGCGCAGGATCGTGTCGCCCAGCCTTACGGTGTCGTCGCCTTCACGCTTGACCGGCAGCAGCGTCGCCTCGCCGATAAAACGGGCGACGAAGGAATCCGCCGGATGATCATGAAGCTGCTCCGGGGTGTCGACCTGCACGAAGCGGCCCTTGTTCATGATGGCGACGCGATCGCTCATCGTCAGAGCCTCACGCTGGTCGTGCGTGACGTAGATGATGGTTGCGCCCAGCCGCTTGTGCAGGCGCTTGAGTTCGATCTGCATGGTCTCCCGCAGCTGCTTGTCGAGCGCGGAAAGCGGCTCGTCCATCAGGATCAGTCCCGGCTCGAAAATCATGGCGCGGGCGAGTGCGACACGCTGGCGTTGGCCGCCGGAAAGTTCATGAACGCGCCGCTCTCCGTATCCGGCCAGTTCGACCATATCGAGGGCTTCCTGGAGCTTCTTTGGCCAGTCCGATTTCGGCAGACGGCGTGCTCTCAGCGGAAATGTGATGTTCTCGGCGACGCTCATATGCGGAAAGAGCGCGTAGTTCTGGAAGACGATGCCGATATTGCGTTTGTGCGGAGGCTCGAATGTAATATCCCGTTCGCCGAGCCAGATGGATCCGGACGTGGGCTGCACAAAGCCTCCCAGAATACCCAGAAAGGTCGTCTTTCCCGACCCGGACGGTCCGAGGATCGAGACGAATTCGCCCGCGGCCACTTCCAAGCTGACATTGTCCAGAGCCCGGAATTCTCCATAGCTCTTGTTTGCAGCGCGAATGGAAACGCCCAAACGCTCAGCGTTCTTTAGATCAATCATTTGATTCCACTGCAAAATCTATACACGCTGATGCCGGACCGACACGCGCTGCATTCATTGTTGAGTAGAAACCTGGATATGTGGTCCATGCCGGGACGCTACACGCCCGGCACGTTTGCATATCCTGTTCCCCGATTTTCCTTGAAGGTCTTTTGCCTTCCTTGATCAGCAACAGACCAAAGAACCGGGATGTCCGCAATTGAAAAAAAGTTCAGAAAGGTGTTACATCATGTAATGAACAAATTGCGCCGGTCCCTGCCATCCATGAATGGCCTCTTTACTTTCGAGGCTGCGGCGCGCTGCGGCAACTTCTCCAAGGCAGCGGACGAGCTCAACGTCACGCCGGCGGCGGTCAGCCGGATGATCGCGCGTCTGGAGGAACATCTCGATACGGCGCTGTTCAGTCGCCAGCCGGGAGGTGTCGGCCTGACCGAATCCGGTCGCATACTCTTCGATGCGATTGCGCGCGGCTTTTCGGGAATCGAGAACGCGCTGCGCGAAATCGAGGATCGCCGCATCGGCATTCAAACGGTCTCGCTGTCGGTTTCGACCGGTTTTACGACCCATTGGATGATGCCGCGCATGGCGGAATTCAAGAAGCAGTTTCCGACCGTCGACCTGCGCTTCCAGCTCGTGATGGGCGCGCTCGCAGGCCCCGTCAACGACGTCGATCTCGGCATGCGCTTCGTCAACGGCTCGGATGAACGGCACGAGGCGGTTTTCGTCATGCCGGAAATTCTGGTCCCGATCTGCAGCCCCGCTTATCGGGAAAGCCATGGGCCAGATGGCAACGACATAAAGCGGAGCCCCGACACCACCATCAATCTCAGCGACGCCCAGCCGAACTGGTCGAGCCTGTTTTCCCCGGCGAACGAGGGCGATGCGGTCAACTCGATGATCTTTTCCGACTATGCCATCGTCGTGCAGGCAGCGCTTCTCGGGCAGGGCGTTGCGCTTGGATGGCTGAATGTCGTTGCGCACTGGCTGCGAACCGAGGCGCTGGTGCCGGCGCGCGAGCATCTGATGACGACCGGCCGGCAATGCCATCTCGTCCGCCTGCGGGACAAGCCGGCTCGCGCGATCGTCACGCAGGTCCGCGACTGGATGATAGCCGAACTCCATAGTGACATCGTCGCGGTAGATGCGCTTTATCCGACACTCGGCCTGGGTCCGGGGAGCTGGTCGAAAACAGGATCGTGACGTGCGGTGCTTTTGAGGCTTCGCCGATGGGTCGGTCTTGTTCAAGGCGATAGTGTCTTCGGAAGACCACGCGGATTCACTCAAACTTCATAACCTCAAGTTATATGCGCGCGCATTTTTTTTGCAGTCCCACAGCTGGGCCATGATGATAACCTTCAGGCAATAAAAGTGGGAACTAAGCCGTTTCGGAAACGTAAAGCGGCCGAAAAAAAGCAAAATCCATGCCGCCGTCGAACAGGTCGCTTCCGGCCCTGCTTGCGCGTGCGTGTTGAGCGGGAGTCCGTGGCATTGGTCATATCGTTTGCAAATGGCGAGGGCTTGGCGTGTTTCTTTAGCGAGGGCGCGGGGCTGCGTCGGATATGAAGGATGCCTCCGGAAAGGCCCTCATCGGCCTACACTTACTTAGCAAGCGCTACGGAACGCATACGGTCCTGGACAAGATCAATCTCGAAGTTGGCTCGGGCGAGGTTCTCGCCATCATTGGCCCCAGTGGTTCGGGAAAGAGCACGCTGCTTCGCTGCATCAATTATCTCGAGCCGCCATCCGGCGGTACGATCACGATAGGTCCAACGACGATCAATGCGGCGCAGCCGGTGTCGCGCATCGAGCTTTCGAGCCTGCGTCGGCGTGTCGGCATGGTTTTTCAGTCGTTCAACCTCTTTCCCCACATGTCGGTGCTGCGCAATGTCAGCCTCGCGCAGGAACGGGTGCTCGGCCGTAGTCGGGCGGAAGCGGACGAGCGCTCGATGCAATTGCTAAGCCGGGTCGGGTTGACCGACAAGGCCGCGCAGTTTCCGGGTCGCTGCTCGGGCGGACAGCAGCAGCGGATTGCCATTGCCCGGGCTCTTGCGCTCGATCCAGAGGTCATGTTGTTCGACGAGCCGACGTCGGCGCTCGATCCGGAACTGGGGCTCGAGGTGTTGGCGGTCATGCGCGAACTGGCGAGCAGCGGGATGACGATGATCGTCGTGACCCACGAGATGGGTTTTGCCGAAAACGTATCCGACACGGTGATGATCATGGCGGATGGCCAGATCGTGGAAAAAGGTCCGTCGGCCGAGGTCATGCGCAATCCGCAGCACGAGCGGACACGGCGCTTCCTTCGTGCGGTGCATGATCGATGAGCGCTGCCGATCTTCTCATGTTTCTCCGCGGTCTTGCCTGGACCATCGCCCTGACCATCGGTTCCTTCGCGATCGGCGCCGTCCTTGCCATACCGCTTCTGGCCGCACGCCGAAGCCGGTTTTTCCTGGTACGCCTCCTTGCCTCGGTCGCGATCCAGGTCGTGCGCGCCATCCCGCCGATCCTCTGGTTGTTCATCATCTTCTTTGGTCTCGGGATAAGCCTTTTCCCGATCAGCCCGTTCGTGGCGGCGCTCGCCGGCCTTGGCCTCATCGCTGCCGCGAACATGGCGGAAATCTATCGCGGTGCTCTGAGCTCGATCCACCATGGTCAATGGGAGGCCTGCGCGGCGCTGGACCTTGGCCGGTGGTCTACGATGCGGGATGTCGTGGCGCCGCAAGCCTTCAGAGTGGCTCTGCCGTCGGCGGCAAGCTATCTTATCGGCCTGATGAAAGAGACGGCCGTCGCCTCGACGATCGGGGTGGCGGAACTCGCCTACCAAGGCAACCAGCTTTCGCAGCTAACGTTCCGCGGTCTGGAAATCTTCGCCTTCGTCGGACTGTTCTACATTTTTCTGAGCCTGCCGGTGGCCTGGCTGTCGCGCCTGGCCGACGCCCATCTCCGATCCAAGGTGGCGCGCTGATGTTTCCAAGCTACGACGAAATCGTCTCCTGGATGCCCGAGCTTCTCGGTGGTCTTTCCATCAGCCTTCAGGTCACCGTGCTCAGCCTGTTGTTTGGCATTCCCTTCGGGCTCTTGCTGGCCTTGGGCGTGCTGGCGCGCAGCAGGGCGCTGCGGGTCGCTTCGCTCATTCTCGTGGAAGTGGGTCGTGGTGCGCCGGCGCTGGTGCTGCTGCAATTCATCTATTTCGGCTTGCCGAGCGTCGGGCTGACGATCGAGTCCTTTGCGGCGGCGGTGATCGCGCTTGCCTGGAACACTGGTGCCTATACCAGCGAAATCATCCGGGCGAGCCTGCAATCGATCGCGCACGGCCAGCGAGAGGCCGCCGAGGCGCTCGGCCTCAACCGGACCGACGAGTTGCGCTTTGTCCTGCTTCCGCAGGGTTTGCGCGTGGCGCTGCCGGCGCTGCTCGGCTTCTCGATCCTCATTTTCCAGGGCACGTCGCTATGCTTCACGATTGCCCTGCCGGAACTCGTGAGCCGTGCTTACGAGATCGGCTCCACCACCTTCCGCTATTTCCCGGCCCTGCTTTGCGCCGGTGCGCTCTATGCCTGCATTTCGATACCCGCCGCCCTCCTCGTCAGCCACGTCGAGAAGCGCGCAAGTCTCTATGCTCAACATTAACCTTCCACAGAAAGGAATTCCGGCATGCCCGCATTCAAGTCCAAGACTTATCTCCTTCTGTCCGGCATTGCCGGCATGCTCCTGTCGGCCCAGATCACGCATGCCGCCGATTGCACGCCGCCGCACAAGTTCACCACCATCGAGCCCGGCACGCTGACGGTTGCCGTCACGACCTACGCGCCGCATTCCTATCTCGACGACAGTGGCAGCATGAAGGGGATCGACGGCGACATCGCCGCCGAATTCGCCAAGCGCGAATGCCTGAAGGTCAAGGCGGTTGCCGTCGATCCTGCCGCGGCGATCCAGTATGTTCTTTCCGGCCAGGCTGATATCACCACCGGCGACTGGTATCGCACTGCCGAGCGGGCCAAGGTCATGAGCCTTTCCGCGCCGCTCTACACCGACCAGATGGCGATCTATTCGAAGCAGGACTTCAAGAAGGTATCCGATCTCGAAGGCAAAAAGGTTGGCACCGTTCAGGGCTATCTCTGGGTTTCCGATCTGAAGACGCTGCTCGGCGCGTCGCTGAAGCTCTATCCGAATTCCGTCAATATGCAGCAGGATCTGTTCGCCGGCCGTATCGATGTCGCTGTCGACGGCTATTCGACGGGCGTTGTCGCCGCGCAGAAGGGCGCGTTGAAGGATGTCAAGGTTGCCGTTGCGGCCGCCGATCCGCGTGTGAAGGCGACCAAGGAAGCCGCGCAGGCTGGCTTCCCCTATTCGCTGAAAGCGAAGGAATTCGGTGAAGCGCTCGATAGCAATATCGAGGCGATGCATAAGGATGGAACGATCGTCAAGATTCTGAAGTCTTATGGCCTCGATGGCACGGCGGGCGAAACCGGCGCTCCGCGCCTGGTGCAGTAAGACCATGATGCGCGGGGGAGGCGATCTTCCCCCGCTTGTCCGCGAACAGATATTAGGGAGACATCGGCGATGACGGTCTACACGGTC
The DNA here is from genome assembly GCF_058803745.1 of Rhizobium sp. GW821-FHT14E12. Taxonomy (NCBI): domain Bacteria; kingdom Pseudomonadati; phylum Pseudomonadota; class Alphaproteobacteria; order Hyphomicrobiales; family Rhizobiaceae; genus Rhizobium; species Rhizobium sp. GW821-FHT14E12. The sequence continues at coordinate 323,178 of NZ_JBXAPH010000003.1, forward strand.
ACGCGCAAGACGCAGTCATGGTACGGGGAGCAGATCGGCATCCTGATCCTCGATGCGGCCTATCCTTGCGTTCCCGGCAATGTCGGGAATGCCTCCACCTACACTTATCCCGTCCGGTTTCAGGAAGTGCGCGGAGCGTCGATCGACAGGCTTTTGAACCAGCGCGATCCCGCCCTGAAGGAGGCTTTCGTCGAGGCGGCGCTGGAATTGCAGAGCCGCGGCGTCAAGGCCATTACCGGTGCCTGCGGCTTCATGGCCTATTTTCAGGAAGAGGTCGCAGCAGCGCTCGATATCCCGGTCTTCCTGTCCAGCCTGATGCAGGTTCCCTTCATGCACGCGCTTTGCGGCGGTAGCGTTGGCATCATCACGGCCAATGCCTCGCGGCTCACGCCGCGACATTTCAAGGCTAGCAACATCCCGGACAGCATTCCCCTGGCGATCGCCGGCATGGAGGATCAGACGGAGTTTCGTAAAGCGATCCTTGAGGAAAAGGGGACGCTGGATTCAGCGGAGATCGAACGCGAGGTGACGCAGGTTGCCCGTCGTCTGGTGGAAGAGCACCCCGAGGTGCGCTCCATCCTGCTGGAGTGCAGCGATCTGCCGCCCTATGCCCATGCGGTGCAAGCCGCCACGGGACGCCCCGTCTTCGACTTCATCACGATGATCAACTACGTCCGGCAAAGCATTGCCCACCGGCCTTACGTCGGAAGCATGTGACGCAGGCGGTTTCGACCAGGAGGTCAACCATGTCTGTCGATCAATATTACCTGCTCGGGCGCTCGGGGCTGCGCGTCAGCCGCCTGGCGTTGGGCACGATGACCTTTGGCAATGGCGGCATTCGCGGTATCGGCGGAAACTGGGGCGCGGACGAGGCGACCGCACGGGCGATCTTCAGTCGCTACATCGCTGTCGGCGGCAATTTCATCGATACCGCCAATTCCTATGCCGGGGGTTTGAGCGAAAAACTTATCGGCGCCTTCGTCGCCGAAATGGGTTTGCGCGACGACGTTGTCATCGCCACGAAATTCTCCAACAATGTTTCGCCCGGTAATCCCAACGCCGGCGGCAACGGTCGCAAGGCGATGCTGCAGGCGGTCGATGCCTCGCTCAAACGCCTGAAGACCGACTATATCGACCTTTATCTTCTCCATACATGGGACCGCATGACGCCGGCCGAGGAAGTCATGCGAACCTTCGACGATCTCGTGCGCGCCGGCAAGATCCGCTATGCGGGGTTCTCCGACGTGCCCGGCTGGTATGCCGCGCGCGCCCAGACATGGGCCGAGGCGCATGCTCTCACCCAGCCCATCTGCCTGCAATTGCCCTATTCGCTGGTCGAGCGGAGCATCGAGCACGAATTCATGCCGCTTGCCGATGCGCTTGGTCTTGGCATCACCGCATGGAGCCCGCTCGCCATGGGGCTTCTGTCCGGAAAATATCGTCCCGGTTCGGCGGAGCAGGGGCGGCTTTCGCAAGATGCATCCGGCGGCGGCCTCGGATTGTTCACCGAACGCAATACGCGCATCCTCACCGTGCTGGAAAGGATTGCCGGCGAGCTGGGGCACAGCATGGCGCAGGTGGCGCTGAACTGGTGCGTCAATCGCCCGGGAGTCGCAGCCGCGATTATCGGCGCGAGCCGGCTGTCGCAACTCGACGACAATCTTGCCGCGCTGGATTTTACAATTCCGCCCGAGTTCCGGTCCGAGCTCGACAGCGCCACCGCCATCGAGGCACCCTATCCCTATGCGCTGTTTGGGGACGATTATCAGGCTGCGATTTTGAACGCCGGCGCGTCCGTTGGCGATAAGCCGCCGAGCTATAGAAGGGAAATCCTGCTGCCCAAGATCACGGACTATACATTCGGCCAGCCGCAGACCAAGGATCCGGATTGAATGCCCGGCCGTCGGATGTTTCCTCGCGCCCAATGCTCAGGGAGCGGCGATATCGGTCGTTTCGAAAATGGGCGCGTCGGCATCCTGCTCGAGTAGCCAATCCCGAAAGAGCATGGCGCCGTGTTTTGCCGGGCGCTGCGCTGGCATCACGAGGTATATGGACTGGCCGGAGCGATGGACCGCGTCCAGCGGATAGACTAACCGGCCGGCTTGGACATGATCATGGACAAGGTGTTTCCAGCCAAGCGCAATACCTTGCCCGAGAACGGCGGCCTCGATCGAGCTGAGCGCGTCCGTGAAGACGAAATCCTGGGCGAGACGGGCGACGGGGACGGAATGGTGGAGCAGCCAGTCACGCCAGCCGAGCCGAACGCGATGTCGCTCCTCGAAATGCAGAAGCCGATGCTTGAGCAGATCCGCCGGTTCTTTGATGGGGCCGTGCTCCCTGAGATAGTCGGCGTTGCAAACGGGAATGACCTCCTCCGTCACGAAATGCCACGCATGGATCCCCGGCCATTTGCCGACGCCGAGCCGCGCTGAAATATCGATGTCCTCTTCATTCAGATCCTGGTCGTCGCGGCTGCTTTCCTCGATACGCAGCGCGATATCGGGATGCTTGACCTTGAAATCCTTGAGACGCGGCAGAAGCCAAAGCTGCACGAAGGAGGTCGAGAATGACACTCGAACCGTGTCGTTCGAATGCTTCGTGCGCAGGGATGTCAGGACCATGTGCAGATGGTCGAAAGCCTGCTGCGTTTCCCTGTAGAGTCTTTGCCCCTCGGCAGTGAGCTCCAGCCGCGTGTGTTCGCGGCGAAACAGTTTTAGCCCCGTTGCCTCTTCCAGCAGCTTGATCGTCTTGCTGACGGCCGGTTGACTGACGTTCAGTTCCTCGGCAGCGGCAGTGAAACTCCGTCGCCGTGCTGCCGCCTCGAAGACGAAGAGATAATTTGCCGAGGGCACCAGTGATCGCAGTCTATGCATAAATTGAAGTTATGCCCCCCTGCATTTTTTTGCAACGTCACAAGTGTATTCGTGGTCAGTAGTCTCGCCCGAAATCAAATCGGGAACTCTCCATGCAAACTCATGCTCGCGCCGTCGTCATCGGTGGCGGTTGTGTCGGTGCCGCCATCCTTTATGGTCTTGCCAAACGTGGCTGGACGGATGTCGCACTTCTGGAACGCACGCAGCTGACCGCCGGCTCCACCTGGCATGCCGCCGGTCTCATTCCCTCCTATGCGCGCAGCATCAATATCGGCCGCATGATCGCGAAGACGATCGAAATATACGAGGGGCTGGAAGCGGAGACCGGCCAGCATGTCGGCTGGCACAAATGCGGGCAGCTGCGCATCGCCAACACGCATGACCGCCTGGACGAATACAAGAGCTATATGAGCGTTGCCGCCGTTCAGGGCATTCGCGCCGAACTGGTGACACCGCAGGAAGCCCGTCGACTCTGGCCGCTTCTGGAAAATAATCACGACATGCTGGCAGCACTCTATCACCCTGATGACGGGCATATCGCACCGGCCGACGTGACGCAGGCGATGGCAAAGGGCGCTCGTGATCGCGGTGCCAAGATCTATCTCAATACGGAGGTGCGCGGCTTCGAGCGCATGCCGAGCGGCGAGTGGAAGATCCTCACCAACAATGGCGAAATCATTTGCGAACACATCATCTCGGCGACCGGCAATTATGCGCGCCAGACGGGCGCCATGCTCGGCCTCGAAATTCCGGCAATCCCGATCGTCCATCAATACTGGATCACCGATGCGGTGCCGGAAGTGATGGAGCGCAAGCGCCAGGGACTGCCGGAAATGCCGATCCTGCGTGATGAGGCTTTCGAGGGTTATCTGCGCGAGGAGGGCGATGGCCTGATGTTCGGTCCCTATGAAAAGACGGAACACCTGAAGCTCTTTGCGGAAAACGGCGTTCCGGAATGGTTTGGCGCCGACCTGCTGGAAGAGGATTTCGATTCCGTGTCCTGGAACTGGGAACGCGCCATGGAGCTTGTTCCGGCGCTCGGCCGGGTGGGCATCAAGGCGAACGTGCGTGGCCCGTTCCAGATGACGGCGGACGAGCTGCCGCTGGTAGGTCCGGCCTGGGGGCTGGAGAATGTCTGGATCGCCGAAGGCGTGCCCGGCGGTATCCTCTGGGGTGGCGCCATTGGCTATTACCTGTCGGAACGCATCATAGAAGGCGCCAACAGCCTCGACACCTCCGAACTCGACCCGCGCCGCTTTGGCGATTATGCCAACAAGGAATGGACGCGGCAGAAGGTGCGGGAAAGCTGGGGCACACATGCCGAGCTGCATTATCCCGGCCAGGACATGCCGGCAGCCCGCCCGCAAAAGACAGCTCCCTCTTACGACATACTGACGAAGCGTGGTGCCGTCTGGGGCGTGCTGAACGGTTGGGAAATGCCGAACTGGTTCGCACCCGAGGGGGTCGAGGCCAGGGATCAGAACAGCTGGCGCTGGACGGACAAAGGCAGGTATGTTGGCGAGGAAGTCCATGCGGTGCGCAATGCCGTCGGCCTCGTCGAAATGACACCGATGACGAAATTCGAGATTTCTGGTCCGGGCGCCGAGGCCTGGCTCGACGGCATCCTCGCCAACCGCCTGCCGAAAGTCGGCCGAGTCAATCTCAGCCATCATCTGACCAGGAACGGCGGTGTCCAGGCGGAGTACATCGTTTCCCGTCTCGAGGACGGCATATTCTACCTGATTTCGACACCTCGCGCCGAGCGCTGGAATTTCGACGACCTGTCGAAGCTCTTGCCGAAGGACGGGACAGTGCAATTGCGGAACGCAACGAATGAGCGCGGTTGCTTTACGATCGTCGGACCCAAGGCGCGCGAGGTGTTGCAGGGCCTCACGGAAATGGATCTCTCCAACGAGGCATTTCCGTGGTTCGGGGTCAAATCGGGCACGGTCGGTCTTGCCACCGATGTCCGGCTGCTGCGCGTGAACTATGAAGGCGAACTCGGATGGGAGCTTTATCATCCGCTTTGCTATCAGCGTCATCTCCTCGAAGCATTGCTGGCGGCGGGCGCACCGCACGGCTTGCGCTTGATCGGCCTGCAGGCGCTGGAATCGCTCCGGCTGGAAAAATCCTATCGCGCCATGTATCGCGATATGAACCCGGAGTTGACGGCCTGGGAAAGTGGCCTTGACCGCTTCATTCGCCTCGACAAGGGCGAGTTCATCGGCAAGCAGGCCTTGATCCGGCAGAAAGAGCAGGGCGTCAAGCAACGGTCGGTCACCATCAGTATCGACACGGATGGAGCAAGCTCGCTCATCCATGAAGGCGTCTATCACAACGGCAAGCTCGCCGGCCGCATCACCTCCGGTGGCTATGCCTACACGCTCGGCTGCGATGTCGCTTTCGCGCTGCTGCCGGTCGAGCTTGGCAATCCCGGCACGGAGCTCGAGGTGCCGATCCTCGGAGAGATGCGCAAGGCGCGTGTGATCCCGGAATCACCTTATGATCCCGATGCCCTGCGCGGCCGCATGTGAGTGTCGGACAGCGAGACGTGTATGACGACGGCCGTTTTCACAGCCTGGGTATCAAGCGCAAGAGTTGCTGCGTGTAGGGGTGTTGCGGGTTCTGGAAGAGGTCGTTCGCCGAAGCCGTTTCGCACAGCTGCCCCTGATTCATGACGGCGATCCGGTCGCACATCTGGCGGACCACCGGCAGATCGTGGCTGATGAACAGGATCGTCAAACCCAGCGTCTCCTGAAGGTCTTTCAGGAGATTGAGGATCTGCGCCTGTATCGATACGTCGAGCGCCGAGGTGGGTTCGTCGCAAATCAGGAACCGTGGTCTCGTCGCCAATGCGCGGGCGATGGAGATGCGCTGGCGCTGGCCGCCGGAGAACTCGTGCGGAAACTTCCGGCCCGCCTCTTTGCCGAGGCCGACGAGATCGAGGAGGTCGGCGACCATGGCCTGGGTCTCGGCGCTTGTCGCGGCGAGGCGATGATGCCGGATCGGTTCGGCGACGATCGCGTCCACCCGCATGCTGGGATTGAGCGAGGAGTAGGGATCCTGGAAAATCATCTGGATCTGGCGATGAAAGGCCTGGCGCACGCTGCCCCCGCCGATGGCCGTGAGATCCTCGCCCTTGAAAGTCACTCTTCCGGAGGAGGGGCGGCAGAGCCCGGAGAGAACGCGCGCAACCGTCGATTTGCCGCTGCCGGACTCACCCACCAGCCCCAGAACCTCGCCTGTTCGGATATCGAGATTGAATTCCTTCACCGCGTCGAAAACGGTCCTGTCTCGCGCCAGAAGCGCGCGGCGGGTGACGAAGGTCACGCCCAGGTTCTCGATGGAGATCAATGGCCGGTCGTCCGCCTTTTCAACGGCGTCATCCGTTTTGCGGCCGAGCCAATGGGTGCTGACGTCGAAGCCGGCGGGCCGCGAAGCCTCGGTCTTTCCATAGCTGGCCTCAGGGAAGCGATGCAGCTTGATATCGGCACGCGGCACGGCGCCGATGAGGCTGCGGGTATAATCGTGGCGGGGCGCGTGGATGATCTGGTGCGTTTCGCCGGTCTCCACGATGTTGCCTCGATACATCACGGCGACGCGGTTCGTGGTCTCGGCGATGACGCCCATGTCGTGCGTCACGAGGATGACGCCGGCATTGCGCTCGCTGGCCAGTCGCTTGATCAGCTCAAGGATCTGCGCCTGTACTGACACGTCCAGGGCCGTCGTCGGTTCGTCCGCGATAATCAGATCCGGATCCGTGCAGAGAGCGAGCGCGATCACCACGCGCTGTCGCATGCCGCCTGAAAACTGATGCGGATATTGCCGCATCCGGGTCTCGGCGCCTGAAATGCCGACGGCAGTCAGAAGCTCGGCCGCCTTCGACTTGGCGACTTTGGCGCTCATCGGCGTGTGGGCGCGAATGGTTTCCACCAACTGCCGCCCGATCGTATAGAGCGGGTTCAGGCTGGTCATCGGATCCTGAAAGATCATCGAAATACGCCTGCCGCGGATCGCGCGCATGCGCCGTTGGTCAGATGGATCGAGCACCTCGCCGTCGAGTTTTATCGTTCCGGCCGTGATGCGGCCCGGCTGATCCAGCAGGCCCATGATCGCGCTGCCGATCGTGCTTTTTCCAGCGCCGGATTCCCCGACGAGGCCGAGGATCTCGCCACGGCAGACCACCAGATCTATGTTCTCGACCGCAACGAAAGTGCGGTTCCAGGCGGGATATTCGACCTTGATACCGGACAGGGAGAGCAGTGGAGGCTTGTCTGAGATTTCTGCGGTCATCTTGAAGCCTTCAACGCAGTTTCGGATCGAGCACGTCGCGCAGCCAATCGCCAAGCAGATTGACCGCCACGACCAGCAATGCCAGCGTGATGCCGGGGAAGAACACGAGCCAGCGTTCGCCGGAAAACAGGAAGTTGTTGCCAATGCGAATGAGGGTTCCGAGCGAAGGTTCCGTTATCGGCACACCGACACCCAGGAAACTCAGCGTCGCCTCGCCGAGAATGGCGGTGCCGAGATTGATCGTTGCGATGACCAGCACCGGTCCCAGCACATTCGGCATGACATGGCGCAGAATGATGACAGGGGACGAGCAGCCCATGACGCGCGCGGCCTGCACATATTCCCTGTTCTTCTCGACCATGGTGGAGGCGCGAACGGTTCTGGCGACCTGCGGCCAGATCGATAGAGCCAGCGACAGAACGATGACGAACAGGGCGAGTGCGTCATGCTGATCCTTGGGGAGGATGCCACGGCTGATGCCGTCGACGAGCAGGGCGACCATGATCGCCGGAAACGTCATCTGGATATCGACCAGGCGCATGACGACGGCGTCGCAGATGCCGCCGAAATAGCCGGCGGCCAGTCCGCCAGCCAATCCGATCAGCACCGCAAGGCTGACTGACACGAAGCCGACAATCATCGAGATCCGCGTCCCGTAGATGATTGCGGAGAGCAGGTCGCGCCCTTGGTCGTCGGTGCCGAGGATGAAGCTCCAGCTGCCATCGGTGGACCAAACCGGCGGAATGAGGGAATTCATGAGATCGATCGACAGCGGGTCGAAGGGATCATGCGGAGCAACGAGCGGGGCAAACAGAGCGCAGATGATCATGGTGCCGGCCACAATCGCTGCCGCGACGGTCACCGGCGAAGAGACGAATTTGTGCCATGCGGACGACTGTCGGAGCCCGCTTAGAAGTCCCGTCATGCGTCGAGCGATCATGGCGATGCTCTCCCGCTGGCACTGTCGACGCGCAGGCGGGGATCGACGGCGTAATAGAGAAGATCGACGGTGAGATTGATGACGATGAAGATCAGCGCCACCATGAGCAGATAGGTCGACATCACCGGGATGTCCGCCGTCGATATCGACTGTAGGAAGAGCAGGCCGATACCGGGCCATTGAAACACGCTCTCCGTGATGATGCCGAAGGCGATGATGGAACCCAGCTGCATGCCGGCGACGGTCATCACCGGCACGAGTGTATTCTTGAGCGCATGGCCGAAATTGATCGACCGCTCGCTCAGTCCCCGGGCGCGGGCGAACTTGATGAAATCCGCCCGCAGCACGTCGATCATTTCGGAGCGGACGAGCCGCATGATGAAGGTCAATTGAAAAAGAGCGAGCGTGAAGGCCGGCATCAGGATCGATTTCCATCCGGACAAGGTCAGCAACCCGGTTGTCCACCAGCCGAGGTGAACGGTGTCACCGCGCCCAAAGGTGGGGAGCCAGGCGAGTTCGACGCCGAAGAGAAGGATGAGCATGATGCCGATGAAAAAAGTCGGCAGCGAGATGCCTGCAAGCGAGACGATGAGAAAGACGCGGCTCAGCCAGCGTGCCGGATAGAGGGCCGTATAGATGCCCATCGGGATGCCTGCCACCGCGGCAAACAGGAAAGCCATCACGCTAAGCTCGAGGGTGGCGGGCAGCCGCTCGGCAAGGAGCGACCCCACCGGCTGGCCCATCTGATAGGATATGCCGAAATCACCCCGCAAGACCTGCAGGACGAAACGAGCAAACTGGACAGGCACCGGGTCGTTCAGACCCAACTGCTGACGCAGCGCCGCACGCTCGGCCAGCGTCGTCTCCTGCCCGACCATTTGCGCGACGGGATCGCCGATGTAGCGAAACATCAGGAAGGCGAGCATGGCGACCGCCAAAAGGACGATGGCGGATTGCAGGAGCCGGCGGAGAAAATAGTTCATCATCACAGCCTCGCTGTGTAGCGCTTCCTTGCCTGTGGTCCGGCGGAATGGGAAGCAAATCAGGCGGCGGCTTCCGCCCGAGATAAAAATCCGGGCGGAAGCTTTGAGGCATTATTTGGTGATCTTGACGTAACGCCAGTCAAAGACATCGTCGGCGCGCTGCTTGATCTCGATGCCGTCCCGCACACCCCAGGCGAGCCATTGCTGATGCAGCGGCAGATAGGCGATGTCGCCGGTCGTGATCGTCCAGACCTGTTTGATAAGGTCGTTACGCTTCGTCTGGTCCGTCTCTTTAAGAATCTGATCGGCGAGCTTGTCGACCTCGGGATTGCAATAGCCGCCATAGTTCGACTTGCCGTTCGTCACCTTGTCGCGTTCGCCCTCGGCCCAAACCTCGGAGGATGGAGATACGCGCGGGCACTGATGCAGCGAATTGATCGGCGCCCAGCTGTCGAAGCTCGGAGGTGTCGAGCCGATGAGGCCGAGGCTGAAGTCGAGCTTGGGCGCCAGAACTTTTTCGAAGAATTTCGTCTTGGTCTGCGCATTGACCTTCACCTTGACGCCGACCTTCGCGAACATGTTGCCGACAGCGACGCAGATCGCTTCGTCGTTCACGTAACGGTCGTTCGGGCAATCCAGTCCGATCTCGAAGCCATCAGGATAACCCGCCTCGGCGAGAAGCGCCTTCGCCTTCGCGGGATCGTAAGGGATGCGCTTGAAGCTGGGATCCGAACCGTTGATGCCGGGTGCAACCATCAGGGCCGTCGGGGTGGACATGCCGCGCATGACCTTGCTCTTCAATGCCTCGATGTCGATGGCGCGGTACAGCGCCTCGCGCACGCGATGATCCTTGAGTGGGTTCTTGCCCTTGATGTTGGAATAGAGAAGTTCGGGACGGAATTGGTCCATGAAGATATAGACCGTGCGCAGTTCCGGACCGGTGATCACCGTGGTGCCGGGATTGGCCTTGATGCGGTCGATATCCTGGAGCGGAACCGGCGTGATCATGTCCAGCTGGCCGGAAAGCAGCGCCGCGACGCGCGTCGCCGAATTCGGGATCGGGGTGAAGATAACATCCGTCACGTTATCCTGACGGGATGATGCTCCCCACCAGTCGGGATTGGCAACCAGCACCGTCTTGATGCCCGGTTCGCGCGAGGTGAGCTTGAATGCTCCGGTGCCATTCTCGTTCAGGGTTGCGAAGCTTTCCTCGCCGCCGGCCTTTTGCGGGCCGTGGTCATTGTGCTTCTCGGCCCATGCCTTCGACATCATGTACCAGTTGCCCCACTGGTAATAGATGATCGGGTTCGGCGCGTCGGTGACGAAATCGACGGTGTAGTCGTCCACCTTGATGACTTTGGTATCCGGCGAAAGGCGGTTCTTGAAATCCGAACCGGGGGCACGGAGGCGTTCGGCGGAGAACAGGACGTCATCGGCGGTAAACGGGCTGCCGTCGTGGAACTTCACGCCCTTGCGGAGATGGAACCGCCAATGGGTCGGCGAAAGCGTTTCCCAGCTTTCGGCCAGAGCGGGCTTGATCGACAGGTCGGCCGCGCGCCGCACCAGACCTTCGTAGACATTGCCGAGAAAGCCCGAGCTGAAGGTCTCGTCGATGACGTAGGGATCGAAGGAAGTGACGTCCCCCTGCGCGCCGAAACGCAATGTCGCGGAATGCGCGGGCAAGACTGAACTGGCAAGCAGCCCGGCCGCCAATATGGCGTAAATTCTGAATTTCTGCATTTCGCATTCCCCTTTTTGCGGAGATATCTGCACCATGGCGGACGGGTCCGCGCTGATGGATATTTTCCTATATTTTGCGATTATAGTAAGAGAGTTTGCATCATCGTCAACGGATTTCTGTAGCAAATAATATCAAAATTGATTGACGATGCGAAAATCTATCATATTCTAAAAGAAAATGAGGCGAGCGTGACAATCAAGGATATTCTCAGCGGTAACGAAGTGAAGCTGACGTCGGCTGAGAAAAAAGCCGTCAGGGCGTTGCTCGGCAATTATCCGGCTGCCGGTCTGGGTACGGTTGCCGGATTTGCATCGCGCGCCGGCGTCAGCGTTCCGACAATCCTTCGTCTCGTCACCAAGCTGGGGTACGGCGGTTATGCGGCGTTCCAGAAAGACCTGATCGAGGACGTCAGTGAACAGCTGAATTCACCGCTATCCATGCTCGACACCCGTACCGCCGCCGCAGGCTCCGACGATATCTATGTCAGCATCATGCACAATCTGGCGGACGCGCTGCGCCAGACCGCGGCGGCGTATCGCAAGCAGGATTTCGATGCGCTCCTTGATCTCCTCAGCGACGAGCGGCTCGCCGTTTATTGTATCGGCGGACGCTTCAGTTCGGTTCTCGCGCAGAGGCTCTGGATGCATCTCAGCCAGCTTCGCCCCGGTGTCTCCTTCATCGAGACGCTTTCCGCGCGGCTTTTCGATCGTGTCATCGATTTCAACAGCCAGACGACGCTGATCGTTTTCGACTATCGCCGCTATCAGAGCGATGTCGTCGAGTTTGCCCGGCTTGCCAAGGAAGCGCGGGCGCGCATCGTCCTGTTCACCGATCGCTGGATGTCTCCCATCAGCAATTTTGCCGACCATGTGCTGGTCTCGCCGGTCGAGACGCTGTCGGCCTATGATTCCAAGGTCGTGGCCTTCGCGCAATGCGAAGCGATCATCGCCTCCCTTGTGAAGCGCAGCCCCGACAAGATCCGCGAGCGGCTTGCGACGATCGAAGCCCTGCGCCGCAAGGGCGAAATGCAAATACACCAGACAGAAGTAAACGATGACAAGAAAACCTGACGATGCGGCGCCAACAGAGTGCAGCTTTGAAGTGCTTAATCCCGGCGGTTCGTTTCCGGGCCTTATCGTCTGCGATCATGCAAGCAGCGAAGTGCCCGCAACGTACCGGAATCTCGGTTTGAGCGAGGCGGATCTCAACAAGCATGTCGGGATCGATATCGGCATTGCCGACGTCGTCCGGACGCTTTGCCAGAGGCTGGATGCGACCGCTGTCCTGACCCGCTATTCACGACTACTGCTTGACTGCAATCGCTGGATCGAGGATCCGAGGCTCATCCTTGCGGAGAGTGACGGGATCGTCGTTCCGGGAAACTCCGCTGTCACCGAGGCGGAGAAGGCGCAGCGCGTTGAAACCTATTTCTGGCCCTATCATGCGGCGGTGAGCGAAGCGCTGACGAACCTCGTCGCCCGCGAACGGCATCCTTTCATCGTCTCCCTGCACAGCTGTACGCGCAGGCTGGGACAAGAGCTTCGCCCCTGGGATGCAGGCACCATATGGCACGAGAGCAATGTCCTGTCCGATGCGCTGATCGCAGCCCTTGCGCAACGCGGCGACCTGAAGCTCGGCGACAACCAGCCCTATTCCGGGATCGGCGGCACCTTCACCATCGACTATCACAGCTGGAGCACCGGCATTCCCGCCTGTGGGCTCGAAGTCACCAACGATCTTCTAGCAACCCTGGAAGGCCGGTCGGAGTGGAGCGATCGTCTGACGGACGCTCTGGGCGACCTCGCCTCCGCGCGCGCCGGCATATGGAACAAGCACAATGGTATCGAGCGGACTTCCTCGCCGCTCCGCCTTTCCGCAAAGTGACGAAAGCACGCTATGACCAAGATCGGAAGCCTGTACGAAGACACGGCGCCGCCGCCGCCTGCAACGGAACGTCTGCAGGGTGACCATGACGCCGATTTCGTCGTGATCGGTGCCGGTTACACTGGTCTGAGTGCCGCCATCCATGCTGCCAAGCGCGGTGTCCGGACGATCGTGGTCGAGGCGAATGGTGTAGGTCACGGTGGTTCCGGCCGCAATCACGGCCACTGCGTCCCGGTTCTCGGCTTCATCAATCCCGAGAAAGCGGTTGCGACATTGGGCAAGGAGCGCGGAGACCGCTTCACGCGGATCGTGGCCGATTCCGCCGCGAAGGTTTTTTCGCTGGTGCGCGAATACGGCATCGACTGCGAGGCGGAACAGACGGGCGCGTTGCAGCTTGCGCATAGTCCCGAGGCAACCTCTATCTCAGCCCGCCAGCATGCCTTCTACAAGCGCCTGGGAAAGAATCCGGTTCTGCTCGACCGCGCCCAGGCGGTGGCGATGACCGGTTCCGAGAGCTTTCACGGCGGCTGGATGCATCCGGATGGCGGGCATCTCAATCCGCTCGCCTTCGTCCGTGGCCTTGCCGCTGCGGCGATAGGTGAGGGTGCGGAGATCTATACGCACTCGCCGGTAACATCGATCGAGCGCAGTGGTGACGTGTGGGTGGTGAACTGCCCAGCAGGCAGGGTGCGGGCAAAGCGCGTCGGCATCGCCACCAACGCCTATACGGAGGGGCTGTTTGCGCCACTCGGGCGGTCCTTCTTCCTGATGTCGTCCTACGCGATCGCCAGCGAGCCGATTGATCCCGAACTCAGAAAAACGATCCTTCCGGGTAACCAGAGCGTCGGCGATGCGCGCCCCGACGTGCGCTATTTCCGCTTCGACAGGCAAAATCGTCTTGTTCTTGGCGGGCTCGTGGAGCCGGTATTGGGAACCAATTTCGAAAAGACGACGGCCTTCATGGCAAAACGGATGAAAAATCTGTTTCCGCAACTCCATGAGTTGAAGTGGCGCCACCACTGGTCGGGCAAGATTGCGATCAACCTGGATCGCACACCGCATCTCTACAATCCAGCCGAGGGTCTTTTCGCGCTCGTCGGCTATTCCGGACGCGGCGTGCCGACGGCAACCGCGCTCGGTGAAGTGCTGGGCGAAGCGGGCTGCGGAATGGCGGCGCGGGATCTGCCCATGGAGATTTCGGAGCTGAAAAGCCTTCCGACCGCTCCTCTTTTGTCGACTCTCGTACCGCTGTTGCGCGGGCCTATCAATCGTCTCCGCTCCCGCTGGCAGTGAGCGGCGGAAATCGAGGTATCATTCCCATGCAGAAGACCGACTTCTATATCGACGGCGCCTGGGTTCAGCCCGCACGGCCCCACCTCTACGATATCGTCTCGCCGTCGGACGGAACGATTTCCGCGACCATTTCGCTCGGAAGCGCCGATGATGTCGACAGGGCGGTCGCGGCCGCGCGTCGTGCCTTCGAAGGCTGGAGCCTGACGGATTTCAAACGGCGGGTAGGGCTGCTCGAACGGCTGCAACAGATCTATGCGGCGCGTTCCGAGGAGATGGCACAGGCAATCTCGCTCGAAATGGGTGCGCCGATCACCTTTGCGCGCCAGTCGCAAGCCGATGCCGGCCGTAGCCAGATCGGCAATTTTCTTGCTGCGGCGAAGGAGTATCAGTTCGAGCATGCCATGCGCACCGACGGTTCCGGCGATCAGATCTTGCACGAGCCGACCGGCGTCTGCGGGCTGATCACGCCATGGAACTGGCCGATCAACCAGATCACGCTGAAGGTCGTGCCGGCCTTGCTAGCGGGATGCACCGTCGTCCTCAAGCCCTCCGAAATCGCCCCGCTTTCCGCCATGCTGTTTGCGGAGATGATCGATGAGGCGGGCTATCCCGCCGGCGTGTTCAATCTCGTGAATGGCGACGGCGCCACCGTCGGGGAGGCGATCTCGGGTCATCCCGGCATCGACATGGTCAGCTTCACCGGCTCGACGCGTGCCGGCGTCGCCGTCATGAAGCGGGCGGCCGAGACGGTCAAGCGCGTGACGCTGGAGCTCGGCGGCAAGTCGCCGAACGTCGTCTTTGCCGATGTTGATATCGAGGAAACGATCACGCGCGGTGCGAGAGCCTGCTTCTCGAACGCCGGCCAATCCTGCAACGCGCCGACGAGAATGCTTGTCGAGCGGCCGATCTACGAAAAGGCGGTGGCGATTGCCGTGCAAGTGGCCAATGATCTTGCCGTCGGAGCGCCAGGCGCTGAAGGGCCGCATATTGGGCCGGTCATCTCGATGAAGCAGTTCGACAAGATCCAGACGCTGATCCAGGCAGGCATTGCCGAGGGCGCGCGGCTTGCGGCCGGTGGTCCCGGTCGACCGGAGGGGCTTGCTGTTGGCGCTTATGTCCGCCCGACGGTCTTTGCCGACGTCGACAATGGCATGACGATCGCCCGCGAAGAAATATTCGGCCCCGTGCTGTGCATCATACCCTTCGACAGTGAGGCGGAAGCCATCCGCATCGCGAACGACACGCCTTACGGCCTCAACGCGCAGGTTCAGTCGAAGGATCTCGCGCGGGCACGCCGGGTGGCTCGCGCGATCAGGTCTGGAATGGTGCAGATCAACGGCGCATCCAGAGCCTCCGGCAGTCCTTTCGGCGGGGTCAAACAATCCGGCAACGGCCGGGAAGGCGGCATCTGGGGCATCGAGGAATATCTGGAGACGAAGTCTGTCAGCGGCTGGGGCTGACGGAAATCAGCACGTCTTGGTGACGTCACTTGGGTCTAGATGGAGTGATACCGCCGGTCGAAATAGATGAGGGCCTGTCCACCCTCGTTCTCGCGGATGGCGACGACGTCGCAGATCAGGATGTCATGGGTGCCGCCGTCCGAGATGGTTTTGACCCTGCAGTCGAACGAGATCAACGCGTCGTCGAGCACTGGCGCCCCAGTTTCAAGGAGGGACCAACTGGCACCCTCGAAACGCTCGTGCACAGGCGTTTTGCCGCCAAAAAGCCGACTAAGGTCCTCATGGCCACGCTCCAGCGTATTGACGCAAAGTACCCGGTTGGCGTTGACGGCCGGATAGGCGGAGGAGCCGCGATTGAGGCAGACCAGCAAGGTCGGCGGGCTATCGGTCACGCTGCACACTGCTGTTGCCGCAAAACCCGCAAGCCCGCCCGGGCCGTCGGTGGTCACGATGTTGACGGCGGCTCCGAGCCGCGCCATGGCGTTGCGGTATTCCTGCTTCCTCTCGTCGAGGGAGAGGCTAGCTGGCGCGGCGTCCGTCAGGGATGAGGCTTGCATGTCAGGCTCCTTATCGGACTTCCGATCTCGCGCGCAGAAAGCGCAGCACTTTATTGTTGAATTCCTCGGGCTCGACGACGTTCACCGCATGGGCGCCAAAGTCGGAAAGGGCAAGCTCGGCTGCTGGCAAGCCCTCGGCAAGCCGGACAGAGCGTGTGTAGGGCACGAGGAGATCGTCGCGCGTGCCGACGACCAGCGTCGGGACGCGGATCTCGGAGAGCCTGTCGTCGATATCGAACGCCCGCAACGCGGCGATCCGTTTGAGAACATTCGCCTTGCCCTGGAAATGCGCGACGCCATGGCGCTCGTCAGCCGCCATGCGCTCGGCATTTTCCGACATCCAGACCGCCGGATAGAGAAACAAGGGCTGCGCCTTGACGAAGGCTTCGACGCCCGATCGCTCCAAGAGCTCGATGCGGATATCGAAGCAGCGGCCGGAATGCGGATCGGCCTTGCTCCATGCGTTGATGAGGATCAGTTTCTCGATGAGCTCGGGACGCCGCAGCGCGATGTCGAGACCGATCAGGCCGCCGAGTGCGTGACCCATGAAGTCGAAGCGATCGAGCTGCAGCCGGGCTGCGATCTCCAGCACATCGTCCGCCATGGCCGAGATACCACCCGTATCCGGGACATCGTCGCCGGTGCGCCCCGTGCCGCGATGATCGTAAGTGACGATCCGGAAATCGGTCGCGAGCGCCTCGATCTGAGGCGCCCAATAGCTTCCTGATCCACCGAGCCCGGAGGACAGGATGATCGTCTTCGCATCGGGGCGGTCGAGCCCATGAACCTCGAAATGCATGCCGTCTACTTCTTTCCGATATGTGCGACGGTTGCGATCTCGACCAGCGCGTCCGGCTTCACGAGCCCGCACAGGATGCAGTAGCGCGCCGGCTTGTCACCCGGGAAATATTCGGCATAGACAGCGTTGACGGCCTGGTAGTTGGCCCAGTCAGTGACGAAGATATGGTTCATGGTCACGTCTTCCATCGTGCCCCCGGCCGTCTCGATCACCGATTTGATGGTTTCGAGCACATGGCGCGTCTGGGCGCCGGCATCGCCGACATGCACGACATCGTTGTTCTTGTCGAAGGGCAGGGTGCCGGAGACATAGACGATGCCATCGGCAAGTGTGCCGGGCGAAAATGGTGCGATTGGCTTATGGGTCCCTGCGGGCACGATGATGGACTTGGGCATGAGGGTCTCCTTTTGATGATTGGATCAGGCTTCGTTGGGAGCGGCTTGCGAGACGGTGGCGCAGAAGTCGTTGACCGTTGCGACCCAGCCGAAGAATTTCTCGACGTTGTAGACGGTCGCCTGCTGGATGAAATCGGGGCCGAGATGATGGGTGGCATCCTCCAGCATCACGCCGAAATATTCGAGATGGAAGGCGTCGCGAAGCGAGCTCTCCACGCAAACATTGGTGGCGATGCCGACGAAGACGAGGTTGCGGATGCCGCGCGCGCGCAGCACGCTGTCCATATTGGTGTTGAAGAAACCGCTATAGCGGGTCTTCGGCACCAGGATGTCGCCGGGTTGGGGCTGCAATTCGTCGACGATCGCGTAGTCCCAGGTTCCCTTGGCGAGAAGCTGGCCCTGCAGCTCCGGTCTCTGGCGCATGGTCTTCAAGGCGTTGGATTTGTGGTAGTTCGGCGAGCCGGGGCCGCCAGCCTCCACATACTCTTTGTCCCAGCCGTTCTGGAAATAGATGACCTGGACACCGGCGGCGCGTGCTGCGTCCAGTGTCTTCTTGATATTGGCGATCGTGCCCTTGGCGCCCGCGATATCGAAGCCGGCGAGATCGACATAGCCGCCTTCGGTCGAATAGGCGTTCTGCATGTCGACGACAACGACTGCTGTTTCGCTAGGTTTCAGCGTAATCGGTTCGGGTCGGGCGGGGAGGGTGACGCTCTGCGAGCGTTCCTGAGGAGCCTGATATCCGGCGGCGGTAACGGCGCTCATTCGGCGGCCTCCAGCAAGGGCTTTATGTGTTGACGGCATTTCATCAGCGGCTGGATCTTCGTGCCGAAATCTTCGACACCTTTCACGAAGTCGTCGAAGGTCAGCAAGACACCGCCTGTTCCGGGAACGGTCGGGACTTCATCGAGCAGCTTGGCGACGGTTTCGTAGGAGCCAACCAGTGTTCCCATGTTGATGTTGACGGCCGAGACGGGGTCGGCCATCTGGCGGATATTGGTGTCCGAGCCGGACTTGGAATCGGCGGCTCCCTGTACCCCAAGCCAGGCAATCGCTTCCTGATCGGCACCGTCCTTGTAGCTCTCCCATTTGGCACGAGCGGCCTCATCGGTCTCGTCGGCGATCACCATGAAGAGAACGAAGGACGAGACGTCGCGGCCGGTCTTGGCGGTTGCCACCTGAAGGCGCTCGGCTGCAGGCGCAAACGCCTTCGGCGTATTGACGCCGACACCGAAGCAGAAATTGTAATCGGCATACTGAGCCGAGAACTCCATGCCGGCTGTCGAGGAGCCTGCGCAGATCACCTTCATGTCGGCCTGGGGGCGTGGCGACAGACGGCAATCGTCCATCTGGAAGAACTCGCCCTTGAGATCGCTCTTTCCGGTTTCCCAGAGATCGCGCAGCACGGTGGCATATTCGCCGAGATAGTCGTAGCGCTTGGCGAAATACTCGTCGCCGGGCCACATGCCCATTTGGGAATATTCCGGGCGCTGCCAGCCGGTGACGAGGTTGAGACCGAAGCGGCCATTCGAAATGCTGTCGATCGTCGAGGCCATGCGGGCGACGATAGCTGGCGGCATCACCAGAGTGGCGGCGGTCGCAAACAGCTTGATGCGAGTGGTGACGGCAGCGAGGCCCGACATCAGCGTG
Organism: Rhizobium sp. GW821-FHT14E12; assembly: GCF_058803745.1. Lineage (NCBI taxonomy): Bacteria > Pseudomonadati > Pseudomonadota > Alphaproteobacteria > Hyphomicrobiales > Rhizobiaceae > Rhizobium > Rhizobium sp. GW821-FHT14E12. The sequence goes on from NZ_JBXAPH010000003.1 coordinate 342,046, forward strand.
AAGGATTCGAGATTGTGATCCCAGAACTCCGTCTTGCCGCCGAAGCCGCGCAGCTTGATCATCGAGAGCACGAAGTCGAGACCATACTTCTCCGCCTTTAGCGTGATCTCCTTGTTCAACTCGAAGCTGGGTTTGTACTGCGGCGCGTTTTCCGACAGCAGCCAACCATTATTCCCGATCGGGATGAAGACACCGATTTCCATATTTGCTCTCCTCTTGAGGTCGCGAGCGGCCAAAGCCTGGTTCGGTGTCTTGAAAGCAGTTTGCGTGCCAGATCGAAAAGATTAATAAAATCAATGATTCTCTGTTTTGATCGTCGCAAATTATTTATCGTTTGGTCAAAAATTTATCGGACGGTAAATTTTTGACCAAACACCGGGCGTTGCCGCCCAAAATTGCGGCAGCGCCTGATGTTTGCTGGCGAAACAAGCCAAGCGGCGGATCCATCTATCGCCAGCGCGATGCGGTTGCCTCGCCTGATGAGGCGAGCCGATTCCGCGGGGTAGGCCTGCCTGTAGATTGTTATTCGCCGATCAGCCCTTCGCTCGCGATGCCCTTCGTCAGCTCCAGCGCCTGGCGCTCGAACAGTCCGCGATAGATCCCGCTCTTGCGCCGAATGAGGCTGGCATGGGTGCCTTCTTCGGCAATATGTCCGTGTTCGAAGACCAGCAGTCGATCGAGCGCGCGCACAGTCGACAGTCTGTGAGCGACGACGAGTGTCGTGCGTCCTTCCATCAGCCTCTCCATCGCCTGCTGGATCAGCATCTCCGATTCCGAATCGAGGCTCGAGGTTGCCTCGTCGAGGATCAGGATCGGCGCATCGGCAAGGAAAGCGCGGGCGATGGCGATGCGTTGCCGTTCGCCGCCGGAAAGCTTGATGCCGCGTTCACCGACAAGCGTCGCGTAACCTTTCGGCAGGGCTTCGATAAAATCGTGGGCGCTGGCAAGCTGCGCAGCCCTCCTGATCTCCGCTTGCGTGGCCGTTGGCCTGGCATAGGCGATATTTTCCGCCAGCGAGCGGTGAAACAGGATGGGTTCCTGCTGCACGATGGCGATCTGGCGGCGAAGAGAGGTCTGCGCCACCTTGGAAATATCCTGCCCGTCGATCGAGACCGTGCCGTGGTTGATGTCATGCAGCCGCTGGATCAGCTTGATGAAGGTCGTCTTTCCGGAGCCGGAATGGCCGACGAGTCCGACCCGCTCGCCCGGTTTGATGGTGACCGAGAAGTCCTTGTAGAGCGGGGCACGGTGGTTGCCATAATGGAAGGTGACATGATCGAACGTGATCATGCCGGCCTTCACATGCAGAGCCGGCGCGCCGGGAACGTCCTCCACGCCCAAGGGCTGCGCATGGATGGTGACAAGCTCCTCCATGTCGTTCACCGAGCGCTGCAGGTTGCGGATATGCATGCCGATTTCACGCAGATATCCCTGAAGGATGAAAAAGGCAGTCAGGACGAAGGTGATGTCGCCTGCATTGGCCTTGCCGTTGGCCCACAGCCAAAGGGCAAGGCCCAGCACGCAGCCGCGCAACAGGCTAAGCAGCGCATTCTGCGAGGTGCCGTTCAGGGTGCCCCGCGTCCAGGTGCGAGCGGTGCGATCTCGCCACTTGCGCATGACCGTGGCGAGACGCTTGTCTTCCCGGTCCTCGGCGCCAAAGGCCTTGACCACGGCGTTGCAGGTCACGGCATCGGCGAGCGCGCCGCCAAGGCGTGTATCCCAGCTATTGGCCATGCTGGCCATCGGCGCGACATAGCGCAGAGCCATCGTCGCCGTGAAAGCGATAAAGAGTACGGATCCGGCGCCAACCAGCAATCCCATCATCGGCCAGTACCACGTCATCAGAATGGTCGAGCCGATGAGCATCACCAGTGATGGGAACAGCGCGACGAAGACGGTGTCGTTGAGCAGGTCGAGCGCCCACATGCCGCGCGTCACCTTGCGAACGGTGGAGCCGGCAAAGCTGTTGGCGTGCCAATCGCTCGAAAAACGCTGGATATGGAAAAAGGAATTCGCCGCGATCTCCGACATCGACTTCAGCGTGAAGCCGATAATGGCGGTGAACGTGGCATGCCGCAGAATGACGGCGCCGACTGACAGTGCCATCAGCCAGCAAAAGGCGTTGACGGCGTTGTTCCACGTTGCGGCGTCGCCGGCATGGCCGGACACCACGGCATCGACCAGCCGGCCGGAGAACAAGGGCGTAAGCACATCCGCAAACGTCGACAGCATCGCTGTGAACAGCATGAAGGAGGCGCGGCCCGGCTGTTGCTTCCAGTGAGCCCAGCAAAAACGGAAAACGCTGCGAAAAGCACCGCCGCGGCGGGATTTGAAACCAAGAGCCATTGATGTATCCGGCTTTCGCCGGCTCCGTCATAGGGAAAAGAATCTCCGCGCAAAACCGCGCGAAATGGTTTGGTGGGGAACGATCGACGGGAGGGTTAGCACCAGTCCATCAGGTTCTGTCGCGTTGGAAAACGCTGACGGCTTCAGGCGATAGTCGCGGAAGCCACTGGGGAGTTGGAAAAATTAGCCATCGAAAACTCCCTAGAACCGTGTTGATGATGATTAATCCTAGATCGGTTGGGCGCGCAGGCCAAGTCAAACCCGGCGAAATTTTCAGCTAAGCCTTGAGATGCGGCATACTTGCAACAGTAGTCAGGTCATAAGCTTCCTCGGGGAAAGGAATTTGCGGGCCGGGCCAGCAACTTCAAGTAGGGCACCTGTACTAGTGGCTCTAACGCTCGGGGCACTATATTTTTCTAGGAAGATGGGAGGCGGCGCTATTGGATACGGACTTGTCCCGCAGATCAGGACGACATCAATTCTCCCTTTTGGCCGCTTTCAAATCATCGCGCAAACGTTGAAGTCAGGAATTGCATGATCGTGCGTTATTTTCTCAAAGTCGGGCTTGTTGCGGCCGTTTTGCCGGTAGCGCCAGCCTTTGCGGCGAAGCCGTCCTTTGACTGCGCCGGAGCCAAGTCGCTCGCCGAGAGAGCGATCTGCGCCGATGAGGCGCTGGCGCGGGATGATATGAAAATCGCCGAACTTTATCGTTCCATCGGCAAGACGCTGGATCAAACAGCCGAGGAAGCCTTTGCGAATGACCAGAAATATTTCATCCAGGTGCGCGACGCATGGGCTGAAAGCGAGACTGAGACGAACAAAAGAGTAAAACGGCTGCATGCCCTATTTACCGACCGCATCCGCTTCCTCGGCGCCATCGATACGGCTTCCAGTGATGGCATGACGGGTGCCTGGTACAACACCAAGGGAATTGTCAGGGTGGAACGCAGCCCCGATGGAACCTTGAAAGCAACAGTCAAGACGGCCGACCCGGTCAGGGCGAACTGGGTATGTCTGGCGGAGGGCAATGGTAAGCCGATCGGCAATGTCCTCGATTTCAAGGTCGAGAATAGCGAAAAGAGCGAGGCGATCACGCTGACCAAGGTCGGCCCGTTGTTAGGGGTGGATGCGACCGGCAATAGGGGACAAATCCAGCAGGGCGGCAGCTATTGTGGCTTAAACGGCTCTGTCACGGGCTGGTACTTCAAGGTTCGCGATGGCGCACTTCCTTGATCATACTAAAATCGGTGCATGAGACGAAGGAACCGTGGGGCGGTTATCCGGTAAGTGCTGTTTTGCCTGGTTTGTAACTGGCGTTCGCCATGCCCGGTCTCGACCAGCGGCACGGGGTCTCTTCCATCAATCCATTCTCATACAATCGGCTCCTCCTTTGCCCGGAACGTGTCGAACCGGGATGCGCTTCTCCCAACTTCTGTTCATGAAAGAGCTTCTTCATGCGTTTGATATACTTGCTATCCTCTGTCCTCTGCGTGCTTCCGTTGACATGTCAGGCTCAGGAGACGTTCCTGTCGCTCGACCTTCCGAAAGGTAGGGTTTCGATAGAAATAAACGGCGTCGAGGGCAATGCGAACGGTCATGGCCTGATCGTTCAAGCCGGCGGGAACAAGGAGGTTCTGCTTGACAGCGACTCGTTGCCCGATGTGGTCGCGAAACATGCCGACAGCGCGTTGCTGCGGGTCTTTACGGGCGGAAATGCTTGCCCGGCGATGTATACCTGGCTGACCTACGACGACAAAGGCCTGCGCGCCACGGACCAGTTCGGCACCTGCGCCGAGGATGGCGATTTGATCCAGCGCAAAGGATATCCGTCGTTTATCCTCGAAGGCATAGGCGATAGCACCGATAGGGTGCAATTCGATTTCGATGGCAAGAAAGTCAGCGAAAAGAAACTTGCTCCTGCAAAGCTGTGACAGCTTCACGGCAGAAGCCGGGATATCACCTGTGAGTTTGCCCGTTCGACCAAACTTCATGAGTTTGCAAAGGGAAACAATGGCCGGCAATCGGATGAAGATTTTCAGATATTTCGATTGGGGAGCTATCCTTGTTTTCGGAATTGCCGGGCCGCCGGTCTGTGACTTGGGATTCTTATTCTGGCAGGTTGTGAAAGATCCCGACCAACTGTCACATTTGGCGGACATAGCAAATATCGGGCAAGCCTTTTTCAATTTCGCCTACATTCTGCCGATCTTTTACAGCCTTGCGTTTGTCCCATCCCTTGGGGCTGGCTTGCTGTTCGGCATTGTCCGGAAGATCGGGCCGGAGAGGATTGTGCGCAACTTGCTGACTTGCGCCATCGCGGGCGGCGGTATCGGTGCGCTTGCTGCCTTGTCATGGGCCGCCGTGCTCGGCTTCCCCGACTATACGACCGGCTCTCTCTACTATGGATTGGCGACTTACAGTGGAGCCGTCTGCGCGCTTCTTGTCCGCTGTCGCCAGAGCTTCGTGCGAGAACCTCCCGAGACGGCCGTCTAGTAATATGCCCCCAAAATATGGGCAAGCCTGCACATTGGACGATCAAATTTGTAGGGGACGATACTTGAGCTATCCGATGTGCTGGTCGGTTGTATCTATTTCATCTCGCCGACGTGGATAGGGGGCGCCCTTCGATTTCGACGATGAAAACGGAACTGGTGGTCGGTAATTATATGAAGATTTCCAAATATCTTGACTGGGGAGTGGCGTTCCTTTCCGCAATCGTCGGCCCGCCGATCGGCAGCCTGTTCGTCTTACTTTCGCTGGTGTCGGACCTGGCAGAACTATGGAGTGCTCTTATGGCGTTCATCACAACGCTGCCTGCTGCTTACGTTTTGGGGCTTCCCTCATCCATTTTGGCAGGCTTGCTGTTTGGCATTGTCTGGAGGAGATGGCCGGAGCGAATGATGTCCGGATGGCTGACTTGCGCCGTTGCGGGCAGCATGACTGGCGCACTTGGTGTCTTCTTATCGGCGGTGGTGCTCACCTGGCCCGGCTCCATCTCTGATTTTTTCTATTACTGGGTGGGGATGGGCAGTGGAGCCATATGCGCGCTTTTTGTTCGGTACCGGAAGAGCATCGCACAAAGAGCGCTCAGAACGGCACCCAGGTGACACTCGTAAGAATAGCTCTCGGATTGTTGGAAGGTGCCGGTGCATGAAGGCTTTTCGCATACTGCTCGCGGCAGCGGTTTTCGGCGTTACAAGTCCAGCTATGCTGCATGCGCAAACGCGATTTACGCGAGAGCAGGCAGACATATTGGATAATCATGTTATCAGGGGGCACCAAACTCCATTAAGCGCTCTGCTGACGACGTTCGCCCGCATTGACGATGCCGCGGCTTATGGTCATGTGCCCGACATGACATGGTCGAAAGACCGCATGACCGACGATGGAGCAAGCTCGGGAGACCTCGCGCCCCTTCGCAAAGGTGTCATGCCACTCGCGCGATCGAATGATGAAGAGGTCGGCGTTGTCCTTATGGGCGATTCAGCCGGCAGGGTGCGGGAGATTTTGATCAAGCATGGTTACGCTGGCGGTGTTTTTTCGGTTCTCGAGCGAGAACTCGGTCCGCTGGCCAAAGTCACAGTGATCCGGCACGCCTGCTACGATGAAGAGGCTCCCAACAGATACATCGACAATGAATTCCTAAGCATCGTTTTGAGGGAAAGTCTGATGAGACTTTATGCTGAAGCAACCTATGAAGACGGTTTGCTGCGCGTATTCAGGGACAAGCCGACCGCCGGGCAGGTGGAGTGCAGGCTTCGCGCCGCGCGCTGATCCTTATTGGCTCTTGAGATAGATAGCTTTTACGCCTGTGAGCGCGCCGGCGGCATCGAACCGGAAGGTCATGACCAGAGACCGGGCATCCGGGTCGAGCATGGCTCGTCCCTTGTCATCGCGCACCACCAGCTCTTCAGCCGTATCCTTCGTGATTTTCGAGGAGACGGAACTCTTCAATGCTTCGGTTACCGCTGTCCTTCGGGTTCCTCTTGGGAAATGCTTTAGGACAATTTCGCTGACGTCGATTTGCTCGAAACGGACCGGCTTTCGAGACGCATAGACTTCCTCCAGCATGCCACGGATCCTTGTTTTTACGGGGCTCCCGGAGAGAACTGCATCTTTCCCCGCCGCGACATGGCTTGTCAGCGGCAGCAACGATACTGCAACCACAGCGTAGAATATCGGCCATAAGGGACGTGGGATACTTGGCATTTCCATCTCCCGCTGCGTTGGGCGAGGTCTTGCACCATCCATTACCGCAGTGTTGGCCGTGGGATTGGAGTGTCTTTTGAAATCAGCTTGCTGCCATCGGGGACTCTCTTACACGTCCCCGAAGCGTCCCATTTGGTGACGGTTCCATTTTCGATCAGGAATTTCTGCACGCAGTTCCGGTAATCATCGGCGGCGTTGTATCTGAACTCCTGTGCATGGATGCTGCTCTTTTTCCATACATGCTCGTATGAGAGGATTTTGGAGCCGTCGGACAGCGTGTAACTGCTATCCGGAGCGCCCCACGAGGTTACAAGATCGTCTTCCGATGAACCGACCCAGCTATTCATGATGTCCCAGGTGGTCTGGTAGCGTTGATTACTGAGTGCATTGCCGATCGGAGAACCCGCGCAGCCTGTCAGGGAAAGGCATATTGCCGTGGCAACCAGTTTTTTCATGACGTCTTCACCTTTGGTATGGCGGGATAATCCGGCTGGTTTTTCCCTGAATTCCCGGCAATCTGGAGTAGAGTCGCAGGTTTCGCTGTTAAACGGAATTTCAGCGCAATCGTGCGCAAAGGAAGAGCATCCCTGTAAGCCCTCGAGAAGCGGCATACTCCTATGCCTAGGCGCTGGAATTGATTACCGGGAAAGCAACGCCGTGCCCATTAGGTCATCTGTACTAGCGGCACATGCACCTCATTCGGACATGGAGATGTGGATCGAGGTGGGTTTGCAAATCAGCTGTGTTCTGATTCAAAGTGTGCTGGCGAAGGAGGTCAGCACAGAGGTCGATAGCCTTGTCTGTCGATCTTCGAAAGCGAGCTGTCGAGGTGATCGTCGCTAATGTGGCGCTCCGTCAGGCAACGCTGCCCAGAGATGCCGGCTTAGCCTGGTCCCTTATCAAAAGGAGACATTCATGATTTCGATCGGCGCGGAGCTGGCCGCCAGGACACGACTGAAATGGTCCCGTGTGCGTATTTCGCGATTGCTGGGGCAAAAGGACGGGGATCACTATGATGCCGAGCGCGGGCAGGCAATCGTGCGGATCATCGTCGTCCCGCTTTTCTTTCTTTACATCATTCCGGCACTTGTCCTGACGCACAGGACAGGTGTGCTTGTCACGGTGTTCGGCATATATTCCGCGTTCTATTTTCCGTTCGTCTGGCTCCTGCTTTACGACACCATCAAACGTCCGGGAAACTATCTCTGGCGGCGCGGCGCGGCGATGATGGGTGACTATATCGCCATGACATTCGCAATGTCTGTGGGAGGGGCTACAACTTTGCCGGTCTATGCGACATTGTTATGGGTGACAGTGGGAAATGGCCTGCGGTTCGGCACGTCCTACCTCGCCGTCGCAACCGGCGCCGCCCTTGCCGCTATCGGTGTGTCGACGCTTCTCAACGACTATTGGCAAGCCAATCCCTACATGGTGCTCACCTTGATCGTCACGGCGATCATGGTGCCGGGATACGTCTTTGTTTTGATTCAGCGTCTGCAGAAAGCCTCCAATCTCGCTCATGAAGCGAACGTGGCCAAATCGCGTTTCCTCGCCCAGGCGAGTCATGATCTGCGGCAACCCATCCATGCGATCAGCCTGTTCACCGCCTGCCTGCGCGACGCTGGTCTCGGCCGCGAGGAGCGGCAGATGGTTGAAAATATCGACCGCTCCCTGCAAAGCCTGTCGCACCTCTTCCGCTCCCTGCTTGATATTTCCACGCTGGACAGCGGCAAGGTGATCCCGAAGATGGAAGCGGTATCGATCGGCACGCTGATCGAGGATGTTGTCCGGCAGAACTCTCAGGCGGCTCAGTGGGCGAAGGTTACGTTGCGAGCCGTCCCGAGCAGGTGCCACGTACGGGCGGATGAGGCATTGCTGACGACCATGATCCAGAACATCGTCACCAACGCCTTGAAATATGCGCCCGGGCAGCCGGTTCTGATCGGTTGCCGCCGGCGCGGCGGCAAGCTCGCGATCGAGATATACGACCGCGGCGGCGGTATCGCCGAGGAGCATCTGCTTCTGGTGTTTGAAGAGTTCTACCAGGTTCGCGAACGAGGGGATAAGGACGTCGATGGCGTTGGGCTCGGTTTGCCGATCGTGCGCCGCCTCGGCCACCTGATGGGCCTGTCGATCTCCATACGTTCGGTGAAGGACGAGGGAACGGCTGTGATCATCGACGGGCTGGAGATCGTGCCTCTGCCGGTCGCAAGGGCGACGCCTGCCGTTCTCAGGCTGCCACCTGTCCTCGAGGGGCTTCGTATCGTGCTGGTCGAGGACGACGAAGACGTGCTGCTTGCGACGGCCATGCTACTGGAGAAGTGGGGATGTTCGGTGCAGGCTGAAACAGCGGCGCCAACCGAAGGCGCGGAGTTCGATATTCTCATTACCGATTTTGACCTGGGCCAGGGCCAGACGGGAACCGATTGCATCGCGGCAGTGCGAAAACTGGCCGGGCGCGATGTTCCGGCGATCGTCATGACTGGGCATGAGGAGACCCGCGTGCGCACGGATCTGGGGGATATCACGATCCCGATTCTGTCGAAGCCGGTCCGGCCGGCCGAGTTGCGATCCGTCCTGACAGCGCAGGTTTTACGACAGAGAAATGCCGTTGCGGGATGAGCTTGCCACTGTCGGCCTGACCTCCCCCGGGGTGCCCGCTTGATTGACCGTGAAAACATGCCGAAATCACATCGTCCCGAACGAGCGCTTTAAGCAGTATCGATGACGCCGCTCCGCAACAGTGTCAATTGTCGCCACCAACGCCGTCGCAGGTTGTTTCCTGAATGGGGCACACGCCCCGAAACCAGGCCCGCTTTTCCTGCTCCGGTTTGCCATAGGCGATTTCTACCCATTCACCGCTGCAATCGGCCACGCGCAGCCAGTCTTCTCGCGGGCCATACCAGTCATCGGCGGTGAAAACGACCTGTGACCGGTTGTCCGGCTGAGCAAAACCTTTGGTGGACTGGATCACGAAAAAGATCGCTTCGCCGGATATCCAGCCCTTCACATCGAGAGGCGTCGTTTCCACGACGTCACCATCCTCTATCTTCGGTACGCCGACATTGCCGATCCGAAACCAGCCGTTATCGGCCTCCAGAATCTCAAATTCCGGCCCACGCCCAAAGTGAAGCCCGCCCTCGTAGGGGACGAATGGTGGCAGATGGCCGACGACCGAAGCGTCGATAGATGGACCGGCTCGCACAGGAAGCCCATCGGGGCCGGCGGCGGTCGACCATCCGCCGATTGCACATTGTTTGGGCGCAGCGACTGCGGCGGAGGTCACTGCGAGGCAGGTCCCGGCCAGGGCAAGATATATGAAATTTCTGATCCCGATTGGAAGCATTCGATAATCCCCTGGCTTTTGCAGGTTCTCTCGACAAGGATCACCATTCTCGGAATGGCCACAACTCGATATTCGCTGCTCAGCCATGGGCAGTAGGGTCAGCTTCGTATTCCAGCTCATGGAAAGAGTCCGTAAGCGACCGCTTTCGCTGCAGCGGCGGTGCGGGAGGAAACTCCCAGGGATTTGAGCAATGCGGAAACATGGATTCTGACCGTGAACGGCGAGATGCCGAGGACCACGGCGATCTCCTTGTTGGTCTTGCCTGCGGAGAGCATGCGAAGAACCTCAAACTGGCGCTGCGTCAGCGTCGATATCTCGTCGTCGCGTTCGGGAATGGAAGAGCCCGAAGCATCGAGCCGGAGAACGAGATCGCCGTCGCGGACTGCCGCGAGTGCTGCAATGATCTCGTGTGGCGGCAAGCTCTTGCTGATGAAGCCATTGACGCCCCGTGCCATGATGCGCTCCGCTATGGCCTGGTCTTCGATCATGGAAACCACGACGATCGAGGAGCGCGTAAACTCCTGCCTCAATCCCGTCAGGGCCTCTTCGATGCTTCTCCCGGAAAAAATGAGGTCGACGACAAGGAGGCTCGGCATAGGTCCGGCACGAGCAAGCGCCAGAAGTTCGTCAAAATCGTTGGCCTCGACAATCTCCGTCTCGGGCACATTGCGCTGGATCAGCCGGCGCAGGCCATCGCGGAAAACCGGATGGTCATCGGCGAGGATGATGCGTTCTCTGAGCAACCTCTGCTCCGTAGGCGAGATTTTGACTGTTTGGGACAGTTCAGCCCCGCACTCTCCCTAACATGTGTTTCCGCCACAACACAGTAGGTCATCCGTACTAATGGTTTCCGCAGGCACTATTGGGGTATTTGAGGCGCTACTTATCCGTCACGAAGACACGCGAAGGACGAGGGTTGCATGAGGTGCCTCGTAGGCGGGGCGTCTGTGGGTACCACCGGCAGAGGACAAGTGGAGTGACGAGATACAAATCTCAAACGGGAGGAGTCATACTCGGCGCGGTGGTCTTTCTTCTAGCGGCAGCAGCCCATGCCAGCGGCCGGTTGCCGATACCTCCGGTGTCCGAGGAAGGCCAGAAACAGGCCAGGCCAAAGAGTGCCGGCAATATGTCGGGAGTGGAGTTGACCACTGAAGGAGTGAACCGCATCGGTGGTGATCAAGCGCGTTACGGCGCCATGATGTGGCATCACCATGTTCGCATCCATGACGGTCTCCGGCAAACCGAAGCCAGCCATAGCTACGGGTATCGTTTGCGTGTGTGCGAGGGCAAGACGATGCAGACCACGGGAGAGGGCGATCATACCTCGAGTACGTTCGAGCCACCTCGCATTCATTCGGAACGCCTCCGTGTTCTGTACCACAAATTCTGATCTGGATTGGGTAATTTGGGATGCTTCTACGTGGCGTAATCTTCATCATGGCTTTGATTGCCTGGAATTTTCCCGCGCGCGCCGATTATGCAAAACAGCTTGGCCCGCTCTCCTCGATTGTGCCCGCGAATTTGGCGAAGGGATGGACGGCTGCAACACAAGATGGATGGTTCGTTTTAAGCAACGAACAGTTCGAAGGTCGCGAACAGACGCTTGCCGTAGATACCGGACCACCTCCCGAATCCGGCCGCCGGACGAAGGTGAATTTTGTTGTGAGTTCCCGCAAACCCGGTGCATCCGTGGGCATTGTGGTATCCAATCCCTTTCGCAGCGCGATTTGCTTGATGGAAGTTTCCGCCGACAAAACAGCGCATCTGTTTTGCAACGAAGATCAGAAGGTGCGGGATATTGCGACGATTCCAAATGCCGCCCGAATGGACGGCTCCGACGTCATCGAGATGATCGAGGCGCCGGGTACAGCGCGCTTCTTTTTGAACGGGACCAAAATCGGCGACATCCAGGATTCGGCGGCTCTTGGTGTGCGAATTGGCGTCATGGCCTATGACATCGGTACGTTCGGTATCTCCGACTTTAGCATAACGCCGGAACCAGTTTCAGGCGATCCGCAAACGGTGGGACAAAATGGCAAATTGCCGCCAAAGGGGGGAGCCGACAAGACGACCGCCACGCCAGTCAACGGCAACGGTACGGACGGCCTGGCTGGACCGTTGCCAAATTTTGGTGGCGACAGCGACCTGACAATTTCCGTCTACCTGGGATTAATCGAGAGCATCTTTATGCATGAATTCGGTCACGCGTTGATCAATGAATTGCAACTGCCCTCCACTGGCCCTGAAGAAGATGCGGTGGATATCTTCTCTGCTCTGCGTGTCGTCGAACCGACCATGTATCCGTCCGGCAATAAGATCAACGACGATTCAAGCAATAATACTGCAACCTATGCTGCGCTCCAATGGTATTATAGCGGCAAGCGTGCAGAACAGAAAGGCGATGGTTCGACGCCGTGGCAGGATGAACATACAGCGGACTTGAAGCGCTTCCGGAATATACTTTGTATCCTGTATGGCGGAAATCCTGCCGTTTTCAACTCGCTCACAGAGAGTATCGGTTTTGACGATCGCACACGGGCGCGCTGCGGACAGGAATTCAACAAGCAGAATCGTGCCTGGCGTACATTGCTTGCGCCTCATACGCGGGTCGACCGGTGGGCACCAGAAGGGCTGCAGCCTGCAAATGCACCCGGACCGCGCCTGAACGTAACTTTTGAGCCCTCAGGCCGTCGAGTCGGCAATCTTCTTGCGCAATCCTATTCCAGTGCTTTGGAGAGTATTTTCTTTGGCAGGCTGAGCGACAGCTATGTTCTGCCTCGCCCCTTGAGCGTTGTATTTCGCGATTGTGGCGAACTGAACGCCTGGTACAGCTCAAATGATGCTTCGATCACCATATGCTACGACCTGATTGAGCATCTGGTGGTTATGATTTCCGACGTCGAGATGAAAACCGTCAATGGTATGACTCCTCTCGCAGCAGACGTTGCGGCGGGAGAGACGGGCGCGACTGAGGTGAAAACAGACGCTGTCGATGAATTGCGCGATGATGGAGTGCCTCCGACATTCATGCTGTTCCCAGCGCCCTACAATGGCGCGACGCCCAATTCTCATTCTCGTGCACGAATCGTGAAAACGAGCGAGCTCGTGCAACTGCTCAATGGGAAGCAGAAAATTATCCTCATCGACACACGCGGGTCTCAAGAGACCCTGCCGGACGCCTATGTGCTCCCGGATGCAGGACAAGATGGCAGTGTTACTGACGCATTGCAGCCAGCCCTCGATGCTTGGCTGGAGAAGAAAAGCGGCGGCGACAAGAATGTTTCGGTCATCTTCTTCGGCAAAGGCATGAAGGATCGATCGTCCTACAATGGCGCGTTGCGCGCCGGAACGCTCGGTTGGACAACATACTGGTATCGCGGCGGTCTTGAAGCCTGGATCGCAAACGGATTGCCAACCGCCAAATGAAAGACGGCGCGCGGATGCAGAAATGGAGAGAATTTTGATGCTGAACAACACCTTACGCATTTCCAGCGCCGTTGTTGCGCTCATGCTTGCTACCCAGCCTGCATTTGCCCTGACGACTGCTGCTTGCCCGAACGAAACCTTCGAGAAATTCGTCACCCGATTCAGCCACGAAATTGCCGTCCAGGAAAAATCCACGGCCCGCACGGTGATCTTCGAGGGGCTTGATACGGATGCCCAGCCGGAGCCGAAAAAGACGAGCAAGAAGGTGCCGCTTTCGGTGGTGGAGTGGCCGGTAATGCCGGACATGACCTTCTTGAAGGATCGGAACCTCCAGTCCGAATTCAAGAACCTTGCGAATGGCAACAAGCAGGTCGTGCTCCGTGGCACCGACGACGGCACATATATGGAATTCGAATTCAGCCAGCAGCCGTGCTGGACATTAATCCGCGTCTCCGACCAGAGCATGTAAGCACGGGGAACGGTGATCTCGGCTTGGCCGCCGATCGGGCGTCTGGCCAGTATTTCGGTCGTCGCCCAAACCGGTGGGGCAGCAATATTGAGGAACGAGTATGAAGAGAATGAGCTTCAGACAATGGATATGCACGATCGCCATCGGGTCTTGCCTGGCGGTGCCTGTTCCGGCGATTGCGGGAGATGGGGATCCTTCCAGCGCGGAACTTGCAAGACTGCTTGACGCCGCGAAAATCGATTGCAGCACCGATGTAAACGGCGATTGCATCGCAGGCAATCTCGAGCGGGGCGACTTTTACGAAGTGGTCATCCATGGCGATTGCGTAACCAACCCTTATTTCGGCCGGATCAACGAGAAGCCTGTTTCCTTGCGCGGAACGGTTGCTACCACGGGAAGCAGGACGACAGGGCACGAATTGCATATGCGACCCAATCAACTGGTCTGTATTCGGGCGACTGCACAAGTCGGTCGCGGCGGTCCGGCCTCTGAATATTTCGTTATGGCCCTGCCGATGGATCATGGTCCGGAATGCAGTGGCGAAACGTTGTGCCGAAAACCCGCCCGCTATTCCCAATCCGAGCGCATGTCCCAGTGCCGACTAACGGATTCCGGCACCCGCTATATAAATTGCCCGCAGGGCTGGGTGTTTGCCGAGGAAATGGAAGGCTACCCTATGGGACTGCTGGGAAAACCCTGAGGGGTGGTTTTGTAAAATCAGGCGAAGGCGGCGGTCATGGCATTTCCAATGAGCCATTGCGCGGACCCGCTTGTGGGCTTGTTATTCCGGGTTCCAATCCTGTTGGGTCAGCGCGAAACGGAAGAAGGGTCATTTCGCGAAGGAAAGTAACAAAAATGAACCAAAGGGGCACGGGCATAACGCCTTAGGGACTCGTTCACCATGATCGCAGCTTCGTCTCGGCAATGAATTGACGTTCACCCGAACATAACCTCGCAAAAGCAGAATGGTCTTTCCTATCTGTTCCGAGGAATTTCCGTGGCTAAAGGCGTCATTGCGGACGGCAAATTGCCAATCTCATTCTCCGAGGTCGAGCCGGCTCCGAATGCAGCCATGTCGCGCAGGGCGTCGGAGGAGTTTCACCACGAAGCTGACTTGGCCGAGCGCCAATGTTGGCTGGAAAACATGATCAACCAAATCCCCGATTATATCTACGCCAAGGACTTGGAAGGACGCTTCCTGTTTGCGAACCAGGCGGTCGTCGCCAACAACGGACTATCCCATCTGAAGGATTTGGTTGGACGGACGGATTTCGACTTCCTATCGCGCCACGTAGCGCAAATCGCCACGGATGTTGAACGTCGTGTAGCTGAGACAGGACAGTCACATTTCGGGGCTGAGGAGCTGGCATTTCGTGGCGATGGGGAACGATGGCTGATGATCACGCGTGTCCCGCTGAGAGACGCGTCCGGAACGATAGTCGGCATCGTCGGGGTTTCCCGTGACATCACCGCGCAGAAATCGGCAGAACGACGGATGCGCGCTCAGTCCGGCCTGCTCGAAATGATAGCGCGCGGAATGCCTCTTGCCGATTTTCTCGAAGAACTTGCCGGGATGATTGCTGGATTCGCGGAAGGTGTGCACGCTGCATTCCTGACGGTCGCGCCAGATCCGGGGGAACTGCGTCTGGCGGCTGCGCCCACCCTGAATGAAAAGTATCGCAGGCGCGCCAATGCGGCATTCATTCGCACCGTTCCCACAGATCTTGGAGCCGCCGCGAAGGCACTCAAGCTCGCCTTTGATCGAGCGAATGTCTCTGAACTTGACCATCAGTGCCGTTGCTTGGCAATTTCCGACGTCGACGGCCAGATCGAAGGCGTCCTGGCTCTCTATTCGTCCAAGGGCTCACAATATCAATCGGATTTCTCTGAGTTTGTTTCGCTCGCCGTGCACATGGCCGGGATAGCAATCAGCCGTCATCGCGCCGAGGCACGGATCGGGTTTCTCGCCGACCACGATCCCCTGACGGGGATGGCCAACCGTGCTTTGCTGGATCGAAGACTTACCCTTGCAATGCAGACGGCCGATTCCATAGGCAGTGAAGTGGCACTGGCATTCCTTGACCTCGACAATTTCAAGCTCGTCAATGACAGCCTTGGTCACTCGGTCGGCGACCAACTGCTGAAGATCGTGGCTGAAAGGATCTGCGAGCTGACAAGCGATCAGGGTTCTCTCGCCAGGATCGGGGGAGACGAGTTCGTGATTATTCTTGAGCAAATGGATCTCGAGAGCGGTCTGGATCGATTGACTGCAATAAGAGAAGCGGTTGCGCGTCCGATCGTACTCAACGATATCGAACTCAGGGTGACTTGCAGCATCGGTGTCGCCAGCTATCCGAACCACGGCAAGACCGCGGGAGACCTGCTCGCTTCCGCGGATATGGCCATGTATCGGGCCAAGGAGCTGGGTCGCGACGGCATCGCTTTGTTCACCTCGGAAATGACCGCCACCGTTAGAAGGAAGCTTTCCCGGACCGACGAACTCCGCCAGGCGCTTCTTCGCAACGAGTTTGTGTTGCATTACCAGCCGCAGGTGGACGTCCGAACCGGCAGGATAGTGGCGGCTGAAGCGTTGATCCGCTGGAACCATCCAAGCGAGGGCCTTGTCTATCCTGGAGATTTCATTGCGCTTGCCGAAGAGACGGGTCTCATCATGCCAATTGGGGAGTGGGTCCTCCGGACGGCGTGCAGGCAAGCCAAGGCATGGCAGGATAAAGGGCTCGAACCAATCAGGATCAGCGTCAATGTCTCTGCCAGACAGTTCCAGGAAAAGTGCCTGATCGGAACTGTGGCGACCGCGCTGAGTGAGAGCGGCCTCGATCCAATATGGCTTGAGCTTGAAATCACCGAGAGTCTGATCATGAAAGATCTCGCCAGCTCGATTGCCAGAATGCACGAATTGGAGACGCTGGGCATAAAGCTCGCAGTCGACGATTTTGGAACAGGCTATTCGAGCCTCAGCGCGCTTAAAAGATTTCCATTGTCGCGCCTCAAGATCGACCGTTCATTCATCGCTGACATTCCGCACGACGCCGACGACATGGCCATAACCTCGGCGATTATCTCGCTTGCCCAGAAGCTGGGTTTGGAGGTGATCGCAGAAGGTGTTGAAACGGAAGAGCAGGCCCGGTTCCTCGTCGAAAGTGGTTGTAACGAGATTCAGGGCTACCTCTATAGCCGGCCCGTTGAAGAGGAGCGCTTCAGTCGCATGCTCGAGAACAATGGCGATATGCGTCCGCTCTTACGGACGCACCCTTCGTGAGCACCAGGCAAGTGAATGCCGCAATTGTTCCAAGAGCAAGGCGAGTAGCGGCACTCTAGCCATTTAGATGTCGAAGTTCTGCGGTAGGATCACGAGATCGCGGATCGTCACGTTGCGTGGCCGTGTCAGCATGAACAAGACCGCTTCGGCGACTTCGGATGGCTCGATAAGATTGCCGGCTGCCATCGCTTTTTCGAGATTTTCCGGCGGCCAGTCCTTCAGGAGCGCCGTCACCACTGGACCGGGTGCGATCGCCCCCACGCGTATTCCATGTTTCGAGACTTGCCGCCGCACCGTGTGGACGAAGGCCTGCACTGCATGTTTTGAGGCCGTGTAGACCGGTTCCCACACTACCGGGACATGGCCCGCCACGGAACTGGTCACGATGATATCGCCGGTCTTGCGCTCCACCATATGCGGGAGGACCGCGTGTACGCAGCGAAACACCGCGTTGATGTTGAGATTGAGCATCCGGTCAAAGGCATCCGGATCGCCATCGATGAGATCGCCGCCGATATAAGAGCCTGCATTGGCGTGGAAGACGTCCAATTTCCCGGCTTTTGAAAGGATCTGTGGCATCATGGTGGAGATGCTGCCGGTGTCGGCCAGATCGATCACCAGCGGGATCGCGTTATCGCCAAGCTCTTGGCAAACAGCGTTCAGCCTGTCTTCCGCGCGGTCGATCAGGATGACACGGGCGCCGGATTCAAGGCAGATCTTGCTGCAGGCAAGGCCGATTCCGGATGCGGCACCAGTGATGGCGACGACTTTCCCCTCGAGTTTGTTGGTCATGTTTCATTCTCCTCCTGACTATTTTTAGGTTGGCGTCACCGGGTCATGTAGCCGCCGTCAATCACGAGCACGGCACCGGTGACGTAGCTTGCGGCCGGCGAGCACAGGAACAGGACGCAGTTGGCGATCTCTTCCGGTTGGCCGTAGCGCCCCATCGGGGTCATTTGCCGCCAGACGGAATCCCATTCCGGTATGGCGAAGCCGCCCCGGGTCATATCGGTGTCGATGTAGCCCGGCGCGACCGCGTTTACCCTGATGTTTTCAGCCGCGACCTCGCTGGCCAGACTTTTCGTCATCATGTGAACCGCAGCCTTGGATGCATTGTAGGCGACCTGATTCTGCGGAATGTTGGTAATGAATCCCGAGATCGACCCGACGTTCAGAATGACCCCGCCACCCTGCGCGCGCATCGGCGTCATTGCGGCGCGGCAGAAGCGAAAGGCCTGAATGAGATTGGTGGACATGATCGTGTCCAGCATGTGATCATCGAAATCCGGCGTATCGCCATGCACGGCGACGCCGGCATTGTTGACAAGAATGTCGATGCGTCCGTATTTCGCTATCGTATGCCGGATCAGCATGTCCGGCGCGGCCGGGTCCGTGGCGTCGGCGGATACGAAATCATAGTCATAGCCGGCAGCGTTCAGCAGCGCGTCCGCTTCCGGATTGTCGCGGCGTGCGGTCAGAACGGATTTCGCTCCGGCTTCGCCGAAAAGCTGGGCAATCGCCAGTCCGATGCCACGATTGCCGCCGGTAATGAGCGCAACCTTGTCGTCCAGCCTGAATTGTTTCAGAGTCATCCTAGTCTCCTCCTCTTTATCTCTTAACTGTCCGCCGGCTCCTCAGCGGGCCGTAGTGTTTCTCGGACAAGCAAGGCGCTGCACCGTTGCAATGCTGCCCCCTCAGCTTGCCTCCTCCGCAAAGCGTTGGCTTTCCAGTGATAGGAAACGTTGATGGAGGATGCAGGCCGCGCCGAAGGCGGGACCGACCGTTTCCTCCTCGTTCACGCCGATGGAGGGCAATGGAAAGCTTGCCTCCTGCGCCAACTGAATATGGTGAGCGACGCGCGCCGCCATCAGCGGGTAAAGAGCCGCGACGGAACCGCCAAGGATGATGCGGTCGGCATCGATGACGCGACAGGCCTGGATCAGGCCGAAAGCCAGGGCTCTTGCCCATTCCTCCGCAATCGAGACCGCGCCCGGTACACGATCGCGTACATCGGCAAGGAAATGCCCGAATGTCGGGGCAGCGACAGCCGGCACCTTGCGGTACTCCGTCATGATATGTTCCAGGCCCAGCACCTCCTCCAGGCTGCGGCTCGGCTCCGATGCGCTGGAGATTCTCAGGTGTCCAATCTCGCCCGCCAGTCCGTTGGCGCCGCGAAACAGGCTGCCATTGGCAATGATGCCGCCACCAACCCCGCTTTCCATGACCAGGAACAGCGTCACGCCGCTATGCTTGTCGTTTCGCCCGTAAGACGCGCCGATGGCAAAGGCATTGCCGTCGTTCTCCGCGACGACCGGCACGGAAACAGGCAGGGCATCCCGCACCAGTTCGGCAAGCTGGACGTTCTCCCAGCGCAGCAAGGGCGCCAGCCGGACAAATCCGTGCTTGTCCATTTGCGCCGGCACGGCAATGCCGATACCTTCGCAGCGCTCCAGCCTTGAAGACGGAATGGCCCCCAGCACCATCTGGATCGCCCGCTCGACGGTGGCGGTAACACCGGCGGATGCGCCGTCAAACGGTTCGACCGTGGTCGAGACGATGTTGCCGCCGAGATCGATTTCGACCGCGCTGATATGCTCCACGCCTATTTCTATGCCCAGGAAATAGACCGCGCCTGGCACCAGTTCGATCATGATTCCAGGCCGCCCCGCATGGGCATGGCCGCCGCGCGCCTGGTCGCCTTCGCTGACCTCGCGCACCAGTCCATCAAGCGTCAGGCCGGCGATGATATGGCCGGACGAAGAGCGATTGAGCCCCAGCCTGCGGGCAAGTTCCGCCCGGCTAAGCGGGCCGAACTGATACAAAGCCCGCAACGCCGCCAGCTCGTTGCGCTGGCGGATTCCCCGTGGTGAACTCGTTGCTACCGCCAGCTCAGTCAAACAGTGATCTCCGTTAATTTCGTGAAGGACGGACGAGTGGTGGTGCAATAGAGGCTCGCGCAAATGTCGATATGCGCGAGCCCGTGCTTTTCACCACTGCTTCCGCTGATGATATGGCACTGTCAAGGGCGTGCGTTGGTGGCCCGTCGTCGCACCGCTTCCTGCATTTTGAGATCGATGAAGGCCTTGGCATGCTCGGCAAGCGGCATGTTCTCTGTCCACGTGTCTCGCCAGATGGCGCAGGCCAGCGACAGGCCTTCGTCGACGACGGCGCTGGAGAATGACTCGAAGGTGATGTCCCTGCTATAGCCGATATCGAGCAGCGCATCGAACACCAGGTCGAAATTGATGCAGCCGTCGCCGAGATAGCCGCGATTGCTCTCGCCGATGTGGAAATAACCGATCCTGTCACCGGCAAGCCGGATCGCCGCAGCCGGATTGGCTTCCTCGATGTTCATGTGGAACGTATCGAGATGCAGAAGCACATGATCGGAACCCGTCGCCTCTATGAAGGCAAGCCCCTGCGCCGTCGTGTTAAGCAGGTTCGTCTCGAACCGATTGACGATTTCGAGCACGAGATCCACGCCCGCCGCCCTGGCGATATCGGCGGTTTTGGCGATGGCCTGAACACTGTTTCTGCGGCCATTTTCGGTCGGCATCCGGCTATATTTGGTATGGGCGGAGTAAAGGATGCCGCCAAGCTTGGTGCCGCCGATGTCGCGAACGGCCCTGACCGCATCGGCGAGCATGCGTTCACCGGCCCTGACCGTCTCGGCATCATCGCTCGACACGTCGGCACCGAGCGGCAAGCCCATTGTTACGGCAATCTGCAGGTCGAGCGATCGTGCCCGCTTGGCCAGTTGGTCGAGATTGAAATTTTCGGGCCGCAGATAGGCGAACTCGATCAGTTTGTATCCGCACGCGGCGGATTTTTCCATCGCGTCCTCGAGCATGCGTTGCGTGCTGCCGCCCGTCCAGACGAACGAATGGATACCCAATCTTCCCATGTAATTCTCCTCCCCCGACGAATATTCTATATGTTGCTATAAACAACAAAATAACCGATCGACGTCGATGTCAAGTCGCTTCGTATGCGTGGGCTTTGCAGATGCGGAGGGTGGCTGGCGTGCTTCTAGTTGATTTTCGGGCAGAATACCCTCTCATACCCAGGACATCCGCGCCTCAATGCTCATGCCGGTTTGGTATTGACACTCAACGGAAAAGCGCTAATTTGTAATTTAGTGCAACATATATGCACAAATTGTGCCGGGTAAAGAGTTCGCAGAGCAGTATTGCGGCGGCCCCAGATGGCAAAGCCGCAATTTTGCGGGAAAATCCGAGACTCTCGAACACAATCCCGCGAGCAATGCCGGGTCAAATTGAAGACTGAATTCTTTCGCATACGCCGTGCCGAAGAGGGAGAGGAGCCCTTGCCGGCGCGAGTGACGCAGGATGGCAGATTGGGCGCAGCGATATGCTTGCGATCCAATCCGGGGAGGGGGCTCTAGCCATGAAGGCTGACTTAAGGATCGTTCCGGACTTTGAAATGGTCATATGTGCGCCCGCGGAATCCTTCCGCTGGAATATGCACGATTACCCGTATTTTGGAGCCAAGTGGCACTATCATCCCGAGTATGAGCTGCACCTGACGCGCAAGAGTTCGGGCGTGATGATGGTCGGCGATTACATCGGTGAGTTTGAGCCGGGCTGCCTGGTTCTGACTGGACCCAACGTCCCGCACAATTGGGTCAGCGATATCGAGCCCGGCGTCCTGATCCAGAACCGCGACATGCTGATTCAGTTCAGTGCCGAATGGGCCGACCGCGTCACCGGCTTTTGCCCGGAGCTCGCCGGCATCCGTCCGCTCCTTGAAGATGCGGTCTATGGAGTGGAATTCTCCGGCGCGACCGCGATGGCCGGGCAGCGACTGCTCGCCCAGATCGGCGCTGCCCATGGCGCGGAGCGCGTCGTCCTGTTTTTGCGGCTGATGGTCACCCTGGCCCAAAGTCCCGGTGATCGCCGAAGGCTCTCGCGGCTGGCGCCGGCCTCGGCGCCCGTGGAGCTGCCACGGGAACTCGATGTTGCCATGCGCTATGTACTGGAGCACTACAGCGACGATATCGATCTTGCCTCGGTATCCCGGCTGTGCGGGCTGGAGCCGCAGGCATTCTCCCGCTTCTTCAAGCGGCAAAGCGGCCATACATTTGCACGCTACGTCATTCTGGCGCGCGTCTATGCGGCCTGCTCGCTGCTGACGCAGACCTATCGGCCAATCACCGATATCTGCTTCGAGGTCGGTTTCAACAGCATCGCCAATTTCAACAGGCAATTCATCAAGGTCTGCGGTCGCACGCCGTCGGATTACCGCCGCAACGCCCACAAGATCGGCACCAAGGCGCGCGCGGACCCGTTCCGGGAAATCCGCGCCTTTTCAGCCGGCATCGGAGCGGTCGGCGAAAAAGTATAGGTCGGCCGCAAAGCACGCGTGGCAGAGGGTTTTTACCGATACTAAGCTCGCTGGACGCGCATGGAGGCGGGTCCACAAAAACAAGCTGCGGTATCCAACCATGATAGCGAGATGAAATTCGACCGCCGGGAGGAGCCGGGGCGTCGGATTTTCGAGGCCCCGACTGTGGTTGGGCCGGGCAGGATGCTTGTCGACAGCCGTCCGCAAGCACAACGAACACTCTGGGAGGAGAGTTTATGATCGGAAAAAATGGAATTGGACTTGCGGCACTCGCAATCAGTCTCATGGCGACTGTCATGCCCGCAAAGGCTGACTTCTGGTCGGATGCCGGAGCGAAATACAAGGGCGTCGTTCTGCATGGCGTGACCGAGAGCACGCCGCCCTCCAACTACATCAAGGATGTGCTTGCGCCGGAATTCGAAAAGAAGACCGGGATCAAGGTCGCGATCGAAACCACGTCGTGGGATCAGATGTACGACAAGGCCATCAAGGACATGGAAGCCAAGACCGGCATCTATGACATGGTCTATATCGAACAGGACATCATCTACGCCTATCTGGCCCGTAACTTCCTTGTCGATATCACCAAATCGCTCAAGGACGACGCATCGCTGAAGGCGCCCGAATTCGACGAGACGCACTTCACCACCTTCGCCAACTATTTCAAGAATGCCGACGGCGATCTCTTCGGCGTCCCGATGGAAGCCTTCATCAAGATATACCTCTACCGCACCGATCTCTTCAACGATCCGAAGATCAAGGAGGCGTTCAAGAAGGAGACCGGCAAGGATCTCGTTCCGGCGAAAACGCACGAGGAATACACCGAGATCGCGGAATTCTTCACCAAATACGGCAAGGACAACGGCCTTGAGCTTTGGGGCACCACTGCGCAGGCCCATACGGGCCACCCAGCGTCCTGGTATGAGTTCTTCGAGTCCGTCGCACCAACCTTCGGCGTGTTCAACTGGGGTATCGACGCTTCCAAGAACTATGCGGCGACCGTCGAAAACGGCGGCACGATGAACGGCCCGGAAGCCAAGAAGGCGCTGAAATACTGGCTGCATCTGCGTGACATCGCCCCACCGGAATCGGCGGCGAGCACATGGACGGAAGTCGGTACGACATTTGCCGCAGGCCGTGTCGCACAGGGTCTGGTCTATGGCGAGAACGCGGCCTGGATTGCCAGCGACGCTGAAAAGTCGAAGGTCGTCGGCAATGTCGGCGTGGCGCTGCCGCCGACCGAACCTGCCGTTCTCGATGAGGTCAAGGGTGGCAAGGGCTATATCGGCTACTATGATGGCGGTGCCTTCGGGCTCCCCGTGACGTCGAAGAACAAGGAGGCGGCGCTGCTGTTCCTGCAGTTCATCGGCCAGGATTCAGTCCAGGCCGATTGGGCAGTGGCGGCGCCACGCATCACCAACACGGCAACCTATGACGACCCGAAAATCATCGAAATGGATAAGAAGCTCAACGGCTATTATTCCATGCTGAAGGATGACGGGAAGCTGTTTGCCGGCGCCCCTCCTTACCCCTTCCACGCCCAGGTGCGCGAAGCAACGGCTCCGATCTTCTACAGGATCCTGCTGGGGGAAGTGTCGCCCGACGACGGACTTGACCAGATGGCGGCGGCTGCCGAAGCGGAGCTGAAGAACCTCGGCTATCGCAAATAGTCCAGTGCAAGTCTGCCCGGGCAGCCGCAAGAGCGGCCGCCCGGGACGCGCATTCAGCGCTCCGCGGCGCAAGGTGACACCGCGGCGCCGGCATCGACTTCCGGGAGACAAGGTTCATGCGTTCCAACATTGTGGGCTGGCTGATGCTTGCCCCGACGATAGCAATTCTCGGCATATTCGGCATCGCACCCTTTATCTATGTGCTTTACCTGGCGTTTCATCACTGGAACCCGTTCGGCGCCGATCCGTCCATGGCCTATAATGGCGCGAACAATTTCCGCCGGCTTGTCTTCGACCAGGAATTTCTCGGATCCATCGCCGTCACCGCCAAGTTTGCATTCTTCGCGGTGCTCAGCGAAATCGCCCTTGGCTACGCTCTTGCCCAGCTGTTCATGCGGGAGTTCCCGGGCCGCGGCTTCTTCAGGACGATCCATACGCTGCCGCTCATCGTTGCGCCCATCGTCGTCGGTTCTGTCTGGCGCCTGATGACGACGCCGAGCATCGGCATCATTCCCTATCTGCTCAAGCACTGGTTCGGCTATGACCTGAACATTGGTCGCGATGCCAGCGCTGCCTTTGCGCTGACCGTCATCATGGACATCTGGCATTGGACGCCGCTGGTGACGCTCACCCTGCTCGCGGCGCTGCTCGCCCTGCCCAAGGAGCCGTTCGAACAGGCGCAGATAGATGGCGCCAACCGCTGGCAGATCTTCTGGCACGTCACGTTGCCGATGATCCGGCCTGCCATCCTCGCGACGGTGTTCATCCGTCTGATGGATGCGCTGCGCACCGTCGATGAAGTCTGGATGCTGACCTCGGGTGGTCCCGGTGCGGCAACCCGCTATGTCGGCCTGCATATCTGGAAGATCGTGTTTCCCAAGACCGATTACGGCTATGGCGCGGCCATATCGGTGATCGTGCTCTACCTGACGCTGGTCATGTGCTGGCTGCTTTATGTCGCCCTCGTCGCCCGCCGCGAAAAGAAGAGGACGTTCTGATGCGCCAGCAACGCCCCATCCTTTACCTGCTGCTCTGGCTCCTCTTGAGCCTGCTGACCCTGTTTCCGATCTACTGGCTGTTCGTCATCTCGGTGAAGCCGGCGGTGGATCTCTTCACCACGCCAAGCCTGATCCTCGATACGGTCTACTGGAAGAATTACATCAACGTGATCAACAATGAGACGTTGCGCGGCTACATGATCAACTCACTGATCATCTCCACCAGCAATGCGCTTCTGGTCACTGTGCTGGCCTTTCTGGCCTGCTACGCGCTGTCCCGTTTCGATCTCGCCGGCAAGGAGAACATCTTCTTCTGGACGATCACCAACCGCATGGCGCCCGCCGCCGTGTTCCTTTTGCCTTTCTACCTGCTGTTTACCCAGGTTTTTACCTTCGGCGACTGGAAGCTCTACGACACCAAGATCGGCATGATCCTGCTTTATTGCACCTTCAATCTGCCTTTCGCGATCTGGACGCTGCGACCGACCATCGACGGCATTCCCAAGGAGCTCGACGAAGCCGCCACCGTCGACGGCGCCTCGACATGGCAGGTGATCCACGAAGTCGTCTTCCCGCTCGCAAGACCGGGTCTGGCGGTCACATTCATCCTCACCTGGGTATTTGCCTGGAACGAGTTCCTGCTGGCGGCAACCCTCACAAGTTTCAACGCCCGCACCATCACCACCGGCCTTTCGGAGTATGTCACGACCACCGGGACCGAATGGGGCACGATGGCGGCGATTGCGGTCATCACCCTGATCCCGGCCCTCATCATTTTCTCGATGGTCCAGCGCCATATCGTGGCCGGTCTGACCTTCGGCGCGGTCAAGGAGTGAGCGATGCAACATCAAATCGATCCTGACGAAACTGAGGATGCACCGGCCGCTGTCGTGGCTGGAAAACAGGACCGGGTCGGCTTCCTGCCGATCGTCACCAACTGGTTCGACCGTGTGTTTGTCGGCATCTACCTGTTTGTCGCGCTTGAGCTGCTCTGGATGCGCTTCCTCGAACAATCGATCCCACTGACGATCTGCCATGTGCTGGCCGTCGCCCTGGGGGTCCTGATCGTCTGGCGCGGCTGAAGCCGAATGCCCTTCTGAAATCGAGAAATGGAATAGGCCATGAAAGCACTGGTTCTGGAAGAAAAGATGAAACTGTCGCTCCGGGACTTTCCCATCGAGCGAGAGGAAACGCTCGGGCCTCGTGACGTTCGCATCAAGCTGCACACGGTCGGCATTTGCGGCTCGGACGTGCACTATTACACCCATGGCGGCACCGGCATCTTCCAGGTGAAGGCGCCGATGATCCTCGGTCATGAGGCGTCCGGCACGGTCATCGAGGCCGGGGCGGATGTCACATCGCTGAAAGTCGGCGACCGCGTCTGCATGGAACCGGGCATTCCCGATCCCAATAGCCGCGCCACCCGGATGGGCATGTACAATGTCGATCCGGGTGTGCGCTTCTGGGCAACCCCGCCGATCCATGGCGTTCTGCGGCCAACGGTGGTTCATCCCGCCGATTTCACCTTCAAGCTGCCCGACAATGTTTCCTTCGCCGAAGCGGCGATGGTCGAGCCGCTGGCAGTCGGCGTCCATGCCGCCACCAAGGCACAGGTCAAGCCAGGGGATATCGCGCTGGTGATCGGCGCCGGCCCGATCGGGCTGGTCACCGCACTCGCGGCGCTGGCGGCCGGCTGCGCGCACGTCTTCGTCAGCGATATCGATGACGCAAAGCTCGAGATTGCCGCAAAACTGGGTGCGGTTATTCCGATAAACCCGCAGCATCAGGATCTCGTCAACGAGATTCTCGCGGCGACGGACGGCTGGGGCGTGGAAATCCTGTTTGAATGCTCCGGCCACCCTAGGGGTGCCGAGGGTGTGTTCGATCCGCTGGCGCCGGGCGGGCGAGTGGTGTTCATCGGGTCGCAGGTCCACCCGATCCACTACGATGTCGGCAAGGCCATGGTGCGCGAAGCTCGCGTCGAACATGTTTTCCGCTACGCTCATGTCTTTCCGCGCTGCGTGGCCATGCTGTCGTCAGGCGCAATCGACGTCAAACCTCTCATCACCTGTACATTCGATTTCGAAGACAGCGTCGGCGCCTTTGAAACCGCTGCATCCGCCCCGAGGGGCGAAGTCAAGATGCAGATCATATTGCCGCAATAGGGGATTGGTATGGCTCAGGTCGCCGTCAAGGACGTCATCAAGAAATATGGAAGTCTTCAGGTCATTCATGGCGTGAACATCGACATAGCAGATGGCGAATTCGTTGTTCTCGTGGGTCCGTCCGGATGTGGCAAATCGACATTGTTGCGCATGATCGCGGGGCTTGAAACCATCTCCGGCGGCGAGGTTTCGATCGGTGCCAGGGTCGTCAACAACGTGCTGCCCAAGGACCGCGATATCGCCATGGTGTTTCAGAACTATGCGCTCTATCCGCACAAGAATGTCGCTGACAATATGGGCTTTCCGCTGAAGCTGAAGGGTGCGCCAAAAAGCGAAATCGAGGCCAAGGTCAGGAAAGCCGCCGAAATTCTCGATCTCGGCAAGCTGCTGGACCGCTATCCCAAGCAGCTCTCCGGCGGCCAGCGCCAGCGCGTCGCCATGGGTCGTGCCATCGTGCGTGATCCGCAGGTCTTCCTGTTTGACGAGCCCTTGTCCAACCTCGACGCCAAGCTGCGCGTGACCATGCGCGTCGAGATCAAGGAGCTTCACCAGCGGCTGAAGACCACGACGATCTATGTCACCCACGACCAGATCGAGGCGATGACCATGGCCGACAAGATCGTTGTCATGCGCGATGGCCTGGTCGAACAGATCGGCGCGCCGCTTGACCTCTACGACCACCCCGCCAATGTCTTCGTCGCGGGCTTCATCGGCTCGCCGGCGATGAACTTCGTGCGTGGCCAACTGGCGGCCGTGAATGGCGAGACGGTCTTCGTCAGCGATAAAGGCGCCGTCCTGCCGGTGCCTGCGGGCACGGTTGTCCACAGTGAGCCGGTCATCTACGGCATTCGCCCGGAGCATATCGAGCACGGGGGCGAAGGCCTTCCGGCAACGATCTCGGTGCTCGAACCGACCGGATCCGAAACGCAAATTTTCGCCCATATCGGGGGCGACCCTATCAATGCGGTGGTGAAGGACCGGATCGCGTTGCGCCCGGGCGAGACAATACCGCTGCTCATCAACCGCGAACGGGTTCATCTCTTCGAGAGGAAGAGCGGCCGGCGCGTCTGATCCCCCATAAATGATGGAGTAGTTCGATGTTCTTTGAGAAGTTCAGAATGGACGGGCAGGTTGCCGTCGTCACCGGCGGCGGACGCGGTATCGGCCTTGCCTGCGCCGAGGCACTGGCCGAGGCCGGTGCCAGGATCGTTATCATCGACCGGGAGGAGGCAATCGCCCAGTCCGGCAAGCAGGCATTGGCGGCGAAGGGCTATGACGCCGATGTCCTGATCCTCGACGTGACGGATTCGGTTGCCGTCGACAAGGCTGCCGAGGAGGTGTTTGCCAAATTCGGTCGGATCGACGTTCTCGTCGCCAATGCCGGCATTGCCCGCTCCGGCATTCCTGCAGAGGATACGCCGGACGAACTCTGGCTGAACGTCAATGACGTCAACTACAACGGTGTGTTCTGGTGCAACCGCGCCTTCGGCCGGCCAATGCTGAAGGCGGGACGCGGCTCGATCATCAATATCGGCTCGATGTCCGGCTACATCGTCAATCGTCCGCAAAACCAGACCTACTACAACGCCTCCAAGGCCGCCGTGCATCATCTTACCGCCTCGCTGGCGGCGGAATGGGCCGGGCGCGGCGTCCGCGTCAACGCGGTGGCGCCGACCTATATCGAATCCGAGATGACGAAGGTCCTCAATCTTGATCCCGACGTGGTGGATATCTGGTTGCGCGATACGCCGATGGGCCGGATGGGCCAGCCGCACGAGATCGCCTCGGTGGTGCATTTCCTCGCCTGCGACGCATCCAGCCTGATGACCGGTACGACCGTGAAGGCCGATGCCGGCTTTACCATCTGGTAGAAGAGCGGCGCTATCCCGGCGCTTACGCGCGATGCTCGATTGCCGTGACCGATGCAGCTAGCCGTTTGCGACGGGGCCAATGGGCGAATTCCCCGTGGCCCCGGCTATCATCCCAATCGCATCATTTTGCCGCTGCTACTGCCTTTTCGACGTAAATTTCCCGCAGGCGTTTGCTGACAGGGCCGATGACCCCTTCGCCGATGGTGACGCCGTCGATCTCAAGGACAGCGGTCACGAAAGAGGTGGCGGAGGTGATGAAGGCCTCCTTTGCAGCCAGCGCTTCCTCAATGGTGAAGGATCTTTCCTCCAGCGTGTAGCCGGATTCAGCGGCAAGCCGGAGAACGGCGGCGCGGGTAATGCCATGCAGAATATCGAATGAAAGCTTGCGCGTGACGATCTTGTCGTCTGCCGTCACGATATAGGCATTGGCCGAGGATGCCTCGGTGACATATCCGTCCTGCACGAGCCATGCGTCGTCGGCGCCAGCCTGATAGGCGGCGTTCTTCGCCATCGACGGGTAAAGAAGCTGGACAGTCTTGATATCGCGGCGACCCCAGCGGATGTCCGGCAGCGAGATGATCTTCAGGCCGCGCTTGGCGAGAGGGCTTTCGATAACCGGCCGAGACTGGGTGAACATGACGACCACCGGCGGCGTGTCCTTGGGCGGAAAATTGAAATCCCGATCGGCCGAGCCACGGGAAATCTGCATGTAGATCAGACCTTCATCGACATTGTTGGCTGCCACCAGTTTGCGGTGGATGGCCAGGAGCTCATCGACGGACATCGGCATCACCATGTCGAGTTCCTGCAGAGAGCGCTGCAGTCGTGCCATGTGACCATCGAAGTCGACGAGCTTGCCACCGAGCACGCAGGTGACTTCATAGATGGCATCCGCGAAAAGATAACCGCGGTCGAAAATCGAGACCTTGGCTTCTGTTTCAGGGCAATACTGGCCGTTGACGTAGACAGTGCGTTGAGGTGACGTCATGTTCATTCAATTCCCAAAGAGGTTTGCTTGCATTGAAGAGAGGCGCATTGGCGGCATGCCGCCTTTAATATCCGCGCGCGAAGTCGACAATGGATGGAAGCGTGGCGGTGCGACGAAAGGTTCGAATATTGTCGGCTACAAGCGCCGCCGCCGTTTCGCGATCCGTCGGGGCCGAGATGTGCGGCAGCACGGTGATCCGGGGGTGATCCCAAAAGGGTGCATCGGCGGGTAAGGGCTCCACGTCGAAAACATCCAGCACCGCATGGTTCAAGCGGCCGGTATCGAGCGCCTGCAACAGATCCTCACTCACCACGATCGGTCCACGGGCGAAATTGATCACGGACGCATTCGCGGGCAGGAGGGCAAGCCTTTCTGCGTTCAGCAACCCCCGCGTCTCCGACGTCAGCGGCAGAAGGCACACCAAGATATCGGATCCGCGCAGGACTGTATTCAGACCATCATCGCCGGAGTGGGTTTCGACCCCTACGATGTCCTTTGCCGAGCGGCTCCATCCAATCACCTTGAAACCGGCATCGGTCAGACGATGTGCGGCCGCCTCGCCCAGCGCACCCAGTCCGAGCAGGCCGACGGTAATCTGTTCCGGACGTCGATAGGGCAATTGCTGCCAGCTGCGTTCCCGCTGGAAGCGGGCATAGGCGGGCATGTCGCGGAACAGGTAATAGGTCCAGGCGAGAACGGCTTCGGCCATGGTGCAGCTCAGTTGCGGGTCGACCAGACGCACGACGGGCAATGTACTATCGCCAATTTCGCTGACGAGGCGTTCGACGCCGGCCCAAAGACTGTGAATCCACGTCAAGCCGGGCAAGCGGGCGAGATCCATCGGATCCGGGTTGGCGACGATGGCGATATCGACCGCCGCCCGGTCCTCTTCATTGAGGTGCCGGAACGAGACGATCTTCTCATCCGGCATCCGCAGTGAGAGCGCCTCGAGCCACTGGTGCTCGGCCTCATCGGAGATACGCGTTACCAGCGCAATCATTCGACTGGCTCCTTTTCTCGCTTAGTGCGCAAAAACGCTGTCAAAATCCTTGAAACCCTTGACTTCAATCGGGTTTCCGCTCGGATCAAAGAAGAACATGGTGCGCTGTTCGCCAGGGAGCCCTTCGAAGCGCACAACGGGCGGAATGTCGAACGCCGTGCCGGCGTCTTCCAGCCTCTTGGCAAGAGCGAACCAGTCGTCGAGCGCAAGGACGACACCGAGATGCGGCATCATCACCATATGATCGCCGACCTTGCCGGTGCGCGTCGTTTCGAACGGCTTGCCGAGATGCAGGGAGATCTGATGGCCGAAGAAATCGAAATCGACCCATGTATCCGTGCTCCGGCCTTCCTCGCAACCGAGCACGCCACCATAAAAGCGGCGGGCTTCATCGAGATCGGTGACGTGATAGGCGAGATGGAAAAGTGAGCGCATGATGATTGTTACCTGACTAAGTTTGAGTGACGGTAATCGCTATGATGTTGACGATGGATGCCGCTTGGCGGCTGATTCTAGAAATGCCACGAGCAACGAATAGGGCATCTCGGCTCTCGATGACAATTCGGGATGTCCCTGCATACCGATGAAGAAGGAGTGCCCAGGCACTTCGATGGCATCGACAATGGCGCCTGCAGAGCTGGACGCGGCAACGCGAAGCCCGGCGGCTTCAAGATCCGGTAGTAGAGCCGGGTTCAATCGAAAGCGATGATTGCAGCGGATTTGACGCTCTGAACCAACGATTCCTGAAAACTGCGTGCAAGAAGCGATGTCGATCCTTTGATCGCCAGTCCTATGGATCGGCAGGACATTCCCATCGGGGTCCCGAGCACCGGCCATCGGCACGAAGGTCTTGATCGGGGCATCCGGGTTCGCCTCTGCCAGATTGGCCGTGCTGCGACCAAAGGCACGCCACGCCACGGCTGTCGCCATCGTCTGCATGCCGAGGCACAGTCCAACCGTCGGCAGGCCGGTTTCCAGGCTTAAGGCGGCGGCCGCGGTCTGGCCGGCTACGTTTTTCATGTCCGCTCCACCGGGAAGCAGAATGCCCGACAGGCCGTTGAAAATGTTAGGATCTTCGAACTGGTTGATATCCACCGGATCGATGAAGCGCACATCGATCGGAATGGAAAGGCTGTCTGCCGCGTCGGCGAGACTTGCCAGCGCTGCCGGGTAGACGTCGCGATGATCGCTTTCCGCACCGATAAGGCCGATCGTCAGGCCATCGCCCTCATAGACGTGAGGTGCGCCCAACCCAATCCGCCCGAAACGATCCCGCAGGGCAAGGACCTCCTGCGTCGCTGCGTCGAAAAAGCGATCGGCGTCCTCGCGAACGGCGATCGCTTTCACCTCTATTCCAAGGGCCTGGGCAGCAGACGAGAGTGCCGCCGGCAGGTCTTGATCAACCAGAAAGGCCGGATGGATCGGCACCACCACGTCCTGCATCCGAGCAGCATCGAGAATGATCTCCGGCGTGGCGACGGGCGGCACCTGCTTGCCCGAAAGCCGTTCGAACCAGCAGAGCCCGCTTGCGCCAAGCCCGCCGCTTGCGATCACATGCTGCGCGGCATCGGCATGGAGCTTGGTATCGAAGCGGGCCTCGACATGCATGAAGCCGCATTGCCGCGCAGCCGCGATTGCAGCGGCAACCGCGCCATAGAGGGCAGGGCGGGACGTATCATGCAAGAGGAGGATCAACCCCATGGCGCGCTCCTTCCCATCGCCTCAGACTTCCAGCAGATCGCGTTTGACGGTTCCAAGCGCACGATATCCCGTGTCCGTGACGACGATCGTTTCGCTGACACCGACGGTGAAGCGGCCGTAAATGCGCAGTGCCGGCGGCAAATGGAAGGTCATGCCCGGACGCAGTTCCGTCTTGACCCCGGCATTGAGGCTGAGGATGGCTCCTTCGCCCCAGTCCGGCGCGAAGGATATCCCGACGCTATAGCCAAGGCGTTTGCGGAAATTATCGGTGTAGCCGGCCGCATCGATGATCCGCTGGCAGGCCATATGTGGAACCTCGCAGGGCACGCCCGGACGGATGGTATCGAGCGAGACCTGCAGCGCCTCCTGGCAAACCTTCATCATCTCCGTTGCCTCCGTTGGAGCCGGCCCGATCCAGGCCGATCGCATCAAGGCAGCATGATAGCGGTCATGGCAGGCCGCCATTTCGAGAAAGGCGGGGTCGCCGTCGGCGATCCTGCCGCGCCGCCAGGTTCCGTGCGGCACGCCCGTGCGTGCGCCGACCGAGACAAGTGGCTCCATTCCCATATATTCCGATCCGGCTGATATCGCTGCCTGCATCATCGCCGCGACCAGGTCGTTGTCGGTGGCGCCGACCTTGACGGCCGCAAGTCCGGCCCGCATGCCGGCGTCGACATAAGAGGCTGCGCGTTCGAGCTTCTCGATTTCCAGCGGAGATTTGACGGCACGCAACTTTTCAATGACGCCGGCACCGTCATGAACGACGCCCAACCGCTCAACCAAGGATTCGTAGACGAATATCGGCAGGAACCAGCCTCTCTTGTCGATGGCTACGCGCTTTCCTCTGAGGCCGCGCTTCTCGATGAGTGCCATGAGGAAGGAAACGGGCTCGTCGCCGTCCTGATAGACTTCTGCGTCAGCGATGAAGGTATTGGCGATGAAGTTGAAATATTCGAGCTGCCGGATCACGAAGACCGGATCACCTTCGGCCGGAAGAAGCAGCGCCTGGAACGTATAGTAGCCCGGTGTCTGCTGACCGGTCAGATAGAAGATGTTTTCCGGACCGGTGATGACGAGCGCTTCGATGCCCGCCTCGACGAGATTTTGACGCGCGCGCGCAACCCGGATCTCATATTCCTCTTTCGGGAAGGCGGATTCCTGTCCCTGTACGATAGTGCCTGCCGTCGTCATCTTGCGAACTCCTTCAAGAGACTTGTCTTTGATAGATCAACCGTCAGCCCGAGACCGGAAGCCTGGGTGCCGGTCACTCGGCCCTGTGCATAGGTGAGGCCGGATGCCGGATCGTCCGCCAGTCCGTCTGCTCCATATAATTCGGCAAATGTCGGGCCGGTCGCACAGGCCAGATGCAGGGCCGCGGCCGTTGCCACCGCCCCCTCATTCATCTGCCCGAGCATGAAGGGGATATTGCCTTTGCGAAGGGCCGCCGCTGCCTTCAGCGTCGAGGCGATGCCGCCGAGCTTGACCAGCTTGAGATGTGCCCACAGGCGGCCGGATGCCTCGACGATAGCCTCCACGTCTCGCAAACTGGAAACACTTTCATCCAGCATCAGCGGCATCGGGCTTTTCCGCGCAAGTTTGAGCATGAGCTCGAAATCTCCGGCGGCAACGGGCTGCTCGACATAAGCGAGATCGAATTCTGCCAGCCGCGCTAGCTTTGTTTCCGCATCATCACGGCCCCAGGCACCATTGGCATCGACCGCGAGTTTAATGGTCTGACCGAAACGACCGCGCAGCTGCGAAAGCCGCCACAGATCATCCTCAAAAGCGCCGGCTCCGATCCGGACCTTCAGGTCGCAAAAGCCGCGCCTGACGTAATTGTCCGCCTGTGCGAGAAATTGCTCCGGTGTGGAAATGAACAATGTCTGGTTCGTCGGATGTGAAATGGGCCTCGTGGCGGCAGCGCCTAGCCATTGCGCAAGTGGTACGCCCTGCCGCCGCGCCAGAAGATCGTGAAGCGCGATGTCCAGCAGCATTCGTACCGGGGCGCTCACCTCTGCCCAGATTGCCTCGTCCGCAAGCAGATCGGCCGCATCCTGCGACCAGTCGATTCGGTCGAAGAGCGATAATGCCTCGGCCAGGACAGTTTCCGCCGGGAGGCCGTTCAGATAGGCGATATTGATGCGGACCTCGCCGGTCGCCACCACATCGCCGTCGCGCAAGCACAGATAAAGCGTATCGAGGCCGGCGACGGGACCTGATGATGCCGTATGCAGCATCAGGCCGCTCCCGTATCTCAGCATTGCTCGGTGCAGAGACGCTTGCATCGATCAAGCCCGCAGCATCGATTTGGCGACATCGCGATAAATCAGGCTGGCTGTCACGAATTCGTCGACAGGAACGAATTCGTCGGGCTTGTGGGCCACGGACAAATCCCCCGGGCCGATCACGGTGCCTTGCGCGCCGATCTGCCGGAAATGCACCAGGTCGCAGCCGCCCTGAAAGCCGAAGGGGCCGGGATTTGCGATGCCGTGAGACCGGCAAGCAGCCATGCTGGCCTGGACGATGGCGCTGTCGATCGCGGTTTCGGTCGCGCCGCCCGTTGTTGCCTTGTAGTCGATAATCTCGGCCCGAACGCCGAAACGCGCTTGGGCGAGCGCCAGCAGATCGGCAAACTCCTGCTTCACCGCCGCCTCGGCCTCGCCGGGCACCATCCTGCGGTCCAGCAGGACATCGCAGGCATAGGGCACCACATTGTCCGCATGGCCGCCGGAAATGCGCGTTACCGTCAGGCTGGCTTCACCGACCAGCGGATGCGTTCGTCCGCGTACCACCTCGTTGTGATGGGCCTCGATGAGTGAGAGGAGTTGTCCGGCGCGATAGATGGCGTTCTCGCCCAGATGTGGCGTTCCGGAATGCGCTGCCTGGCCATGGACGCGGACAACGGGCCGGAGACTTCCCTTATGCGCCGCAAAGGTCGTGTTGGATGTCGGCTCGCCCACCACGGCAAAATCGATTTTCGGCTTGCCGGCCGCATAGAATTTGGCGCCTTCGCTGGCAATCTCCTCGTCACCAACGAAAACACCGAGCAATGTACCGGACCATGCGCTGCGGTCGGATGCCAGCATGCGCATGGCTTCCACCATCGATATCAGCGGCCCCTTGCAGTCGCAGGCGCCACGACCATAGAGCTTGCCGTCCACTTCCCGCAGCGTGAAAGGATCGGACGACCATCCGTCCCCTGCGGGCACCGTATCCATGTGGGTGTTGAAGGCGAAGACCGGTCCCGGCCCATTGTCCAGTCGCGCTTCGACATTGAAACGGCCTGACTTGTACTCCACGACATCGACCGCAAAGCCGGCGGACAGAAGCAGATCGCGGACATAAACGGCGGCGTCAGCCTCTCGGCCCGGCGGATTTTCCGTTCTGATGGCGATCAGCTCAGCGAGTTCGCGCTTCATGCGCGCGATATCGGGGGTATGGGACATGTCTGCCTTCCGCAACTAGTGCAATATCTGACTTAGAAACAGGCGGGCTCGGTCGTTGACCGTTCCGCCGAAGAATTGTTCGCTGGTCGCGTTTTCGATCACCTCGCCGTTTTCCATGAAGACGATCTGATCGGCGGCGCGCTTGGCAAAGCCCATCTCATGGGTGACGACGACACTGGTCATGCCGTCGGCGCTGAGATCGGCCATCACATCCAGAACCTCGCGTATCATTTCCGGATCGAGCGCCGAGGTCGGCTCGTCGTAGAGCATCAGCTTGGGCTTCATGGCGAGCGCCCGGGCGATTGCGACGCGCTGCTGCTGACCTCCGGATAATTCATCGGGAAAGAAATCGGCCTTCTCGGGAATGCGGACCTTTTCGAGCAATTGCATCGCTATGTCATGGGCGTCGAGCCTGCTGAGGCCCGAGACCTTCATCGGCGCCAGCATGATGTTTTCGGCGGCCGAGAGATGTTGGAACAACTCGAAATTCTGGAAGACCATGCCGATATCGCGGCGTACCTTGGAGGCATTGCGGAGGTCGCGGGTGATATCGATGCCGTCGAAGAAGATATTGCCGCCATCCGCCGGCTCCAGCAGGTTGACGCATCGCAGCAATGTCGATTTTCCCGATCCGGACGGACCGATGACGACCACGGTCTGCTTGCGGAAAACGTTCAAGCTACAGGTCTTGAGAATCCGTGCTGATCCGAAACTCTTATCGATGCCGATGATTTCCAGGAGCGGCTTGTTGTCCGGCGCGGCCATGTCGTCTTTCCTCACTGGATCTCAGATTTCGGGGCGATGAGGCTCAAGGGCTTGCGAACGCTGCCCCGGCGCCCGCGTTTCGGGTCAAGCGACCGCTCAAGAATTGACTGAAAGACCATGAAGATCGTCGTCAGCACCAGATAGTAGATGCCGGCCGCGCTCAACGCCTCGAAATAGCGGAAATTCGCGCTGGCGGTCTGATTGGCAACGAGAAGCAATTCCTCCACGGCAACGACGGAGACAAGCGCGCTGGTCTTCAGCATGCCGATCATCTGATTGCCGACGGCGGGCAGGACAATGCGGGCCGCCTGCGGCATCACGACGAAACGCATGACGCTCGCCCGTGTCATTCCAAGCGCAAGCCCGGCCGTCCTCTGTCCTTTTTTGACCGCATGCAGACCCGACCGCAGGATCTCCGCCATGTAGGCACCCTCATTCAGCGACAAAGCGAGGACCGCGCTGAGAATAGCCGAGAGGCGAATGCCGAAACCTGGCAGCACATTATAGATGAAGATGATCTGGAACAGGACGGGCGTGCCCCGGAACAGCCAGAGATAGACGAGCGTCGCCGCCTTGACGGCGCGCAGTTCGGTCTCCTGCAAAAGAGCAATGATGAGCCCGACGATGATCCCGAAGAATAGCGACACGATGGTGATCAGAAGGGTCAGCACGGCGCCGTGGAAAAAAGCGGGCGATACTAGATAGTCGAAAACGAGTTCGAGAGACATGCCCGCTCCTTCTCTTCGGTATCAGGCCGGACGTCAGTTGAAGATCGAAACGGAAGCCGGCAGCTTCCATTTCTCGATCAGGCTCTTGTAGGTGCCATCAGCAACGATTTCGGCAAGCGCCGCCTTGATGGTGGTTTGAACAGCGGCATCCCCCTTTCGGGTGGCAATGCCGATGCTGGTGTTGGACTCGAACTCGCCACCAACGACCTCATAGGCACCCGGAACTGCCGCCTGAAGCACCACCGCACCCGGCGTCGAATCATACTCCGCATCGGCTCGCCCCTGCCGCAACGACAGTGCGGAATCCTGGGCTGTCGGCAGCGTCAGGACCGTTACGCCTGAAAGCCCTTTGGCCTTGCAGCGCGTATCGTCGGCCCGCGCCTGATTTTCCTGAATGCCGCCAAGCGTAACGGCGATCGTCTTGCCGCAAAGCGTATCGTCGCGGCCGGTAATCTTGGCCGGATTGCCAGCCTGAACGATCACCTGATTGCCGATTTTCATATAGGGGATGAAATCGACTTGCTCTGAGCGCTTGTCATTGATGTACATGGCCGAGTTGATGATATCGATCCGGCTGGAGAGAAGCGCCGGGATCAGTCCCTTGAACTCCATGTTCATCGGCACAGGCTTGGCGCTGAGTTTTGCGGCCAGCGCTGTGATCAGGTCGATATCGAAACCGGACAGCACCCCATCCTTCTGGAATTCAAATGGCGCGAACGTCGCCGCAACGCCGTAGGTGATGGCCCCGTTTTCGACGAGGCCCGACTTTGGAAGATCGGCGGCAATGACGGATTGCGCAAGGACCAGGGGCAAGGCGAATGCAGTCATTAGAGATCGAAGCATGGCAGTTCCCTTTTGTTTGATCGAGCTATAATTGCTCTGATTTAATACAACGGTACAATGTTGCCGTTGAGAGAGTCAAGCATGGAAGCGCAAAAATAGGCATTTTTGGAATGGCCTAAATAATGAGCGTTTTGGCGAAATTTTGACCGGAATCCGTATCGTAGAAGGGAACACGCGCAACCCCTGTGTCTCTCAGTGACTGTTTTTCAGATGAAACTCGTGAGTTTCATACTTTCATGAGATCACTCATGTTGCTGATGCCGGCTCTAGTGTTGTATTAGCTGCATAAATTTATACAAAAATGGAAAGCCTAATGGCCAGTGCTCCACGTCAAGGTCGATATCGCCTTGCAAATCAGATTCTCGATCTCGCCCGGGATGCACGCTTCGAGCCTGGGCATCACCTGCGCGAACAGCAGCTCGGCGATCTGATCGGCGTATCGAGAACACCGGTTCGTGCTGCGCTGTTGTTGCTTGTGGAACACGGTGTCGTGGAGGCCCGCAAGAACCAGGGATTTTTCTTGAAGGCATTGCCTGAAGAGCTGCGGCGCGTTGAGTTGGAGGTGCCGACGACTGCCGATCAGGATCTCTATTTGCGGATTGTGGAAGACCGCCTTTCCGGCGCACTCCCGGAAACCTTCACGCAGTCGGAAATTGCTCGTCGTTTCGACGTGGACCGCATTCTCCTGCAGCGAACGCTCACCCATCTGGTGAATGATGGGTTGCTGGCGCGAAACAGCGGCAGGGGCTGGACCTTCCTGCCCACACTCGACACGCAGGTAGCCCTGCGCAACAGCTACGACTTTCGCACCACGATCGAGCCTGCCGGATTGTTGCTCAGCACCTTTCGCCACGACCCTGCCGTCTTGGAGCGGTCGCGTCTTCAGCACCTCTATCTGGAGGCGCATCCCGACATCACGTCTATAAACCCCCGCCAATTGTTCGAAACGGACGCGCAGTTCCACGAAATGATCGCTGAGTTCAGCGGGAATATCTTCTTCCTGCAATCCATCCAGCAGCAGAACAGGCTGCGGCGATTGCTTGAGTTCGGTGGCTACACCAATCGCCGGCGCGTGAAGGACTGGTGCCGGGAGCACGTTGCGATCCTCGATGCTATCGCATCGGGACAGCGCGAGCACGCAGCCCAGCTTATGACTCGACATCTCCAGGCTGCCCTGTCGTTTGCTCCGCAATATGGCGCGTCATAACGGCATTTTGAATAATACGTTCCGCTCCGGCACGAAGAGGAAATACCGGATGGCTTTGCAACGTCAGAAGCGGTGAATGCGAAGCCCCAGGACTTTCTCCGACAGGATGACGACGAACAAGGTCAGTACGATGGATACCGTCGACACGGCGGCGGCCTCGGGCGTGAAGTTCGTGCGCAGATAATCGTAGAGCTGGATCGGAAGCGTGGCGGTTCCCACGTTCTTCAGCATGAAGGAGATGGTGAACGTGTCGAAGGATATGATGAAGGCGAACAGGCATCCGCCAATCACGCCGGGCTTGATCAGCGGTAGCATGATGCGGCGAAACCGCGTCAGTGGTCCGGCACCGAGGCTTTTGGCCGCTAGGCTCCAGGCTGGGTCGTAGGACTCCATCGCCGCCGAAACATTGATGAAGACGAAGGGAAGGGTAATGAGGCAGTGGCCGATGATCATCGCGGCGATCGTTCGTGTGCCCATGCCGATCGAATAGACGAAGAACAGCAGCGAGATGGCCGTCAGCACTTCCGGCAGCAGCAGCGGCAGAAGCATCGCGAGCCGGATGCTTTCCTTCCAGCGTCCGGCATGCTGGACATAGAAGATTGCCGCCATCGTGCCGATGATCGAGGAGATCACTGTCGAGACTGCGGCTACCCAGAGCGATGTCTTTATGGCGTTGAGGAAGACCTCATTATGAAAGAACACCACGTACCAGCGAAATGAAAGTCCTTGTGGCGGGAACGTCAGGAAGGCGCCGGCATTGAAGGACGCGCCAACAACCACAAGGATCGGTAGCAGCAGAAAGGCGTAGATCAGCAGGCAATAGCCCGTGAGGAGGTGCCTGGACATCAGTTGGCCTTCCATTTCATGCGGGTGAGCCTGGCAAACAGCATCACCACCATCGCCCCGGTGAGAGACAGCATCAGCGCCATGGCCGAGCCGAACGGCCATTGAAACGTGTCGATAAGGGCATCGACCACACTGACCGCCATCGTCTTCACACGCAGGCCGCCGATCAAGGACGGCGTGACGTAGGCGCTGAGCGACAAAACAAAGACCAGTATGCAGCCCGCCTGTATGCCGGGCATGGCCAGCGGCAGAACAATTCGTCTGAAGGCGGTGACGCGCCCGGCTCCCAGCGAGCGGGCGGCCGCTTCGATCGACGGGTCTATCCCTTGCAGCGCGCTCATGAGCGGAAGGATCATGAAGGGCAGGAAGACGTGCACCAGGGCAATCACGATACCAAGAGAATTGTACATCAGGCCGAGCGGGCGATCGATCAGGCCGAAGCCGATCAGGGTGCGGTTTATCATGCCATTATTGCCGAGCAGGATCGTCCAGCCATAGCTGCGGATGACGATGCCGACGAGAAGCGGTGAGAGCACGAGGCCATAGGCCAGGCCACGAAAACGCATCTGGGTCTTCGCAAGCTGCCAAGCGACGGGGAAGCCGAGGAGAAGGCAGACAGAGGTGGTGATGAAACCGATCATCAACGTGTTTGCGGTCTGCTCCAGGTAAAAGCTGTCGGCAAAGAGCCTGAGATAGTTTGAGAGGGTGAAGCCGGGTGCATAGGGCGTGCCGTTCCCCGGATTGCGCAGGCTCATGATTACGATGTTGATATACGGCAATACAAGGAAGACGCCGAGCAGTAGAACAGCCGGGGCAATCAAGGCAACGGGCTTCAGAGATTTTGCTCGAAGGCTCATGCGGCAGCTCCGAGCGCCCAGAAGCGATCGCCATCGACCTTGACGGTGACACGGTCGCCCGGAGAGAAGCGGCTGCGGGGGAAGGTCTGAACATTGATGGTGCCGCCACTGTCGAGCGCTAGCCGATAGTCGATCAGGCTGCCAGAATAATAGCTCGCCGTGATGGTGGCCGGGGCGCCTGCCTGCCCGGCGCTTTCGGGAAATAGCTCGACGGCCTCTGGCCGCAACACCAGCGTCACGGCTCCATCGGGCGACTTCGGCATATTGCCGATCCTGACCGTGCCGAGCGCGGTATCGATGACCGAGATATCGTTTGCTTCGGTGGAGAGCAGCCGGCCGGATAGGATGTTGACCTGCCCCACGAACTGCGCGACTTCCAGGCTCGCCGGCCGATCATAGATATCGGCTGGCGCACCATACTGGGCGATCTGCCCGCCAAACATGACTACGACCCGGTCCGACATAGTCATCGCCTCGGCCTGATCGTGGGTCACGTAAACGGTGGTGATGCCAACGCGCTTCTGAAGGTCGCGGATGAAGACGCGCATCTCCTCGCGCAGCTTGGCGTCGAGGTTGGCAAGCGGCTCGTCGAGAAGGAGAATTCGAGGTTCGATCACCAGCGCTCGGGCAAGCGCGACACGTTGTTGCTGTCCGCCGGAAAGCTGGCGCGGATAGCGATCCGCATAGCCGGAGAGCTGCACCATATCGAGAACCCGGGCCGTACGCTCGGCGATCTCGCGCTTCGGTCTGCGGCGCATCTCCAGTCCGAAAGCCAGGTTCTGCGCGACGGTCATATGCGGAAAGAGAGCATAGTTCTGGAAGACCATGCCGATGTCGCGTTTTTCGGCAGGCACATGCACGACGTCCTGCCCGTCGAAACGGATCGCGCCTGATGTCGCGTCCTCGAAGCCGGCTATCATTTTCAGCGTGGTTGTCTTGCCACAGCCGGAAGGGCCAAGAAGAGAGATGAACTCACCCTTTGCGATTTTCACGGAAATGCCGTTGACCGCAAGAGATGCCCCATAGTGCTTGGTCAGCGCTTCGATGCTCACCTCTGTCATGATCGATCTTCCAAATTCTGCCGGCGGCGATCGCGTCCATGCCACCATGTCGGGAAAAGAGCCGGACCGCATGATGGCGGGCCGGCATATAGCGAGGGGATCGTCAGGGCGCGTCTAGCGCATGACTTTTGCCCAGCTCTCCGAGAACTCGGCCTGCTTTTGGTTCATGAAATTCCAATCCCATGTCAGGATCTTGTCCATCGCCTCGCCCGAGATCGGCACGTCCTTTTGCAGGTCGGCCGGGACCACCACCTTGGAATTGGTGGGGGAGACGAAGAACTGCTTCATGAGCGGTATTTGTCCCTCCGGAGAAAGCAGGAAGTCGGCATATTGGTAAGCGAGTTCCTTTTCCGGGGCGTGGGCAAGAATATTCAGCGTCTGGTCGAACATCAGCATGCCTTCTTCGGGCACGACGACGTCGATCGGCAGCCCCTGGGAGCGCAGGCGCGCCACTTCCCCGAAATCGAAGGGCGCAACCACGAATTCACCCGCTGCAAGGCCCGTCGACAGATTGAAATCCGCCTGTATGACCGGTCCCAGCTTTTCCAGCGCCTTGAAGCCGGCATCGACGTCGTATTGATCCTTGCCGAAGATCTTCGATGCCAGCATCAGCTCCATCTTGCCGGCCGTATTGGCAAAATTGTAGAGGCCGATGCGCCCCTTGAATTCCGGATTATCCCAAAGATCCTTCCACCCCTTCGGCGGGGTTTTGACCATATCGGTGCGGTAGGCGATGCCGATCGGCGAGACCATCGCCACGGCGCCCCAACCGTCCGTCTTCTTCGCAAGAGGATAGAGATCGTTGTAGTTCGATAGTTTCGTCAGATCGAGCTTCTCGAAGAAGCCCTCCTTGCGCAGGCTGGAGGCGAAAGCCTCGTTGGTCATCAGGATCGAATAGGGCGGGTTTTCAGCGCCCGCCGCCCGTAGGTTGGCGCTCCAGACACGGCCGTTGCCGGCATCGAGTGTCACCGCGGCACCGCTTTTTGCCGTGAATGCGGGCGCCAGCGTCGAGCGCCAGAATTGCTCCCAGGCACCGCCGAGCGTCGGCACCACGAGCGTCTTGCTTTGCGCGCGCGCGGGAAGGCTGATCATGCTTGCAGCGGCAAGGCCGCCCATTCCGGCAAGAAGCTGCCGCCTGTTCATGTTCATCATTTCGGTTCCCCTTGTTATACTGCGTGTCGGTGGGTGCTGTGCGGCGGGCGATGTTTCGCTTCTTGCGCTCAGGACTTGCTGAAGGCCTGGCTTGTCTTCAGCGCGATGTAGTCTCCGTAGGTAATCGGCGTGTATTTCGCCGGCGCCTTTGCCGCAAAGGGCGGCAGGCATTCAATCAGCGTCTCTTTCGATGGGTTGACAAAGAAGGGAATGGATTGACGCCGTGTCGTTCCCTTGAAGCTGCCCGGCGGATTGGCAACCCGATGCGGCGTCGACAGCCATTCGTCATTGGTCCAGCGCATGAAGGCATCGGCGATGTTGACGACATAGGCGCCTTCGACGTTCGGCGCATCCAGCCATTCGCCATCGCGCCTGCGGACCTGAAGCCCTCCCGGCGATGCTTCCGAGCGCAGAATGGTCATGAAGCCGTAATCGGTATGGACGCCCGCGCGCAACTGGCCGGGCAGCGGACTTTCCTGTTGTTCGGGATAGTTGATGACGCGGAGTGCCGAAAGATGGTCGGCAAAGGCCGGCTCGAAGTAATCGGGCGCAAGCCCGATCGCCTGGCAGAATGCGCGTCGCAGATGCCCTGCGAGCGTCTCCATCTCGGCAAAATAGGCGCTGAAAGCCGCCTGTAATCCTTGTGGGACCGTAGGCCAGGCGTCACCCGGAAGGCGTGGCCCGAAATTCAGGCTTTCCTTGTAGTCACCCGGCGTCTTGATCCCAAGCGTGGCGCTCAGCGCCTCATCCGCGATGGGGGAGAAGGCGACGCCCCCCTTTAACGAGGTTCCTCGACCCTGCTTCTTCTTCCAGTCCTGCGGTTCATCAAAGAAATCGCGGGCAAGATTGTAAAGCTGCGCGGTCGCCTCCTTGGAGACGCCATGTCCGGTGATCAGGAAGAAGCCGGTTTCGCGACAGGCGGCCTCGATCGCCTTGACGACGGCATCGCTACCGGTGGTCTGATGGATGAAAGGCGAGATATCTATGACCGGAATGCTGTCCATATCCTGCCTTGAGGATGGAGCCGTCTGCATTGTCTGATCCTTTCCGGAGTGAACATAGCCGCGTTGTCTGGCGCTTCGA
Organism: Rhizobium sp. GW821-FHT14E12; assembly: GCF_058803745.1. Classification (NCBI taxonomy): domain Bacteria; kingdom Pseudomonadati; phylum Pseudomonadota; class Alphaproteobacteria; order Hyphomicrobiales; family Rhizobiaceae; genus Rhizobium; species Rhizobium sp. GW821-FHT14E12. Next base: position 386,867 of record NZ_JBXAPH010000003.1, read on the forward strand.
CGCCACACCTGCGTGGGAGATGATGTCAGTCGAGCCCCTTGAAGGGTGCGTCGCGAAATTCGAGATATTCCTTCAGCGACATCTTCTGAAGATTGCGCATCCATTCCTGCCCGTCCTTGCTGACATGGAGGGCGGCAATGGCGTGCACGTTGTAGTCGAAGGATGTCATCAGGCCGGCGGCGATCTGCTGGTTGTTGATGGAGGACTTGGCGAACTTGATCGCCGGAACCGGCATGCGCGCTAGCTTGCGCGCCAGGTTCTCGGTCTTTTGCTTGAGTTGATCGGCGGGCACGATCTTGTTGATCAGATGCATGCGCAGCGCTTCTTCCGCATCCACCAGGTCACCGGTGTACATCAGCCAGCGGACGTCGCGGGTGGCCAGCAGCCACGGCATGAAGAGGGCAGGCGGGCCGGAATTGTGCCGGACTTCCGGCTCGCCGAACTTGGCGTTATCGGCGGCGATCGCAAGATCGCACGACATGACGAGCTCGAGCGCGCCGGCCAGCGCATAGCCGTTCACCGAGGCGATGACGGGGATTGGAGCTTTCCAGATGTTCAAAAGCGCCTGGGCATTTTCCGACATGTCGGCATGCCAGTCCTCGATGCTGACGTCATAGTCTGCGCCTTGCAGGTCATAACCGGAAGAAAACGCGCGGCCGGCACCGGTGATCACCAGCGCGTTGACGTCCTTGTCGGCGACGGCAAGCGCGACGGCGCGGTCGATCTCGCGCACGGTCGTCTTGTTCATCGCATTGAGCTTGTCCGGCCGATTGATGGTGATCGTCGCGAACTTGTCCTGTTCATCCTTGTCGTAGAGGATGGTCTCGAAGCTCTCGGTCATGCTCATATGCTTTTCCTCTTTACGCTGGTGTCGGCCGGTTCCGATGCAGTGCTCGATGCCTGCATCAACAGGGCCGCCTTGTTCTTTTCGAAACGCTCTATCGATGCTGATTTGACCGGACCAAACCCCCTGATCTGATCGGGGAGTTGGGCAAGCGCGATGGCGCGCTGATGGTTTTCCGGCGACAGGTTCGCTGAGAGGTCATTGATCAGTGCCGCATAATCGGCGACCAGCTTGCGCTCCATGCGGCGCTCATGCGTGTAACCGAACGGATCAAGCGGCGTGCCGCGAAGGAAGCGCATTTTCTCCAGCACGGAGAATGCCGGCGAGATGAGCTTGCTACTGATGGCAATCTTTGCCGGGTTGCCGGTGCGCTTGTCGATCCTTCGGGAAAAGAGCGGCGGCGCCAGATGATGCTTGATCTTGAAATCACCCTCGAACTGCGCGGCGATCTTGTCCTTGAAGCTTCGATCGTTGTGGAGACGAGCCACCTCATATTCGTCCTTATAGGCCATCAGCTTGAAGGCATTGCGCGCCACGGCTTCGGAAAAATCCTCCCCGAGCTTCGCTCGGGCCTCGGCATTGCGGGCGGTCGTCACCAGCTTGCGGTATTTGGCTGCATAGGCGGTGTTCTGGTAGTTCGTCAGGAACGCGATGCGCTTGGCGACAATCTCGTCCAGTGTCTGCTTGGCCGGCGCCTCCTCCAGATCGATTGCGGCGGCTTGTTTGACAGCTTCCGGATCCACCACCGAGCGACGGCCCCAGCCAAAGGCTGCGCGGTTCATCGCAATGCCCGTGCCATTGAGTTCGATCGCCGCATCGATTGCCTGGAGGCTGATTGGAACAAGTCCGCGCTGCCAGGCGTGGCCAAGCAGAAACATGTTGGCCGCGATCGCGTCGCCCATCAGGGCCGCCCCCAGTTTGGTCGCGGCGATAAGGCTGATGGCGTTGTCACCAGCCGCCTTGCGCAATGCCTTCACCGTCGCTTCCTGGCGAAAATCGATCGCGGTGTTCTGCACAAACGAGGCCGTCGGCGCGAAATGATCGTCGAGAACGGCCTTGGTCCGGCCAGCAGCAAATGTGGACAGGGCGTTCTGGGCCGCTGACACGACGATATCAAAGCCGAGGACCAGATCACTCTCGCCCGGCCCGATACGCACGGATGTGATCTGCTCTCGCGCCTTAGCGACCCGCAGATGCGAAATAACGGCCCCATTCTTCTGGGCAAGGCCGGTCTGGTCGAGCGTCTGTACGGCGAGGCCGTCAATGTGCGCGGCCATCGACAATATCGCGCTGACGGTGATCACGCCCGTCCCGCCGATGCCGGCGAGCAGCATGTTGTAGGGTCGGTCGGTGATCGGTCGGAGGGCCGGAAGGGGGAGGTCGTCAAAACTTGCCTTGCCTGCCTTTGGCGCCGGCTTGCGGATGCTCCCGCCCTCGACGGTGACGAAGCTCGGACAGAAGCCTTTTATGCAGGAAAGATCGGTGTTGCAGCTCGACTGGTTGATCCGTCGCTTGCGGCCGAACTCCGTTTCCTGCGGCTCGATGGAGATGCAATTGGAAACCGCCGAACAGTCGCCGCAACCCTCGCAGACGAGTTCGTTGATGAAGGCGCGCTTGTCGGAGACGGCCAAAGCGCCCCGCTTGCGCCGACGCCGTTTTTCGGCGGCACAAACCTGATCGTAGACGAGGACGGTAACGCCCGGCACCTCGCGTAGCTCGCGCTGTACCGCATCCAGCTCGTCACGGTGGTTGACGGTAACGCCGCGCGGCAGATTGCCTTGCCAGACCTCGGGACGCTCGGCGACGACCGCGACCCGGGCCGCGCCTTCCGCCAGCATCTGACCGACAATGCCGGGAACGGAGACTTCGCCGTCATGCTTCTGGCCGCCGGTCATGGCGACGGCATCATTATAGAGGATCTTGTAGGTGGCATTGACCTTGGCGGCAATCGCGGCGCGGATGGCCAGCAGCCCGGAATGGAAATAGGTGCCGTCGCCCATGTTGACGAAGATATGCTTCTCGTCGGTGAATTGGGAAAGGCCGATCCACGCGCCGCCTTCTCCGCCCATCTGGGTAAAAGTCGAGGTGTTGCGCTCTTCCAGCCCGATTACCATCATATGACAGCCAATGCCGGTCGATGCGCGGCTTCCCTCGGGCAGTCGCGTGGAAATACTGTGCGGACAGCCTGAGCAGAAATAGGGGTCACGTTTCAGCGCCGGCGTTTCCGCGGCACTGGCCGCGAGGAGCGCCTCGATATCGTGCGATCTGGCCAGCAGATCGGTGTGATGCTCACCGATGACCGAGACAATCGCCCTGGCAACGGCGACAGCATTGATCTCGCCGGCCGCGGACAAGAGCGGTTTGCCATCCACGCCGAATTTACCGCAGACCCTTGGGCGCCGGTCAGCGGCCATGTTGAAGAGCTGAGCCTTGACCTGGTCTTCGATGACCGCGCGCTTTTCCTCGACCACCAACAGGGTTTCGACGCCGGAGGCGAACCGTTGCAGGCCTTCCGGTTCGATCGGCCAGACCATGCCGATCTTGTAAAGCCGAATGCCGAGGTCACCAGCCCGGCGCTCGTCGATGCCAAGGCTTGCCAGCGCTCCCATGAGGTCGAGCCAGGATTTCCCGGTCGAAACGATACCAAGTCTCGCTTTGTCGGCAGTGCGGCCCCAGATCGTTCTGTCGATGCCGTTTTGACGGGCGAAAGTGTGTATCGCCTCCATCTTGTTTTCCAGCCGCCGCTCCATCGCATGCGGGCCATCCGGCCATCGCAATGAGAGGTCGCTATTGGCATCGGGATAGACGATGGCGGGCCGATCGGGATCGAGTTCGACCGTCGCCGTGCACTCGACGATTTCTGTCTGGCATTTGAAACCGACCCAGGCGCCGGAATAGCGGCTGAGCGCCCAGCCGAGCAATCCATAGTCGATATATTCTCCGACGCCGGCCGGCGACAGCAGCGGCACCATCGCGGAGATCAGATTATGCTCGCTCTGATGCGGCAGGGTCGACGAAACGGCACCGTGATCGTCTCCGACGAGCAGCAGAACGCCGCCGTTGGGATTGGTGCCGACGGCGTTGGCGTGACGGATCACGTCCATGCTGCGATCGACGCCGGGTCCTTTGCCGTACCACATGGCGAAGACGCCATCATACCGGGCGCCGGGAAACATCGCCGTCTGTTGCGTGCCCCAGACGGCGGTGGCGGCCATGTCTTCATTGAGGCCGGGCTGGAAGCGGATGTGATGGTCGTCGAGATACTTCTTCGCGCGCGCCATTTCGCGGTCGAAGCTGGCAAGTGGCGAGCCGCGATACCCGGAGACATAGCCGGCGGTATTCAGTCCGCGCGCAAGGTCGCGCTGACGCTGGATCATCGGCAGGCGAACGAGCGCCTGCGTGCCGGAAACGAGGATGCTCCCCCGATCGAGCATGTAGCGGTCATCGAGGCTGGGGGTCGTCGCGGCGGAGGCTGGGGGCCGATCTTCGGGGTGAGCAGCGACGGGCAGGGTGGACATTTATGCGCGCTCCCCCAGTGCTGTCGGTTCCATGTCGAAAACGCGGCCGGGATTGAGGATGTTATTGGGATCGAACGCCGATTTGAGACGGCGCATGGCGGCCATCTCAGCCGGGCTGCGAACCAGCGGCAGCCACTTCTTCTTTTCAAGGCCAATGCCATGTTCGGCCGATATCGATCCGCCTTCGCTGGCAACACAGGAGTATGTCGCGTCCACGACGCGGTCATAGTGGTGCGTGCGAACGAGAAAATGCAGATTGCCGTCACCGAGATGACCGAAAATGTAGATGGAAGCAGCAGGATCGACGCTGCCGATTTCGGCCGTGGCCCTGTCTAGGAACCGCTGCATCGCGGAAATGGGCAGGCTGACGTCGAAGCCCGCGACATGGTCCATGCTGAAAATGAATTCGCTTGCCGCCTCGCGCAAAGCCCAGATGGCATGATAGTCGCGCAGCGAGCGAGAAACGGCGACATCGCTGACGATGCCTTCCTCGTTGCATTCCATCAGCGCGGCGGCGAAACGATCCTCGTCGCCCGCTTCGTCCTGTCCCTGCATCTCGATGAGCGCATACATTCCGGCACCCGCCAGCACAGGCGGCGGCGCGCCGGTGCGCTTAAGAACGCCGGCATAAACAGTCGGAAAGATGACTTCGAAAGCGGAAAGGGAAGGCCCCAACCTCCGGCGCAGACGCCGCAGAAGCGCGATTGCCGCGCTGAGCGAAGGGAGTGCGCAAAATGCGTTTGCCAGTGAGCGCGGCTTGGGATGAAGACGCAGGCAGGCACGGGTTACGACGCCAAGCGTGCCCTCGCTGCCGATGAAGATCTGGTTGAGATCGAAACCCGAATTGTCCTTCGAAAGGCCCTTGAGGCTGGTCAGCACCGAGCCATCAGCCATCACGGCCTCAAGGCCAAGAACCTGGGCGCGATACATGCCGTAGCGCAGGACGCGAATGCCGCCGGCGTTGGTGGCGATGTTGCCGCCGATGGTGGAGGTGCCGCGCGCGCCGATATCCACGCCGAACATGAAGCCATTGATATCTGCGGCCTCCTGAACGGCCTGCAGGGTCGCGCCGGCATGGGCGATCACAGTGCCGGCATCCTCGTTGACGGGTTCGATCGCGCTCAAGCGCTCCAGGGACAGCGCAACCTCGCCGGCCATGGGCCGCGCGCCGCCCGCAAGGCCGGTCCGTCCGCCTTGCACGACAACAGGCTGGCGGAGGGCATCGCATGCGGAAAGAATGGCCGACATCGATGCTGTATCCCTGGGGCGAAACAGGACGGCCGGCCGCACGCCGCGCTCGCCCGTCGCGTCGGCGCAATAGGCGTCACTGACGTCAGAACCTGTGACAACAGCGTTCTTGTCCAGCCTGTCATGGAGGCGGGTCAACAGTTCCGAGAGCCGTAGAGACGGCGCAGATAAGGGATGAGCGACGAGCGCCCGGTCGATCGATCCGCCCATTCTGTTCCCCTGGTTATCTGGATCGAGGGCAGGTTATCGCCTATCTGATATTTGTCAAACCTATATTTAAATACCTATAGCCTTTTCGACGAAGGCATGGCATCAATGCTTTCGAGCGAAGGATGGAGCTCTATGAATCTTAGATATGACGAAGTGGTTAGATCTGGCATCGCCAAGCAGGTCGCCGAGAATATCAAGTCCGCGATCCTGGACGGGCGTCTGAAGATCGACGAGCGCTTGCCGACGGAAGAGGATCTTGCCCGGAGCTTCGGAATTTCGCGCCCAACGGTGCGCGAGGCGTTGAAGCGTCTGGCGGCGCAGAATCTCATTCACTCTCGTCGTGGTCCCCTCGGCGGCAATTTCGTGATGCGACCCGATCCGGAGGGGCTGTCGAAGGCGATTACTGGTGCTGCGACACTCCTCGTCGGCATCGGCGCTTTCGATATCGACGAAATCATTACCGCAAGGCTCGAGACGGAAACCATCTGCTGCCGGCTTGCCTGCGAAAACCGCAGTGAAGAGGGATTGCAGGCCATGGCCACTGAGATTGCCTTGCAGCGAGATCAGGACATCAGCGACGAAGATTTCTGCGCTTCCGATGTGCGCTTCCATCGCGCCCTGGTCGACTCGACCGGCAACGGTCCCTTGAAGCTGATGATGTACATCGTGATCGAATCCTTCATTCCGATCACGAACATGATCGTCTTCAGGGTGCGCGAGCGCCGCCAGGTCGTTGCTTTCCACCAGCGGATCCATGAGGCGCTGGGCAATCGCGATGTCGGCGAAGCAACGGCGGCGCTCACAAATCTCCTCGCCTATGTGCGGGACAGCTATAGCGCTGCGCTCGACGCGCGCAGCCGTCGCTCAGGCGAGCAGGCGCAGTCCTGAACCCGGTCGTCTTACATCCTCAGAAGCATTGAAGTTCAAGGGAATTCCATGTCAGATTCTTTTACGGCAATGGTGATCGATACGGTTGATGGCAAACAGCAGGCCGGCTTCCGGCAGCTGACCCTGGCCGATCTGCCCGACCATGACGTTTTGGTCGAAGTTGCGTTTTCCACGGTCAACTACAAGGACGGCTTGGCCCTTTCCGGCAAGGGAAAGATTGCGCGCCGCACGCCGATGGTTGGTGGTATCGATCTTGCCGGCGTCGTCGTCGAGTCGCGATCGGACAAATGGGTGGCCGGCGACAAGGTTGTGCTGAACGGCTGGGGTCTTTCTGAGACCGAGTGGGGTGGTTATTCTCGATACCAGCGGGTCAAGGCGGAATGGTTGATTGCGCTGCCGCAGGAGTTCTCCCTGGAACAGGCCATGGCGATCGGAACGGCTGGCTATACCGCCGCCCTTTGCGTCAATGCTCTGGAGGATTGGGGAACGATCGGCGTGGACGATCGGGAAGTGTTGGTTACAGGTGCTGCCGGCGGCGTTGGCTCGGTGGCCGTCAGCCTGCTTGCCAACAAGGGCTACAAGGTAACGGCGTCGACAGGGCGGCCGGAAACACATGACTATCTTGCCTCGCTGGGAGCTTCCGGCTTCGTCGAGCGCGCGACGCTCAGCGAGAAGGGCGGCCCGCTGCAGAAAGAGCGCTGGGCGGGCGCAATCGATTCCGTCGGCTCGACGACGCTTGCCAACGTGCTGTCCCAGACGGTCTACGGCGGGGCGGTTGCTGCTTGCGGCCTTGCCGGCGGCGCCGATCTGCCGGCGACGGTTTTGCCGCATATCCTGCGCAATGTGGCTCTGCTCGGCATCGATTCCGTCATGGCGCCCATGGCGAAACGCGAACGGGCTTGGCAGATGCTTAGCCGGCACCTGAATCCGGTCCACTTGGAGACGTTAACGCGGATTGAACCGATGTCGGCCTTGCCGAAAATCGCAGAGGATATCGTTGCGGGTCGCATTCGCGGCCGTGTCGTCGTGGCGATCACCTGACACCTGGTTATGGCCGCCTGCTGGTTTGCGCCTCGGTTCCAGTTGTATTTCTGCCTTATCCGATTATATGTAGGTATATACCTACATGGAGGCAAAGCATGAACATCACAACCGTTTCCAGCCGCGAGCTTAATCATGATGTTAGCAGTGCCAAGAAGGCGGCAAAGGATGGTCCTGTCATCATCACCGATCGCGGCAAGCCGTCCCATGTGCTCATGACCTATGGCGAATTTGAACGCCTGACCGGCAAGCGTCGTAGCCTTGCTGAGGCCCTCTCCATGCCTGGTTTGTCGGCGATTGATCTCGAGCCGACTCGTGTTGATATTATGCCCCGCGGAGTCGACTTGTCTTGAGCTACTTGCTTGATACCAATGTCGTTTCCGAACTGCGAAAGATCGGCGACGATAGGGCCGATGTCAACGTAGTCGCCTGGATCGAAGCCGAAGATGCGGCGCGCTTCTTCATTTCGGCCATCACCATTCTCGAGCTAGAGCGCGGCATACTCGCTGTGCAGCGACGCGACGCGATGCAGGGTGCTCGTCTGCGATCCTGGCTCGATAGTCAGGTACGACCAGAATTTGCCGGGCGGATTTTGTCCATTGACGACGCGGTCGCCACACGTTGCGCGCATTTGCATATCCCTGATCGGCGCAACGAGGCTGACGCATTGATTGCTGCGACGGCTCTGGTTCACAACATGACTGTCGTAACGCGCAACGTCAGGGATTTCGAAGGTACGGGCATCGTCGTGGTCGATCCCTGGCAAGGCTGACGCTTGGGCAAGGATTGCCGCTCCTGCCAGTCACATAGGGCCGCAATGCCTCCATCCCAAGCCGCCGAATTCGGTATCTGGCGCACAGCCAATCGCAGGTGTCGGGTGTGGCTGTGCGCCGGCACCAGTTCTCCCATAAATCAATCAATATCCAGGTCTGAACGCCCGCCAACGGGTGCTGCGCGGAACAATCCGCGCATAGCAGACCAATGCTCATCAAGCGATGAGCCCATTGTCAAATGACAGCGGGGATCGAGTCGCGTCCAGGACGGATTTCGCGGAGTGGAGGTATTATGTAAAGAAGAGTTCGATATAGGGATGTATTTTTGAATAGATATACCGGTGGATTCGTAATAATAATCCTCTCTGTTGATACCTGCCTGGCGGTAGCAATAAAAGAAGGATTGAAGCTGCATGGCTCTTCCGTCGAAAAAACTGCCCCGAACATTTCTGATGGCGGTACTGTCGTCCCTGCGAAAGGCGTTTTTCAGCATCGCGGTCGCCAGCGCCGTATTAAGCGTGCTGGCTTTGACGGGCTCCTTTTTCATGCTTCAGGTCTATGACCGGGTCATTCCCGGCCATAGTCTCCCAACGCTTGTCGGCATTGCGATCATTGCCGCGACCCTTTTCGTATTTCAAGGCATTCTTGAGCTGTTGCGTTCGATGCTGCTGGCGCGTGTCGGCGTGGCGCTTGACGAGCGGATGAACGATAAGGTCTTTGCTTCGCTGGTGCTTCAACCACAATTGATGTCGGCGCCAGGCGACGGAATGCAGTCGGTTCGCGATCTGGATAAGGTCCGGTCCTTTCTCTCCGGCACCGGTCCGGTTGCACTGTTCGACCTTCCCTGGATACCGCTTTACCTCGGGCTGTGTTTTCTGTTTCACTTCTGGATCGGGCTGACCGCGACCTGCGGCGCCATCGTCCTCGTCGTTCTGGCGGTCCTTGCCGAGATCATGTCGCAACGCCCGGCAGCCGAGGCCGCCAAACATTCGGCAGCGCGCCTTGCTTTCGCTGAAAGCGCGCGGCGAAACTGGGAAGCGGTTGTCGCCATGGGTTTCGTCGGCCGGATGACGGAGCGATGGACCGACATCAACGAGGCCTATCTGGCCAACCAACTGGCAGCCGGCAACGTGACCGGCATGCTGACGACCGCGTCGCGCATCCTGCGCATGATGCTTCAGTCCGCCGTTCTCGCGGTCGGCGCAGTTCTCGTCATCCGGCAGGAAGCGACCGGGGGCATCATGATCGCGAGCTCGATCCTGGTCAGCCGGGCGCTCGCGCCGGTGGAGCTTGCCATCGGCCAATGGAGGGCTTTCGTCGCCGCCCGGCAAAGCTGGTCGCGGCTTGTCAACCTGTTGGAGATCCTGCCCGCCGGACACTGGAGTGTCGGTTTGCCGGCACCCAGATCAAAATTGACGGTAGACAATCTGAGCCTCGCGCCTCCGGGCAGCCGTGAACTCATCCTTCGCAACATCTCGTTTGACATATCGGCCGGGACCGTACTCGGGATCATCGGTCCTAGCGCCTCGGGAAAGTCGTCGCTCGCTCGCGCGGCTACAGGTCTCTGGCCGGCGGCGATCGGCTCGATACGCCTCGATCACGCCGCCCTCTCGCAATGGGACCCCTCAGATCTGGGGCGCCATGTCGGCTATCTTCCGCAGGATGTCAGCCTCTTCGACGGTTCGATTGCCGACAATATCGCCCGCTTCGAAAAGCAGCCTTTATCGCAATCGGTTGTCGCTGCCGCAAAGTCCGCCGGCGTCTATGACATGATCGTAAAGCTCCCGCAGGGCTTCGATACCGTGATCGGGGAGGGCGGCTCCCGGCTTTCGGCGGGGCAGCGGCAGCGTATCGCCCTTGCGCGAGCGCTCTACGGAGAGCCATTCCTGGTGGTGCTGGACGAACCCAACTCAAATCTGGACGCCGAAGGCGAGGCGGCGTTGACCCAGGCCCTGCTCAATGTCGGTGCACGGGGCGGTATTGCGCTGGTCATCGCCCACCGGCCGAGCGCTTTGGTCGCGGCTGACATGGTGATGGTCATCGCCGGAGGGCGGTTGCAGGCCTTTGGACCTAAGGACGCGGTTCTTGGAAATCCGGCGAGACAACCGATCAAACAAGGTGCGGTCCGGCTGATGGTCGCCGGCGAGGATGCCGGATCATGAGCGGATTGAAGCTGTCACCCAGCGAGCGTTCGATACCCAGACTTTCCGCTGTGATGTTTGGGACGATCGTCCTGCTTGTCGGCGTGATGGGGGGGCTTGCCGCGACGACGGAGATTTCCGGTGCGGTCATAGCCCCTGGAACGCTCGTGGTCGACAGCTATGTGAAGCCAGTCCAGCATCTCAAAGGGGGAATTGTCGGCGACGTTGAAGTCAAGAATGGTGACCGTGTCGATGCTGGCCAGCTTCTGATCCATCTCGACGATACGCAAACGAGCGCCAATCTCGCGATCATACGAAAACGTCTGGACGAACTTTCCGCGAGGACCGCGCGGCTCGGGGCGGAGCGCGATGGCGCGACAGCGATCGCTTTTCCGGCGGAACTGCTTTCGCGGGCCGGCGAGGATGAAATCGGGCGGACGATCGCCGGCGAGAGACGCCTGTTCGACGATCGGCTGGCATCCAGGCAAAGCCGCAAATCACAGCTAGGCGAGCGTATCCAGCAGTTGAGCCAAGAAGCGGACGGTCTGGTTGCGCAAGAGAATGGCAAGCGCATCGAGATCGATCTGATCGCCAAAGAGCTTTCCAGCCTCCAGCGTCTGTTTGAGAAGGGCATCGTCCCGGCGGCGAAGGTATACGCGCTGCAGCGCGAGAGCGCCAGTCTGACCGGAGAGCTCGGCAACCTCGTTTCGAGTATCGCGCAGACCAAAGGTAAGATGACGGAGACGGAGCTGCAGATCACGCAGGTCGACGACGATCACAGCGCCGAGGTGTCGGACCAGCTGCGTCAGGCGCAGAGTGACACCGGGCTTTTTTCGGAGCGATTGATCGCCGCGGAGGACGATCTGAAGCGGATCGACATAAGAGCGCCGCAGGCCGGCATCATCGACCACCTCAGCGTGCATGCGCCGGGCGCCGTGATATCGCCCGGCGAAACTGTTATGCAGATCGTGCCGGATCAGGATGCGCTCGTCGCCGAGCTTAAACTTTCGCCGCAGGATATCGACCAGGTGACCGTCGGGCAGCCGGTCACGTTGAGGTTGTCAGCGTTCAATCAGCGGGACACGCCTGAACTCAACGCGGACATCACCAAGATCTCAGCCGAACTGACCACCGACCAGCATTCCGGCGCAAGCTATTATGTCCTTCGCGCCCACGTACCCAAAGAGGAGTGGAGCCGGCTCGGGAAGCTGACTGCTGTCTCCGGCATGCCGGTCGAGGCCTTCTTGCAGACTGGCGCAAGAACAGTCCTTGCCTACCTGACGAAGCCGATGGCGGACCAGATGGCCAGAGCCCTTCGTGAAGAATAGTTCCTCTCTATGTCAAATCTATTCTGAAAATTTGTTGTGATAATAGAAGTTAGTCCGCAAGATCAATCGGATAGATAGAAGTATTACTTTTGATCTTGATTTTATATTTTTTAAACCGCAGGCTAGGACGTCATTTTAGCTTGGAGGAGGCCGAAATGGTTAAGCGAGTTCCGATAACAGCGGGGAATTTAACCGGCCATCAAATCGGCGCGGACGACATCCTGGTCGCGTCAGATTTGACCAGCATTCTTTACGGGGATGCCGGAGGAAGCCTGTTGGATCATGCCAAGGGCGGCAACGATAATCTAACCATACATGGCTCGGGCAACTTTTATGGCGATGCCGTCAAAGATATTGCCGGCCATGCAATCGGCGGCGATGATATTCTGTTCGCGCAGATAACCGGGTCTAGCGGTTCCACCACCAATTTGTATGGCGATGTGGGAGGAAGCATCTCTGACAGCGGGAAGGGCGGAAATGACGTTCTGAGTGTGGCTCCAAGTTCAACCAACATCACAGTCGCCATGTATGGTGACGTCGGAAAAAACATATCGGGCCATGCAGCGGGAGGCGATGATACCTTCAAGCTTTCCGCTTTTCAGAACACGTTCACAATCTATGGCGACGCCGGCGGCGACATGAAGGATCATGCCGTTGGTGGCAACGACACAGCCACGGACGGTAGCTCTGAAGGGTTCGTTACATTCTACGGCGATGCGGGCAGAAATATATCCGGTCACGCTCATGGCGGTAATGACGTTCTCAATACAGGTCTTGAAGACAGCGTGACGTTTTACGGCGATGCCGGTGGCAATCTCGGCGATCGTGCCGTGGGCGGCAACGATACGATGCGCGTCGCTTCCGTCGGGGCCGTTCTGGCCTATGGCGATGCGAAGAGCATGTCGGGACATGCCCACGGTGGTAACGACAGCCTTATCGTTGTGGCGCAACAAAATGCGAACGATATGATCGTGGGCGATGCGCAAACGATGTCGGGAAATGCGCATGGAGGCGACGACGTGCTGAATGTCGACGCCGTTCGCCACAGGGAAGGGTCTATTACCCTTATTGGCGACGCCCAAACGATGTCCGGTCATTCTCGTGGCGGCAACGACACTCTGATCAGCGGCAACGGAAACGACGACATGTGGGGTGACGCGCAGGTAATGGTCGGTCATGCCAAAGGTGGAAACGACACGTTCGTATTTAAATTCAATAATGGCCAGGACAAAATCGGGGATTTTGGTCAGGGCGCTTGCGGCGCGGGATCGAACTGGGGAACCGACCATATTGATGTTTCCGCGCTGGGAATCCACGACTTCAACCAGCTGAACATTTCAGCGTTCGACCCAACCACGCACGACAGTATGATTTTCTTCGATACGGGTGATGTGGTTGTACACAGTCAGCATTTGCTGACGGCACACGACTTCTTGTTCGCATAAGCGGCGGTGGAAGGAACAGAGGCCCTTCTCGCGGGTCGGCTGAGTGGCAGCTTCGATTTGATGACGCTGCCATCGGATCGCGGGGATATCGACAGGTTTTGCGTTTTGTTGGCGTTGGATGTTCGCGGTCCATACAATCTTGGACGCGCGGGCGGGTTCATTTGCCCTGGAGGTAAACATGTCTGCGATTGATCTTACCAAGTACAAGCTGACGTTTGACGACGAGTTCAACACTCGCAGCATTTCTCAGACGGGTAATGGCACGACTTGGGCCGATATCCGTCCACAATGGCGTTATGACGCCAATTCCGATATCGGCTTCGGTCACTCTTCATTCGTTGATCCTTCGTCGGGCTACGATCCTTTCAAAGTGAGCAACGGCGTGCTGACGATTACGGCCGTGCCCGACCGTACTGCTTCGGGCATCCCCGGTAGCTGGGAATCCGGCCTGATCACCACGCAGGGGCATTTTTCGCAAACCTATGGCTACTTCGAGATGCGAGCTGACTTCTCGAACCTTGCCGGAGCATGGGAGGCTTTCTGGCTTTTGCCGGACCATGTGATAGCCGATCCGAACAAGGCCGGGCACTGGCAGGAACTTGATGTTGTCGAAAACTACGGGAGTTTTGAGAAGGGTGTCTATAGCGGCATTCACACGACGGATGCGGCGCCGAACGCCAACTGGCAACAAAATTTGCAGGTCTATAGCGGGCTCGCTCAGCCAACCGGTTTTCACACATATGGATTGGATTGGAATGCGGATACCATAGGCTTTTACGTCGACGGTCAGCTTATGGGTACGAAGGCCACGCCCAGTGATATGCATGGGCCAATGTATCTGCTGGCCAATCTGGCTACGCAGAACGATCCCCACAACAATGCGGATATTACCAAAGCGCCGATTTCAGAGCAGATCGATTATATCCGGGTGTATTCTCACCTTCCTGCTACTGCTCCCACCACTCCCCCTGTGACCGTCACGCCGCCAGCGGGCGGCACACCCACAACCAGCGCCACTATCGGCGCTGGAGCGGACAAACTGGTTTTGTCGATCAGCGAGGACGCCTATCTCGGCGACGCCCTGTACAGGGTTACGGTCGATGGAAAACAGATTGGCGGGACCCAGACGGCCCACTCTCATCACGGCTCCGGCCAATCCGACCACTTAATGGTGCAGGGTGATTGGGACAAAGGCAGCCATGATGTCAGCGTGACCTTCCTGAATGACGCTTGGGCCGGGACACCCGCTACCGACCGAAATCTGTATTTGGATGGTGCCACCTATAATGGCGCAGATGTCGCAGGCGCGGAACATGCGTTGATGGGCGTCAGCGCATTTCACTTCCATGTCTTTGATCTCTGAGGCTTGGAGCGATCATCGCCGTTCGCGTTTCGGTGGTCTGCCCCCCTGAAAAATGATCCTTTTGGAAGTATGGCGTAAGAGCCGATGAGGGGCGCCAATCAAGCGGCTGCCATTCTTGTCAGCACACCGCTTGACAGAGTGGGAGCGAATATTTGGCTTGAGCGGGTTTCGGGCGGGCCTAAACCTGCTAAAACCCTGTCACCCCACAATCGGCTGATTTGCCAGACCTTCGACACCGCTGATGACCCGCCTCCTTCCCGAAGTATTCCGCGACCCGACGATCCGGGTGAGCATGCTTGCCATCTTTGCCTTCGGCTTTGCCGGAGCTGCAACATCGCCTTATCAGTCCGTCGTGGGTATTCGCGAGCTCGGCCTGAGCAATGGGCTGTATTCGGCGCTGATTTTTTCTGCGGCCGCAGTGAACGTCATCGTCAGCATTCTGCTTGGAAATCTCGCGGACAGGCTCGGCGAATACCGCGCGATGATGCTCACGGTCGCGATTTTCGGCATTCTCGGCTACGGGGCTGTCTTTGTCATTCCGGCGCAGGTGACCTTCGTCGTCAGCGCATTGTTATTCCTGCCGGTGTACGGCTCCCTCAATTCGCTGCTTTTTGCCAATGTCAGGGTCGCGACCACGGGAATGGAGCGTAACGACGTCGCCACCGTCAACTCAGGCGTCCGGGCGATGATTTCTCTGTCCTGGGTTCTCGTGCCCGGTATTACCGGCGCGCTGCTTGCAAATTCCAAGACCATGCTGCCCGCCTATCTCTTCGCGGGTCTGGCCTGTGCGGTCTGCTTCGGATTGATCGCGGTTTTCCTTCCGCGCCAGAACGGCACCGACAAGGCGGCAACGCGCCATCTTTCCTATCTTGCAGCCCTCGGCGAGGTCGTCTCGCCGCCGGTCTTTGTGCGCGTCATTGCGGTGGCGCTGATCAGCAGCACGCTTCATGTCAACGGCGCCATCCTGCCCCTCATCGTCACCGGCGCGGCCCATGGGACAGTCACCGATATCGGCGTGCTCGTGGGGATCGTGGCGCTTCTCGAGGTCATCTTCATCATCGCGTGGGGACGTGCCCAGCGGATCATGAGCCATGTCACCGCGCTGGCCATCGGCACGGTCATCTATGTCGTCTACCTGCTGCTGCTAGGGCTCGCCTCGGCGCCCTGGCATGTCTATGCACTAACCCTTGTCAGCGGGATCGGGGCCGCCGCCCTTATCAGCATTCCCATCACCTACTTGCAGGATCTGATTGCCGAGCGCCCCGGGCTTGGCAGCGCCCTCATATCCGTCAACATCTTCCTGAGCGCCGGCCTCAGCGCTCTTCTCTTTGCGATCGGAACCGGTATGAGCAGCTATTCGGGAACGGCGGTGATCGGAGCGGCTGCCGGATTGGTCGGGCTTGCCATGCTGCTTTTCTTTGATGGCGGCAGGCGGCGCAGATAATCGTCGGTGAACGCGGAATTGTCCGATTGTGAATCGGCCGCGAATGACGACTACCAGCCGATATCCCAAGGTCGCGGCTTGCCATGAAAGATCACCACTCGGGCATCTGTCGGGATCGAGCCGTTCCCGCTTTCGTCATCATGGAGTGCCTGTCGCACATGCGATTTCCAGGAGACGATCTGACCAGGCAATAGATCCTGCCAGCGGCTGGCGCGATCGAGCCAGAAGCGCTCCAGGAACGCCTGGTCGCCGCCTTTGTGATAGATATCCATCCAATGCCGTGGTTGCTCGATCCATTCGGCCCAGATCCGCTCACGAGCGGCTTCCGGCAAATACATGATCGATGACTGCAAGCCCTCCGGGCGATAGATGTCGCGCATCAGGGTGAGCTGGTTGATGGACGCGATATCGGCAAGGCTGCCAACGATTGAGGTGTCGAGGTCCATGAAGAGGATGTCCCCTGAGATCCCCGGACGAAAAAGCTCCATCTTCGACCACCAGCCCGGCCAGTCGTAGATCAGCGGCAGGGTCCGAACGCCCTCGATCTCAATATCGGAAAGACACTGGAATGCCGCATCGGGCAGATGATTCACCACTTGCGTGCGCAAGCGCAAAACATGGTCGGCCTTGTATTCGCCACCGGATCGCAGGACACAAAAGACGGAAATCACGTTGCGCTGGCCTCACTCGATACATCTGCTTTGACGAACAAAATCCGTCAGAACATATGGACCATTGCCGAAAGTGTCATCGGGTGCATCGTAATTTTGGCGGTCTGTGGACGATAAGACGCAGCTGGAACGAGCCTTGATAGACGATGAGAGTGTTGATTTGTACGGAGAATTGACCCGGTTTCGGAGTGAACCCCTGTTGATTTCGGACCGATGGCTCCAATCCCCTCAAGGCGAGCGACCAGGTCAAATCCCCCTGTTCACGGTCTCCGACGCGCGGGGGCCGTGTCCCGGCCGCTGACGATGTCCAGAATCTCGGATGCGACATTGCGCAGATGGGTTACCATCGCCGCCCGCGCGCGCCGGCCGTCGCCCTTGGCGAAGGCGTCCAGAATGGCGACGTGTTCGGCGGCGTCCGCCGCCACGCGACCCGACGGGCTGGTCAGTTCAAACAGGCGCGTGATGACGCGCAGCTGCTGGATCATCCGCACCAGTACGCCGTTGCCGAGCGCTTCCGGAAACAGCATGTGCAGACGGTCGTCGGTTTCCCAATGTTCGGCGGCTTGTGCTTCCAGTGCGCCGAGCCTCAGAATATCGCTGCGCAGCGCCTCGATCGCTTCAGGTTTGATGCGGCCGATCGCGAGCTCGACGGCCTCGCCTTCGAGCAGTTCGCGAACCTTGAGCGCCTGGAAGAACTCCACCGGCTGCACCCGGCGCACCGCATAGGAGCGCGAGCCCTGCTTGATAAGAAGACCCTCCGCCGCAAGCCGCAGGATTGCTTCGCGCATCGGGGTGCGGGAAACGTCGAGCTGCTGGGCGAGCCGTCCTTCCACCACAAGGCTGCCGCCCGGCAGCTTGCGGGTCAAAATGAGGCGGCTGAGTTCGTCATAGGCGCGCTCGCTGAGGCTTGCTTCGCCGTTGATGGCGGACAAAAGGCTATCGTCGTTCATGCATCAGAGCCTAGCAGTCCGGCATCGGCAAGGGCATGCCGCAGCCGGAGGATTTCGGAGGATGGCAGATCGGTGATGGGAGCGCGCGGACTGCCGTTGCGCCAATGTCCAAGCAGAACCATGCAGGCCTTCAGGCGCGCCGTGGCCCAGCCGACAGGATGTGTACCGTAGACGGCGTTTGCCAGCGGCTGAATGCGTTCGCTCAAGGCGCGTGCCCGTTCCAAATCCCCCCCTTGCACTGCGCGATCCAGCGCCACGATCTCTCCCGGCATGATCACCGCTAGACTCACGAGACTACCTTCACTGCCGATCGCAAAACAAGAGAGGAGATGCTCGTCCCCGGATGCCATGATCTCAACATGGGGCGCCGTGCTTTTGACGAGGCGGCGATTGCGGTCATAGGCGTTGCTCTCCCAGCTTCCCTCCTTGATCCCCACGACTGTCGGCAACAGGACCAGTCTGGAGAGCACCTCCGGCCGGTAGGCAAGCGCGGAAGCGACGCCAGCTTGATAGAGCATCATCGGTGTATCGACGGCCTCGGCGATCGCGCGATGGTGCGTCACGGCCATCTCGGCGTCCTGCGACAGTGCCCAGGAGAATGGCGGAAAGACGAGAATGGAATCAGCGCCGGCATTGGCCGCGTCTTCGGCATGGCAGACGGCTTCCGCGGTCGCCTCGCACAGGATCCCGCAGACGACGATATGGGTATCGCCGATCGCTTTGACGGCGATTTCCGTCACCCGGCGGCGCTCCTCGCGGGAGAGCAGGATGTTCTCGCCCGCATGGCCGTTGCAAAGAACGCCGACGATCCCCGGTTCGGCCGTTACGGAGCGGAAATGATCGGCGAGTGCATCCTCGTCGATCGTGCCGTCGTCGCGAAATGGGGTGAGCGTGGCCACGTAGATGCCGCGGAAGGGGTGGTCTATGGCGGGTATCAAGCTGTTTCCTCCGGGTTCTTGATCAGTCGGGCGGGGTCGAAGAGCGGCATTTCGGGTTCGCGCCCGAGAATCCGGTCGGCGAGGAGCCGTCCCATGTATGGCGCGCTGGTATAGCCGGAATGGACGCAGCCGATCACATAGGCTTCGTCCAGTCCGGGTAGCGGCCCGATGATTGGCATGGCATCGGCGGTCTCGGATTCGAGGCCGAGCCAGATACGCAAGATGCGAGTGTCGCCAAGGGCCGGTATGGCATGACGGGCGAGCTGGACGTTGCCGATGAGGTTCTCCGGGATCGTCTCGACGCCGCCACGGATCGGATCGCCGATGCCCTGCCAGCCGCCGCCGATCAGCACGCTGCCGTTTTCGAACTGCTTGAGCGACAGGAGGCCGTTGGCGATCCCGACCACGGTCTGCATCACCGGCCGCATCCGTTCGGTGACGACGAGCTGGTTGATCAAGCATTTGATCGTCACCTGGAACCCGAGCCAGGCGAGCATCGTCTCAAGCCAGACGCCGCCCGCGAGAACCAGCCGCTTGGCTGTTGTTCTTGCGCCGTCCTCATGCAAAATGGTGTAATCGCCGCCATCCTGTTCTATCCCGCTGACCGATGTGTTTTCGAGAATGGTGACGTTTGCCGAGATGAGTGCCTTCCGATAGGCGCGGCCCGTCATATAGGCGGTAACGTGGCCGTCGAGTTCGCAATAGGCTGCGGCGATGAGGGATGGATTGAGACCCGGTTCGATCCGGAGAGCCTCGGCGGGCGTGATCAGCCGGATCGGCGCGCCCATCGCGGCGCGCGCTTGCGCCCTCTTTTCCAGCATCTCCCGCTCCGCCGCCGTGAAGGCAAGGGACAATCCCGGAGCCGAGCGGGCGCCGACATCCATGCCAAGCCAGTTCGGCGCGTCGAGCCAGAGTTCGCGTCCCTTCATGGCGTAGGGGATCAGGGCTGCGCGCGTCATATGGAGCGTCAGCGTGCCGGCATTGACGCCGGAGGCCTCGCGGCAAATTTCACCACGGTCGATCAAGGCGACGCGCATGCCGGAACGCGCGAGATGTAGGGCCGCCGTTGCCCCCATCGCGCCAGCGCCGACCACAGCGATATCGAATGCTTGTGAAGGATTTTTTGACATCATAGCGGCGCGGGCGGTGGGAGCTTCAGCTCGGCATAATCGACTTGCTCGAGAAGCTGGGCGAGCGGAAGCGGACGAAACGGCGTCCGGCCGGTGAACATGCCTGATCTTGGGTGCTGCCCTGTGGCCTGCGCGAGCAGGGCGCTCGCGATGTCGCCGCAGATGCGGCCCTGGCAAGGCCCCATGCCACAGCGCGTCCAGGCCTTGAGCTGGTTCGCGCTGCGTGCGCCGTCGGCAAAGGCCAAATCGATGTCTCGCCGCGTCACGTCCTCGCAGCGGCAGACGACGGCATCTTCGGCGATGCTTTTGATCTGCCCCGGCTTCAAAGCCATCAGCCCGGCCATGGCGCCGCCGAATCCGAGTGCCCGTTTGGCGCTTCGGCGAAGGGGTGCGGATTGCGATGCGTGGGTTTCGCCCGAGAGGGCGTCGAGGTCGCGGGCGGCGACAAGGCCGGCAAGGCGGCCGTTCAGCGCCGCCGCTGCTGCTCCGGCGATCCCGGTGCCGTCACCGACCGTATAGAGACCGGCGATGCTGGTGCGAAAGTCGGCGTCTATCCGTGGAATCCAGCCGCCGCGAGCCTCGTCGAATGCATGGTCCGCCCGCAGCAGCCGGGTGACGTCGGTGGACGCGACAAGCCCGTTGCCGACTGCGACGGCATCGACGACGAAAGTCCGCTCCTTGCCGGCGATCGTACAACCGCTCCGGTCGACGGGACCAATCGTTACCTCGATCTCGTTCTCATCCCGCTTTACGGCGCGGTGGATGGCGTGGCGGTAGAAAAAGGGAATGCCCGCGCCATGGAGGCGGGCCAGCCAACCGGCGCCGCGAGCGGCGAGGTCGGGGCGGGTCAGGAGTGCGGGGCTCTGCGCCAGCCACTCGCCGCGGGAAGCGAGATCGACGACACCGGCCACCGTACCGCCAGCCTTCAGAATTCCGGCGGCGACCGCCAAGAGAAGCGGGCCTTGCCCGGCGACCAGGGTGCGGCGGCCCGGCAGCATACGCTGCGACTTGAGAAGTATGGTCGCGCCGGCGAGGCCGACAATGCCGGGAAGCGTCCAGCCGGGAAACGGCACGACCCGCTCCTGCGCGCCGGTCGCGACGATGATCTTGCGGGCGCTCCACGACACCGGCCCGCCCTCGGCGAGAGCGTCGACCCGCAAGTCCGGCGAAACCGACCAGACGGTGTGACCGAAATGGGCGTCGACCGTGCTTTCCGCGAGCCGGCGACGCAACGCGTCCCCAGCGCGGCTTTCCGGGGTGGCCGGCAGGCCGGAGAAGGTGTCGGGTGGTGCGCGGTAGACCTGTCCACCTGCCGCGGGGGCTTCGTCGACCAGCACGACACGCAGGCCGCAAGCAGCCGCAGACAGGGCAGCTTCAGTGCCGGCCGGGCCGGCGCCGATAACGAGGACATCGCAGGTGTCGCTCATGCGATCGTTCCCTTTCGCACGACAAGGCCATCCGCACATTCCGTACGACAAGCCGGCCTGCGAACGCCGTTCACCTCCACCGTGCACTCCTGGCAGAGACCCATCCAGCAGAACGCACCGCGCGGCGCATGCTCGTTCGGGCTTTCCCGCAGGGTTCGATAGCCGGCGGCGAGCAGCGCGGCAGCCACCGATTCTCCCGCATAGGCGTCAACGGGATTGCCGTCGAAGGTGAAGCGCACAGGCGTCCCGCGCCTCACATCCGGCTCTCGCAGACTGGGTCGTCTCAATTCGAAGGGTTGACTTTCGCCTGTCACGGTGTTTCTTTCGTCTACGAACGGTATACGATAGATACACCGTCGGGAACGCTAGTGCAACGGTTCGGATGCTGAAATATCTCCGGTCTGGCCACGGCAAAGCAAAAAAAGGGGATCAATATGAAGAGTTTAAAGACGGTTTGCATGCTTGCCGGCGCGGTCTGCCTCGCGCTCACGGCGGTTGCCGCCAATGCACATAGCCTGGATGAAATCCTTTCGGCCAAGAAGATCGTAGTGGGTATCAATCCGAACCTGCCGCCGCTCGGCCGCTTCAACGACAAGAACGAAATCGAGGGTTTCGACGTCGATGTCGCCAAGAAGCTCGGCGAGATGCTCGGCGTGGAGGTTTCGCTCGTACAGGTCTCGTCGGCTGATCGCGTGCCGTTTCTGGCAACCGGCAAGGCCGATATCGTGCTCGGCGCGCTGACCCGCACGGCCGACCGGGCGAAGGTGATCGATTTCTCCCTGCCGATCCAGACGGAGGCGATCAGCGCATTGGTTGCGAAGGACAAGCCTTACCAGACCATGGATGATCTCAACTCCGCGGACGTTCATCTCGTCGAAGTACGCGGCACAACACCCGTCGACTTCGTGAAGGAGCGTTTGCCGAAGGCGCAGGTGACGCTGTTCGACAACTATCCCGATGCCGTGCGCGCCTTCGAGCAGGGCCGGGGCGATGCCATCGTCGACGTTGTCGATTATCTCGGCGCCTATACGAAGAACTACAGCGCGGAGACGCGGGTGATCACGGACAAGTCGGCCTCGATCGACTATGATTGCATCGGCCTTGCGCAGGGCAATACGGCGCTGAAGTCCTGGGTCAATGTCGCCCTTTACCAGCTGCAGACAAACGGCTTCATGAAGCAGACCTACAAGCAATGGTTCGGCATCGACATGGTCTATCCGGTCCCTGTCACGCCTTATTTCTGATCGGACGACACGGCTGATACGGAACGGGATCGGGTCATGCACTACGCTCTACATTACAGCCAGATCACATCCTATCTGCCCTACCTGATAGGGGGCGCTCTGCTCAGCCTGGAGCTGAGCGTCCTTGCCTTCGCCGGCGGCATGATGATCGGCTTCGCGCTTGCCATCGCCCGTAACGAGGGTGGCCCGATCCTGTCGCGGCTGGTGCGGGCCTATGTCGTCTTCTTCACCAATACGCCACAGCTGGTGCAGATCTACGTGATCTTCTTCGGCCTGCCGGATCTCGGTGTCGTATTCTCGCCCTTCGCGGCCGTGCTGATCGGCATGACGCTGAATGCAGGCGCCTATCTGACGGAAATCCTCCGAGCTGGTCTTGCCTCGGTTCATCAGGAGGAGCTCGACGCGGCCGAGACGCTCGGCATGAGCCGGCTTCAGAGCTTGCGCTATGTGATCGTGCCGCATGTCTTCCGCGTCGCGATGCCTCCGCTCAGCAATCAATATATTCTGATGACGCTTGGCACATCGATGGCGGCCGTGTTCGGCGTCGAGGAGCTGACGGGCCGAGCGTTCAATGTGAACTCGACCACATTCCGCTCCATCGAGATCTTCACCACGATCGCCGGGCTTTATGTCGTCATCACCTTCATGGCGACGATCCTGCTTGCGGTGGTCGGCCGCTACGTCTTCCGCGCAAGGGTCAGGGTGCTCTAATGTTGAAGGATATTCTCGCTCAGCTTCCCCAGGTCTTCAGTAGTTACAACATCGCCATGCTTGCGGAAGCCGCATTGACGACGCTCTTCCTTTCGGCCGTTGGCTGTCTCGTCGGGGTCGTCTTCGGAACGATTCTGTCCCTGGCCCGTCTGTCGCGTGCTCGGATTCTCCTGCCCTTCAAGGTCGTCGCCTTCATCTATGTCGAAGTGTTTCGGCGCGTGCCCTTCCTGGTGACCTTGCTGGTGTTCTTCTTCGGCGCGCAGGTGCTTGGCTTCGATATCTCGCCGCTGGTCGTGACCCTCATCAGCACCTCGGTCATTTCCACGGCCTTCGTGGCGGAGATCATCCGCGCGGGGCTCGCCGCCGTGCGCCCGAGCCAGCTCGAGGCCGCCGAGGTCATGAACTTCTCGCCCTGGCAGACCCTTTGTCTCGTTCGCTGGCCGCAAGCCTGGCCGCTGATCCTGCCGCCGGTGTTCGGCTACTTCGTCCTGTTCATCAAGGACACGGCGCTTGCCTCGCAGATCGGTGTCCTCGAACTCACCCAGGCGGGAAAGATCCTCAATACCAAGGGCTTTTCGGCTCTGCTCGTCTTCGCGACGATCCTCATTCTCTATTTTCTGATTTCCTACCCCCTGGCCCGGCTGGGGGCCTATCTGGAGAGCAATCTTGGCGCATCTCGACATTCGCGGTCTCACGGCCAGCTACGCTAATCACACCGTCCTCGACGGCATAGACCTGACGGTGGAGCGCGGTGAGATCGTGAGCCTGATCGGCCCGTCGGGGTCCGGAAAGAGCACGTTGCTGCGGGTGATCACGGGTCTCCTCAAGCCGGAGCGCGGCGAGATCGTTCTCGACGACGAAAGGATCGACTATTCTGACCGCCGTTCGCTGAGGGCCGCGCGGGAAAAGCTCGCGATCGTCTTCCAGCAATATAATCTCTTCGGCAATATGACCGTGCTCGGTAATGTTATGGTTGCTCCGGCGAAGATCCGGAAGCGCAACAGGAGCGAGGTGGAGGCTGACGCCCGGCGCCTGCTCGAGAAGGTGGGGCTTGGCGACAAGCTCGCCGCCTATCCCGACGAACTCTCGGGCGGCCAGCAACAGCGTGTCGCTCTTGCGCGGGCGCTGTGCCTGAAGCCGGAAATCTTGCTCCTCGATGAGGTCACCTCCGCGCTCGATCCGGAGCGGGTAGGCGAGGTGCTCGATACCATCAAGCTCCTGGCTTCCGAGAACATCACCCTCCTGATCGTCTCCCACGAAATGAATTTTGTGCGCGAAGTTTCCGATCGCGTCGTCTTCATGGCGAACGGCAAAATCCAGGAGATTGGGTCGCCGGAGCAGATATTCGACGCTCCTCAGGTGCAGCGCACCCGCGAGTTTACGAGCAGGATCGCACGGGTGTCTCAGGCAGATCCTATTGCGACTTGATCCCGAGCTAATGAGGATCATGCTCCTTACTGTCTATTACCGCATCTTAGAGGCCTCCGAGGGCGGCATGCGATTGAAAAATGTGAGGTGCGGTGAACCGAAACCGGACGCGAAAAGTAAGATATTGACCGTAGCCCAGCCGCCGTTCCATACATGAAAGGCGGGTCAATTCTCGGCGAAAATTCCGGGGCAGCTCTTGGTGGAAATCAACATTCCTATAGCAAAAGCATCGACAGTGACCGATTGTGCCAGCCTGTCCGAAGGACCCGGTGCTTTCGAGATTTACAGGTGGGACAATCGCGATAATGTTTTGAGAGATCTGGCGCCCCTCATCGGCGAGAGCGACAGAAATAGATTTGGCGATTTGCTGGCAAAATTTTTTGACAGCTATGCGGAATGCAATAGCGTCTTCATTTCACTGTTCAAGGTGGGCCAGCCTCCTGTCCGGGTTTACGACAACCTGTCCGGTTTCGACGAGAGATCGACGATTCACCCTTACGTGAATGGCGCCTACCTGCTTGATCCCATTTACAACAGGATTGTCGAAGGTTGCTCCGCAGGCGTATTTCGGCTCGCCGACTGCGTTCCCGACTCTTTCACAAGCAGCGATTACTACCGCGAATATTATTCACATATAGGACTGGTCGACGAATGCGCGATCTTGGTCGATCTTGGCACGAATGGCGTGTTGACGATTTCCATCGGGCGGCGGGGCAGGGATGCGGTCGGCGGGACGAGCAATATCGCATTCCTGGAGGCCTTTTACGGCTGTCTCGACGCTCTTTGTAAGCAAAAATGGAATTCCATATTTTCAGAGGTGACGCCGTCTAGGAGCGAGAGCAACGATGGATTGGCTTCCGATTCCTTTCGGGATTTCGGCAGCAATATTTTGAGTGAACGGGAGCGCGAAGTGGCAATTATGTCACTGCGCGGCCATTCTGTTAAATCCATCGCAAGATTCCTGAACATAAGCCCCGAGACCGTCAAAATATATCGCAAGAGACTATATCAGAAATTGAATATACGAACTCAGGGCGAGCTGTTTTCAGCATTCATCAGCTTCATGTCGGATGAAGTGAAAACAGCTTAATATTTGTCTTCGCCCCCTTGGGCGAACTGGACTGGGAGGTGTCAGCGGCTTCCTTCGTCCGGTGTCTGATCGTGGAAAAGCACGGTGTTGAGCAAGGTTTGCGCTCCCAAAGTGCAGTGTTCTCTGGACGCGCTTTCGGCGGGGTTGTGACTGAGACCGTCCCGACACGGAATGAAGATCATCGCCGTCGGCGCGATCCTCGACACATAGACGGAATCATGACCTGCGCCGGATACGATATTTCGGGTGCTGGCGCCGGCGGCGGATGCCCCCTTCTTGATGGCTTCCAGGCAGGCTGCATCAAAGCGAACCGCGGGGCTCTTCCAGATTTGCGTCAGTGTCGCGCGGGCGGACTGGCACCGATCCGCGATAACGGAGGTGATTTCCCGCTCCATTGCATCCAGTTCCGCATCCTGCTCGTGTCGAAGGTCGAGACTCAACGTCACATGTCCGGGAATGACGTTTCGCGAGGGGGCCGCGATCGAAATTGTGCCGGTTGTGGCAAGCCCGCCGTGACGGCGGGCAACGTCTTGCGCAGCCAATATGATCTGTGCTGCGTCAGCCAGGGCATCCTGACGCATATCCATCGGAGTCGATCCGGCATGGGCTTCGCGACCGACAATGACCAGATCGTACCAACGCATTGCCTGCACGCCAGTCACGATCCCGATTTCAATGGCTTCGCGCTCGAGAACCGGCCCCTGCTCTATATGCAGTTCGAACATGGCGGCAAAACGGGTTTGTCCGAGCGGCGTGGAGCCGCGATAGCCGATCGCCTCTATCGCCTGAGCAAATGTGATGCCGTCCGCATCTGTGCGGCTATCGGCGAAGGATCGATCGAAGACACCGGCATGGACGCCCGAGCCGAGCATGGCCGGAGCAAAGCGGGCGCCTTCCTCGTTGGTCCAGTTGACGAGCATCAAGGGATGGCGTGTGTGATAGTCAGCGTCATGTAAGACCCGGATGACTTCGAGCCCCGCGAGCACACCAAGGATACCGTCGAATTTTCCGCCGGTCGGTTGGGTGTCCAGGTGACTGCCGATCGCAATCGGCAGGAGGCTGTCGTCGAGGCCCGGCCGGAAGGCGAACATGTTGCCGACCTCATCGATGCTTATCCGGCAACCGAGCTCCTCGCATTGGGACTTGAACCACTCTCTGACCTTGCGGTCCTCTTGCGAAAGCGTCAGCCGCTTTACGCCTCCGTCCGGCGTCCCGCCGAAGACCGCCGTCTCATGGACACTCTCCCAGAGCCGGTTTCCATCAATCAGTAGATTGGACATGTCCAGCATTTCCCCTGTCTGAAGTGCCAACCGGCCATGCGCTCGCCTAAAGTGCAACGCCGACGGATTTGACTTCCGTGTAGAGCAGAATGGCCTCATAGCCCTGTTCACGCCCCCATCCGGACTGGTTGAACCCGCCGAACGGTAGGGCCGGATCGATCACATGATGGGTATTGACGCCGATCGTGCCGGCCTTCAGCTTCTTTGCAACCTTGTGCGCCCGGCTGACGTCACGGGTGAAAACGCTGGCCGCCAGGCCATAGATGGAATTGTTGGCCTCCCGCACGACAGCGTCGATGCCCTCGTCGTCGAAGGTGGCAACGACAAGGACCGGTCCGAAAATCTCTTCGCGCACGACGGACATATCCGATGTCGTGTCCGTCAGAATGGTCGGCTCAAGGAAATAGCCCTGGTCACCTACGCGGTTGCCACCATGAAACAGGGTCGCGCCCTCGGCGATGCCGGCCGCGACATAATTGGTCACGCGTTCGAACTGTTCGAGCGAGACCAAAGGCCCGATCTGCGTGGTAGGGTCGAGCCCGACGCCGACATTCATCTTGGCGGCAAACGCCTTGAGGCCGTCGAGAATGACGGGGGCGATATCCTTGTGCACGTAAAGCCGTGTGCCGGCGGTGCAGGTCTGCCCCATATTGTAGAAGATGCCATAGGCAACCGCGGGGATAGTTACCGCCGGGTCGGCGTCGGCAAAGACGATCATCGGCGACTTGCCGCCAAGCTCCAGCGACACCTTCTTCAGATTGCCCTTGGCCGCTTCGAGGATTTTCTTGCCGACTTCGGTCGAGCCGGTAAACGCGATCTTGTCGACATCGGGGTGCGCTGCAAGTGCTGCACCTGCCGTTTCGCCATATCCGGTCACCACGTTGAAGACGCCAGCGGGAAAGCCTGCTTCCTCGACCAGTTCGGCCAGTCGCAGCGCTGTCAACGGCGTCTGTTCCGCCGGCTTGAGGACGATGGTGCAACCGACGGCAAGCGCCGGCGCCACCTTCCAGACCGCCATCATCAGCGAAAAATTCCATGGCACGATCTGCCCGCAGACACCCACCGGCTCGCGCAAGGTATAGGCATGATAGGGCGCGGAGGACGACGACAGCGGAATGGTCTCGCCGCAGATCTTGGTGCTCCATCCGGCCATATAGCGCAGCAATTCGTAGGAGAAGGCGACGTCGCCATGACGGGCATCCGTCACCGGCTTGCCATTGTCGAGGGCTTCCAGCTCGGCAAGTTCGTCGGCGTGTTTTTCGACGAGATCGCCGAGGCGCCAGACCAGCTTGCCGCGTTCGGAAGGCGTCATCGTTGCCCAGGACCCATCCTCGAACGCCTGGCGGGCGGCCGCAACCGCAAGGTCGATATCGGCGGCGGTTCCTTCGGGCACGCGGTCAAACACCAGGCCGGTCGCCGGGTCGATGACATCGAAGGTCTTGCCGCCCGCAGCGGGAACCCAGGCCCCTGCGATATAGAGCTTCTTTTCCTTGGCGACGAAACGGGCAGCGTCCGCGCCGAGCCGCTTGATTGTCACGGGTGCGTTCATGTTCCCCTGTCTCCTGTTGTTTGCCGCAGCCGAACCTTGGCCGAAATATCGTTGCCGCAGACGATAGGATCGCCCGCGATTTGAAAAGTTACCCATTCGGGGGACATCGACGCGTCCAGCGGCAACCGCATCCGCTGTCCCCCAATTGGGTGACTTTCAGGCAAAGCGAAACCTTGCTTATTTTCTGTGCAAATCCTAACTTGGAAACCTGCATGCGCAATTTCGATCACGCTGCGGTCTGGGAAGCAGATCGCGACCACTTCATCCACCCCTATGCCGACTTCGCCCATTTCAAGGCTGAAGGTAGCCAGATCATCACCGAGGCAAACGGCATCCACATCCTCGACAGCACCGGTCGCAAATATCTCGACGGCATTGCCGGCTTATGGTGCGTCAATGTCGGCCATGGGAGGGAAGAGATCGCCAATGCGGTTTCATCTCAGATCATGAAAATGCAGTACTACAACCCGTTCGGCCATTCGACGAACGTGCCGGCGGCTATACTGGCGCGAGAACTTGCCAGCCTGACGCCCGGCACACTCAACCACGTCTTCTATTCGACCGGCGGCTCGACCGCCAACGACGCGGCGATCAGGATTGTCCATTACTACTTCAACCAGCTCGGCAAGCCGAACAAGAAGAAGATAATCTCGCGCATCGACGGCTATCACGGGGCGACCTATGTCGCCGCCAATCTCACCGGTATTCACGCGACCAAAATTGGCTTCGACGCGATCGGGAGGGACTTCATTCATCACGTTTCGGCGGCAGACATGTATCGCGGCGCCGATGGCAGGAGCGAAGAGGAATATTGCGATTTCCTGGTGGATGAATTCGAGCGACGCATTCTGCAACTAGGCCCCGATAACGTCGCCGCATTCATCGCCGAGCCGATCATGGGTGCGGGCGGGGTGCTGGTCGCTCCGCAGGGCTATCACAGCCGGATGCACCAAATCTGCAAGAAATACGACATGTTGTATATCGCCGATGAGGTGGTAACGGCTTTCGGCAGGCTCGGAGAGTGGGTTTCCTCCGAGGCCCTGTTCGGACATGTTCCCGATATTCTCATTCTCGCCAAGGGGATCACCTCTGGCTATGTGCCTCTCGGCGCGACGATCCTGTCCGATGCGGTCCATGACGTGATCAGCCAGCCGCAATGCGTGGACGGCGTGTTCACGATGGGCTTTACCTATTCCGGGCATCCGGTCGCTTGCGCGGCGGCCCTCGAAACCATCGACATCATGAAACGCGAGAACATGCTCGAGCATGTGCGCAATGTCGGACCGCACTTGCAGGCCTATGCGAAGAAGCTCCTCAGGCATGAGATCGTCGGCGACGTTCGAGGCAGCCACCTGATGCTGGGCATCGACCTGGTGTCGAACCGGCAGAGCAAGGAAGGGTTCCCAGCCTCCAGCCATGCCGCTGACGTGGTATTCGCCCGCTGCAAGGAAAACGGCGTCATCATCCGGCCGATCGGCAATCGCATCGTCGTATCGCCACCTCTTATCCTCTCGAAAACGGACTGCGAAACCATCGTCGATGTCCTCGACGAGGCCATCTCCGCGGCAACCCACACGCTCCAGAACTGAAATTCTGCTTACGCAGTGAGAAAGGCCAAACCAGATGTCGGGGATAGCTAGTCCAGTGGGAGAAGCCGCTTCTTTCCAGGGCGTCGGCAAGGTCTTCAACGGCGGAAAAGCGAATGAATATGTCGCGCTCCGCTCGATCGACTTCAGTGTGAGGGAAAACGAGTTTTTCACGCTGCTCGGGCCTTCAGGTTGCGGGAAGACAACGCTTCTGCGAATTCTCGCCGGCTTCGAGCAGCCGAGTGAGGGGAGGATCGAAATTTTCGGCCGGGACGTCGTCGGGTTGCCGGCCAACCGGCGTCCGGTGAATACGGTCTTTCAGCACTACGCCCTTTTCCCGCACTTGACGGTCAGGGAAAATGTTGGCTTCGCATTGAGAATGAAAGGCGTCCCGAAAGCCGACCTTGCAGCCCGGGTGGAGCGCATTCTCGACCTGGTGCACATGCAGAGTTTCGGCGACCGGAAGCCCGACCAATTGTCGGGCGGGCAGAAACAGCGGGTTGCGCTTGCCAGGGCACTGGCGCCAAACCCGCAGATCCTGCTCCTGGATGAGCCACTGTCCGCGCTCGATCTGAAGCTGCGCCAGGCGATGCGTTGGGAGCTGAAAAACCTTCAGCGCGAAACGGGCATTACCTTCGTCTTCGTCACCCACGACCAGGAGGAAGCGCTGGCAATGAGCGATCGCATCGCCGTGCTGTCGCAAGGCAGCGTGCAGCAGATCGGGCGGCCGGCCGAAATCTACGAACACCCCGCAAATCGCTTCGTCGCCGACTTTATCGGCGAATCGAACCTTCTTCCGGCCGAGGTCGTCGATACCGGACCCGGCAGCGCCCGGGTTCGCCTCGCCGGCAACCTTATTCTGTCCGGCCCGGCGACGCGGACATTCGCTCCCGGCGAAAAGGTCACGCTGTCGATCAGGCCCGAGCGAATTATCCTGGACGCCGAAGGCAAGGTTGCAGAAGAGCAATTGCTCCGGATGAGGGTGGTCGGGCAGATCTACCTCGGCAATGCGATCGAGTTCAGGTTGCAGGCGGGCGATGTTGAGCTTGTGGCGCGGGCTCCCAAAGGCGGTGCGCGCGGGCGCATGGCGTTTGATGTCGGCCAGGACATCGCCATCGGCTTTGAGCCCGACGCCATGCGGGTATTGGGGGACTAGGCGATGAGCAAATCCGACCCCACCCACACTCGACGCAACGCTCTGCTTGCCGGACCAGCATTGGCCGTGATCGGGCTCTTCCTGCTGTTGCCGCTCGGGCTCATGGCCGTCTATTCGCTCCTGAAACCGGGTGCCTATGGCGGTGTCGTCTGGCAGTTTTCACCGGAGGCCTATATCCGGTTTCTGTTCGACCGCGACATCTTCGACGACAGCCTGGTTTTCACCACGGACTATCTGGCGATTTTTGCCCGTTCGGTGTTTCAGGGGGCGATTGCCACTGTCCTCTGTCTGCTGGCCGGATTTCCCGTCGCCTATTTCGTCGCGACGCGGCCCGAAAATCAGAAGAACATCTGGCTCTTCCTCATCACCATACCCTATTGGGTGAACCTGCTGATCAGGACGGTCGCGCTGTTGTTCGTGCTGCGCGACGACGGGCCGGTAAACTCGCTGCTTGAGTGGCTCGGCATCATCAAGGATCCGCTACCGCTCGCCTATTCCGACTTCGCCATCGGCCTCGGGCTTATCTACTCGTACCTGCCATTCATGATCCTGCCGATCTATTCGGCGCTAGAGCGTTTCGACTTCCGCCTGATCGAGGCCGCCTACGACCTCTATGCCGGATACCGCAAGGTGTTGTTCGGCGTGCTCATCCCCATCGTGAAACCGGGCATCGTCGCCGGCTGTCTGTTGGTCTTCATTCCCAGTGTTGGCTCCTTTCTCGCACCCGATATCCTGGGGGGCGGCAAGAAGATGATGATCGGAAACCTGATCGTCATGCAGTTTCAGGGGTCGCGCAATTGGCCATTCGGCGCCGCCGTTTCGATGATCCTGCTGACGGTCACCCTTGTTCTGCTGCTGACCGTCGCCAGACGGGCCGGCGACAGTCTCAAAAATGCGCATTGACGAGGCTCCGATGGCTCACAAACCTCAAAAAGACATTCGGACCTTTCCCGGCTTCGGCCTCCTTGCCGGTCTCGCGATCGTTTTCCTCTATGCGCCGATCACCTTTCTCATCTTCTATTCTTTTAATTCCGGAGATTCCGTCAGCGTCTGGAGTGGCTTCAGCGTCCGCTGGTACCAGAAGGTAATTGCAAATTCAGACATTCAGGTCGCCGCCATCAATTCCCTTCTGATCGCCACGGTCGCGGCTTCGGTTGCGACGGTGCTGGCTATGGGTGCGGCACTGGCGACAACCCGCAGCCGGCGGATCAAAAATACCGGTTCAGTCCTTGCTGTCCTGACCTTGCCGCTGATGGTGCCGGAAATCGTCAGCGCGGTTTCGACGCTGGTGCTTTTCGTCACCATCGGGCTCAAGCTGGGGATGATAACCGTGCTTCTGGCGCATATCGTCTTCTGCATACCGTTCGCCTACCTGCCGTTGAGAGCTCGGTTGGAGGCGATGGACGAAAGCCTGGAAGACGCCGCGTCCGATCTTTATGCAACGAGCGTGCAGGCGTTCCGCTTCGTCACCCTGCCGCTATTGCTGCCCGGCGTCATGTCCGGCTTTCTGCTGGCCTTCATCATCTCGCTCGACGACTTCATCATTACAAGCATGGTCGCGGGGCCGAGCGCAACGACGCTTCCCATCTACATCTACTCGATGCTCCGGCTGGGGATCACCCCCCAGGTGAATGCGATTTCAACCATCCTCATCGCTGTTTCGACGATCATCGTGCTGACATCGGCAATTCTGGGAAGAACCAGAAAAACCCAATAAGTCCAACAAAAAGGGGAACTACCATGAAATTGAAATTTCTCTCAACCTGCGGCATCGCTTTCGCGGCGGCTACGTTCGCGGCGAACACGGCATCGGCGGCGGGCGATCTCTACCTTTACACCTGGGGCGAATACACGCCTCCGGATTTGGTTCAGAAATTCGAGAGCAAATACGATGTGAAAGTGCACATCGATACCTACGATTCCAACGAGACGATGCTCGCCAAGATCAAGAGCGGCGCGACGGGATACGATGTCCTGGTGCCCAGCGACTACATGGTGGCAATCCTGATCAAGGAAGATCTGCTGGCGAAGATCGAGCCGAACGGCATGAGCAACTATGCCAATGTCGATGACAAATGGAAGGATGTCTACTGGGATGCCGGTCGTCACTATTCCGTCCCATGGGCCTGGGGAACGACGTCCTTCGTCGTCGATACCGACATCGTCAAGACCGACCCTGACACGCTGGCGCAGATCTTCGATCCGGCAGACGGCGTGAAGGGCAAGATCAACATGCTGCGCGACGTCAACGAGGTCATCAACGCCAGCCTGCGCTATCTGAAGCTTCCTCGTTGCAACAGCAATCCGGAAGACCTGAAGAAAGTCCTCGACCTGCTGATGACCCAGAAGCCATGGGTGAAGAGCTACAATTCCGAAACGAAGGAATTGCTGGTTTCGGGCGAAGCAAAGGTTTCGCAGAGCTGGAATGGCTACGCGTTGCGCGCACGCCTGGAAAAGCCATCGCTGAAATACGCCTATCCGAAGGAAGGCTTCACTGGCTTCATGGACAATCTGGTTGTTCCGAAGAGCGCTCCGAATCTGGAAAACGCCAAGCTCTTTCTGAATTTCATGATGGAACCTGAAAACGCAGCCTTGGTATCCAACTACGCCAAATATTCCAATGCCATCAAGGGTAGTAAGAAATTCATGGATCCGGCGTTGGCCGAAGCTCCCGAATTGAACCTGCCGGCGGGGACGCCAGATCCTGAATTCGTGCCGCCATGCGATCCGGCAGTCGTTGAACTCTACGACAAGCTTTGGACCAAGCTCCTGCGGTAGCGGCGCGGTTCCACTCAATCTCAGGCCAGAGAGGCGGTTTGCGAGATCCTTCAATCGCAAACCGCGCAGTATCAGTGCGTCTAAATAACAAAAAACACGGCATTCCACCTATTTAAATATAAGTAAACGCTAAAACCATAAGTGCCGACGTATAGATATCAGTCTTTATCTATGCGTATCGGATTTTAGCTTCCCCCTTAATTGCAAATGTCACAATTATTAGGAGTTGCGCTTTGTCTATTAAATTCGATCTTCTTGAACTGAACTCTCCGTCGTTGCTTACGTCAGCGGCGCAAATTGCAGACATGAAATTTGAATCTCGGGAGGACTGCGGTGAAAGCTGGCAGTTGAAATCCTGGGAGCAGATATCCGCTCATATTAATGACGATACGTTCCCGTGCATCTTTGCCAAGAAGGCGATGGATCAAAAATATCTGCTGCTGACCTTCATCGATGGCTGGGAAACAGTCGCGGCACTCGATCACTTTTGCTCCTGCGTCATGGAATACGTAGAAACATTAAAGGAAAAGTACGGAACGCATACCGTGTGTCCTCCCCTCATGGCGATATTCAAGCCAAATGAAAAGCTTATCGAACAACATCAATATTCAAATGCGGCGTGGTATATACTTCAATATCTCCACTACAATGATAATTTTAGTTGGCCGGAAGACATTCCCACCGATCCAGACGATCCGATATGGAGCTTTTGCTTCAATGGATATCAGCTTTTCGTAAACATCACATCGCCTGTTCTGGGCAAGCACCGCAGCCGAGTATTGTCCGATTCGCTCGTCTTCACGATCCAGCCGAGAACAAATTTCGACATCGTTGCCGGCAGAGACACGCCCTACGGGCCGAAAGTTCGTCAAAAGATCCGAGAGCGCTGGATGGAATATGACGGCATCGAAGGCCATCTGGATTACAGCATGTACGGTGACGAGCATAATCGCGAATGGAAGCAGTACTTTCTGTATAGCGACGACTCTCCCGCGCCTTCCCGATGCCCGCTGAACATCAAGCATAAGTAGCGGCGATATCCACTCTCGTTGGAAGGCGACTTACATGTCCATCAATAATACGTCCGGAAACGCAGATCTTCGAACTTCGGCTGCGCACGACACTTCAATTACCTCCATTATTGATCAGATTTACAGTGCGGACAATTTCGCAAAGGCAGGGGATGCGGTCGTTCACCTGCTTTCACAGTATCTCAAAAATGCGCAGGGCCGGTCCGGCCCTGTACTGGCCATTAAACCTCCATTGGAAAACGTCGCCGAGGCGCGCAGATCCCTACAGAATAACCCGCCGGTTGATCCGGGAGATATGGAGGCGATCACATCAAGGGCGAGCGCCTTGATCGGGCAGTTCCTGGCCAACACACAGACGGTCCACCATCCCGGATACATAGGCCATCAGTTGCCTCCGCCCTTGCCGATGGCTTCGCTTTTTGAGCTTGCGGCTGATGTGGCAAATCAAGGCATGGCCATTTACGAGCTAGGCCCCTGGGCGACGGCCGTCGAGAAGGTCATGGTGGAACGATTGGGCGTTCAGCTCGGTTTCAAGCCCAATACATTTTCCGGTCTTGTTACCTCGGGCGGAACATTGGCTAATCTGACCGCGCTGCTTTCCGCAAGAAACAAGGCGCTCGACGGAGTCTGGAAAGAGGGGCTTCCTCATTGCAAAACAAGCCCGGTCATCATCGCTCATCAAGGGTCGCATTATTCCATCGAGCGATCGGCCGGAATACTCGGACTTGGATCGAACCAATGCCTCTATGTTAAGTCCGACAGCAACGGCAGGATTGATCCCGAGGCGCTTGCCGAACTTCTGCAGATCTTGAAGGCTCGGCAAATCCCCATCATCGCTGTTGTGGCGTCGGCGTGCGCAACCAAGACAGGCTCGTTTGACTCTCTTCCGCGGATCGCCGACCTGTGCGAGGCCCATGATGTCTGGTTGCATGTCGACGCGGCCCACGGAGGAGCCGTCAGCTTTTCCCCCGAACATCGTCATCTTTTGGAAGGGATCGATAGGGCCGACAGTGTCGTATGGGACGCGCACAAAATGCTCTTCGTTCCGACATTGTCGACATATCTTTTCTATCGGCGTTCGCGGGACAAATATTTCGCATTTAGCCAGGAAGCTCGCTATCTGTTTGCCGAGGGCGCGGATGAGGGGCATGAATATGACTGCGGACTGGCAACCGCGGAATGCACAAAACGTGCGGCCGCTCTATCGCTTTGGGGCATCCTCTCCATCTATGGCGACGGGCTGTTCGAAATGCTGATCAAGAGAATTTTCGAAACGACAAGCTTGTTCGTAGAAAGCTTGTCTGCAGTCGATGAAATCGAAATTCCCATAAATCCGGAATTTAACATTGTTTTATTCAGGTATATCCCTCGAAATAGAAGTGTAGATTTGAACGACTTCAATAAGTCTCTTCGAAAATTCATAATTGACGAAAATAATATTTACCTGACAACGACAATATACAATGAAGCCGTCTATCTACGATTTGTCGTCATGAATCCCAGGACTGACCAGGCCGATGTTGAAAGCCTAATGGAAAACATCAGGCAACATGCATCGCGCTATGAGGGTATAGCTTCAACCGCTCCCGAAGTGGCATTGCAAACGTGACGGCGCTGGCTGGGTTTCGGCACCAAGCAACCCTGAAGCTTAAGCACGGCTTTTCATTAAGCGAATTTTGAACTGATGAGATCATGAAGATTTTGCCTCACTTGGCCATTACCTTGGCTATGTTCCTCTGGTCCATAAATTTCATTGTGTCCAAGGATGTGTTTACAGCCTACAGCCCCATGGCTGTGATATTCATGAGGTTATTAATCGCGTCTCTATTTATATTCATCTTGAAGAAGACATTACGTATAAATGAGAAAATCAGGCGAGAGCATCTGCCAGTGTTTGCGCTGTTGTCCTTCTTTTCCCCCTTTCTATATTTTATCGGCGAGGGATACGGAATTTTCCTCACGCCATCGACGCTTAGCGCTCTGATCGTGGCGACTGTTCCTGTGGTATTTCCGGCGATCACCTTCATATTCCTGGGGGAGAAAATTGGCCCGACCGGCATTATCGGATTGATAATAGCGTTTATCGGCATCTCGATCACAATCATCGACCCGACAAACTTCAGCTTGGCGTACTCTCCCGAGGGCCTGTTATTCCTCTTATTGTCTGTAGGTTCTGCGATTGTCTATATTATCCTGGCAAAGCATCTTCTCGGAGAATATAAAAGTATAACAGTCGTCGGGACGCAGAATTTATTTGGAGCTATATATTTTTTTCCTATTGTCGCCATTTTCGATAGCCGGCTTATATTGAGCCAGAACATCGATTTTCTTATTCTTCTGAAGATCGCATTTCTCGGAATTTTCTGCTCCGCCGTCGCCTATATATTATATAGCTACGCAATCGCACGCCTTGCTCTCTGGCAGGCCAACGCATTCGAAAATCTCATCCCCATCTTCTCTGCAATCCTGTCCTTTCTCTGGTTGCATGAGGTGTCGTCTACCAAAACCATCGTGGGTTTCTGCATTGTCATTGCTGGCATAGTGGTTTCACAACTGGCCTCATTCCAGAACCGTCGTGGTGAGGAGGACGTCGTCGTATCGACTTAAACTCGACGCCGACGGCATCGATCCGGAGACGATCGGCCAGAATAGAGGGGAGCTGAGGCCATGGCATTTCCGTCAGATGCGTAGCTGGATCTTCTATCGCGATAGGGAAATGCACCTGGCTAAAGCTCCTCGAGGCTATCGTTCAGAGCTTCGATGTTTCGCAGACGTCTGCGACCTGACACCTCCGCCTTTTCGACGCATCGCGTTATCAGCAGGTGGCAGAGCGCCATGACGGAGGCATGATTGAAGAGTGGTCCGGGCGCCAGTGTCTGGCAAAGGAAATGCCATTCGGCGCTTGCCAGAACGGGGGCGCCTTCGTCGGTGATGTAGAGGAACTTGGCTTTTGACCGCAGGATTTGCTCGATCAGCAGATCCATCCGCGCTATCCGCCGCCGCAGGCCGAACAGCACGACGACATCCTGTTCCTGCACGCTGACCAGATGCTCGCCGAGGGTCTGTCCCGGGCCGGGGATCGCCACGATATTCTCGATGACCTGCGTGAGTTGCCACTGGAGATAGGAGGCGAAAGGATGATTGCTGCGGAAGCCAACCACCCACACCTTGCGAGCGTTTAGCATTGCTTCCGCAACAGCATCGATTTGCGTATCGTTGATGGCGAGAAAGGTCGCGTCAATGTTGGCGATCGCTTGCGCGATGTGCGCTTTGATCGATTGGGTCGTGGAGGTATCTGTCGAGGTTGACAGAAACAGCCGCGATCCGGTCTGCTTTTCGGCGCGGGCGTGCCTGCGTGCCTCTTCGTAGTTTGCGTAGCCCAGCCTCTGGACAAACCGCGAAACGGTTGCCTTCGAAACATGGGCAAGTGCCGCCAGTTCCTGCGCGGAATAGCTCGCAAGCTCGCCTGGAAAATCGCAGACAAAATCTCCCAATCGCCGCTCGGCGGGGTGGAGGTCCGGAAGAGCCTGCCTGACCCTGAACAGAAACGAATTCTCTTTGGACACTTCCGTCTCCGCCAGATTGCTCGCCGGTGGATTTTCGGTCGCGGATACCCGATTTGCAATCGAAAAGGGCGCCGGCAACCGATGTCCGTATGCCTTCGTCATGAAGAAGTGTTGCGGGTGGCAGATGTGGCTTTGATTTGGAGCAGCAGCGACGCGACGGCCGCCGTGATCGGTGCAATCACCGGCCTGGAAAACCGGCGTCCCAGCTCGACGGCGGCCTGTCCCAATGGCCCGCCACCGATGATGACCGCCTCGGCGCTGTCGAGGTCGAATGCCTGTTCGACCGCCAAGGCAAGTTCGGCCTGCAGCCGCTCCGGATCGGCTGCGAGCTTTTGCGGATCACCGTTGGTGAGGCGCGTCCCTGTGAACAACTGACCGAGCCCGAGACCTTCCGCCTTGCGTGCAAAGCCGCCGACAAGATCGGGCGTGACCGTTGCGATGCCAAAACGACGTCCATGCGCGGATGCCTCAAGCATGCTGGCCTCGCAGATGCCGACAACGGGAATGTCGGTGAGGTCCCGTAGCTGCTCGATGCCGGGATCGCCGAAGGCGCTGACGATGATGCCGTTGCAGAACCGGGCCGCCGCGAGCCCCATCTCGACCACTCCGGCGGCGGAGGCCGCCAGCTGTCTGTCATCGAGGATCATTGGAACACCGCTTGTCGCAGTCACACCTTCGACGGTGACATTAGCCGGAAGGACGCTGCGGGCGATGTCGGTCATCATTGCTGTTGTTGCCTCAGACGTATTCGGGTTGATGAGGACGATGTGCTTCGTTGTGTCGTGCGCATGCTGAACGAGCACGGCGGTCTCCCTGGTTCGCTGTTGTCTTTTCAGTGACGGGTAGCTCGAAACCTATGCGTATTGAAGGCAGGCCACTTGTCCGGTTCCGCCTTGGCCGACGAGATCGGGCACGCGGGACCAGCACGCATCCGACACCTGTGGGCAGCGAGGCGCGAAGGCGCAGCCAGGTGGCATGTTCGCCAGATCAGGTGGCGAGCCCGGAATTGTCACCAATCTGTCCCGGCCATGGGCCAGCTCGACGCGGGCTCCCAGCAAGCCGCGGGTATAGGGATGTTTCGGTTGGTTGATGATGTCGGAGACGGTGCCTTCCTCGACGATCCGCCCCGCATACATTACCGCAATTCTGTCGGCCACTTCCGCAGCGACGCCGATGTCATGGGTGACGAAGATCACCGACAAGCCATATTCCGCCTGAAGCTCCCGGATCAGGAGGAGGATCTGAATTTGCACCGTCGCGTCGAGGGCAGTCGTCGGCTCGTCGGCAAGGAGCACTTTCGGATTGCAGGAGAGTGCCATCGCGATCATCGAACGCTGCAGCATGCCGCCGGACATTTCGTGCGGGTAATTCTTGAGGCGTCGTTCCGGCGAAGGGATACGAACCTTCTGAAACAAGGCGAGCGCCCGCGCCGAGGCTTCTTGACGCGACACATTTTCATGTCGCCTGATCGTCTCCTCAATCTGCCGGCCGAGCGTATAGACGGGGTCGAGGGCAAGCCGCGGCTCCTGAAAGACCATCGAGACGATCGGCCCGCGCAGGTCGCCCAACTCCTTCTTCGTAAGCGCTGTCACATTGCGGCCGGCGACCGTCATCGAGCCCTCGATGATCGTTCCCGGCGGATGCAGACGCAGCAGGGAACGCATCGTCACGCTCTTGCCGGAGCCGGACTCGCCAAGCAGGGCCACGACTTCGCCCGGCCGAACGGAAAGGCTGACACCGTTCACCGCCTTGACCGGTTTGCGCCCGCGATTGAAGGTCACCGAGAGGTTCCTGATATCGATCATCGGCTGGGCATCAGTCATCTTGAGTCTCCATCATGACGGGCGCACGGCTGTGACCGGATGCGGGCATCGACATAAGACAGGCTGCGGCATGATCCCCGGACACGCTCACAAGCGGCGGCATCTCCCGGCTGCAAATCTCCTCGGCAAAGGTGCAGCGCGTATGGAATCGACAGCCGGGAGGCGGATCGATCGGATTTGGCGGATCACCTGCAAGGGGAGGCTCCGATGTGCGATCGGAAGGGTTGATCTTCGGCATGGAGGCGAGCAACGCCGCCGAATAGGGATGTTTCGTGCGGTCGAAAATCGCGTCGCGGCTGCCGATCTCCGCTACCTTTCCGAGATACATGACCATAACGCGGTCGCACATGAAGCGAACGACGTTGAGGTCGTGCGAGATGAAGAGGTAGGTCAGGCCGAAATCCCGCTTGAGATCGAGCAGCAGGTTCAGCACCTGCGCCTCCACCGACTTGTCGAGTGCGGACACGGCCTCGTCGAGAATGACGAGGCGCGGCTCCAGCGCCAGGGCGCGGGCAATGTTGACGCGCTGCCGTTGGCCGCCGGAAAGCTCGTGCGGATAGCGGCCGGCAAAACGGTTCGGCTCCAGGCCGACCCTGTGCAGCAGGTCGTGTGCCCGGGCCATGGCCTTTTCCGCGGTGACACCATGAACCCGCGGGCCGAACGCGATCGACTCCTCCATCGTCAGGCGTGGGTTCAGCGAGGCATAGCTATCCTGGAACACCATCTGTACCTGCCGGCGGTAATCGCTCAGCGACAGCGTGCCGCCGACCGTTTCGCCATCGAACAGCACTTCGCCTTGATCCCGCTTGATCAATTGCATCAGCAACCGTGCCATCGTCGACTTGCCGCAGCCACTCTCGCCGACCACGCCGAGTGTCTCACCCTTCAAAATGTCAAAGTCGATCCCATCGACGGCGCGGACCACCTTCTTAGGCTGGAATAGCCCGCCACCTTTGACGGGGAAGTGTTTCAAGAGAGATCTGGCGGAGACTAGCGGCTGGGCAGGGCCGCCACGGTCGCGCGGATCTTTTGCAGGCAAGGGAAGGCCACCCATCATGATTTCACATCCATTGCCGCGCGCAGGCCGTCCGAGAAAAGATTGAAGCAGATCGACGTGATGAAGATCATCACGCCCGGCAGAGCCGCCACATAGGGGTTGACGTAGATTGCCGTGCGCAACGTATTCAGCATCAGGCCCCACTCGGCATCCGGCGGTCTGACGCCGAGCCCGAGGAAGGAAAGGCCGGAGGCCAGGATCATCGATACCGAGATGAGGCTGGTCGCAAACACGAAGATCGGGCCGAGAACGTTGCCCAGAATATGGACGGTGATGATCGTGCGAGCCTTTGCACCCGAGGCGCGGGCGGCGTCCACATAGTCGAGGCGTCGTACCTGCGTGGTCACACTCTCGGCGACGCGGGCGATTTGTGGAATGAACACCACCGTCAGGGACACTAGCGCATTGGTCAGGCCGGAGCCGAGTGCACCGGAGAGCGCAACGGCAAGCAGCACGGACGGAAATGCATAGAAGACGTCGACCGTTCGCATGATCAGCGTATTGACGATGCCGCCCGCGTAGCCGGCGATGATGCCGATCGCAGAACCGATCACGAAGGCGACCGGAACAGGGATGACGCCCATCAATAGCGATAGTCTTGCGCCGTAGATCAGCCGGGACAGCATGTCGCGGCCAAGTTCATCGGTCCCGAGTATGTATCCTGGAGTGCCGATCGGCTTCAGGCGGCGGATCACACTCGTCTTTGTCGGGTCATATGGCGCGAGATAGGGAGCGAGGATCGCCGCGACGATGAGTGCGATTATGATAAGGAGCGCCACGATGGCAACCGGATCCCGACAGAGACGGCGGACGACGCCGTGCCAGAAACCGGGGGAGCGGATGGTGCGCGGACCATCTGCGACGACGTCTGCTGTAACGGCCACCATGGGCTCAACTCCTCTGGATACGCGGATCGATTGCGCTCTGAAGCACGTCGACGACGAGGTTGACGAGAACGAAGAACATGGCGAGCACAAGGATGGTGCCCTGGAGCACGGGCAGGTCCCTGCTGAAGATCGCGCCGTTCAGGAGGAAGCCCGTTCCAGGCCAGGAAAAGACCGTCTCGATCAGGATAGAACCGCCGAGCAGATAGCCAAGCTGCAGGCCCATGACCGATATCGCCGTCGGTGCGGCATTGCGAACGACGTGGCGCAGGATCTGCCGCGTCATTAGCCCCTTGGCGGCGAGAGCCTGTGTGAAATCCTGCGCGAGAATATCCGCGACCAGCGACCGGATTGTCCGGGCGATGATTCCCATCGGGATGACGGACATGGTGATGGCAGGAAGGATGAGATAGCGGAGATATTCCCAATTGACCGCCCTTCCGTCCGATCCACCGGGGCCACCGCCCATCGCGGGAAGCCAGCCGAGCCTGACTGAAAAGACGATGACGAGCACCATGCCGAGCCAATAATGCGGCACGCTGACGCCGAGCATCGAGATCGCCGAAGCGATGCGGTCGATCCATTTGCCGCGGAAGACACCGGCCAGGAAGCCGAGGCCCGCGCCGAGCGTGAAGCCGATCAGCGTTGCAGCGACCGCCAGGATGATTGAATTGAGCGAAGCAGAGGCGATTTCGCCGAGGACCGGCCGTCCGCTGGTGATGGAAACACCGAGATCGCCATGCAGCGCCCGCCAGCTCCACAGTGCGTACTGAACCGGCAGCGGCCGGTCGAGGCCATAGAAGCTTCGCATCTGGGCCTGGAGTTCGGCCGAGGCATCGGAGGGCAGGATGGCCGCAAGCGGGTCGCCCGGCGCGATGTGGATCAGCATAAAGCACACCATGCTGACGCCGATCGCCACCGGTATGACATGCAGAAGCCGTTTCAAACCATAAGCCAGCATGAGATTCTCGCTTGGAAAGAGTAAGTCCGCGCTTCAATGGGGGTGCACCGGCGAGCCGGCGCACCCGTTTGGGGGATCAGGGATCGAGCGTGATCTGCGAGAAGTCCTGGAACCAGTTCTGCGCCTGCACGAAGCCCTTGACCTTTGTACTCATCGCGCGCGGATTGACGTCGTGCGTGACCATCAGGAACAGCGCTTCGTTGACGTATTTCTCATGCACCTGCTGGAGAACCTTGTCCTGTTCGGCGGGATCAAAGGTGTTGCGCACCTTTTCGAAGAGCGCATCCATTTCCGGATCGCAATAATAACCCCAGTTCGTACCTGCCGGCGGTGCGAGATTGCACTGCAGATGCCGGATGAGGCCGGTAAAGGGATCCTGGATGAAATAGGAGTAGTTGATCGCCGTTGCGCCCTTGGCGCTCGGATCCTTCGCTCCCGCGCGCCAGATATTGATGACCGTGTTCCAGTCGGCCACCTCATATTCGATATCGATGCCGATTTCGGCAAGCGTCTGCTGGATATACTCGTTCATCGCCAGCGGCAGCATCTGGCCGGAGCCGGACGAGGAAATGATGACCTTGGTCTTGATGCGCTTGTCGGGACCGTATCCGGCTTCCGCCATCAGCTTTTTCGCTTCCTCGACATTGTAGCTGAGCTTGAAGGTCGGATTGCCGAACCACTGGTGGCCGGGCGGCATGAACCCCTGGGCCGGGGTCGAGAGGCCGCCGAGAAGCTCGTTCAGGCCGTCGCGATCGACGGCGAGGTTCGCGGCCTTGCGGACGCGGATATCGTTCCAGGGCGAACCTTCGACACGGGAGAAATGCCATGTCCAGTTATGCGGATAAGAGTTTGTGACGATCGTAAAGCCGGCTTCCTTGAGAGAAGCGACGGAGTCCGGCGCCGGCGCCTCGATCCAGTCGACTTGGCCGGATCGGAGAGCGGCGACGCGGGTGTTCGGTTCGGGCAGCGGAATGAGGATCAGCTTGTCGAGCTTCGGCACGCGCGCCGGATCCCAGTAGTTCTTGTTCGGCGTCAGCTCGGCGCGCTCGCGAGGCGTGAAGCCGCTTTCCAGCTTCCACGGCCCGGTCCCGGACGGCTTCTGTGCCACGACATCCCAGTTCTTGCCCTGCGCTTCCCAGTTTGCGGGCGAAGACATCAGGATCCAGCTCAATTGATAAGGCAGCGTCGCATCTGGTGTCTTGGTGGTGATCTCGACCGTCAGCGGATCGGTTGCCTTGTAGCTGGCCACGGCTGGAATGCGCGACTTGCCCTGGGCCGCCTGGCGTTTGTCGAATTGGGGAGCATCCGTCTTCAGAAGCTTGTCGAGGTTCCAGATGACAGCGTCGGCGGTGAAAGCGCTGCCGTCATGGAATTTGACGCCGTCG
Organism: Rhizobium sp. GW821-FHT14E12; assembly: GCF_058803745.1. NCBI lineage: Bacteria > Pseudomonadati > Pseudomonadota > Alphaproteobacteria > Hyphomicrobiales > Rhizobiaceae > Rhizobium > Rhizobium sp. GW821-FHT14E12. The sequence continues at coordinate 431,755 of NZ_JBXAPH010000003.1, forward strand.
CGAAGCTTGAAAACCCACTTGGTCTTGTCGTTGGCATCGACTGCCCAGGAAACGGCGAGCCCCGGAACGAGGGCCGACGGCTTTACGGCACTTGTGAGATCCCATTCGACGAGCGAGTCATAGACCGTGTAGCCCATGAAGCGCTGACCTTCGCCACCCTGGTCCGTCTGTCCGGTGGTTAGCGGAATATCGGAAGCGGTCATGCCGATCCGCAGCGTTCCCGCGGCAAAGGCCGTGGCTGTGCCCGCGGCGGCCAGTGCGATGGCGGTTGCCCCGACCATGATGGATTTGCGGAATTTGCGAAGAATGGATCTTCTCTGCGATAGAAGATCGAATGCCTGGTTCATGCCGTTCCCTCATCTGTTCTTGTTGCCACCGGGCAGGACCCAGTCAGCGGATGAGAAGCAGTTTTCATGCCGACTTGAATGAAACCGGAGTTCCATTTTAAAAAACAATATTTTGATTGAAGTTTTTGATTTCCCGGCTTGTGAGCGCCGAATTTAGTGTTGCTTAAAAGGCGTGCGGCACTTAATGCAAATGCATAATCCCGCGCCGCGAGACCGGACCCATGACCGACAGAAATTACTATTCGAAACTCGGCGGATTGCCGCCGCAGACCGAACTGCTTTCAAGCAAGGCTGTTTTTACGACGGCCTATGCGGTTATTCCACGAACCGTTATGACCGACATCGTAACGAGCGTGCTTCCGCATTGGTCGGGAACGAGAGCATGGATTCTATCCCGCCCGCTCTCCGGTTTCTCGGAAACCTTCTCGCAATATGTGATGGAAGTCTTGCCGGGCGGCGGAAGCGATCGACCGGAGCCCGACAAACGCGCGGAAGCAGCGATCTTCGTCGTCGAGGGCGAGATGGCGATCGAATATGCCGGAAGCGACTATGCGCTGAAGGCAGGATCTTTTGCCTTTATCCCGGCTGGAGCCGCGTGGAAGCTGAGCAATCGGGGGACCGCGCCAGTCCGGTTCCATTGGGTCCGGAAGGTGTTCCAGGCAGTCGAGGGATTGGAAGCTCCGCCCGCTATTTTCACGCATGAGGATCAGCACGCCATTTCGTCGATGCCGGACACGAATGGCTCTTGGGGAACCACCCGTTTCATCGATCCGTCTGATGTCCGTTACGACATGCATCTCAACATCGTCACATTCGAACCGGGCGGGACGATCCCGTTCATGGAGACGCATGTCATGGAGCACGGCCTATACGTGCTCGAAGGCAAGGCGGTCTATCGGCTGAACAAGGACTGGGTGGAAGTGGAGGCGGGAGACTTCATGTGGCTGCGCGCCTTCTGCCCACAAGCCTGCTATGCCGGCGGGCCGGGCCGTTTCCGCTACCTGCTTTACAAGGACGTTAACCGGCATCCCGAGCTCTGGTAGTCGGGGAAAAGCGAGATCGCAACTTGTCGTGATTGTTTCCCATAACAAATGGTTGCTGCATTAATTGGGATCAATAGGCTAGAACGGAGCCGATTGATCTGCTGATGGAGCAATGATGTGGAACTTTTGAACGACATGGCTCTGTTCGTGGAGGTCGTGAAAGCGCGCAGCTTTCGTAGGGCCGCCGAAACCACCAAGGTTCCCAACTCCACCCTGTCCCGCCGGATCAGCCTGCTGGAGAAGGCAATCGGATTGCGGTTGTTGCACCGCACGACGCGGCGGATCGAGCTGACGGAAGCCGGCCAGATCTACTTCGAGCGCTGCAAGCGTATCGTCGAGGAAGCACGGCTGGCACATGAGCAACTCGGCGAGATGCTGGAGCAGCCGAGCGGCCTCTTGCGCGTATCCCTGCCCGTGGATTTTGCGACGACCTATCTGGCGCCGCTGATCGCCGAATTCGCCGAGCAATATCCCGGCATCAGTTTCGAATTCGATCTGACGCCGCGCAGGGTCGATCTGGTGGCGGAACCGTTTGACGTGGCGATCCGCATGGGAGAGCCGGAGTCGTCCCACATGATTGCGCGTCCGCTGGCCCGCCTGTCGCCGTATCTCTATGCCTCGCCGCGCTATCTCGAACGCAACGGCGAACCGAATGGTCCTTCGGACCTGGCCGGGCATCAATGCCTTTGCATGCTGAATACCAAGGTCTGGACGCTGAGCAATGGGATGGAAACGGCTGATGTTGCCGCCGGCGGCAGGTTCCGGCTGAACAATATCGGAATGATCCGCCGCCTCGCCACGCTGGACATGGGTGTCGCCATGCTTCCGCAGGAAATTGTCTCTGACGAATTGGCGGCCCAACGGCTGCAACGCATCCTGCCGCAGTGGCAGGGCGCGCCCGTATCCGTCTTTGCAATCACCGAGACCCGATTGCTGCCTGCAAAGACACAGCGATTTATCGAGTTCCTGAAAGAGCGGCTGAAATAGAACCGCCCCGCTCGTGATTGGCAGCGAGCGGGGTGGATAAGCTATTCGGGAGCTTTTCGAAATCAGTTCCGGACGTTGCCACCATCCGCGACGATCGTCTGGCCCGTCCAATGCTCAACCGCTTATGGTGCCCTCGCGGGAAAACCGCGCGCGCCGGTCGATGAGAAAGAGCACCAGATCCGTCTCTGCGGTCGCCGTCACGTCAAGCGCGGCTTCATCCGCGCCGATCGTCAGCGCCGTATGCGTTCCGGCCTCCTGATGGCCCACCAGCACGCTGCCGCGAAAGACATAGAGCCAGCGATCGAACCCGGGTATGGAGGGCAGGCCGATGCTTTTGCCGGCCGACAGGTGCATATCGTAGAGGTAGATGGCCTGGCGGACGAAACTCGGTGCTGCCGACCCGACGGGTCCCGTCAGAAGCCGCCATTGATCGGTTCGGGTTGCCTCGTCCAGGCTGACAAACTGAACTCCAGGTTCCATGTCCGTCGTCTCGGGCCGAACGAAGATCTGCAGCATTTCGATCTGGTCTTTGCCGACGACTTCCTCCTCGTGGGAAAAGCCGCTGCCGGCGTTCATCACCATCAGCCGACCGGGCGAGATGACCTCGCTCCGGCCAGCCGAGTCCGTGTGCTGCATGTTGCCCGCGCGCAGATAGCTGATGATCTCGTCGTTGCGGTGCTCATGCATCCTGACGACGAGGCCGGGTTGCAGCCGGGCATGGTCGATAATTCCAAGCCCGCCGAAGCCTGCGTCATCCGGTTGCCGCAGGGTAATACCTGGGCGGATTCGGCGGAGCTGAAACGGGCCTTGCGCTCTTACCAGATGCGTTTCCGGCGATACGACGCCAATCCCGTTAAGGGGAGTTGCTTCTAAGGTCATGTTCTCTACTCCTTGGCTTCGCGCGGACTGGATATCGGTTACGCGATCGGCGGAAGCACTTCGGTGAACAGCAGCTGGATGAGCTTCTGGCCGTTCGGCGTGCCCCAGTTCTGGGCAAGTTCCGCGATCATGGTGTTGGTGGCGGTCAGAATGACGCCGCCATCCTGCATGCGGCGGCGAGACATATCCTCGGACAACTCATAAGGCGAGCCCGAAGCGTCCATGACGGCCTGCACTTCGTAGCCTTCGGCGACGGCGTCGATTGCCGGGAAGACGAGGCAGACGTCGGTCGTGACGCCAGCCATAATCAGGTTCTTGCGGCCCGTTGCTTCGACCGCGGCCTTGAAATTGGCGTCGGTCCAGGCATTGACGATGCCTTCGCGCTTGACGCGCTTTTCGAAAGCCTCGGGCAGGATCTCCTGCAGTTCAGGCAGAAGCGGCCCCTGCACGCGATCTTCCTGGCTGGATGTCAGCACGGTTGGGATGCCGAGGATGCTGGCAGCCTTGGCAAGCGCCAGCGACATGCGCTTGGCCTGCTCGACGTCGATGTTCTTGATCAGCTGCATCGTGCCGACCTGATGGTCGATCAGCAGAAGCGCGGAATTCTCAGGCGTGAATGTCGTGGTCATGACTCATCTCCTGTGCTCGTTGGGAGCTTGATTGCTCGAGCTGGAAGATAGAGATGGAACGATACATCGGGGAGACTTGATTTATGTCGTGCTTATGTTCCATAAATGAAACATGAAGACATTCGGCGATTTTGATGGGTTGGCGCTGTTCATCCGCATTGCGCAGGCTGGCGGACTGGCCTCGGCCGAACGCGCGACCGGCATTCCAAAAGCCACGCTCTCGCGCCGTCTGTCGGCGCTGGAGGAGAGCTTGAATGTCCGCCTTGTGCGCCGGACGAAGAAGGGGGTGGTTCTGACCGAGCAGGGGCAGCAGCTCTTCGATCGAAGCCAAACGGCGTTCATGCTGGCGGAGCAAGCGGTTGCCGAGGTTCAGGACGAACGCGTCGCACTGTCGGGCACCGTGCGCCTGTCGCTCCCTCCCGACATGGCGGTCGCGGTTCTCGCTCCGGCTCTGATCGACTTCAAGTCCCGCTATCCCGATGTTGTCATAGAGATGACGCTTGCGGATCGCCGGGTCTCGCTGATCGAAGAGGGATATGATCTCGTCATTCGCATGGGACCGGTTGCCGACTCCGAACTGATGTTCAGGAAGATCGCTGCCTTGCCGCGAACGCTCGTCGCCAGCCCGGCCTTCCTCGGTATGCACCCCGATCTGAGAACCCCGCAGGACCTGGAAATGCTGCCGGCGCTTGCGATCCGCCGCGATCTGATTGCATGGGATTTGAAAAATGCTCAAGGGGCACGCGAAGTCGTGCGCCCCAGGATCGGTTTTGCCGCAAACCGTCAGACCATTCTTGTCGAGGCGGCCTGTGCCGGCCTTGGCATTGCCAATCTGCCCAAGTTCATGATCGAGGATGCGATAGCAACCGGTGCGCTCGTTCCGGTCCTCCCCGATTGGGAGCCGTCACCGGTCGAGATGACCGCATTGTGGCAGAAGGACAGGATCACGGAGCGCCTGATCAAGGCGATCGTCCGTGATTTTGAAGAGGCATTGCATGCCAAGCTGGCCGCGACTTAGCGTCCGCTTGCGGTCCATCGACTTTGTCAGGTCATCCACTTGCGGTGCTCGGCGAAGCGCTCGACCAGCAAGTCGATGAAAAGCCTCACCTTCGTCGGCAGATGGCTGCGGTTGGGATAGATGGCATTGATGGCAAATTCCACGCCGCGGAACTCCGGCATCATCCGGATCAGCCGGCCCTCGGCCAGGTCCTCGGACACAATGAAGCTTGGCGCGAGCCAGACCGCACGGCCGTTGACCGCGAGGTGGCGCAAGGTCTCGGCGCTGTTGGAACGGGCGTTACCTTGCACTCTGACGTTTGCTGGCTCCCCGGTGCCCGTTTCGAAATGCCATTCGTCGCCATAAGGATAGTAGCTGTATTGAAGACAGTTGTGGGCGGCGAGATCGGCGGGCGTCTTCGGTTCGGCATGGTCCTCAAGATAGGACGGGGAGCAGACGAGGACGTGCCGCCACGACGTCAGCTTCCGAACCATCAGGCTGGAATCCGGGGAGGGCACGGTCCGCATCACGAGATCGTGGCCATCCTCGATCATGTCGATCGTCCGTTCGCCGACTTCTACATCCATGGAGACCGAGGGGTAGAGCTCGAGATATTCATCGATGACGGGAAGCAGAAAGCGGACAATCGCAGCGCTTGAATAGATCTTGAGCGTGCCGCGGGGCATCGTGGTCAGCGCGCCCGCAGCCCGGTCCGCCTCTTCGAGTTCGGCCAGTATCTGAGACGAGCGGTCGTAATAGAACTTGCCCGTTTCCGTCAGGCTCACCTTGCGCGTCGTGCGATTGAGCAGGCGTACGCCGAGCCTTTCCTCAAGCGACTGCACATGGGTGGCAACCATGGTCACCGACATGTTGAGCCGGCGTGCCGCCGCCGAGAAACCACCATGTTCGACCACCTTTCCGAAGACCGAAAGACTTGTCAGACGATCCATGCACACCTCCTGATTATCCGCTCTCAGCGTATGATCCTTACCGATATACGCGGATTATCAAAAGGCGGCCAGCGGGGCATTTATGCGGTCCATAGAACGCAATCATGTCCCCGCATCATCAACGGGGCGGAGCATAGGAGAAGTACGATGGTTGAGCTCCCCCGCAAGGAAGCATTCGAAAGCGCCAAGGCAGAGACAGCTAAAGTCGCCGAAGTCTCAGCGCCCGCCACCACGGAAGCAGTTGCAGGCGAGGCCCCGAAGACATCCGCTGGAAGTGCCGTCAAACGCGGCGTGCTCGTCGTGGCCCTTCTCGCGGGAGCCGCATACGCCGCAAACTTTGGATATCATTACTGGACCGTCGGTCGCTTCATGGAGTCGACGGACGACGCCTATGTGAAGGCGGACTACACCACAATCGCCCCAAAGGTAACCGGCTATATCAAGGAAGTCCTCGTAAACGACAATGATACGGTCAAGGCAGGACAGGTCCTCGCCCGGATCGACGATCGTGACTTCCAGGCTGCATTGTCGCAGGCGAAAGCGGACGTGAACGCAGCCGCGGCCGCAATCACCAATATCGATGCGCAAATTCGATTGCAGCAGCCGGTCATCGACCAGGCGAAGGCCTCGCTCGATGCGTCGCGCGCGTCCCTGGTATATGCTCAGTCAGAGGCCGTGCGTAACACGAGGCTGATCGCGAATGGTGCAGGCACGCAGTCCCGCGCCGAGCAAACCCAGTCCCTGAACGACCAGGCAGTTGCAGCGGTCGAACGGGACCAGGCCGCTTTCGTTGCCGCCCAGAACAAGGTTCCAGTCCTTCAGACTGAGCGTGATCAGGCTGTCGCCCAGCGCGACCACGCCGATGCCGCCGTCCACCAGGCCGAACTGAACCTTTCCTATACCGACATCGTTGCGGCTGTGGACGGAACCGTCGGCGCCCGCTCGATCCGTGTCGGCCAGTTCGTCACCGCCGGAACGCAGCTAATGGCGGTCGTGCCGCTCCACGCCGTTTACGTCGTTGCGAATTTCAAGGAAACGCAGCTTACCAATGTCCGTCCGCGCCAGCCCGTCGACATCAAGATCGACAGCTTCCCGGATGTTACGATCAACGGGCATGTCGACAGCATATCGCCCGCGAGCGGCCTGGAATTCTCCCTGCTGCCCCCGGACAATGCGACGGGCAATTTCACCAAGATCGTGCAGCGTATTCCCGTGAAGATCGTCATTGACGACGAGGGGCTGGTTGGCCTGCTTCGGTCCGGCATGTCGGTCGAACCTGAGATCGACACGAGGGCCGTCGCATTGCAGAAATAGGGATCCTGTTTCTTTCCCAATCATCACTCCACCATTGGCATGAGAATGTTTTCCGCAAAGCCGGAAGGAGATAAGTCATGGCCACGCTCCAGGTCGTAGCAAACAGCAATCAGCCTCCCGGTCCGGTGGCGGTGTCCGCGTCCGCCAAACCGGCAATGAGCCCACTTCGCATGTGGTGCGCCGTCATCGGCTCCACGCTCGGCGCTTTCATGGCGGTGCTCAACATCCAGATCGTCAATGCCTCGCTTGCGGACATCCAGGGCGCGATCGGTGCCGGAACGGACGACGGAGGCTGGATATCGACCTCCTATCTCATCGCTGAAATCGTCGTCATTCCGCTCAGCGGATGGCTGGCCAGGGTCTTCTCGGTCCGCAACTATCTGCTGGTCAACGCCATTCTGTTCCTCATCTTCTCGATCGCCTGCGCATTCGCGGCGAACCTGCAGCAGATGATCGTTCTGCGCGCCATCCAGGGCTTTTCCGGCGGCGTGTTGATCCCAATGGCCTTCACCATCATCATCACGCTGCTTCCCAAGGCAAAGCAGCCGATCGGCCTGGCGCTGTTCGCGCTCTCCGCCACCTTTGCACCCGCGATCGGCCCGACTATCGGCGGTTATCTCACCGAGAATTTCGGATGGGAGTATATCTTCTACGTCAATCTGGTGCCGGGCTCCCTGATGGTCGCCATGCTCTGGGCCTCGCTCGACCGCGCGCCGATGAACCTCGGCCTGCTCGCGAAGGGAGACTGGCCCGGTATCGTCACCATGTCGGTGGGTCTCGCAGCGCTTCAGACCGTGCTCGAGGAAGGCAACAAGGACGACTGGTTCGGATCGAACTTCATTGTCCGCCTGTCGGTCATCGCCGTGGTGTCGCTGACGCTCTTCCTGATCATTGAGCTGAAGACCGCGCATCCGCTTTTGAACCTGCGCCTGCTGGTGCGCCGAAACTTCGGCTTCGGCATCGTCGCCAATATCCTGCTCGGCATCGCGCTCTACGGCTCCGCCTTCATTCTGCCGATCTACCTCTCCCGCATCCAGGGCTATAATTCCGAGCAGATCGGCATGGTGCTGGCCTGGACAGGCATCCCTCAGCTTCTCTTAATCCCGCTGGTTCCGCAGATGATGAAGCGCTTCGACATCCGCCTGCTGATCGTCGTCGGTTTTGCCCTCTTTGCCGCCTCGAACTTTATGAACGTCCACATGACCGGGGACTACGCAAATGACCAGCTTTTCTGGCCCAACGTCGTTCGTGCCATCGGACAGGCCCTCGTCTTCACGCCGCTTTCGGCTATCGCGACCGCGGGCATAGAGCAGGAAAATGCCGGTTCCGCTTCAGCGCTGTTCAACATGATGCGAAACCTCGGCGGCGCTGTCGGCATCGCCTCGTTGCAGACCTTCTTGTCGAAGCGCGAACAGTTCCATTCGAACATCCTGACCAGTTCGGTCTCCATGTTCGAGGAAGCCACCCGTGAGCGCATCGCCAAGCTGACGGCGTATTTCATGAGCCATGGCGTCAGCGATCAGGCTACCGCCACGCACAAGGCTGTTGTCGCCGTCGCCTCGGGTCTGCGAAAGCAGGCCAACATCATGGCCTTCAGCGACACGTTTTTCCTGCTGGGCGCGGCGCTGGTTGTCGCTCTTGTTGCGACGCTGTTTTTCAAGAAGCCCGGTCAGTTGTCGGGCGGAGGAGCCCACTGAATACCCCCGTGTTTTCCAGATCCCGAAAGGCAAAGCCATGAACACCTTGCTCAAAGATCCGGTCTCCGTCGGTCCACGGACCATTCGCCGTCGCAGCGTCGATCCGAACTCCCTGCTTTCCGTGCTGGAATGGCTGTCGGGCGACGAATGTCACGCCATCGACGAGGCCGGTCTGATTGCAGGGCTTGGCCGACGGCTGCAGAGGATCGGCCTCCCGATCGACAGGCTGACACTGCATCTGATGACGCTCCATCCGGAGTTTCCTGGGCGCATCGTGGCCTGGGCGCCTGGCGAACCTGTCGAGATACACGAGGACGAACACAGCGCCGGTCTCAGCTTCGCCGGCAGCCCGCTGCGCAAATTGATGAGCTCCCGAGAGCCAATGATTGTGGGAATGGACGAGCAGAATTGGCTCTGGCAGGGGATGGATGTCTATGCCGGCCGAGGTCTTGCGCAGCTCCTTGTCGCCCCGCTCTGCAATGTTGACGGGCCTGTCAGCGCCGTCATCTTCGGCACGCGGCGTCCAGGCGGCTTTACGCTGCCGGACATCGGGGTCATCGAGCGGATTCTTCCAGCTCTGCGCAACACCTGCGAACTCCGTGTCATGCGCCAGGCGGACCTCAGTCTCCTCGACACTTACATCGGCCCGATGACCGTGCAGCGCATTCTTGCCGGGCGTATTCGGCAAGGCGAGGTCGAAACCATGGAGGCAGCCCTTTTGCTTTGTAGCCTCCGCAACTTCACGGAACTCTCGAATAGATTGCCGGGGGATCGCGCATTGGAGTTGCTGAGCGCATATTTCGAGATCGCGGTGCCGGCCATCACGCATCGAGGCGGGAAGCTGCTTAAATCCATGGGCGATGCGGTGCTGGCATTCTTTCCCAGCTCCGATGCCGAGGTCGCCAGCAATTCGGCATTTGCCGCAGCGAATGCGATCCGGGACGATCTCAGACATTTCGAATTCGATGGCGCCGATATCGAAGCAAGTATTGCGCTCCACTATGGTGGGGTCAGCTATGGCAATGTAGGCTCCGGTGACCGTCTGGATCTTGCTTTCATCGGTTCCGACGTGAACCTCCTCACCCAGATCCAGAGCACATGCGCCGCGCTTGGGACGTCAGTTCTCATGTCAGGTTCGTTTTGTCACAGGATCGGGGCCGAGAAAATCCGGACGGTCGGCTCCCACCAACTCAGAGGATTCGAGGATCCAATCGAGTTGTTCACGACTGAACTCTAACATCCGTCCTGGGCGGCAAAATGGGGCCTGCGTGATTGTCCCTGCGCCGGCAACCACATTTATTGAGGTCGCGCCATCCCGCAATGGGAAGCTGTGATCACCACCAGTGCCTGATTCCCAGACGCACACCTTGCGCACTGGTTGATGAAGCCCGCTGAAGGTTAAGCCTGCTTGCTGACGCCATCCGACGGACTGTTGGTGATAAGCGAAAGGTAGCGCTCCATCGCCTTTCTGAATTTCGCGTCCCAGACGCTCTCGGCCAGAGGAAGGTTGCGATCCCTGATTGCCTCATAAAGCGAGACGACGTATTTTTCGGCATCGCCGCGGCGGTCTGTGTAAACGATACCAAGTAAATTGTTGAAGCGCCGCACATCGCCGGTCAGCTCGGAAAAATAGCGAATGGTGCGTTGCAATCCCGTCGCGTCGATAATCGCCTGTTGAAACTCCAGGTCGTTGCTGACGGTATCGGACTGATCCTTCAGGTCGGCGAATTTGACGGCATTGTTAGCCAGCTTCTCGATCCGCTTAAGGTCAGCTGGCTGCAGGCGTCCTTCTTCCGACAGGAGATAGGTGAGGGCGATTTTTCCAAGGGCCATCCGGATATCGTAAACCTCGACGACGCTGGCGGCATCCAAGGCGCTGACCACCGCGCCGCGATTTCGCCGAAGCTCGACAAAGCCCTCGCGAGCAAGCAGCCGTAGGGCCTCCCTGACCGGATGACGCGACACGTTGATCATATCGGTAAGCTGCTGCTCGACCAGACGATCGCCGGGCTTCAAGGCCCCGGCGATGATTGCTTTTCTGATCTGTTCTGCGGCGAACTCCGCACTTTCCATGATGGTCATCGCCGCCAGCACGTTCGCAGAACTGTCCGATTTAGCCAAGATTCGCTCTCCTCATTGTCATGAGGCTATGTATTATAACGTCGGCAACTTGTCGATTATATACAAACGCAATCCCGGTGTTTCGAAACCACGTCAGAGCGAAATGACAAGGTGCTTCTGGGGGAGGTTTCCGGCGCCTCTATATGCGGTGATTTCGATCTCGAACAGATATTCAGGTCCGCCGAGAGGACCGCAGCTCACGCAGCTTGCCGGATCGATGCCTTTGAATTTTTCACCCATGAAGGCCATGACGTCTGCAACATCTTCCTGGCGTGGAATGAAGATCCGCCGGCGGACGATGTCCGCAAGACTGGCGCCAACCGACGCCAGCGCGCCTTCGACATTCTTCATAGCTTGCCTCGCCTGTTCGACGGCAGTGTCAGGCATGGCTCGGGTCTTGTAGTCCCGCCCGGCTGTGAGCGACATGAAAATCCAATTGTCGAGCGCGACGATCCGCGAATAGCCCTCCTTGTCCTCGAGAATGCTACCCGATTTCACTTTGACGATTTCGCTGACCATGTTTCTTCCTTGGATAGGGGTGAGCACATCCGAGCCGGGAGCGCGCAGCATTGCTGGCGGTTCCCGGTGCGGAAATGTGCTGTTTAGGGGCTGAAGGTGTTGGCGGGCCTGCGGCAGGCCCTATAGAAAGCTAGATGGAGATTCCGCCGTCGATCACGACGGTATGGCCGGTTATCATTCGGCCCGCGAAACCGAGATAGACGATCACTTCCGCGACCTCATCCGGGGTGCAGAGCTTCTTCAGCGGCGTTGCCGCGATCGTGCCGTCATGCCGCTCCTTCGACCATTCGATCGCCCAGGAACTGTCCACCGAGCCGGGTGCCACGGCGTTGACGCGCACATCCGGGGCGAGCGACCGCGCCAGATTCTTCGTCAGATTGATAACGGCGGCCTTGGATCCGCTATAGGCGATGGTGCTTGCCACCGAACCGAAGCCGGCGATCGAGGCGGTGTTGACAATAGCGCCCTTGCTTTCCTTCAAGGCAGATGCGGCAGCCTTGGAGCAGCGAAAGACGCTCATCAGATTGACGTTCAACAGGTTGGCCCACAGCTCCTCGGTGATCGACTCGAGATCCTGGATCGGCACGGGAAGCTTGACGCCAGGGGTGCCTGCATTGTTGACGAGCAGATCGAGGTGCCCGAGATCGCTGATCGCTTTCTTGACCATCGCCTCGGCCTTGTCGGCATCGCCAACATCGCCCGGAGCGGCAACGGGATCATAGCCTTCCTTGCGCAACGTTGCGAGGGCTTCTTCCCCGCGGGGGTCGTCCGGAAGGTAGTTGATCGCCACGCGGGCGCCGCTTCTGCTCAGTATCCGTGCGGTCTCAAAGCCGATCCCGGATGCGCCGCCCGTTACGAGCGCGGTACGGCCTTTAAGGTCAAATGAAATCATCGTGCAAATCCGATCAAAGTCTAACGTTGCGTTGCGTGAAAGTGCTCAAGCCGCCGATATCCTGCGGCCGCAGTCAGTGGGGGCGCGGTTCTCGCGCCGCAGGAAGCGTTGGGTCTGTTCCTGGGAGGGATTGTCGATCACTTCGGCCGCCGTCCCGAGTTCGCAAACCTCGCCTTGATGCAGAAAGGCGACCCGGTCCGCGGATTCTCGCGCGAAGCCGATATCGTGGGTGACAACGACCATGGTCATCCCCTCCGACTTCAGCAATCGCATGGTTTCAAGGACCTCACCAACGAGTTCCGGATCGAGAGCCGAGGTGACTTCGTCAAACAGCATGTAGGACGGCTCCATCGCTAGTGCCCTTGCGATGGCCAGACGCTGCTGCTGGCCGCCCGAGAGCCTTGACGGCAGCGCATTGGCTTTATCCCCGAGCCCGACATGGTCTAGATGCTTCTGGGCAAGTTTTCGCGCCTCCGAGCGGCTGCGCTTTGCGACCACGCGCGGCGCCAGCGCCACGTTTTCCAGGGCGGTCAGATGCGGAAAGGCATTGTACTGTTGAAAGACGATGCCGAGTTTCCGGCGCAGGGTGTTGATGTTGGTCTTCGGGTCATGGACGCTGATGCCGTCGACAATGATCTCACCGCCCTGGATCGGTTCCAAGCCGTTGATGCATTGCAGGAGTGTCGATTTCCCGGAGCCGCTTGCGCCGATCAGGCAAAGAAGCTCACCCTTTTCGACCGTCAGGTTGATGCCCTTGAGAACCGTCAACGGACCGAAGATCTTGCGGACGTTTTTGATCTCGATCATACGAGGACCCTTCTTTCAAGTTGGCGGCTGTACTTGGAAACCGGATAGCAAATGAGGAAGTAAAATAGCCCGGTCCCCAGCAGCATGAGCCAGGTTTCGTGGGTTCGAGTCATGAGCATCTGGGCGGTGCGGGTGAATTCCAGATAGCCGATAACGCCTGCCAGCGAGCTATCCTTGATCAGGCTCAGGACCAGGCCGATCCAGGATGGAAGCCCGGCACGAAAGCCGAGGGGCGCCGAGATGTGGAAGAGTTCCTGGAAGTAGTTCATCCCCAGGGAACGAGCACCCCGGCGGTATTGAAATGGCACGGACCGCAGGGCGTCGCGAGCGACTTCGGCTGTCACGGCTGCCATCCAGGCGCCGAGCGCGACGGTGCCGAACCAGAATGGCGAGGCGCTGAAGCCCATGAGCGACAGGATGCTGTTGGCCAGGATCAGCTGAATGATCATCGGCACGCTGCGAAGAATGTCGATGATCGGCGTCGTCAGCAGGCGGATGACGAGCGAGATCGACCGCAACCATCCAAGGACGATGCCGAGGACTGTGCCGAGCAGGCCCGCCGCAATGGCGATCTTGATGGTGTTGATCGCTCCCAGCAGCAGGAAGTAGGCGTCGGACCAATGCAAGCCCTGATTTGCAAATTGAAACTGCATCAGGTCCTCCCGTACATGAGCTTGAAAACGAGATGCGCCGAAAGCTGCAGGGCCTTTGCGATGACGTAGTAAAATCCGGCCGTCACGATGAAGAATTCGAACGTGCGGAACGACACGGATTGCGCATATTGGGCCGCCCCCGCCAGCTCTCTCAAGCCAACGAGCATGCCGAGCGACGTATTGAGCATTCCCCAGATACCCTGGGTGACGAAGGCAAGGAAAATGACCTGGAAGACCTGCGGGAAGACGACATGCATGAAGCTCTGGAAGCTGGTCATTCCAAGGGACCGGGCAGCGGAAAATTGCTGGCGCGGTATCGCCGCGATACCGCCCCGGAAAATCTCGGCCAGATAACCGGCATTGTTGAACGAGATCGCCGTCAGCACCGAGATGTAGCTCGATATGTTGATGCCGAGCGCGCCGAGGCCGAAATAGATCATGAAGACCTGGAAGAGCACCGGCGTGTTGCGGGAGAGCTCAACCCAGGCCGTCGCTAGTCGATAGCCGAGGCCCGTTTCCCTTTGACGCGCGACCGCCATCGGCATCGCGATCAGCGTTCCGATGACAAACGACAGTATGGTGATCTGAACGGTCACCCAGGCGCCGGCCAGGAGCTGCGGCAAAGCATCCCAAACGATGGACCAGTAGAATTGATAACCAAGCATGGCGGTGTCCCAATATCCATTGGCAGGGGTCGCCTGCCAATGGAGGTTCGGTTGAACTAGAAATCGATGCCGTCAGCATGCAGCGACGGCACTGGCCCATTGCCGAAATACTGCTTGTACACTTCAGCGAAGCGGCCGCTGACGCTCTGCTGCCAGACGAACATTTTAGCCCAGTTCAGCATCTGCTGGTCATCGCGGCGCACAGCGATGGAGACCATGTCGGAAAGCGGCGCTTCTCCGGCGATGACGAACTCGGGGAACTGCCCGCTCTGCGCAAGAGCGTTGAAGACACCGAAGGAGACGAGGATGGCGTCGATCTTGCCCTGTTGCAAGGCAAGATAGGCTTCGGCATCGGTCGAATAGCCGGTGTAGGTGGCGCCCTTATCCTTCCAGCCATTTGCAAGCTCTTTATTCAGCAACTGCTCAGGCGTGCTGCCCACAACACCGCCAAGCTTCTTGCTGCTCAGATCCGCATAGGTCTTGATGCCCGTGTCCTTGCGCGTGACCACGCCCATCGTGTTGTTCATGTAAGGCTGCGTGAAGGCGACGGTCAGCGCGCGCTTTGGCGTTGGCGTCGTCGATGCGATCAGCACGTCGATACGGTTGGATACCAGCGCTGGAATGCGGTCCGGCGAGGGAGTTTCGACGATCTCAGGCTCCGCTCCGAGGGCGGCAGCCATGTCCTTGCAATAGACCACGTCGAAGCCCTCCGGCTCGTTATTCGTGTTGCGAAAGCCGGCGGGCGGGCTGTCCAACATGATGCCGCAGCGCAGTTTCTTGCTCTGAACAATCGTGTCGAGCGCGGATTGTGCGTAGGAATGCGCCGACAGCGTCAGGCTGAAAGCCGTAGCGATCATTGCAGTCTTGAGTATGGTGTTCTTCATGTCATTCCCCTTTTTGATATTGTATATTAGCTGCTTAGTTTTCGACTTTTATAAGCCTCCGGCCCACTCCCTTTGAGGGCCGATTTCCCCCGAGCTCAACCGGCTTTGCGTTGGGCTATCTCTTGAGCACCGATATTCGCGATCGGGCCGACCGCTTGCTCGACCAGCGGAAGAACTTCCTTCTTGAAGCGGTAGATCGACTTTTGCGCCCGTTCCAACGGCATGCAGCCAAAGGAGAAGTTGCAGGTGTAATTGGACGGATTGAGGCGCTTGATATTGTCGACGATCTTTTCGGCGACCATGTGCGGATCACCGACGACCATGTTGTCGGCATATTGCTCAAGCGTGAATTCGCCGGGATAGGGTTCGTTGCGGATAAATCCGGCCTGATCCAACGGCAGCTCCGGCTGGCGCAGAAAATGTGCCATACGCCCGACGTAACGGGCACGCTCGCCGGCCTCCAGCGCCTCGGCGCGGCTGTCGGTGATGTTGACATACTGCATGATGGCAAGCGGCTTTGTCGCGGGATCGTCCCCGATCGATTCCCAGGCCTTGTTCAACCCATCGCCCATCTTGTAGAGGGCCGGCGATCCAAGCGTGCTTGCGGCGATGAAAGGGGTGGCGCCCCATTTCTTGAAGCGGCTGAGAAGCTTCGGATGGGAAGATGTCACGAAGATCTGCGGCAACGGCTTTTGTTCGGTCTTGATCGCAAAGGATGTCTTTGGAACCGAGATGAATTTGCCGTTATATTCCACCGTTCCGTTGACGAGGGCCTGCTCGATAATGTCCCAATATTCGAGGAAAATATCGACCTTATCGTCAAGGACGACGTTATAGCGATCGAACTCGTATTGCTGGTATCCGGTTCCCATGCCGATCACCAGGCGCCCGCCCGATTGCGTATCCGCGACGGCGATCTCCTGGGCAACCCTGAGCGGGTTGTAGAGCGGAAGAACGATGACGCCAGGCCCGAGCTTGATCTTCTTTGTCCAGCCCGCGGCGTAGGAACACATCATCAAGGGCGAGGGGGAGCTCGAATAGTTTGCGAAATGATGTTCGGCGAACCAGGCGATGTCGAAATCGAGCTCTTCGGCGGTTTCGACCATTTTTCTGGTGTCGCGCATGACGCCGAGTGCGCCATCGGGATGATCCCGCAACGTCATCAAGTTGAACAGACCGAGCTGCATTACAATTCTCCTGGCTATCGGTAGCGCCTAAGCGGCGTCATTCAGCAGCAATGGCGCGCAAGCCACGTAACCGCCGTTTTGGTAAATCAACGGATCGACGCGCTCCGCAAAACCTGCGGCGATGGCGCGCCCGATCACGATTTGATGGGTGGAATAGGCAACGGTCTGATCGACCTCACAAAAGAGATTGGCCTGGGCATCCGGCAGATAGGGAATGCCCTGGGCATCTTCCGCCCAGCCGCCGACCAGAAACCGTTCGCTTGGCGGCACGCCGCCGCTGAAGCGCTTCGAGATTTCGACCTGTGATTTTTGCAAGACGTTGATGCAATACCGGCCCTCCGCAAGCAGCGGATTGATGATCGACGTGCCGTTGTTGATGCACGCCAGGATCGACAGCGGCTTGAAGCACAGCGAGGTGACCGACGTCACCGTAATGCCAAAACGAACGCCTTCGTGCCGGCATGAAATAACGCAGACCGTGGCAGCGAGGCGCCGCATGGATTGCCGGAAATTCTCTTCGTGCTGGTCGCTCATCAAAGCCATCTCCAATTCGATGACTGAATGATTGCGGATTATCTACAATCTGTCAATCGTCATTTTTCGATTGTCAAATTGCCCGAGGCAACGAGAGCGGCATTGATAAATTGTAGATGATCTGCAATAAATGACCTCGATCCGCGGCGACTGGCCGTGGCAAAGCACAGGCATTAAAGTTGGGAATGGAGGCATCATGTCATTGGATCTCGCTGGTAGGACAATCATCGTCTCGGGCGCTGCCGGCGGTGTGGGCCGCTCAGTAGTTGGCAAGCTTACGGCTATGGGCGCGCGCGTCTGTGCAACGGATCTGACGCCCAGCGTTCTGGAACTCGCCGCAAGCGGCGCGGGCAAGGTGGTTTCGATCGTTGGCGATGTCACGAAATCGGATCATGTGAACGCCATTTATGAATTTGCGGAAAGCAAATTGGGACCCGTCGACGGCCTTGTCAGCAATGCAGGCTTCATCATTTCAAAGTCCGTCCACGAAACCTCCGAGGACGAGTGGGATAGCGTCATGAATGCAAACGCCAAGTCCTTCTTTCTGATGGCCAAGCGAGCCCTGCCATCGATGATGGAACGTCGCGCCGGGACGATCGTCGCGACCGGATCTATTTCCAGCGTTGTCGGGCTTCCCTCGCAGGCAGCCTATTGCGCCAGCAAGGGCGCTCTGTTGCAGCTAGTTCGACAAATGGCCGTCGATTATGCGTCTGCCGGCATCAGGATCAATGCCGTCGGTCCGGGTTCGATCAACACCCCGTTCCTGACGAAATATCTGCAAGGTCTGGAAGATCCCGCCGCCGGTGAAGCGGATATCAAATCGGCGCATCCGCTTGGGCGATGGGCCGAGCCCGAGGAGATAGCGGATGCGATCGTCTATCTCTCCAGTTCCGCAAGCTCATTTGTCACCGGTCAGATTCTGATGGTTGACGGCGGATATACCGCGCGGTGATCGGCGGATAGCCAGGAACCTTAAAGCCAGCCAAGAGCGGTCGCTGCGCGAAGCGCTTCAGCCCTGCGGTTACAGCCAAGTTTCCGAAATAGATTTCCGAGATGGAATTTCACCGTCACCTCGGAAATGTTGAGCGTTTGGGCGATGCGTTTGTTCGACAGTCCGCCGGCGATCAGTTGCAGCATCTGTGCTTCGCGCTGCGACAGGCCGCCTTGCAATGCGCGGGCCTGTGGTGAATTCACCGAGGCAGAGAAGATGGAAAGCGCGGTTCGGACATCGGAGGAGGTTTCGATGAAGCTTCGGATGCGCCGGTTTTTCAAAAGAGGCGCCAGGAAGATCCGCTCCTCGGACAATACGCCGTTGCATCCAAGCCGGGTCGCGCTTTCGAGCGCGGACAGGATATGCGCCCGCGCCGCAGCATTGTCGCGGCGCTGATGGGCGGCGTAGCTCCGCCACAGCTGCAGCGCCACTTTTTCCCGGTTCGTAACCTGCGGGTTGGCAATAAGGGCATCGATCTGGCGCGAGAGATAGGCGCGAGGCGTCGAGAGGCGCACGGCGTCGCGCAACCACGCCATGGCATAGGAAATCTCATCGCGCCGGCTCAGGCGTGTCAGTTCCTCGGTCGCGCTTTCGACCCAGTTGCGTCCGATCCGCATGCGTACGGCCGAAAGCGTGGCGGCCGCATCGCCCCAGCGATTGACGTTCTGATAGGCGATGGCGGTACGGATCTCCATCATCGCGTGAAACTGCAGCCCCTCCGACAGATGGATCCATAGCCCGTCCAGAAAGCCGGGCCGGATCGCCATCGGGAAGTGATCGGCGAGAACCTGCGAGGCGTAGTGAAGTGCAAACTGCATCAGGCTCGGCCAGATCTCCGCGGCGGCAAACTGTTCGAATTCCGTTTGGACAAAATCCAAGAGATCGCGCGGGCGCCCTGCTTCATAGGCGACGCAGGCTTCCGCCAAGCGCAGCATGCGGAATTCCGCTTCCGCTTCATGTGGAACCTGTTCCAGCTTGCTTCGCGCTTCCCGTGCAGCTTGCCTGGCGAACAATGCGTCGCCGCTCATCAGGCGCAGCACGATCTGATGCAGATGAATGAAGAATTCGAGCAGCGGCTGTCCGCTCATCAGGCGCAGATAGATCAGGGCGCGGGCGGCCGCGGCCTCCGCCTCGCGGAAGTTGCGGCGGCGGATCTCGAACTCGAGAAGCGCATTGTAATACGCCGCCCATTTGCCGTGGTCTCCCATCGGATAATCCGCCATGAATTCACCAAGACGGGTGATCATTGCGTCGCTCGGCGTCAGGTCCTCGGCAATCATCAGATTGAGCCTGAAGGTCCGGGCGGCGAAGGAAAATCGCGATCCGCGCGCCAGAACCTTCAAGGGGTCCATATAATCAGAGCCGAGATGCCGGCCGAGAAGATGGCGCACGCGCTGCAATTCGCCCTGTTTCAGAAGCGTGCGGGTGACGGCGAAGAGCACCGTTTCGTTGGTCGCGATCATCTCCTGTGAGAAGCGCAGGACAATGTCCTGAAACCTGTTCAGGCTGCTGCGATAGATCAGGTCCCTGCCCTGGGCGCGTTCGAGGATCTGTGCCGCATGGGCCTCATGTCCGTGGTCGATGAGGAGCGCCATGGCCGCAAGCGATCGTCCCGCCCGCTCGTATGTCGACGCGACTTCTATCACCGCTCCCTCGGTCTCGAATGTCGCCAGGCGTTCGCGCACGGCGATGGTAAGAAGCCGCAAAAGGTCCGGATGCCTTTCCGGAGCCGCCGTCAGAAACGGCGGCAGTATCTCCGTCAAGTCTCCAATTGGTGCGGGCAAGGGGGCCTCGAGCCAGATCGATAAGGCGGTCGTCTGCCCGGGCGACAGATGGCCGAGAAAGGTTTCTCGCAGATAGTCGATACACAGTCTTTCATTCGAGGCGGATGCCAGGGGGAGAAAGGCTGGCCACCCCGCATATCCGTCGCGCATGAGGCTTGCCTGCTCGGAGGGCAGCGCGCGCAGTTCGTCCTCGGTCAAAGTCATGTTGATCGCACCGAATGTGGCGGAGCGACGGTAGAGGATCTGCCGCGCCAATCCACTGATGCGCTGATCCGGACGACATGCGATCACGACGGATTGGGCGGCGTCCAGAACCTGGGCAGAAAGCCGTGCCGATCTCGCGGAGACCGGCACGTCCCAGAAAAGCCATCCGTCCTCGACGTCATCCAGCCGGGGCTGCTGCAATGTGCAGACGTGCTTGCCCAGCTCCTCGGCAACCATGCGCAACAGGACGGTTTTTCCAGCACCGGCGGGGGCGCGCAGAAAAATCACGCCCGCGGTTTCATCGGCAATACGGCGGCAGAGATGAGGGCGCGGCAGAAACAGGCTCATGATGGTTCGATAGATCACGGTCGCACGAAAACCTATACCATACTGCTAAAAAACTATACCTTTATGAGATTGCCTGCGGAGGCGTTGAGGGAAATGCTTGTGTCCCTACGCAGCTGGTCAACAAGGCACCCCTAGCGATGCAGCAACATCCGTTGGTCGCGATCCTCACCCGGATCGGCACGTTCGTGCTGGTCATGATCGCCCTGTCCATCATGATCTTTCTGCTGGCGCGTGTCGTGCCTGGCGATCCCGCGCGCATGGCGCTCGGCCCGGCGGCGACGCAGGAACAGGTCGATACGCTGCGTCTTCGGATGGGTCTCGATCAGCCGATGGTGCTGCAATATCTCGACTATGTGCGCAATGCCCTGCATGGCGATCTCGGAATGTCACTCGTTTCGCAGCGACCGGTCACGACCGACCTCGCCCAGACTGTTCCCGCAACCGTGGAGCTGGTGCTCGTCTCCGTGATCTTCATGTTTGTGGTCGCCATTCCGCTGGGCGTCATCACCGCGCATTACCGCGATCGCGCCTGGGATCATATCGGGCGGGTCCTGTCCCTGACCGGTGTGACGATTCCAAGCTTTCTATTTGCGATCAGCCTGCAATTGCTGGCGGCGCGTTACCTTTCCGGTTGGCCGATCATCGGCAGGATCGATCATGCGTTGAACTGGCAAGGCGGTCCTACGGGTTTCCTGTTGCTTGACGGGCTGCTGGCGGGACGTTTCGACGTCATGCTGAACGCGCTGCAGCATCTGGCGCTGCCGGCCTTCGCGCTCTCCATGGCGGGTATCGGGCAGATCACCCGGATCACCCGATCCTCGATGATCGAGAACCAGCGCAAGGATCATGTCCTGACACTGCAAAGTTTCGGCGTGCCGGAGCGCGTCATCATCTTTCGCTATTTGCTCAAGCTCTCCTCCATTGCGCCGCTGACGATCATGGGCCTCGAATTCGCATCGCTGATCGGCAATGCCTTCGTTATCGAAATGGTTTTCGCCTGGGGTGGTTTCGCTTCCTACGGGCTGACCGCGATCCTCCAGAAGGATCTCAATGCCATCACCGCCGTGGTGTTGGTGGCCGGGCTGTTTTTCATCGTTGCGAACCTGATCGTGGACGTCCTGATCTCGATCATTGACCCGCGTCTGCGCCGCAAGGAGGCACGCTGATGGCCGATATGAATATGCTCGACGCTTCCGATCGGGGACTGAGCGACGGTTATATGATGTGGTATCGCTTCAGCCGCAATCCGGCTGCGGTGATCGGCACCTTGATGCTGATCTCGGTCGTCATACTGGCGGTTTTCGCGCCGTGGCTGACGCCCTATCCGAAGCATGTGGGTGCGGTCGTCGATTTCCGTGCGCGACACATGCCGCCGGACCTGACGCATTGGTTCGGCACGGACAAGGCGGGCCGCGATATCTTCTCGCGGACGGTGTTTGGCCTGCGTGTCTCGCTTCTTCTTGTGATCGGTGTGCTTGGCATTTCGGTGCCGGTGGGCACGGTGCTCGGCCTGGTCGCGGGCTATTTCGGCGGCTGGGTCGAGAAGGCCATCACCGGACTGACAAATGTGATGCTGGCGATGCCGCCTCTTGTGATGGCGCTTGCAGTGTCCAACCTGCTCGAGCCGACGCTGATGAACGCGATGATCGCAATCACGCTTCTGTGGTGGACGTGGCACGCGCGGCTGATCTATTCGGTCTCCAAATCGATCGCGTCCGAGGACTTCATCGAAGCCGCCCGACTTGCCGGCGCCGGTCCGATGCACATCCTGTTTCGTGAGATCCTGCCGAATTGCGTCGCGGTGATCTCGGTGAAGACGACGCTGGATGCGGCCTTCGTGATCCTGTTCGGCGCGACGCTCAGCTTCCTCGGTTTCGGCGTCAAGCCACCGACACCCGACCTTGGCTCCATGGTCGCCGACGGGCGGCAGTTCATGCCCGATTACTGGTGGGAGGTGCTCTGCCCGGGTGCTGCCGTCTTCTATGTGACGCTCGGATTCAATCTTCTCGGCGACGGCCTGCGCGACATGTTCGATGTGGAGAGCTGAGCCATGACCGAACCGCTTCTGAAGGTCGAGGCCCTCAATGTCTCTTTCACCACCTACGGCCGTACCCGGCAGGTTCTGCGCGATGTGGGCTTCACTGTCGCCGCCGGAGAGCGTGTCGCGCTGATCGGCGAAACCGGATCGGGCAAATCGGTAACAGCAAAGGCGATCATCGGCACCTTGCCGAAAAATGCGACGATTAGCTCGGGCACGATCGCGATTGCGGGGCGTAACGTACTCACCATGCCGCGATCCGAGCGCGAGGCGCTGAAGGGCACGGCCTTCTCGCTGATCATGCAGGACCCGCTTTCGTCCTTCAATCCCGTCTTCAAGATCGGCACGCATCTCGATGACGTCATGCGTTTTGCCGACAAGCGCGATGGCGTGGTTTCGTCCAAGGCGGATCGCCGCCGCCGCATCGCGGCGGTGCTGCGTCGGGTTCAGCTTGCCGATGGCGAGCGCGTGATGAATGCCTATCCGTCGGAATTGTCGGGCGGCATGCGTCAGCGCGTGCTGATCGGGCTCGCGTTGCTGCATCAGCCGAAGCTCTTGATCGCCGACGAACCCGGCACGGCACTCGACGTGACCACGCAGGACGAGATCCTGAACCTTATCAACCAGCTGGTCGTCGAGGAGAACATGGCTCTCCTGATGATCACCCACAATCTCGGCGTCGTGCGCAAGGTCGCGGATCGGGTCGTGGTGATGCATCATGGCGATATCGTCGAGGCCGGTCCTTGCACCGAGATACTGCATAGCCCGAGGGAGCCCTATACCAAGGCGCTTCTCGAGGCGGTGCCGCCGCTCTACGGCCGGCGTGTCACCGACCTGCCGCAAAGCGATCGTGCTCCCATCGTCAAGGTCGAGGCGTTGAACAAGGTCTATGGCAGGCGGCCCGGTTTCCATGCCGTCCGTGATGTGAACCTGACGCTGCGCGAGGGCGAAATTTTCGGGCTTGCCGGCGAGTCCGGTTCGGGCAAAACCTCGGTGGCTCGCATCATCATGGGCCTGTCGCGCCAGACCTCGGGGAGCGTTACCATCGATGCCCCCGCGCCGGGGCATGGCAAGCGGCTGACCCAGATCGTCTACCAGAACCCCGGCACCTCCCTGAACCCGAAGCGCACGGTGAAGCAAACGCTGGCCCTGCCGCTGAAATCCATCGGCATGGATGGGCCGACGCGCGAGGCGCGAATGAGCGAACTGATGGATCTCGTCCGTCTGCCGCAATCCTATCTGGCCAAATATCCACACGAACTTTCGGGTGGCCAGAAGCAGCGCGTGGCCATTGCTCGTGCGCTTGCGGCCGAGCCGAAGATCCTGATCCTGGACGAGCCCACGGCCGCCCTCGATGTCTCGGTGCAGAAGACGGTGATCGAGCTGCTCCTGCAATTGCGCCGGGATCTCGGTCTCACCTACCTGATGATCTCGCACGACCTTTCGCTGATGCGGAATTTCTGCTCGCGCATTGCCATCATGCTGCGTGGCGAGATCGTGGAAGAGGGGCCGACGCCCGAGGTCTTTGCCGAGCCGAACCATCCCTACACCCGCGCGCTGATCGCCGCGATCCCCGTCGTCACCGACGAGGAGGAGCGCCAGAAACCCGTCGTGACCCAGGAAGAGCGCATGCGCTTCCTCGTGAAAACCATAGATTGATTGAAGAGGAGCCTGACGTGTATCGCGTTGGAATTGACGTCGGCGGCACCAATACGGACGCTGTCGTACTGAAGGGAAAGACCGTGCTGGCGGGGGTCAAGGCCTCGACGACCGAAGACGTGACGTCGGGCGTGATCGAAGCGCTTGAAAAGGTGATCGAAGCGTCCGGCATCGACCGGGCGCGGATTGCGGCCGTCATGATCGGCACGACGCATTTTACCAATGCGGTGATCGAGCGGCGCCACATGGACGAAGTTGCGGCGATCCGTCTGAGCCTGCCCTCGGGGGCCGGCCTACCGCCGATGGTCGACTGGCCCGACGATCTTCGCGAGATCGTCGGCAATCATGGGTATCAGGTGAAAGGCGGCTATGAATTCGACGGGCGCGAACTCTCGCCGCTCGACGAGGACGCCATTGTCCGGATCGCGGGTGACATCCGGGCCAAGGGTCTGAAGGCTGCGGCCGTCACCTGCGTCTTCAGTGGCATCAACGACGCGATGGAACTCCGCGCCAAGGAGATTTTGCAACAGCACTGCCCGGGGCTGCCCGTCGTGATGTCGAAGGATATCGGTCGGCATGGTCTGATCGCCCGCGAGAGCGCGACGATCATGAACGCCAGCCTCTTGTCGCTGGCGGATCGCACTGTGACGGCATTTGGCAAAGCCTTGGCGACGGCGGGGATACCGTGCCCATTCTATATCACGCAGAACGACGGCACGCTGATGGCCGCCGATGTCGTACGTGGTTTCCCGGTACTGACCTTTGCCTCCGGCCCGACCAACTCGATGCGGGGTGCGGCATTTCTGACCGGTATCAAGGATGCCGTTGTCGTCGATGTCGGCGGCACCACCTCGGATGTCGGCTCGCTTTCGCACGGCTTCCCGCGCCAGGCCTCAACCACGGTCGATATCGGCGGCGTACGCACGAATTTCCGGATGCCCGATGTGTTTTCCATCGGCCTGGGCGGCGGCTCGCTGGTCGTCAGAGGTGATGCCGGCCTGACCGTGGGGCCGAAGTCGGTGGGCTACCGCGTTCGCAAGGAAGCCCTGTGCTTCGGCGGCACGACGCTGACCGCGACCGATATCGCCGTCGCCGCCGGCAAGGCGGATGTGGGTGACAGGGCGCTGGTCGAAAACCTCGACAAGGCACTGATCGACGCAGCCGTCGCGAAGATCAATGCGATGCTCGAAGCCTGCGTCGAGCGCAGCCGCATCTCGTCGACGCCCGTGCCGGTGATCGCCGTCGGTGGTGGGTCCATCCTCATGCCCGACCGCATCGGTGATCTGGACGTGATCCGGCCTGAGAATTTCGCCGTGGCGAACGCCGTCGGCGCCGCCATCGCGCAGATCAGCGGTGAGACCGACCGCGTCTTCTCATTGATCGACGGACGCACGCGCGAAAATGCGCTCGCAGAAGCGGAAGCGGAAGCGCGTGAGAAAGCGATTGCTGCGGGGGCGCTGGCCGAAACGCTCGAAGTCATCGAGCGCGAGGACATGCCGCTTGCCTATCTGCCCGGCAACGCCACGCGCATTCACGTCAAAGTCGTTGGAGAAATGGGAGGCGATCATGCCTGAGGCCCGCAAGCTGAAATATGACGAAGCCGCCCTGCGCACCTTGACGCCGGAGGACCTCAATGCGCTGGAGATCGGCGCCGGTATTTTCGGCACCGGCGGCGGCGGAAACCCGTATCAGGGCAAGCTTCTCGCGCTTGAGGCGATGAAGGCCGGTTACGAGATGAAGGTTCTTGCCACCGACAGCATCGAGCCGGACGCGCTGTGCATGTCGATCGGCGGCATCGGGGCACCTGTTGTCGGCGTGGAGCGCATCCGTGAAGGGCGCGAGGGGCTTCGCTGTCTGCGCGCGATGGAAGAGCTGATCCGCACACCGATCGATGCCATCGTCTGCGAGGAGATCGGCGGTTCGAATGCGATGAACCCGCTCGTCACGGCGGCGCTTGGTGGGCTGCCGGTTCTCGATTGCGACGGCATGGGCCGAGCCTTTCCCGAAATGCAGATGACGACATTCTCGATCTATGGCCACAGCTCGACACCCTCGGTGATGTGCGACCTGCACGGCAATGCCGTGATCTTCAGCCATGCCGTATCCGAGGTCTGGCATGAGCGTATGGCGCGCGCCTGCGTCGTGGCCCAGGGCGGCGGCGCCATGCTGGCGACGGCGCCGATGCAGGCGCACTACGTCCATCAATACGGCATTCCGAAAAGCTACACCAAGGCGATCGCGCTCGGCGAAGCGGTGATCCGCGCGCGCAAGGCGCAGGAAGACCCGATTGCGGCAGTCTGCGCGCTTGAGGGCGGGCGACGCATCTTCAACGGCAAGATCACCGATCTGAAGCGCCATCTGCGTGGCGGCTTTGCAGTTGGCGATATGGAGCTTGCGGGCTTTGACGATTGCGTCGGTCAGACGGCGAGCGTGGCGATCCAGAACGAATTTCTGATCTTCCGCCGAGACGGCAAGGTCGAGGTCTGCGTGCCCGATCTCGTCGTCCTGCTCGACGTCGATACGGGTTATCCGATCACCACCGAAATGTTGCGTTACGGCCAGCGCGTCGCCGTGATCGCCATCCCCTGCCACGAGCTGCTGCGCAGTGCGCGCGCGCTTGATGTCGTCGGCCCGGCGGCTTTCGGCTACCGCGACATCACTTACCTGCCGCTGCCTGCTCCCGCCGGGACGGCAGCATAACCATAAGCGGGGCGTTCCAGTTCCCGCATCCAAGAGGAGAACGTGAATGAAGATGGGTTCCAATAGTTTGCGCCTTGCGGCGCTGTTCCTCGGCACAGCCATGGCGCTGCCGCTGACCTCGGTTGCGGCTTCGGCTGCCGACAAGGTGTCGATTGCCGTCAATACGATGCAGATCTTCAGCTCGCTCGACCCGGCGAAGGTCACCGATTACACAGGCTACATGGCCATCGTGAACATGTATGATGGCCTGACGACGGTGAGCCCTTCGGGTGAGATCGTTCCCCATCTGGCAAAATCATGGGAGATCTCGCCGGACGGCCTGACCTACACTTTCCATCTGCGCGACGATGCCAAATTCCAGGACGGCACAGCGCTCAAGGCTTCGGATTTCGTCTGGTCGATCCGGCGTCTGCTCGGCATCAACAAAGGCCCGTCGAACCTTGTCGTCGGCCTTGTGAAGCCCGAAAACATCACCGCGCCGGACGATAGCACTGTTGTCATCAAGCTCGACCGTCAGTTCTCGCCCTTCATGGCGGTGACGCCGTTGATGATGGCGCTCAACGAAAAGCTGATCGAGGCCAATACGAAGCCGGACGACAAATGGGGTGAAGCCTATATCGGCGAGCATTCGGCGGGTTCGGGGCCTTATAAGCTCATCAGCTACAATCGCTCGGCCGACATGGTGATCGCGCGCAACCCCGATTATTTCCTTGGCTGGACCAAGGGCACGCCGATCGACGAGGTGCGCTTCGTTCAGACGAGCGACGACGCCACGGTGAAGGCCTTGGCCGAGAAGGGCGAACTCGGCCTTTCCTCGCAGGGTATGGGCAATGATACATATGAAACGATCGGCAAGATGCCGAACTACAAGCTGATCCAGACCGGTACGGCTGGCGGTTTCCTGATCAAGCTGAATACCAAGGTCTATCCGACGGATGATGTCCATGTACGGCGTGCGATCGCCTATGCGACCGATTACAAGACCATTCAGGAGGCGATCTATCCGGGCTTCGACATGACCGGCCCGCTTTCGACCGCATTCAAGGAAGCCCATAACGACGATATTCAGCCGGGTGTCTTCGATCTCGAAAAGGCCAAGGAAGAGCTCGCCAAGTCGAAATACGCGGGCCAGAAGATCACGCTGGTCAACAGCTATGTCGCCTCGCTTGCCTTCGAGGCGGATGTGGCGCTGCTGATGCAGGCAAATCTGGAACAGATCGGCATCACGCTCGACATCAAGCCCGAGCCGTGGAACCGCATCGTCGAGCTCTCCTCCAAGCCGGAAACGACGCCCGCTTCGACGCAGGTCAACATCTCGCCCAATTATCCCTCGCCGGACGCGATATTCTACAACCAGTATCACTCCAAGGCTTCAGGCACCTGGATGTCGATGGAATGGCTGCAGAATCCGGAGGTCGATGCGCTGATCGACAAGGCGCGGGCGACCACCGACGTCAAGGAACAGAACGCGGCCTATAAGGAGCTTCAAGCGAAGCTCTTCGATCTGCAGCCCGACGTTTGGGCCGTGTCGGCGAACCGCCGCTATGCCGCGAACAAATGCTTGCAGGGCTATGAGTTCATCCCGATGCAAAGCTGGGACCTGAACTTCTCGAACTTCCATTGGGACTGCAAGGCGAACTGATCTCCGCATTCCAGACAAGCAGACCCGGCCCCGTTTGGGGTCGGGAACGCTATTGCCGAAGGTGATACATGCTTCAGGAATTTTCCGAAGACGACATCGAGCCGCTTGCAACGGGTGCCTGGATTCTGGGGACCGGCGGCGGCGGCAATCCCTATATCTCGACGTTGAACCTCCGCCGGCTCTATGCCGATGGCCGGCGCGTTCAGGTGATGGACCCGATGGCGCTTGACGATGACGACATGGTTGCGGTCGTCTCGAAGATGGGCGCACCGCTGGTCGGAGAGGAACGGCTGGGCGATCCCGTTCATCTCGCCCGCGCGGTCGAGGTCATGGAGGATTACCTCGGCAAGCCTTTCCGCGCGATCATGAGCGTCGAAATCGGCGGTTCCAACGCGCTGTCTTCCTTCCTCGCCGCGGCGTTGCTCGGCCGCCCGGTCGTCAACGCCGATGCGATGGGCCGCGCCTATCCGGAGGCGCAGATGACCTCCTTTGCCATCGGCAATCTGCCGATGTTCCCGCTTTCGCTGGTCGATGTGCGCGAAAATGAGGTTATCGTGACCCGCGCGGCGTCGTGGAAATGGATGGAGCGGATCTCGCGCAAGATCTGCACCGAGGTCGGCTCGACCGCCGCCACCTGCAAGGCGCCCCGCACCGGCCGAGAGGTCAAGGAATGGGGCATTCACTATACGATCACCAAGGCGACCGAGCTCGGCCGGGCTGTGATCGAGGCGCGTGCGCGCCACGACGATCCGGTGAAGGCGGTCCTCGACCACGAGGGCGGCAAGCAACTGTTCCGCGGCAAGGTGATCGACGTTGCCCGCGAGACGACTGGCGGTTTCCTGCGAGGCCGCACGGTGATCGAAGGCATCGATGTGGACAAGGGCGCGCGCATGGAGTTGGCCTTCCAGAATGAATGGGCAGTTGCGTTCCGCGATGGCGAGCCCGTTGCAATGACGCCGGATCTGCTGTGCCTTCTCGATACGATTTCGGGTGGTGCGATCGGGACTGAATCGGTGCGGTACGGCCAGCGCGTAACGGTCGTGGCCCTGCCTGCGCCGAAACTCCTGACCTCTCCTGCGGGGATCGCCGCGGTTGGGCCTCGCGCCTTTGGTTATGACATTGATTTCAGATCGGTATTCGCATGAAGCGCATCGGTATTGACGTTGGCGGCACCAACACGGATGCCGTCCTGATCGACGGTGAAAACATCATCGCCTCGATCAAGGTTCCCACGACGCAGGATGTGATGTCGGGTGTGAAGGCGGCTTTGAGCCACGTCGCCGGTCACGAGGGCGCGGACAGTCGGCCCATCGACGCAGTGATGATCGGCACCACCCATTTCACGAACGCCGTCGTCGAGCGCGCGCGCCTGGAGCGCGTCGCGGCGATCCGCATCGCCTTGCCCACCGGCGCATCGCTGCCGCCGATGTGCGACTGGCCGGAGGATCTGCGCGCTGCGGTCGATCCGCTCGTCTTCATGGTGCATGGCGGCCATGAATATGATGGCAGCCCGCTTGTGCCGATGATCCCCGACGAGATCCGCGAAGCTGCGATGAAGATCCGCGATGCGGGCGTTACCTCGATCGCGATCTCGGCCACTTTCTCGCCGCTGACAACCGAATGCGAGGTCAGGGCGGCCGAAATCGTCCGCTCGGTGATCCCGGATGCGAGGATCACGCTGTCGCATACGCTCGGCCGGATCGGACTGCTGGAGCGCGAGAACGTCGCGCTTCTGAACGCGGCGCTGCAATCCCTCGGCAAGACGACGGTGCAGGCTTTTTCGGATGCTCTGCGCGAGGCGGGCTTGGCGACGCCTTTCTATCTGACGCAAAACGACGGCACGGTGGCGCTTGCCGATGTGGCGGCGGTAAACCCGGTCCATAGCTTCGCCTCGGGACCGACGAACTCGATGCGCGGCGCGGCTTTCCTGAGCGGGCTCGTGGATGCGATGGTCGTCGATGTCGGTGGCACCACCTCGGATATCGGTTGCCTTGTCGGCGGCTTTCCGCGCGAGGCGAACAATATCGTCTACATCGGCGGGGTACGCACGCTGTTCCGCATGCCTGACCTCCTGCCGATCGCGCTTGGCGGCGGAACGATCATCGATCCGGAAACCGGCAAGATAGGCCCGCGTTCGGTCGGCTATCGCATCTTGACCGAAGCCCGCGTCTTCGGTGGCAACACGCTGACTACGTCGGACGTCGCCGTCGCGGCGGGACTGATCGAGATGGGCGACAGGGATCGCGTGAAGGATCTCGATCCGGTCTTCGTCAAGACGAGCCTCGGCCGTATCCGCGATATGGTGACGGACAGCTTCGATCAGATGAAGACCTCGGCGGAAGACGTGCCGCTGATTGCGGTCGGCGGCGGAGCCTTTCTGATCCCGGATAAGATCGCCGGTGCTTCCGAAGTTCTTCGTGTCGAGAATGCCGGCGTCGCAAATGCGCTGGGTGCTGCGATGGCGCAGGTTTCGGGCGAGGTCGATCAGGTGTTCTCGGGTCTCAGCCGAGACGAGGCGCTTGCAAAAGCGGAGGATGGGGCACGAGACGCCGCTGTCACTTCCGGCGCGAGCCGTGGAAGCCTCAAGACGCTTGAGGTCGAGGATATCCCGATCGCCTACCTGCCGGGCGGTGCGCGCCGCGTGCGTGTGCGGGTGATCGGCGACATTGCTTTCAGTTGAGGCAAGTCGCTTGGCCCGGCAAGGGCGCGTTTTTCATCCGCTATATGGGTAGGCATGAAATTGCATCCCGTGTGGCCTATCTGAAGCAGGATCTCGCGAGCGCTGCGGATGGTGTTGTCAATCGTGATCTCGCGCCCTATCACATCGCGGCGGGGCTGGTGGCCATCGATGCCGCCTGCGAGGTCGTCGCCACCCACGAGAAAATTTACGAGGTCACGCTGCAGTGACGGAGGCAAGAATGAGCGAAGATCCGATCCATATCCCCGTATTCGATGGGCATAATGACATCCTGTCGCGCCTGATGAGCGAGGGGCGGGTGGGCGCGGAGGCACGCTTCCTGAACGGGCAGGAGGGCGTGCACATCGACCTTCCCCGGGCAAGGCAAGGCGGCCTCGTCGGCGGACTTTGCGCTGTCTATGTCCCCGGAACCGGCAAGGCGCTGGATGCCAACGGCGATCTGCCGCGGGTCGATCGTCAGAGCGCGCTCGATCACACGATCGCGCAGGCCGCTCTGCTGCGCCGGATCGAGGCGCAGTCGGAAGGCGCTTTCACGGTCTGCACGTCGGTCGCGGAAATCCATACGGCAATCGAGTATGGCAGTTTCGCCGCGGTCTTCCATATCGAGGGGATTGAAGCAGTCGGAGCGGATCTCGATCTTCTCCAAGTGCTCCACGCGGCGGGCCTGCGGACGCTCGGTCCGGTCTGGAGCCGCCCCAATATCTTCGCGCATGGTGTGCCCTTCCGCTTCGGCCATAGTCCCGACATCGGTTCCGGATTGACCGAAGCCGGCCGCGAGCTGATCCGGCTGTGCAACCGGCTGAAGATCATGATCGACCTTTCGCATATGAACGATGCCGGGTTCTGGGATGTCGCGGAAATCTCGGACGCGCCGCTCGTTGCCTCGCATTCGAACGCCTTTGCCATCTGCTCCCACAGCCGCAACGCGACCGATAGACAGCTCGATGCGATCCGCGAGACGGGCGGCCTCATCGGGCTGAATTTCGGCGTCAGGTTCCTCCACCCCGAGGGCAAGGCCGATGCCGGGACGGATATTTCGGTGATGGTACGCCACATCGACTATCTGGTCGAAAAAGTGGGCATCGACCATGTGGCATTGGGATCGGATTTCGACGGCACGCTGATCTCGAACAGGATCGGGGACGTTACCGGCCTGCCGCGCCTGCTCGGCGCGCTGCAGGTAGCGGGTTACGACAATGAGGCGCTGACGAAGATCGCGCATGGCAACTGGCTGTCGCTGCTGGAACGCACCTGGGGCTGATGCCGCCAATTTGCCCGGTTGGGCTGAAGTAAAAGGGGTATAACCGCCCTTCTTGAACGACATCGAAAGTGCTCGGTGCGGCGTGGTGCCGGTTGGGCTGGACGATTGGGGAGAGCGTGGGTGGTCTATTCATGACTTGCCGCCGCCGCCCCGCCGCCGCTCAGGCCGCCAGCATTTCCCGTATTGTGCTGACAATTTTCTCGGGATTGTAGGGTTTGCTGAAAAACCGCCCATCGACCGGAAGGTTCTCTTCTCGAATGGATTGGTGGCCGGATGTCACGATGATCTTGATGGGCGGCCAGCGATCGCGAACGGCGATCGCCAGCATGAGCCCATCCATGCTGCCGGGCATATCGATGTCGGTGAACAGGGCCTGTATTTCTGTGTGTTCCAACAGGATAACAATGGCTTCGTCGGCGTTTGCAGCCTCTAAGACCAGGAACCCGCCATCCTCTAGTGCACCGGAAATGTCCATCCTCATAAATGGTTCGTCCTCGACCACGAGAACGGTAATGCGGGCATTGGTCATTGAAGTCTCAATTCTCTTTGGTCACCTCGCTTGCGACGCTGGTGACAGCAGGTATGAATCGGCGCGGTTCAAGACAAGCTTCAGAGCATAGGTAACGCGGCGCGCCTCGGAATTGATCCGTGCCTTTCAATTATATTGACGGTAAGCGCACAATGACCATCGACGGCTTCGGGCAAGCCGATGGATCACCGGCGCTTCTCTTATCACAACACGTCTCTATTTAATCCGAGAGAAGCGATGTAAGGATTTGCATGACCGACGAGCTGCAGCCGCCAAATGTGAACCGGAATGTCCTGCAGGAACTCGTTGCCGGGTTGAGCGACGGCATTATCCTGCTTGACCCGGAAGGCGGGATCTCCTGGGCAAACGGTGCGGCGCTTCAAATGCACAGGGTCACCGTCATCGAAGAGCTTGGCGGTGATGTCGAAGGCTACCGGAAAGCATTTGCGCTTAGATACCGCAACAACCATCCGCTGGACAAAGGCCAGTATCCGATCGAGCGGCTGCTCGATGGCGAGACGGTCGATGAGGTGACCGTCGAGATATCGCGGACCGGCGAGCCGGATCTCGTCTGGGTTCACACGGTTCGCAGTCTGATCATCGTTGATGCCGGTGACCGACCAAACGTGCTCGCGCTCGTGATCCGGGACGAGACGCCGCTGTTCGAGGCGGAAGAGCGCTTCGAGCGTGCCTTTAATGCCAATCCCGCGCCTGGCCTGATTTGTCGCCTAGAGGATCTTCGTTTCATCCGCGTCAACCCGGGCTTCGTGGAGATGACGAACTATACCCGGGAAGAGGTCATCGGAAAGACCGTCGATCAGATCGGCCTCTTTGCCAATTGCGATACGGGTGAGGACGCCACGGCGAAGCTCATGGAAGGAAAGCTGATCCGGCAGCGGGAGGCCCTGCTTCCTCTTCCGGGTGGCGGCGATTGCCTGGTGATCGTTGCCGGCGAACCGATTGCCGTCGGTGAAGAGCCATGCATGTTGTTCACATTCGCGGATCTTGATGCGCGGCGAAAGGCGCAGAACGCACTTCGCCAGAGCGAAGAGCGGTTCTCGAAGTCATTCAGGCTCTCGCCCGCTGCCGCGGCGATCTCGCGTCTCGATGATTTCGTTTTCACTGAAGTCAACGATGCCTTCGTTCAGCTCTCGGGCTACAGCCTTGAGGAGATCGTTGGAAAGACGGCAAGCGAGTTGCGCCTATGGGACAATATCGCCGCCCGGCGTGCCGTGGAAAAGAAGCTTGCGGAGACCATAGCAGTTCGCGATGAAGCGATGCGGATGAAGCAAAAGGACGGTGGGACAGCGGACTGTCTCGTATCCGCCGAGCGCGTCGAAATCGGCGATCAGCCATGCGTGATCTGGTCGTTGCAGGACATTACCGAACGCAAGCGCAGCGAAGCGGAATTGGTCGAAGCCATCGAGAGCGTCATGGCCGATACCTCGTGGTTCAGCCGCTCGATCGTCGACCGCCTCGCCACATTGCGGCAGGTTTCGAGCGGCAAGGCTCCCTCGGCGCAGTTGCTCGATCTCAGCGATCGCGAGAAGGAGGTTCTCGCCCTGATCTGCCGCGGTCAAAGCGATGCGGAGATGAGCGAGACGCTTCGTCTGTCGAAAAACACCATCCGCAACCATGTCGCATCGCTTTACATAAAGATTGGCGTAAACCGGCGAGCCGCCGCCGTCATCTGGGCCAGGGAACGCGGTTTCACGGGCGCCTCGGCCTCATCCAAGGGCCTTAAGCCAAAGTGACGGCTCAGTGCCTACATCAGGCTCGATAAGGCCCGCATTCGCGAAATGCAGCGGATGGAGCGAGAAAAGGCTATTTCCTACTAGCCTGCCTAGTATTTTTCGATCTGCAATCTGTCGTTTTGAGGCTCTAATTCTTGGGTCATGGCTTCAGTCGAAAGCCCGGAGCCGCTTCGTTCTAGACCCAACCAAAGGAGACGAGACGATGGACAAGAACCGTATCAAGGGCGCAGTCAAGGAAGTCGCCGGATCGATCAAGGAGACGACCGGGAAGTTGACCGGCAATGATCGGCTGAAGGCAGAGGGTGCCGCCGAGAAGGTCGAAGGAAAGATCCAGAGTGAAGTTGGCAAGGCCAAGGACGCTGTCAAAGACATTCTTCGATGAGGTAACAGCCGCCTGAATTCCCGATCATGCGATCTCACGGAGGCACCTCGATGCTCTTTCTGGCCAAGCTTTCACCGCTGACGTCCATGTCGGATAGGGGTGCGACCTGTGCAGCTATCCGCTGCCTGATTGCCTATGCCGATGGGCTCGAGGGCTCAAGGATCGACGTGACCGCGACAGGAGGCACGATCATTCTCTCGGGTGTCGTGACGACCGATCAGGCGCGTGAGACAGCAATTGCGATTGCCGGCGAATATGCCGGCAATCGCGTCATCAACAATATCGCCATACAGGCAGATATTGCCGGTCTTTCGGCTCGCCATATCTGCCGCGAAGGCCGATGAGCAACGGTCGTGCGGGCAAACACACCCAGGCTATGAAGGAAACCTCGTGAAAAGATCATCGTCGCATTGCAACCGTTTCCATGGCCTTGGGATCAATCGCCAGCACACTCCACCGCCATCGAGCTTAACCTGTTAGGTATCGGGGCCGGTTCGCAATGAACTTACAACGAACCCTTCTATCATATTCCATCACTAAAATATGATGCTCTCTGATTGCACTTTCACTTCCTGGGAAGAAGACCTACGCTTGTCGAGACATCAGTATGTGAGCATTGCCGGGTAGTGGAGCATACGCGATGAGTCATCTGTCGACCAATGAGAATGAGACGGCCGCCGAATACGTCGACATGTCCGCGAGAAGCGAGCCGCAGCTAAATTTGCTCCACCATCCGCTGGCTCTTCGAGACATCCTGGAAGCGTTGCCGGAGGCTGTTTACACGACCGATGCGCTCGGCCGGATCACCTTCTACAACAAGGCAGCGACCGAGATGTGGGGCGTCAGTCCCAAGCTTGGAGAGAGTGAATTCTGCGGCTCCTGGAAACTCTACTGGCCCGACGGAACGCCTCTGCCGCACGGCGAATGCCCCATGGCGATCGCGCTGAAAGAGAGACGCGCCGTCAGAGGGCTTGAAGCGATTGCCGAGCGCCCGGACGGTACACGCACCGCGTTCCTCGCATTTCCAACGCCGATCTTCGATGCCGTCGGCAACCTTAGCGGTGCAGTTAATATGCTCGTCGATCTGACCGACCGCGCGAGCGTTGAAGAGGCGGCCCAACGGTTTGCAGCCATCGTCGAATCGTCCGACGATGCGATCCTCGCCAAGGACTTGAACGGCAAAATCGTCAGCTGGAACCGTGGTGCCGAGCGTCTGTACGGTTACACGGCGCAGGAAGCGATCGGCCAGCCCGTCCTCATGCTCATTCCCCTGGATCGGCAGAATGAGGAGCCGGAACTCCTGGCTCGCATCCGCCGTGGCGAACGCATTGAGCACTATGAAACGATCCGACGCCGGAAGGACGGCAGTCTCGTTGAGATATCGCTATCGGTCTCGCCGATCAAAAATCGCGAAGGCCGGGTCATCGGCGCGTCCAAAATCGCGCGCGATATAACCGAGCGCCGCCGCGCTGAAGAGCAACAACATCTGCTGATCAGGGAGATGGACCACCGCGTCAAAAATCTGTTCAGTCTTGCAAGCAGCGTTGTGTCCTTGAGCGCGCGCGCCGCGACGACACCGGGTGAGCTCGCTTCCGCTGTTTCGGCCCGATTGAACGCATTGGCGCGCGCGCATGCCTTGACGGTTCCTCGCACGTCGGACGCTGCCAGTCGAAACGAGCAGGCAACGACGCTGCATGCCTTGATTCAGACGATTGTGGCGCCCTACGATGTCACCACCGACAACCAGCAATCGCGGGCCGTCGTTACGGGTCCCGATATCGCCATTAGCGGCAGCGCGGTGACGAGCTTTGCGTTGCTGCTGCATGAATTTGCAACCAACGCCGCGAAATATGGAGCTCTTTCCACCCCGGACGGACGCGTCGATATCGCATGCGCGGAGGATGGGGAGCACTTTATCCTGACGTGGACCGAGAGCGGTGGGCCGCCGGTCGATCGGCAGACCGATGGCGATGGTTTTGGCAGTATCCTCGCCAAGGCGACCGTCCGCAGCCAGCTCGGCGGTGAGATTTCTCGTGAATGGAATCGCGAAGGGTTGTCGATCCGCCTTATGGTCAAGGCAGATCGCCTCGTTGTATGATCCGCGTTTGATGCCGGTAGCGCTGTGTTTTCGGCTCGGACTGTGCCGCTTCATCAAAATCTTCTCGCAGCCTTGGGTCGTTTCATGAAGTCGCGCGTTTAGCTTGGGAGAAACCGAACCATCCAGGAGGCTATCATGACCAAGACCTTTGATCTGTCCGACTTCTCCGAAGAGGAGCTCACCTCCCTCATCGAAGAGGCGGGAAGCCTGCGAGACGCCAGACGTAAGACCCGTGATCGAGAGCTTTCAACCAGCGCGGATGGCTCGAAGGGGCAGGATGTGACTGATCCTCAGCACGGCGTCATCCCCACGCCGACACCGCGCGAAGTCAAGGATGAAGGTCCGGCACACGGCGTCCCGAAATAAAGCCTCCGGGCGTCGGCTGCAAAATCGCGTCAATCCAAACTCTGACTGACGCGGATCCTGAAACATATGGCAGGTGATTTGTGCATCGGTTGTGGATACCGACCCGGAGCGGTTGGGAGAAAGAATAAGTCTTGGCGTCCTAACTGCCTTCACAGTGCCAAGCTCGGAAATCTTGATCCTCAATATCCAACACCCGCCGATCGTCATCGACCGGCGGGTGTCGTTGTCATCGGGAAGCGCCCTTCTTCCGACGACGTGAATGTGCCCCGTTGCTTACGCTAGTGTGCGGACATCAGGTTCACGATCCCAGTAGCGCTTGGCGGCTGCGCCGACAAAGGCGGCGAGGTCGACAACGCCGGCGTCCGGTTGAATCCCCGCCTTGTCGAGCAGAGGTTTTGCCGGGATGTTATGACCGATGGCCTTGAGATGGCCGAAGGCATCCATTGCCCATTGTACGGCGGCGCCTTCCTTGACGAGCTTCGCCGCGCCATCCTTCGACAGGATGATTGCGACGGCATCGAAAAGTTGTGACGGCGAACCGAGGAGTTGTCCGTCGGCCTTGATCGTGCTGCTGTCCGAAAGCTTCGTTTCTCCTACTTTCGGCGCAACGATGAAGGGGGTGGCGCCGGCTTTGGTCAGGGCCTTCACCAGGTCGGAGATCGCCTTGGCGTCGCTGCCGTCGGCGATCAGGATGCCGACCGTACGGCCTTCCAGCGTTTCCTTCATGTTTTTGTGGATCGAAAGGGCAGGCGAGGGATCGAGATCGATCGGCGTGCGAGCAGGCTGGTTCTTGTTCGGCAAGGCGATGCCGAGGCCGGCGGCAACACGCTTTGCCAGATCAGCGTCGACATTCAAGAGGTTGCCTATCGCGCGGGGCGGCACCTGCTTGAGCTGCACCTTCGATAGCTCGAACACGAAGGCAGAGGCGATATGCGCCTGTTCCGAGGGCGTTTGCGACTTCCAGAACAGGCGCGCCTGGCTGTAGTGATCGGCAAAGAGTTCGCCGCGTGCCCGCAACTTGTCTCCTTGCTCTCCTTCCCCCGCCTGGTGGGCGAAGGTCTGGAAGCCGGTGACGGGACATTCGCGTGGCCCACCGGGCTCGCCGTTCTCGCCAAGGCTGTTGGGTTCGTAATTGGCGCGGCCCTTGGGTGCGTTCATCTGCATTTGGCCGTCGCGCTGGAAGTTCATCACCGGGCATTTCGGCGCGTTGATCGGCAATTGATGGAAATTCGCGGTGCCGAGCCGTGATTTCTGTGTGTCGAGATAGCTGAAGAGGCGCCCCTGCAGCAGCGGGTCGTTGGTGAAATCGACACCCGGCACGATATTGGCCGGACAGAAGGCGACCTGCTCGGTCTCGGCGAAGAAATTGTCCGGATTTCGATTAAGCACCATCCGGCCGACGATCTTGAGCGGTAGGATCTCTTCAGGAATGAGCTTGGTGGGATCGAGGACATCATAGGGAAGGCTTTCGGCGAATTTGTCGTCGAAGAGCTGCAGGCCGAGTTCCCATTCCGGAAAATGGCCGGTGGCGATCGTCTCGAACAGGTCGCGGCGATGATAGTCGTTGTCGGCTGCCTGCAGCTTCAGCGCTTCGTCCCAGACCAGCGACTGCATGCCGAGCTTCGGTCGCCAATGGAATTTCACGAAGGTGGACTTGCCCGCTTCGTTGACGAGACGGAACGTGTGGATGCCGAAGCCCTGCATCATGCGAAGCGAGCGAGGAATGGCACGATCAGACATCGCCCACATCAGCATATGGGTCGCTTCCGGCATCAAGGATGCCCAGTCCCAGAAGGTGTCATGGGCACTGCCGGCCTGCGGATAGGCCCTGTCTGCCTCCATTTTGACCGCGTGGACGAGGTCCGGAAACTTGATCGCATCCTGGATGAAGAAGACCGGGATGTTGTTGCCGACGAGATCCCAATTGCCTTGCTGGGTGTAGAACTTCACCGCGAAACCGCGCACGTCGCGTGGTGTGTCGACGGAACCGGCGCCACCGGCCACGGTGGAGAAACGGACGAAGACCGGAGTCTTTTCGCCCTTGCGCTGGAACAGATCGGCCTTGGTAATATTGGAGAGTGGCTCGTAGAGTTCGAAAAACCCATGCGCGCCCGAGCCGCGCGCATGTACGATCCGCTCGGGAATGCGTTCGTGATCGAAATGGAAGATCTTTTCGCGCAGCACGAAATCTTCAAGAAGGGTTGGCCCGCGCACGCCCGATTTCAGGCTGTTCTGATTGTCGGAGACAGGGATGCCCTGGTCCGTCGTCAAATGATCGGCGCCGCCATGCGGCCCTTTCTCCGGCACATGCTGATGCGTCTCGCCACCTTCGCCGCGCGAGGTTTCAAAGTTTGTCTCCGTTACCATGGGGTCCTCCTTCGGACACTAACTCGACGAGACTTAACGTCTGCAATTCTTAGTTGTTCCAGGCGACCTGTAATCGTTGCTCCCTGGCGGTTCAAAGATCGTCGCGATGTTGAGTTCCATGTTGGCCGTGGTCCGCTACGAACGTCTTCGGCGCCCAGAGTCCACATCTTTATTGCGCGGAATTTTTCCTATAGGGTTGTATAGTTCCGATAGGAAACCAAATTGAATGCCGATAAAGTTTCGCGCAAGCAGGGAGGTGGGCATGCTGGATACCGCGACGGAAGAGCGTGATGAAATGGATCTCGGCAAGCGCGTGCGGGCACTGCGGGCCAATGTCGACATGACCATCAAGGAAGTTTCGCTGCGCTCGGGAATGTCCGCATCGGCCATTTCCAAGATCGAGAACAATCAGCTTTCGCCGACCTACGAGAGCATCATCAAGCTCGCACGGGGACTGGGCGTGGATATTTCGGAGCTTTTCTCCGATCCCAGCAAGCAAATGCCGCGCGGCCGCCGGTCGTTCACCCGCAAGGGTCAGGGCAAGATTATCAATACGAAACAATATATTTACGAGATGCTCTGCACCGATCTCATCGGCAAGAAGATGATGCCGTTGAAGGCGACGCTCAAGGCCCATGAGATTCGCGACTTCGGCAAGCTCATCGCCCATGTCGGCGAGGAAGTCGTTATCGTGCTCAGCGGCCGCGTCGAGCTGCGGACCGAATTCTACGAGCCGCTCATTCTGGAAGAGGGCGACTGCGCCTATTTCGACAGCACCATGGGGCATGCCTGCCTTGCTGCCGGCGACGGCGCTGCCGAACTATTCTGGGTCTGCTCCAGCAACGAAGTTCTCGGGCTGTCCTAGCTGATGGGGCAGGCGCCACGCGCTTGACACATTGAAACTGTGAGTATTGAATATCCGTATAAGAAATAAAAATTCCTTATAGAAACTAATATTATCATTCGCGGATGAATATCCGACTGTAATCAGGGGAAAGTCATGACCGAAGAAATCAATGGTCGCCGCGCGTTTCTGACGGCCGCGGCATTGGGCGGTGGTGCCGCCGTTCTCGTTGGTGGCGCGACAGCAGCGGTCGCGCAGACGGCAAGTGCGCCCGGCACGCTTCAGGCTATTCGCGGCCGCGGCGAACTTCGCATCGCCGTGGCGCCAGGCGAGCCTTGGTTCTACAAGGATCAGCGCAGCGGCGAATGGTATGGCCTCGGCTGGGGCGTCGGTGTCGCGCTCGCCAAGGAACTGGGCATCAAGGCGACCCCTGTGGAAACTACATGGGGCACCGCGATCGCCGGCCTTCAGGCTGGCCAGTTCGACGTGATGTTCACCATGGATGCGACGCCGCAGCGAGCGCTTGCCGCCGATTTCCCCGTCCAGCCGATGTTCTATTACGCGCAGGGCGTTCTCCTGAAGGACGGTGTCACCGTCACGACATGGGAAGAGATGAACAAGCCGGAATTCAAGATTGGCGTGGTTCTCGGTACGTCCCCGGACCGCGACATCACCGTTCGTCTTCCAAAGGCGACCATCGAACGCTTCCCCAGCGCCGACGAGACGGGTGCGGCCTTCGTTGCCGGCCGAATGGACGCTATTTCGCTGTTCCACCCGGCGCTCGTCATGCTGCAATCCAAGGTCAAGCGCGGCTCGATCGTTCTGCCCGAGCCGATCCGTCAATCACCTTCGAGCGCCGGCGTTCCCAATCAGGCCGACAAGTCGTGGCGCGACTGGCTTGGTCTTTCCATGGATTATCTCTATCAGACCGGCCAGACGCAGAAGATCTTCGACGAGTATCTGACCTATCGCGGTATTGATGCCTCCAAGGTCCCGGCCATCATGCGCGAGCGCTGGACCAAGGCCTGAGAAAAAATAGGAAAGGCGGGCGATAAGCCCGCCTCTCTTTTTCATGGCTTTTTCTATCCTCGGCCGCGCATCGACAAGGTGCGGAGATCATCATGAACTACACTTGGGATTTCACGCCCATTCGCATGAATGCTGGGCTGCTGCTCGAAGGGCTCGGCAATACGCTGCTCCTGTCGGCGGCATCGATCGTTGCCGGGCTGTGTTTCGGCATTCTCCTGGCGCTGATGCGGCTCTCATCGAACAGGCCGGTCTCGATCGTTGGCACGGCGATCATCGAATTCTATCGCAATACACCGCCGCTGGTGCATTTCTTCTGGTATTTCTATGGGCTGCCGATCCTCATCGGCGTCAGTCTCGATCCGTTCGTGGCAGCCTGGATTGCACTCTCCATCCAGTCGGGCGCCTTTTTTGCCGAGGTTTTCCGGGGCGGCATCATCTCGATCGAGCGCGGCCAATGGGAAGCCGCCCGCGCGCTTGGCATGCGCGGCAGCAGGGTCATGCGTCGCATCATCCTGCCGCAGGCGCTGCGCCGCATGATCCCGCCGCTGATGGAGCGTTCGTTCGAACTGGTGAAGACGACGTCGCTCGCCGCCACACTTGCCTATGGCGATCTCGTCTATCAGGCGATGGTGGTGACGTCGCAGACCTACCGGCCGCTGGAAACCTATACGACCGTCGCTGTCCTGTTTTTCAGCGTGCTCTTCGTCGCAAGCCTCGGCATGCGCGCCGTCGAAGCGCGTCTTGCGCGATATCACAAGAGGTAGACCATGGACTATCAGTTCCAGTTCGGCGAGGTCCTCGCCAATAGCGACCTGTTGCTACGTGGTATCCGGCTGACCCTGACGCTATGGGCTCTGGCTTTTTCCGGCGCGCTGGTGGCCGGTCTGTTTCTGGGGCTTGCCCGCGCCTCGACGGTCAAATGGATCAACTGGCTGGCCACCGGCTATATCGAGGTGTTCCGCAACACGCCGGTTCTGGTGCAGCTTATCTGGTTTTATTATGCCTTTCCGGTCCTCACCGGTTGGCAGATGAGCTCGTTTACGGCTGCGGCTCTTGGCCTGTTTCTCAACACGTCGGCCTATTGCGCCGAGATCTGGCGCGCCGGCCTGCAATCGGTGGCTTCCGGACAGTGGGAAGCGGCCAGGGCGCTCGGCATGACGACAAGGCGTACGCTTGCCCGCATCATTCTGCCGCAGGCGGCGCGCCGTATGATCCCGGCCTTCACCAATCGCGGCGTCGAACTTGCCAAGATGACGTCGATCGCCTCCGTCATCACCGTTCAGGAACTGATGTACGAGGCGAAGATGCTGAGCACCCAGTCATTCCTGCCGCTGGAAACCTTCTCGGTCGTGGCGGTCATCTATTTCCTGGTGATCTATCCAGGCACGCTTGCAGCCTATGGGCTGGAGCGTCGATTGAACTCACGAGGAACCTGACATGGCCTTGAACGAAGAAACGGTCCTCAGCGTCGAAGGCTTGCGCAAGAGCTTCGGACCCAACGAGGTTCTGAAGGGCATGGACCTCAAAGTGAAACCGGGCGAGCGCATCGCCATTCTCGGCTCCAGCGGCTCGGGCAAAAGCACCTTCCTGCGCTGCATCAATTTCATGGAAACGCCAAGCGCCGGCCGCATCAGTCTCGACGGCGTGCCGGTCGGCAAGCAGGGCAGGGCCGACCAGATCGTCGCATCGGAAAAGGAGCTCTGTGCCCTTCGCACCCGTGTCGGCATGATCTTCCAGCAGTTCAATCTCTTTCCCCATATGACCGCGCTCGAAAACGTCATGGAAGGTCTGATCTCGGTGCACGGCAAGAGCCGCGCCGACGCAAAGGCCAAGGCAAGGGATTACCTCGCCCGCGTCGGCCTTGCCGAAAAGGCGGATCAGTATCCGGTGCGGCTGTCCGGCGGCCAGCAGCAGCGCGTCGCGATTGCCCGGGCACTGGCGATGGAACCGGAAATCCTTCTCTTCGACGAGCCGACATCATCCCTGGACCCGGAGCTGGTCGGCGAAGTGCTCGATGTCATCCTCGACCTCTCCAAGGAAGGCCGCACCATGCTTCTGGTTACGCATGAGCTCGGCTTCGCCTATCACTTCGCGACACGCGTGCTGTTCCTGCATAATGGCCAGATCCACGAAGAAGGTACGCCGGACGAGGTACTGAAAAATCCGCAGCAGGAGCGCACGAAGGCTTTCCTGGCGCGCTTCTCGTCCTTCCATTTCTAGAGGCAGGCCAATGACAGAAGACAAGGGTGCGCAGACGCCGGTCGAGGATCCCCGCAACGAGGATCTGTGGATCTGGCTGAATGGCCGGCTCGTCAAGCGCGTCGATGCCGTGGTGTCAATCTTCGACGCAGGCTTCGGGCTCGGCGATGGAGTCTGGGAAGGCATCCGGCTTGCCAAGGGCAAGCTGGTATTCGTGGAAGAGCATCTGAAGCGCCTTTATGAAGGGGCGCGCACCATCGCGATTGATATCGGCTTGACGCCAAACGAAATGCAGGCGGCGCTCGAGGAAGTCTGCGCGGCGAACGGCATTGAGGATGGTGGTCATCTGCGCCTGATGGTGACGCGAGGCGAAAAGCGCACCGTGCATCAGGACCCGCGCAATGCGCTTGGCAAGGCGACGATCGCGATTACCGCTGAGTTCAAAAAGCCGGACCCCGAGATCAAGAAGCAGGGCATCAAGCTCTTCACCTCCACATTTCGGTCGTCGGGACCCGATTCCTTCGATCTCAGGCTCAATTCGCACAGCCGGCTGAATTTCATTCAGCCGTTGCTGCAGGCGATTGCGGCCGGTGCCCACGAGGCGCTGATGCTCGATCCCGCCGGGTTCGTTGCGAGCTGCAACTCGACGAATTTCTTCATCGTGCGCGATGGCGAGGTGCTGACGTCCAGCGGACGCTTCTGCTTCAAGGGCATCACCCGCGCGAAGATCATCGGGCTGTGCGCGGAACAAGGGATTACCTGCCGCGAGACGGATTTCACGCTGGCCGAAGTCTACAATGCCGAGGAGGCTTTCGTGACCGGCACGTTTGGCGGTGTCACGCCCGTTCGCTCGGTGGATGGCCGCAGCCTTGGCGAGAGCTTGCCGGGAACGCTCACGAGCCGCCTGTCGGCGATCTACGACCAGACGTTCCTCGGAGAGGAACCGAAATGACGCTCAC
Source organism: Rhizobium sp. GW821-FHT14E12 (assembly GCF_058803745.1). Lineage (NCBI taxonomy): Bacteria > Pseudomonadati > Pseudomonadota > Alphaproteobacteria > Hyphomicrobiales > Rhizobiaceae > Rhizobium > Rhizobium sp. GW821-FHT14E12. The sequence goes on from NZ_JBXAPH010000003.1 coordinate 476,712, forward strand.
CAGCCGGATCGCCACTTTCGCCGAAACGTTGCGTTACGACGATATTCCGCAAGCCGTGCGGCACAAGGCGAGCCTGCACATCATCGACAGCATCGGCTGCGGGATCGCCGGTGCGGCGAGCGATCTTTCCCGCCGGGTGCTGTCGTTTCTGGCTGGCGAGGCGAAGGAAGGGGCCTGCCCAATTCTCGGCACGCAGCGCGCCTTCGGGCCGGCCACATCCGCCTTCGGCAATTCGGCCGCGATGAATGCGCTCGATTTCGACGACGGGCTGGAAGCCGATGGCAAGGGTATGGGTCATCCGGGTGCGACCATCGTTGCGGCGGCGATCGCGGCGCCATTCCTGGCCACGATTTCGGGCCGCGATTTCCTGACGGCGGTCGTTGCGGGTTACGAGATCAACAACCGGCTGATCCAGGCGATGCAGCCGAGCATAGAGCGTTTTCGCGAGGTCTACGGCGTCTGCCAGCACCAGACGGTCGGCGCCGCCATCGCCTATGGCAAGCAGAAGGGGATCGGGCGAGACGCGCTCGAAAACGCGATCGGCTTTGCCGGCACCTTGGCCAATGTCCCCAGCCTGAAGAAGTACAATTGGGAAAGCCGGCCGCTCGTGTCCTTCAAGGATTTCAACGCGCCGGCCGCCGAAACCGGCGTGCGCGCCGTCGAACTCGACGCCTGCGGCCTTGTCGGCGCAAAGGCGGTTCTCGACGGGACGAGCGGGCTGTGGCGGATGCTTGGATCGGACCGTTTCGACGAGGAGATGCTGGTCGGTGGGCTCGGTGACGACTGGAGCCTGTCACGTAATACAATCAAGGCATTTCCGACCTGCCGCTGGATGCAGACGACGCTCTCGGCATTTCAGGATCTCAAGCGGGAGCACAGTCTTCGGGCGGAAGACATCCAGACGGTGACCGTGCATACGGCGGCGGCGCTGATCCGTGATTTCATGGATCGCGCCCCCACGACCATGGTGGATGCGCAATTCTCTTTTCCCTACGCCATTGCCGCCATGGCGCTCGACATCAAGCCCGCCGCGCGCTGGTACGAGCCGGAGACCATGGCGCGCGCCGATCTCGCGGTATTTTCCGGCAGGATCGAGGCGGAGACCGATGACGAGGCCGATCGTCTGCTCGACAGCATCCGGCGTCCCGCGGGCCGCGTGAGCATCCGGACACAGGATGGCAGGCATCTGGTGTCCCCGCTTGTCCAGTTCGCACCCGGCAGCCCCTTGAACCCGGTATCGGACGACTTCATTCTCGAAAAATTCGAAGCGAATGTCGTCCCGGTCATTGGCACCGAAGTGTCGCAAAGGTTGCTCGAGGGACTTCTCGGCCTTGATCGCATCGAGGACATGGCAGCGGTGCTGCGGCTTGGCGTGACGGCGAGCTGATCGGATAGCAAGGCTTCCCATCCATCCTGTCACTGCGACGCCTGTCGGAGTTATCTCTCGCCGCGCCTATAGGGCTGCATCAGCGCCTGCGGCACGCGGGCGCGGCGGCTCATGACGGCCAGCGCGACGATGGACAGGATATAGGGCGTCATCAGGAAGACCTGGTAGGGCACGCCTTGCACCGCCGTCTGCAGGCGGAGCTGGAAAGCGTCGAAGAAGGCGAAGAGCAGGGCGCCAAAGAGCGCCCGGCCCGGTCGCCAGGAGGAAAAGACGACCAGCGCGATACAGATCCAGCCGCGGCCCTGCACCATGGTGGGGAAAAAGCTGTTGAAGGCGGAAAGCGTCAGGAAGGCGCCACCCATGCCCATCAGCGCGCTGCCGGCGATCACGGCGCCGTAGCGCACCTTCATCGGGTTGACGCCCTGCGCCTCGGCGGCATGCGGGTTCTCGCCGGTCATGCGGATGGCCAGCCCGACCGGCGTGCGAAAGACGATATAGGCCATGGCCAGCGCAACCAGGATCGCCAGATAGGTCGGCGCGGTCTGTGTGAAGAAGGCAGGGCCGATGAAGGGCAGGGTCGACAGGCCGGGGATGCTGATCGGCTGGAACGGCACGATGGTCGGCGGTGTTCCTGCGACCGGCACGACCAGCCGGAAGACATAATAGCTGAAGCTTGAGGCGAACAGCGTCACGCCAAGACCGGAGACATGCTGCGACAGGCCGAGCGTTACCGTCAGCCCCGAATGCAACAGGCCGAAGACGCCGCCGGCAATCGCCGCGATCAGAAGACCGGTCCAGAGATCGGCGCCATGATAGACCGACAGCCAGCCGATCATCGCGCCGAAGGTCATGATGCCCTCGATGCCGAGGTTGAGCACGCCCGCGCGCTCGCAAAGCAGGGCTCCCAGCGTACCGAAGATCAGCGGCGTGGCGATGCGAAGCACGGCGGCCCAGAGCCCGGCGGAGGCGATGATATCGAACAGCGCGCTCATCGGCGGATCCTGTATTGCGTGAAGAACACTGCGATCAGCATGGTGAGCAGCGACAAGGCCACGGTGACATCGGCGATATAGGTCGGGATACCGAGGCTGCGGCTCATGCCATCGGCGCCGACGAACATGGTGGCCGTGAAGATGGCGGCCAGCACCACACCGAGCGGATTGAGATTGGCGAGCATGGCGACGACGATGCCGGCATAGCCGAAGCCGGGCGACAGGTCGGTGGTCACATAGCCCTTGACGCCCATCACCTCGACCGCGCCGGCGAGCCCGGCAAGCCCGCCCGAAAGGCAGGCGACCTTGACGAGCGTGTCGCCGAGCCGCACGCCGGCGAAGGCCGCGCCGGAAGGGTTGAGGCCGGCGGCGCGCGACCGCATGCCGAAGACGGTGCGCGACTGGACGAAATAGACGACGACAGCCAGGGCGATGGCGATCAAAAAGCCGATATGCAGCCGCGAGCGGGCGATCAGCTTCGGCAGCATGGCGTGATCGGCGACGGCCTGAGACTGCGGCCAGCCGAAGGCCGTGGGATCCTTGAGCACGCCGTCGATCAGCATGGAGACAAAGAGCACGGCGATGAAATTGAGGATCAGGCTGGTCACCACCTCATCGACGGAGAAACGCAATCTCAGCCAGAGCGGGATGAGGATCAGCACCATCCCGGCGACGGCGCCGATGACGAGCAGCAGCGGGATCAGGATCGGGGCCGGCAATCCGGCCAGCATGCTCGAGCCGAAGGCGGCGACGGCAATCGCGCCGAGATAGAACTGCCCCTCGGCACCGATGTTCCAGAGCCGGGCGCGGAAGGCAACGGCGGCCGCAAGTCCTGTCAGCATCAGCGGTGTGGCACGCGTCAGCGTCTCGGTTGCCGACAGTCGCGAGCCGAAGGCGCCGACCAAGATTCGCCGATAAGCCTCAAGGACCGGCGCGCCGGCAATCGCGATCAATATGCCCGCCAGCGCCAGTGCCGCCGCGATGGCGATGAGCGGTGTCAGGATCATCAGGTAGAGAGGACGATGCTCGCGACGTTCAAACCGCATGGCCGACCTCCGGTGTTTTCGACCATTCTCCGGCCATCATCAGGCCCAGCATGCGGGCATCCGCCTCCTTAGCGTCGACCGGTGGTGACAACCTGCCGCCAACGATCGCCTGGATACGATCCGCTAGCGCAATGACCTCATCGAGATCCTCCGAAATCAACAGCACCGCCGTCCCCTTGCGCCGTGCTTCCAGAATACGGGCGTGAACCGCGGCCACCGCGCCTTCGTCCAGCCCGCGCGCCGGCTGCGCGGCGATGAGGATTTTCGGGCGCTGATGGAGGTTGCGACCGAGAATGAGCTTCTGCATGTTGCCGCCCGACAGCAGCCGGGTGCGGCTTGTCGGAGCGCCGCCCCGTACGTCGAACTCGGTGATGATCTCCTGCGCAAAGGCGATGCCGGCCTTCCGGTCGACCAGCCCGTTCTTCGAGAAGGTGGAAAGGCGCTCCAGCACGGCGTTTTCCCAGATCGCCATCTCGCCGATCGCACCTTCCTTGTTGCGGTCTTCGGGGATGCGGCCAATGCCTGCCCCCACGATTTCGGCGACGTCCGGGTTGCCCATCGGCTTGCCGAAGAAGAGAAGCTCGCCCGATGTGCGGGCAAGCGTGCCGGAAAGTATCTGCGCGAGTGCCGTCTGACCGTTGCCCGAGACGCCGATAATGCCGAGAATTTCGCCGGCGCGCAGATTGAAGCTGATCGACTTCAGCCGCTCGACGCCGCCAATGCTCACCGTCATGTCGCGCGCTTCAAGCGCGACCTCGCCCGGTGTGCCCGGCTCGCGCACAGGGCGTGTTACCCGATGACCGACCATCACCTCGGCGAGTTCCGCCTTGTCCGTCCGCGACGCTTCGCGTTCGGCTACCTTCCTGCCGCCGCGCAGCACGACGATGCGGTCGGCTGCGGCCATCACCTCGTCGAGCTTGTGAGAAATGAAGATCAGTGACAGGCCCTGGCGGGCCATTTCCTTGAGCGTCGCAAACAGGCGTTCCGCCTCGATGTTGGTAAGCACGGCGGTCGGTTCGTCGAGGATCAGGATGCGGGCGTCGTTATAAAGCGCCTTGAGGATTTCCACGCGCTGCTGTTCGCCGACGGAAAGATCCCCGAGCCGCGCATCCGGATCGACCTTCAGGCCGAAACGCTCGGAGAGTGCCAGCAGCTTCTTGCGCGCGGCTCCAGTGCGCGATCTCCACGACCAGAGCTTTTCGGTGCCGGTCATGACATTTTCGAGCACGGTCAGATTGGGCGCGAGCGAGAAATGCTGGTGCACCATGCCGACGCCGGCGCTAATCGCCGCGCGCGGCTTACCATGCGGCAGCTCGACACCGTCGATCAGGATGCGCCCGGTATCCGGTACGTAATGGCCGAAGAGGATGCTCATCAGCGTCGTCTTGCCAGCGCCGTTCTCGCCGAGCAGCGCCACGATCTCCCCCTTGGCAAGCGTGAGCGAGATATCGTCATTGGCGACGGTGTCGCCGAACCGCTTGCTGACGCCGTCTATCTCAAGGACTGGTCCGGTCATGCCGCGAGCCCCGCGATCGGGTAACGATGCTGCCAGCGTCCGTCCGCTTCCAGCCGGGCGGCGAGAGACAGCAGAAGGGCATCTTTGCCCATCGGCGCCATGATCTGCACCGGCAATGGCAGGCCATCGGCATCGGCGCCGAAGGGCAGCGTCAGGGCCGGAAAGCCGGAGATATTGGCAAGCGAGGTAAGCGGCGCAAAAGCCATCATGCGGTCGAGATGCAGGTCCGTGTCGGAATGATCCGTCGGAAAGGATCCGATCAACGGCGGCGCCGAGGCAAGCATCGGCGTCAGAAGGATATCGACCCTGTCGAAGAGGGTCCACAGGCTGCGGCTCGCCCGCACCGCGCCATTGAGCGCATCCCAAAGCGCCGTTGCCGGCATGGCGCGCCCGCGCAGGATGAAAGCCTGTGTCAGCGTTTCTGCAGCCTGCATGTCGAGTTTGAGACCATCCACCAGGGCGGCTATGTTGACGGAGATGATGTCGCCAAAAGCGCGTCCGCTGGCCAAGACCGGCTGTTCGACATCGCTCCAGGCGAGCGGGACGATCCGGTGCCCCTGTGTCTCGAGAAAGCGTGCCGCGGCTTCGACGACTTGCTGCCGTTCCGGCATGGTGGGATGGCGTGTGCCTGTGTCAGCAAGCAGGCCAATCCGCAGCGATCCCGCTTGCGCTGCAATCCGCTCGATATCCGCAAAAGGCCCCTTGGTTTCGCCGCTAAGGACCTCAAGGAGCCGGCTGGTATCGCGCACGGAGCGTGTCACCGCAAGTTCGCTGGCAATGCCGCCGAGATGGTTGCCGAAGGAAGGGCCGGCCGGTATCGCGCCCCTCGTCGGCTTCAGGCCGACAAGACCGCAGCATGCGGCCGGCACACGGATCGAACCGCCCGCATCCGTGGCGTGGGCAAGCGCAACGATACCTGCCGCCACGGTCGCCGCCGCACCGCCTGAGGAGCCACCCGCGGTGCGGGTGGGATCCAGCGGATTGCGGCAGATCGGGCCGATCGCGGGCTCGGATGCCAGGGAAAAGCCGAATTCCGGGCTGGTGGTCAGCCCGAACAGGCAGAAGCCTGCCTCGCGAAACCGTTTTGCAAGATCGCTATCGGCCTCACCGCCTTCACGCTTGAACAGACGCGAGCCCGCCGTCACCGGCAGTCCCGCAAAGGGACCGCCGAGATCCTTGGCAAGCGTCGGCACGCCGGCGAAGGAGCGGGCGGTAAAGCGATCCGGAGACTGTGATCGTTCCTGATCCAGCGCCTGAGCGGAAGCAAGGCCCATCCCGGCGTCGAGATGGGCGATAGTACCAAGAGCGGCTTGCTGCTCGTGAACGGAAAGAGCGGCCTGCATGGCGTCCATGCAGGTGAGCTTGCCGGCCTTGATGGCGCCGGCCAGGTCGGTGGCATCGGCGGATGGGTGGCTGGTCATGATCGGGCCGGATTACTTCGGCTGCTCCATCATCTTGGGAACCTCGAAGGTGCCGGCCTTGATGTCGGCGCGGACCTTTTCCATCGCCGCCTCTGCATCTGCCGGTGCCACGCCCTTCACGTAGACGATGTCGCTGCCGCCATCCTTCATCAGCCCATAGGCCGTGTAGTTGCGCCCAACGGGCTTGCCGGCCACAACGTCGGCGATCGCCGCATTGAGGATGGGGCGGAAATACCACATGGCATTGGCAAACACTGTGTCCGGATAGCGCGGCGTATAGTCGATCAGCGAGCCGACCGACTTGATTTTGCGCTCCTTGGCGGCATCCGCCGTGCCGATGCGCTCGCCGAACAGAATGTCGGCGCCGGCGTCGATCTGCGCCAGGCCCGCCTCGCGCGCCTTCGGCGGGTCGAAGAAGGTGCCGATGAAGGAGACGAGATGCTTGCAGTCGGGATTGACCGCCTTGACGCCGGCGGCAAAGGCATTGATCAGCATGTTGACTTCCGGGATCGGGATCGCGCCGACCGAGCCGACGACGTTCGATTTGGTCATCTTGCCGGCGAGCATGCCGGCGAGATAGGCGCCGTCATGGTTCCAGGTGCCGAATACGCCGAAATTGCCGCCGGCGGCCTCGCCGCTGGAGCCAAGCACGAAGGCAGTGTCCGGATAGTCAGCCGCCACCTGTCGAGCTTCCTTTTCCACAGCATAGGCTTCGCCGATGATCAGCTTGTTGCCCTGTTCGGCATATTCGCGCATGGCGCGGGGATAGTCGGTGCCCGACACGCCCTCGGAGAACACATACTCGATCACGCCTTCCTTGGCCGCGTCCTGAAGCGCCTTGTGCAGACAGGAGTTCCACGCATTTTCCACCGGCGAGGCATGAATGCCGGCAACTTTCAGCGGCGCGGCAGCACGAGCGGCAGGCGCAAGCGCGCTCACGCCAAGAGCGATGCCAGACGCGATCACCGCACGGCGCGATAGCATGATGTCATGTGTCATTGTCTGTTCCCACGTTTTTGATCGTTTGGTCAAAAGTCTATGGGTCGACTAAAAAAGTGTCAAGCAATCGAGTGGCTTAAAGAATGTGCATTCTGGCGCTGTGCGGGCCTTTCTGTCGCGAGACTGCTATTTTCCGTCAATGTTTCCCGATCGTTGCGCGATAGCCTTCAGCGCACGCCTGCTTGCAGATCCGCCTCGTCGGCGACAATGGAGGCGGCCTCGTTCAAGAGGACGTCTTTTGCATTCTTGCGGGCTTTCTCAAGGGCAATGTCAGCACTCAGGCTGCGCTCGTTTGCCTGCAGGCCATCGTCTCCGTCAGTGTCCACGCCGTCGTCTATTTTGTCGCGCGACTTGAGGCGATTTGCCTGAGCGGCCACTTCATTGCGACGTTCGGTTTCATTGAGGGAGATAACCCGTTTCTCGCGCTGCGCCTTCAGTGCGGTAATGTCTTCCACAAAGCGCTGGAAATCCGGATCGTTCTGCACCCGGGCATCGTGGCGGCTTTGCAGTTGCGGCAGCAATGCCTTTATACTGCCGTCAGCCTTATAGTTGGCTGGCTTGACCTCAGTCCACGGCAGAGCATTGTCATAGCTTGCCTCACCGAAGGTCTTGGGGTCCGAAAGGCCCGGCAGGCTGATGTCAGGCGTCACACCGCGCAGCTGTGTTGTCCCGCCATTGACACGGAAAAACTGAGCAACCGTCAATTTCAGCTCGCCAAATTTCGGCTTGCTGTTGCGGGCCACCTGGTCAAGATTGACCACAGTCTGCACGGTGCCCTTGCCAAAGCTGGGTTCGCCGACAATCACCCCTCGACCATAGTCTTGAATCGCCGCGGCAAAAATCTCGGAGGCCGAAGCCGAGCCGCGATTGATCAATACGCCAACCGGGCCAGTCCAGGCCGGCACGGGAAGATCATCGCTTTCTACCTCGACCTTGCCGTCCGCATCGCGCTGCTGAACCACCGGACCTTTGCCAACGAACAGGCCGGTCAAATCGATCGCCTCGGACAGCGAGCCGCCGCCATTGTTGCGTAAGTCGATCAGAACGCCGTCGACCTTGTCTTGGTTGAGTTCAGTGAGAAGCTTGGCGACATCGCGGCTTGCGCTTCTGTAATCCTTGTCGCCTTTTCGACGCGCCTCGAAGTCCTCATAGAACGCCGGCAGAGTGATCACACCGATTTTGCGCGTGGCGTCGCCGTCCTTTACCGACAGAATGGTCTTCTGGGCAGCCTGCTTTTCGAGGCTGATCTTATCGCGCACCAGGCTGATGAGGCGATGTTTGCCATCTGGTCCGGCGTCTGCCGGCAAGATGTCCAGGCGCACGACGGAATCTTTTGCCCCCCGGATCATCTGCACGATCTCATCGAGGCGCGTACCGACCACTTCCTTTATCGCACCGTGCTCGCCTTGACCGACACCGGTAATGCGGTCACCGACCGCAAGCTTGCCGGACAATTGCGCTGGGCCACCGGGCACGAGTTCACGGATCGTCGTGTAGTCATCTCTTTCCTGCAGTACCGCGCCGATACCAACCAGTGAAAGCTTCATGGAAATATCGAATTCAGCCGAAGCGGTCGCGCCGAAATAATCGGTATGCGGGTCAACCGACGTTGTGTAGGCATCCATGAATGACTGGAACACATCGTCGCTCTTGTACTTGTAGGCACGATCGAGGGAGTTTTTGTAGCGTTTGTCGAGCGTATCGCGAATGGCCGCGTCAGTCTTCCCCGCCAGTTTCAAGCGCAGCCAGTCGCTCTTGACGCGTTTGCGCCACAGCTCATTGCTTTCCGCTTCGGATTTCGGCCAAGGCTCCTTGTCGCGGATCAGCGGATAGTCTTCCTTCACACTGAAGTCGAACTTCTGACTGAGCAGGCTGCGCGCGTAGCTCATGCGATCGACGACGCGCTGCTCATAAACGTTGAAAATGGAAAATGGGATATTCAAGTCTTCCTGATTGATGGCGTCATCGATCTTGGTACTGCTGACCATGAAAGTGTCGATATCCGTCTGCAGGAAGATGACACGGTCCGGATCCAGAGACTTGATAAACCGGTTCATGACCTTGACCGACAAGGCATCATCCAGCGGAACGGGCTTATAGTGGAAGCGCGTCAGAAATTGCGCGCTCAAATGAGCGGCCTGGCCCTGTTGCGGCAGCGGCGTCAAAACTGGCGGTGCGCCGGCTTCCAGAGCATATGCCGACGGTGCAATTGCCAAGAATATGCAGAGGAAACCATATCGTATACGCATTAAGCTTTGATCCGATTCTCAAGGTTGACTGTCTAATGTGTGATCTTGGTGGAACAATTATGGTTTTTTGGCAACCAGGCGATGCGCTCCGTTCGGAAAGATTTCCAGAACGCCTCCGCGCGTGACATCGGTTTGAGGGGGAAATTGGCTGCCGAGGTCCTCGAAAGGTCTAAACCGAAATTCCAATTGACAGCTTCCGGTTCCGCTCCTTTCAATTCCGTAAACCTGTTTGCTTCGGCGAGCAATTCTACGGCACTCTCAAGCGCCTCTCTGGCGCGATATAGGAGTCGCTCATGACCCTATTGACGTTCCAATTTCTCTATCAATTTCAAATTGTTGCAGGGGATCTTGACGAGGTCATTGCTCAGGGCTAGCTCACGGACTTGAGACGAGACAGTGAGAAACATTAGTTTCAGGACAGTTGCTGGGTCACAACAAGATGGCAAGCTGCGTGGATTTTACACGGAATTCAACAGACAGTATCCGCGGCCAGTTCACAACCAGTGGCCTGGTAACGGCTCCACGCGATGGTAATGCCGCCTCAAAGTCAACGTGTTTCGAGTATCCGCATCAACCGGCCACGATAGCTGTCGAGAATAACGGCCAGCACGATGACGGCACCAATCACGATCGGCTTGATGTTGTCATCCGCGCCTAGAAGCTGGAGGCCCGTAGAGAGCACCTGTAGAATGCAGGCGCCAACCAGGGTTCCGATGATCGAGCCCTTGCCGCCCGAGAGGCTGGTTCCGCCGATGATGACCGCGGCTATGGCATTCAACTCATAGCCGATGCCTGCGACCGGGCTGCCGACGTTCAGCCGCAGCAGATAGACCATAGCTGCGATGCCCGCTGTCAGCCCGGAAATCGTGAAGACCGCGACCTTGTATTTCTTTGGCTCATGCCCGGACAGCCGGACCGCTTCCTCATTGGTACCGATTGCAAACACGAAGCGCCCGAAAACCGTATAGCGTAGAACGAACCAGCCGATGAGGACGACGATAATCGCGATCAGGAAGATCGAAGGGAGTACGCCCCAGAAGATCAGATTACCAAAATCGACGAAGGGTTGCGGCAGTCCGGTGATGGTGGAGTTGTCACTGACAACGCGTGCCAGGCCGCTGGCGACGTTGAGCATGCCAAGTGTGACGATGAAGGAAGGAAGCTTCCACTTTTCGCATACCCACCCGTTGACCGCGCCAAGGATAGCACCCGTTCCCATCGATGCGAGCGATGCCAGAACGATCGCCTGCCATGGGGAAAGGCGGGGATCGATCATGATGGTCGCGCCGATGACCGTGCAAAGGGCGAGCAGCGATCCGACGGACAGATCGATGCCGCCGACAAGAATGACGAAGGTCATGCCGGAGGCCAGCACTGTGTTGATGGCGATCTGGACGAAGATCTTGAGGAAGTTCTCCGGCGTCGCGAAATAGGGTGCCGTCGCCGAGAAAAACGCAAGGATCAGAATGAGGGCGATGGCTACGCCGGCCTCTTTCATCGAGATCCTAATAACCTTGTCCCAGAAGCGGCTCTCTTTCGGCTCGGTCTTGTTTTCAACGTTCCCGGACACGACTGTACTCCTTGTAAGCAAGCGAGAGGATCTTGCCCTCTTCAAATTGTTCCCGAGATATTTCGCCGGCTATCTTGCCATCCGACAGCACGATGATGCGATGGCAGATGCTGATGAGCTCCGGCAGATCGGACGACACGACCAGAACGCCTTTGCCTTCAGCGGCAAATTTCGACAGGAGTTCATAGATTTCCGCCTTCGCGCCCACATCGATCCCACGGGTCGGTTCATCGAAAATCAGCACCTTGGGGCCACGGAACAGCCATTTGGCAATCACCACCTTTTGCTGATTGCCCCCGGAAAAGGTTCTCACCGCCTGGCGGATCGACGGGGTCTTGATACGCAGCTCGCGCACAAGGCGTTCCGACTGAGCGTCCTCCGCCTTTTGGATGATCAAGCCGTTGCGGGAGACCTTGCCGAGATCCGTTATGGTGGTGTTTTGCGCGCAGCTCATGTCGAGCATCAGGCCCTGCATCTTGCGGTCTTCGGTTGCCAGGCAGAGGCCTGCTGCAACGGCGTCCTTGGGCGAGTTGATCTCTACCGGCTCGCCATTGATGCGAATTTCGCCGGCAGCCTTGACGTCGGCGCCGAATATCGCGCGAACCGCCTCCGTCCGGCCACTGCCCACAAGGCCGGCAATGCCGACGATTTCTCCCTTTGAGACGGAAAAGGACAATTCGGGGCTATTTCGCGTCACCTTCAGGCCGGAAACGCCAAGCGCCTCGCCTGACACCGCGATATCACCGCGAAAAACGCCATGATCCGAAAGCGTTCGTCCGACCATCAGTTCGACGATTTGTGGGATGCCCAATCCCGCAAGCGGGCGAGTGATCACATGCTGGCCATCGCGCAGGACCGTTACGTCGTCGCCGACCTCGAAGATCTCCTCAAGCCTGTGCGATATGTAGAGGGTCGTAACCCCACGGCCCTTCAGCCGCTTCAGAATTTCAAACAGGCGATCGACTTCCTTGGAGGTCAAGGTTGCTGTCGGTTCGTCAAGAACCAACAGCTTGCTTTCGTAGCAAAGCGCCTTGGCAATCTCGAGCAGCTGAAGCTGCGCAACGCTAAGACGACTGGCCAGCGTCGTCGGAGCGACGTCGAGGCCCACTTCAGCCAAGAGTTCGGCCGCCCTGTGGTTCAATTCCTTGTAGTTCACCAGGCCGTATCGGCGAGGAAGATGCTCAAAGAGCAGGTTTTCGGCAATCGTAAGATTGGAAAGAGGGTGCAGTTCCTGGTGAATGACGCGGATGCCGGCCTTGAACGCTTCCAGCGGGGAGGCAGGATCATAGCGCTTGCCGTCAAACGTGATTTGTCCGTCGTCCGGTCTGAATAAGCCGCCGAGCAGATTGATCAGGGTGGATTTTCCGGCGCCGTTCTCACCAAGCAGGACGTGCCCCTTGCCGCGGCCGATCTTTATGGAGACATCCTTGAGGGCGACGACGCCGGGGAAGCGTTTGCCTATGCCTTCCAGCTTCAAGATGAAGTCATCTGGTGTGCCTGACACGTCCACCTCATGCCTGTTTCAGTTCGAATTGGAGACAACATCCCCTCGGCGCAGCAGGGGATGGCTTGGATGAGCTTCCCGCTGAGCGACCGATGCGAAAACCGGCTGGGAAGCGGATAGCGCCGGTCATGAACCGGCGCTTTCTTTGGCCCTTGCAGCCGGTAATCTCGACTACTTGAGGTCCTTGGCGGTGATGAGCGTAACGTCCGTCTTGACCCAGCCGGTGAACTTTTCGCCGGCAAGTTCGCGAAGGCCGTACTTGATGCCCATGGCCGCCATTTCCGCGCCATACTGTTCGACGGTGGCAAGCATCTTGCCGTCCTTGATCAACGGTTTGACGGATGGAATATTATCGAATCCGACGACCTTGATCTTGCCGCTCTGGCCGGACGCATCGAGAGCCTTGACGACGCCGAGAGCCATGGAGTCGTTTGCAGCCATGACGCCCTGAATATCCTTATATTTGGTCAGGAAATTCGTCATGACGGTATTGGCTTCTTCCGTTTCCCAATGCGCGGTCTTGCTGTCGAGAAGCTCGAGCTTGCCGCTCTTGATGGAGTCCATGAAGCCTACCTTGCGTTCCTTGGCGTTGTCGGCCTCAGGATTGCCTTCCAGGATCACGACCTTCGCGCCCGGCCCCAGATCCTTGGCAAGAGCATCGCCCGAAAGCTTGGCGCCCTCGGTGTTGTCGGGTCCGAAGAAAGCAAGGTTGATACCGGCCGCCTTCTTGGCATCAGCATCGAGCGGCACGTCGATATTGATGACCTTGACGCCGGCTTTTACCGCCTTTGCAAGCGGCGTGGCCATGGCCTTTGAATCAGCAGGCGCGACGACGATGATGTCGTATTTCTGCGTCACGAAGTTTTCGACGGCATCGACCTGCGAAGCGAAGTCACGCTCGTCCTTCATGCCGACGGCCTTGAAGTCGAACTTGTCTTTGTTCTCCGCCGCATATTTGTCGGCGCCTGCCTTCATCTGCTTGAAGAACTCGTTGGACAGGGACTTCATGATCAAGCCGACTTTGGGCTTGTTGGCCGCGAAAGCGGGCGAAGCGCCACAGGACAGTGCAAGCATCAACGTGCCCGCAAGCCCAAGCTTCAGCGCCGCGCGTCGCGGCACATTGGTCAAGACAGAATTACGCTCTTTGGAATTCGACATTTCTTATCCTCCCGATAAACGGCTCAACGCTCAGCTCCACCTGAGTTGTCGACGACAATGAACCGTTTCCACAGTCATTGGGTATCAATGGCTCGAAAAATTGTCAAGTCGACGTTTAAATGTCTAATATTAGTCAGATTTGCTGCTTTGCAATATGATCGTTTCTGCTTGTAATGAACCGTTTCCATTGCAAGTTTCATTGCTTTCACGCTATAGAACATCAGCAATCACATTTGAGTGCGCCCCTTTGACTAAGGCGGTAGAGACAGCTAGCTGAAATCTGGATCAGTGCCTTTGGTTTGTCGTTGAAGGCGAAATGAGAGGACATCAATTTTTGCCATGCCAAAGGTCGGAATTCGGGATGTTGCCAAGCTCGCAGGTGTTTCCACCGGGACTGTCTCAAGGGTTTTGAATGATCATCCTTCGGTCACGAAGGAACTGAGGGAGCGGGTCCGAGGGATCATAAAGGAACTCGGCTATACGCCCGATCCGTCCGCAAGAAGCATGCGAAGCAAGGTCAGCCGTCTCATCGGCATCATCATTCCGGACCTGACCAATCCTTTCTTTGCGGAATTCGTCCAGTCCGCCGAACAGGCGGCGGCAAATCACGGTTACAATATCATCGTTATGACTTCCTTTGATCAGGCGGCAAAGGAAGTGAACCGGATTGGGCAGCTGACCAGCCGAAAGGTGGATGGCATTATTCTCGTTCCCAGCAACGATTTTCATACGATAACGCCGCCAAAGGCAGTGCCGATCGTCGTTGTCGACCGTCTCATGCCGGGATATTCCGGGATCGCCGCCGACCACCGCAATGGTGCCAGGCTTGGCGTCGAGTATCTTTTGAAGCTGGGGCATCGCCGCATCGGCTTCATCTCCGGTCCCCAGCAGTCGGTTCCCGCCAATGATCGCCTGAGGGGCTATCTGGATGCGATGGAGCATGTTGAAGGCAGCCCGAAAATCACAAACGCGCCCCTGATTGCCGAGGCGGCTTTCGACTATGAGAGTGGCCGATCTGCGGGAAACTATCTTCTGGCGCGTGCCCGCAATGAGCGTCCGACAGCCATATTTACGAGTTCGGATCAGCAAGCGATCGGCTGCATGAGGGCAGCGCATGACCTCGGTATCCCGATACCCGCGGCCCTTTCCATCGTAGGCTTTGACGGTATTCCGCTTGCAAGTATGACGACGCCGCGCCTGACAACGGTGAAGCAGCCGATTCAAAAGATCGCCGCGGCGGCGGTGGCGGCTTTGTTGGATAAGCAACCGGCACCTAGCGCCGATAGCCCGGTCCTGTTCGCTTGCGAGCTTTCGGAAGGCGAAACAACCTCCGCCCCTCAACCCGACTAGTAGGTTTTGCCGCGCCGATCAGATAGTCGTTCCAGACGGCGTGCTGCAGGCCACCTTGTTGCGACCATTTTCTTTGGCGCGATAAAGTGCACGGTCGGCATTGTGCAGAAGCGTTGCAGGGTCGGTAACCGCCCCTTCCGTCAATGCCGCGGCGCCGACGCTGATGGTGGCTACCTGGTTCGGGCTAACCCTGTGCTCGATTGCAAGCTCGAGCACAGCCTGCCGAATCTGTTCGGCGATCGCCGCGGCTGCCGGCTCGTCGGTATCTGGCAGCAGTGCTGCGAATTCCTCTCCGCCATAACGTGCGGCAACATCGCCAGGCCTGCTGACTATTTTTTGGATTGCCGCGCCGATCCTCTTCAGGCATTCGTCGCCGGCCGGATGGCCATAGCAATCATTGAAAGCCTTGAACCAATCGACGTCGATCATAAGCAGTCCGAGGCTCGTTTTGTCCTGGCGAGCCCGACCAGCTTCGCGCAAGAGGGCGTTGTCGAAAAATCGTCGGTTGGCCAAGCCGGTCAACCCATCCTGCTCAGCAAGCGCTTGCAGACGCCGATTGGCGTCCTGCAACTCGTCCTCGATAGCCTTTCGCGCCGAAACGTCTCTCAGCGTTCCGATGATTCCCGTCGGTTTTCCTGTCTGCGGATCCTTCAGCGTCTTTAGCTGTGCCTCGACCCAAATCCAGTGTCCGTCGCGGTGGCGAAAACGATTGATGACCGACCGGCGCTCCACGCTGCCGTTCAGCAATGCTTGAAAAGCAAGAATTATTTGCGAGCGCTCGTCCGGATGGGCCAAGTTCATGGGCTTGTTCCCTATCAACTCCTCCGGCTCGTAACCCAAAATTTCGCGACAAGCTGGCGAAACATAGCGGCGCACCAAATCGCGATCGAGTTGAAACACCATGTCGGAGCCGTGATCCGCCAATAGACGATAGCGTGCCTCGCTCTCCTTGAGACGCTGCTCCGCCGCCACGCGGTCATCAATATCGCGAGCGACCGAATGAATAGCCACGACGCGTCCGTCGGCGTCGGTAAGCGCCCTGTTCCTCCAAGCCATCCAGCGGGGTTGGCCGTTTGGCAGAATGACCTGGTTTTCGTCTTCTACGCTATGATCGACGCTGCATACGTGCCGAAGATGTGCGGCCACTGCGGCGCGACTGTCTTCCGGCACGAAATCGAAGAGACTTCTGCCGATCATTTCATCCGGCTGCAGACCGTAGTGACGCGCGTAGGCATGATTGACGAATCGTAGCACGCCCTCAGGGCTGGCAAGGGAGATCAGCTCTGATTGGTCTTCCACCAGGCCTCTATAGCGCGTCTCGCTGGCAGCCAATTGCCGTTCGACGGTCTTGAGCGCGGTCACATCCGTGACGACAGCCAGAGAGACACCGCCGATTTCGGGGGAGCTATCGTCCAGCACGGCTGACAACAGGACGTCGATGATCCGTCCGTTCTTGCACACCATCTGATATTCCGCATCATCGATGCGGCCGGTTGCGAAGAACGCCGGCAAGACTTCGTTGATCGCGTGGGCGCGGGATTCGGGCGTCAGAAAATCCGAAGACGGCCTGCCAATCACCTCTTCGTGCGTATAGCCAAGTTTGGCGAGCCAAGCGTCACTGACCGAGATCAGCCGACCTTCTTTGTTGATCGAATGGAGCATGGCGGGGGTGACTTTGGTGCGATGTTCGAGTTCCGCCCATAGTCTAATGACATTACTGTCGGTTTCTACGTGTTTTGGCGAGGCGTGGGTCACTCGGGAAACCTACCTTAAAGCACGTCATCGTACTTGCGATTCGTTATGATACGGTTGCCATATTCTGACATCGTGGCAAGTCCATGAATGCTGCCCTATTGAAATCTCATCGCGGGACGTCCTGCCGCCGTCGATCGCAGCTAGCCCCGATCATTCGCCATGATCTGGATGAAGAGCAAGTCGTAAATCGGTAAGACCGCGATTCCCGTCCTTGCTGCCGGTCGCGGCCACTGCGGTGAATATACGCTCGGCATCGTCATACATCTTGAGGTTGAGATAACAATAACCGCGAAGCACCATCAGATCCAACCGCTCCTGCTGGAGTTGCGCGCGTTGATCAAGATAGATCAGGGTCTCCTGATAGCGCTTGGCGCTGAATGCCGAGAGCGCGCGGTTGGCCAGGATCGCAACTTGCAACTCGGCGGCGCGCTGATGGCTGAGGGGCGCCTTGGTCGCGGCGACGGCTGCATTGTTGGTGAGCCCCGCACGCAGATAGGCAAGACTTTGCCCGTAAGCGGCATCCTCCCGCATCTTGCCGGCCGGAGCGTTCATCGCCGTTTCGAAGGCGGAAATCGCTTCCATGGGACGGTTGAGATCCATCAGGCACCAACCGCGCGACAAAGCATCCCCCGGAGCAAGAAGCTGCGCGTTGATCGTCGCGGAGCAGCCTCGGGGTTGGCGAGCGCTGCGCCGTACCGGCGAAGCTTGCCGCTCGGATTGACCATATCCGGTCGGCGGAGAAGAGCCTCGGTCCGTAGCCACATTGGTCTCGGATTTAGCGGGCGGTGCGGCAAGGGCCGGTGTCGACGCCGCAGCTGTTTGCGGCACTGCTTGGTTTGGCAAAGGCAGCGGCGTGGAGCCGACAGGAACTTGCGGCTTGACCTCGTTGAGCCTGGCAATGCGCTCGGACCGTCCCGCCCAAAGTCTTTGGACCTCCGCCACACCTTGCCGGTCGTTCAGCTGATTGCGGGTAACGGCGAGCCCATAGGCCGATGGTTCGTCATCGGGCTTCCAGTTGAGCGCGGTCTCGAACCAGCGTAGCGCGGTTTGCGGCTGGTTCAGCGAGCGTGCAAACCAGCCGAATTGTTGGGCTGTCGGCACGTATTTCTGCGCGATGACTTCGGTGGCGATACGGCCAAGCACATTTTCGCCAAGAGCGGCCGGCGGCTGCAACGCCATCAGATTGGCTGTCGCCGCGAGGTAGGTCGCTGTCGCGTCCTTGGAGACACCGCGCCACTTATACATGACGTCTTCCGCCTCCTGGGGGTTGCCGTCGGCAATCAGGACCAGCGCAAAGCCTTGCGATGCTGTTGCCGAATCTCCCTTGTCATGGGCGATCCGGAACCATTTTTCTGCGTCGCCATAGTTCTGGCGGCGCAGATAGTACCAGCCGAGAAGAACGGCGTCGGAAGCAAGGCCCTGGCTTTGGGCCACGCGCTCGACCTCCGCCAGATAAGTCGGCGCGACGTCCAATTTCGGATCATCGTTGCCCTCGGCGACAAACCGGCGCGCAAGGTCTGTGCGAATGCTGTCGAATTCACGCCCGCTATTGCCGTCCGGCTTTTCGAGCGCCAGGATATCCTGCATGGGCTGGTAAGGCAGCAGGGCTGCGGCCTTCTGCGTCGTCGCAAGCCTCTCTTGAGGGTTGGCACAGTTCTTCAAAATATAGGCGTAGGTGTCCTGGCCGCGGTTGGCCCGATCTGTTCGGATAAAGGCTTCCGCGACGCGCCATAAAATATCGATGTCGCTGCAGGTGAGTAGGCTTGGCGTGCTGGCGCCAAGCTCGACGACGGTCGCATATTGCTTGAGATCGGAGGCATTGATCAGGCGTGTGCGGGCTTCGGCGACCTCAAGGCGTTCCAGCAGATCCGAGGGCGGCTGCCACGCGGATTCCGCCGCTTGCCGATCCGTGATCGCCTTGTGCAGCTCGGCATAACGGCCTTCGGAATAAAGCTGCCACATGGCTTCAAGCTGCTTGTCGCTATTTCGTGGTATAGCCAATGGATCGGTGGGCGGCACCCAGTTCGGATAAAGCGCCTGAAGTCGGGATATCTCGGCTTGAAGCCGCGCCTTGTCGCCGCGGCTGGCGAAATAGCGCAGCGCACTTTCATCGACCTTCGGTTCCGCGGCGGGGTGCGGCGCGCCGGACTGGGGAGCTGCCTGGGCGACAGCGGCTGGCGTATCGGTGGTGGTTTGGATCGCCGACGGTGCGTTGGGCAGGACCGCGGAAGGAGCGCTCGCCTGGATGCGATCGGCAATAGTTCCCATGTCGGCGGCTGACGCATCGAACGCCATATCGGTTTGCTTGATGCGTGAGGTTGGTCCCGACGGCATGTCGGAATGATGCACCGCTGATACTCGGAGCTTGTCCTCGATCGTCCCACGGTCTCTCACTGTCATGACAACTGCTGTTGCCGCGACTGCCAAGGAAACCGTAATCAGAGAGGACTTTATAAACACTCCGGATGCTTCTCCTCGATGAAAGCCAGGCCCAGCAATTGTAGGGTCGACGGGTAATAAAGGGACGGTGCAAACTGGCGAACCGACGCGGGTAATTTCGTCCCACTCGTCACACACGCCACAACATCGTTAACAATTCGATAACCGGGCTCCGTCAGCGGCTGCTTCGATCTGCCCGTCGTAAGGTCGATCGTGGCCGGGGCATCGCCGTCGCCGGTCATGCCCGCTTGCAATCGCATCAGGAGCGCCTTGTCGGTTATGCCCGCTCTGGCCAGATAAAGCGGGATGCGAATGGCATTGTAGCCGAATTCGGCGTCAAAACCTTCCGCCGGACTTGGTTTGGCATGCAGGCTCACCCAGTCCGCCGGCAGCTTTCGCGGTCCGAACTGCATTGATCGCAGTAGCGAGAGGCCGTCGTCCTTCAGTTTTTGCCAGTTGTCGGAAGGTGCCAGGACCGCCATGACAGGGAGCGCCTCGTAAACCCAGTATGATGGGTTGATCACCGGGCCGTCGTCACGATCGTTGGTTCCAAAGCCTTCGGCGCCGGGAAGGAGAAGAGTCCGACCGCCGACATGGACGACGACATGGGAAAGCAGCGCCTGCGCCATATGCGACGCCTCGCTCAGATAATCCTTTTTGCTCCAGGCCGATCCCGCCAGCGCCAATGCATAGGCGATCAGTATATCGCCATCGGAGGCATTGTTGGTGTCCGCGACGTGAGGTGTCGTCGCAGGGTCCCATTTCCAAGCCGCAAGACCATCGTCGCGCAGGAGCAGCTCCGTTCGCGTGAAATACCAGATCTGTTCGAAATCGGCCGGGCTGTTTGAAAGATAGGCAAGCAACAGGCCGTAGCCTTGCCCTTCGCTATGGCTGATGTTGCCATTCCCGTTGTCGACAATCCGGCCGCTTGCGTCGAGGAACTTTGCTTTGTAGGCCTCCCAGGCCTGCGGATCGATCGCGGCATGTTGCGCCGCGAGCGGCTGGCTCATCGCCAAGAAAACGATGCTGCTTAAAGCGGCAATGATGCGCCAGCGTTTCATCCGCGCCTGCCGATCTTTGCGAGAATGCCCGCCGTCGTTATGCCGATCAGCAATGAGGAGGCAATCAGCAGCAGCGCATAGGACAGGATATTGCTAGAAAGCCAGTTCGCGGCGATCAGACGATAGTTGGTAAACGACCAGGGTTGCGTCGTCACAAAGTCGAAACGGCTTACGGGCACGGTGTCGATCTTTCCGGTCTTGGCGGAATAAACGGTAACATGGCCGGCAATTTGCGACCATTCGCCCAGCGATGTGATGGCGTTGGCGCCTGCTCGCAGATCCTTTGCCGAGGGCGCTGCCACGATCGTCCATGTGGAGTTTGCCGTCGCGCCTTCTCCCTGGGCAATCATGAAGCTGTTGAGATTCGAAGGTGTGAAGATCTGCTCGGCCCCTGGAATGAACTGCAGCGAGCTCCAGGAGATGTCGAAATTGCGATGCATCCAGTCCTGGAACGACTGGAGCTGCAGCTGCAACAAGCCGCCTCCAATTCGCGAGCGCCATTCGTCGACCGTTGCAGCACTCTCCTGCTGGGCCACTTGTCCCGGTAGAGGAGGGCGCCAGGATGCCTGGCTCGCCGCCGCGATGTTCATTTGGGACAAAGTCGTTGTTGGTATCTGCGAGATGGGACCGATAAAGATCGCGTTGCGGTCTCCGGCGCTGCCCGGCGACGCGATAAGGTCAACCGCGATTGGATGTCCCGCGACGATTGCCATTTGGCCCAAAAGCGTTGCCGTCGCGGACAGGGTATCGGTATCGGTTCGGTCGATGAACAGTGCGGTGGGTGTGGTGCTGCGACCATAGGGATAGCCGGTGCCGGCCAGAGCCGCGAGATTGGGGCGCTGGGCGACCCTGGCGAAATCCGGCATTTGAAACGTACTTGTATCGAACAGCGCGAAACGCGCCGCTTTGTCGGCCGTTGTGCCTGGCGCGCAGACGTCGTCGTCATCGGTCAGCAGCATGGCTTCCAATGTTACCGTGTTGAGGCCAGGCTTGAAGTGACGCATCGTCACGCGAATGGGCAGCTTCCGGAAAATACCGCCACCGGGCGCGGTAATCGGCTTAGTCGTGGCAATGCTGCCGTTGACATAGACATCGATATGACTGCCGGGTCGCACATTCTTGGCATAGGCTGCATCGAGATAGATGGTCGCCTCTCCATAGGCGTTGGCATAGAAGTCCGCCGGGATTGCCACATTGAAGCTCGTATGGAAGCGACGACCTGAAAACTCGGTCGTCTCGATACCCAATTGCGAGAATGAAAGGTTTGTGTCCGAAAAGATCAACGGCGCATCCGGGGAAGACCATCGCTGGGTCACCAGCAAGTCGCGGCGGATACCTGGATCCCGGTCGGTCGGTGACACGACGATATCGATCGCGGCCGAAACCGACTGCCACGATGGCCCGCTGATGAGAAGGACTGTCGAACCGGTGCGTGGATCCCGCACGAAAGCTGCAAGGGCCGCATTTTGCGCGGCGGCCGGCGTTGGAAATAACGGTTGCAGTTCGGCAGGCGTGCCGACGACGACAGTCATCTTTCCGGGGCCGGGCGGCGGTAATGAATCCGTGCTGAAGGAAAAGGTCTCATTCGGCATTCCGCTGAGCACCGAAAGGCCCTGTGTCAGCCTGAGCAAGGGCTTTGTGGTGCCGGGTTGGGCCAGTGCCGGTACGACAAGGTTGAATTCCGTCTTGCCAGCGCCGTCGACACCGATGGCACGAATGGCGTCCGTGCCCGACAGCTTTTGCGCGCCCTCTTCGGCAAAGCTTAGATAGGTCCGGGCGGGATCGATATCGGACCAGAGTTCATAGGTCGATTGAATATTGCAGTCGGTGCGATGGCGCTGCGTCGCCTCGAACGACACCAGATTGGCTCCCGGTTGCAACAGGCCGCGTGGAACGTCGAAGCTGATCGCCGACGGATTGTCTGGCGACCCGATTTGCTGCTGGCCGATCGGGCGGTTGTTGAGAAAGATCGTCAGCTGTGACGCCTCGGGCGCGACAACCACGGAATTTTGATAGGAAAAGTTGAATCTCGCCGGCGCGGCGGCCTGTTCGGGGGTCAGGTAGATCGACCATGACTTTCGATCATATTCGCCTTCCAGCTTAAAGTTCGCGAAGGGTACGACATAGCGCTGGAAACCGCTGTTGGCGATTGTCGCTGTTGCTGTACTAGGCGCTGGTGTGTTTTGCGCCGGCGCCGGCAAGACTACCGGCGGCACGGTCGGCGCCGATGTCTGCGGTCGTTCTCGCGACATATCGAACGGCAGGGTCTGTGCGGAGGCGAGCGTGGCGGTACCGATCGTCAAAATGACAGCTGAAAGGATCGCTTTCATCTGTTACCTGCCTTTGCTCTTTGTTGCTCTGCCTCGCGCTCCGGACGCATGCCACGGAAGAAATAGAGCAGACCGCGGCTCGTCTGGTATAGCGACAATCCCAGGAACCAGATCGTCCCGCGGATAATGCCGGGATTGCGGCGACGGCTCTTCTGGAACTGCGTCCATTGATCGGAATTTGCAAATACCAGATCCGCGATCAAGCGATGATCTGACGCGCCCTTGGGTACATACTGACACCCGATCGTCGTGATCTCGCCGGACGGATGGATATTGCGCACGAGCACCGGCAACGTTTGTATCTCGCCACCGCCATAAGGTTGGAAACGGAGTGTCGCCTCCGTACCGACAACCAACGGATCGAGCTCCTTGTTGAACACGTTAAGCCGTGCACCATGGACTGAAACATCCTCAATCGAGGCGGTATGCCATTTGCCGTTGACGCCAAGTTCGCTGCGACGGTCGACCCTGATGCGACGGGAGGAAGATCGTTCGCCACGCTCCGACACGACGCCCAATGCGCAACCAGCTAGGATCAGGTTGATGAGGTTCCAGGCGCCGACGACAAGCGTCACGTCAGCCTTATAGGGCTCGGCATAGATGCGATATACCGTGATCACAAGCGCGATGACCTGCACGGCAAAAATAACGAAGAAAGGACGGCTGATCTCGGAAAGGCGGCTGACCGCAATCGATTCATCCTTGGCCGTGACCTTGAAGGTCGGTTTTCGCGGATTGAAAATGACGGAGATGACGGCAGGCAGCAAATGCACCATCTGCACATATTCATAGAGTTCCGAAATCCAGGGCCACCGGAACGAGCCGTAGAGATAGTTCTGCATCATCAGATTCACGAGCATGTAGGCAAGCGTGTAGGCGAGGAATTCGCTGCCGGACGCGGTGAAGATCTCCAGATCGAAGAACAGGTAGCAGAGAGGCGCAAACAGAAAGATGGCGCGTGGAAAGGGAAAAAGCCAGAACAGCGTCGAGGACATGTAGCAGAGGCGTTGCGGCAGGGTGAGCCCGCGCTTCAGCAGCGGGAAGCGGAAACGCAGGATTTGCATCATGCCTTGCGCCCAGCGACTGCGCTGGCCGATGAAGCTCGCGAATGTTGCAGGCTGCAAACCGGCAATGAGCGGCTTGTCGACATAGATGCTGTTCCAGCCGGCGCCATGCAGCGCAAGTGCGGTCTCGCAATCCTCCGTGATGCTGATGCCGCTGAAGCCGCTTTGGGACTCAAGGGCCTTGCGGCTTAATACCGCCGCTGAACCGCAAAAGAAGGCTGCATTCCATTTGTCCAGGCCGCGCTGAATGATGCCGTAAAACATCTCATTCTCGCTCGGCATGTTGTCGAAGGTTCGCAGATTGCGTTCAAGCGGATCCGGATTGATGAAGAAATGCGGCGTCTGGACGAGAAAGAGCTTCGGATCGTCTTCAAAATAGCCGACGGTTTCGAGCAGAAAATCGCGCGCCGGCGCGTGGTCGGCATCGAAGACGGCGATCAGGTCGCCGTTCGAATGCTGAAGGCCATTGTTGAGGTTTCCGGCCTTGGCATGTTCGTTGCGCTCGCGCGTCAGATATTTGACATCGAGCTCCTGGCAAAGCTGCTGGAGCTCGTTATGACGCGCAATTGCCGTCTGCGATTCCAGAACCTTGGTGGAGTTGCGTTTTTGCAATGTGCCGCCGTCGTCGAGCAGCCAGACTTTGAGCTTGTCGGCCGGATAATCCATCGCCTTGGCTGACGCCAATGTATTGGCCAGAAGGTTGATATCTTCATTGTAGGACGGGACGAAAACGTCGACGGAAGGAAACTGTTGCACCCTTGCTGCGCGGGGAGGGCGTGAAGGCAGGGGCGTTGCGACGATGAACAAGCTGAGCATCAGCATTGCCACGTTGTACATTTCCGCAAGATAAAGCAGCAAGCCGGGGATGAAGTTTTCGGGCTGGTTGACAGGCGGCAGGGTGCTGGTCGTGCGCCAGTAGACATAGCGCAACACGATCGAAGTGCCTAAGGCGAGTGCAACCAGCCGCCAGGTGCCCTGGCGTTTCAGGACCTTGATGACGGCCATGAAGGTGACGGCAACCACGCTGGCGATAAGTTGTGTTTGCAGGTTGACCGGTAATGTGATCAGCACGATGCCGCATAGGGAAACGGCAGCCCATATCAAGATGCTTCGTGCTGTCTGCATCGGTGTTCCTTCAAAAGGTATTCGCCAAACGCCATCCTGGCGCTCCAAATGACTAAAATCTATTTCATGCAGGCAGTGTTGGCCACTGCACCGATACAATCCGGGGAGGGTACGATAGTGCTATAGGTTTGTGTCGCTGCTGGCTGAGCTTGTCCTGTTGTCGTTGCCGGCATTGGAACCGCGTTCGTCTGAGCCTGGCCGTATTGTTCTCCCGGTAATGGCACCCGTGGCCCAATTGCCTGCGGAAGGGACGCGGCTGGTAGGGTTTGCGGCGAGGCGGTGACCTGGCGGCGCACGACCACGGTACGAACAGCAGGAGGGGCGGCTTCATAGCCGATCGGCGTCGCGTTGCTGCGATAGTCGCCCATATCCGGATAGACGGGATCGCCAGGGCGAGCGAGCACCGCGTCGGCCCCTCGCACCGCTCCATATGGATTCAGCGCTTCATTCCCGAAGCCACCGGCAATCGTATAGCCGTAGACTGTACTGAGAAGTTGGCGCTCGCTTGCACGGGCATCACACAGCCGGAGCCGGATCTGAACCATGCTGAAATTCTGCACTTGCGCTTGCGTGGAGCGTCCAGCACGAATTTGCTGCCAGGCGTAAAGGCAGGTATCTCCAGAGCGGCTTTGACCGGAAGCATAACCGAACGGACCGTAGGTATTCTGTACGAAGGTCGCGGAGCGAGCGAGCCTGACACCCGGTATTGCCGCCGACAGTTCGCGCGCTATCGCATTTTCGCTAACTGCTTTGTAAGGTGTGCTGCCCTGTCCGGGGTTGCCTCCGGATATGCCTAGGAATTGTATTTTCAGAAAATTCTGGCCGACCACCGACGATGACGTAGCAAGCGAAATCGTCTGCTCCACATCGTCCTTATGCCTGCGCTCGACTACAGTGACGATAGCGGGACCGCCTGGTGGCGGAAATGCCAGCGCCTTTTCGTTGGCAACTATTTCGGCGCCTGTCGATTGCCGCACGCCGCCCGTCGTTGTGCAACTGGTTCCCAGACCAGCTAACGACAGTAGCGCTATTGTTTTAAGCAGGTGCATCTTTGTAATCGCGGTCGTCGTCTATCGTCATATTGGTGGGAAAATTACGTGACGGCTTTGAACAGGACCTTCGTCCAGATTGAAATAAGCGCGATTATGGTTAACCATTGATTAACAGGTCAAAAATCCAAGAAATCGACGCATAAGATTGGCTCTGTTGCGAGGAATGATGGCGCACAGGAAACGGAGTCGCGCCTATGGAGCTGATGTCAGGCGGCGCATGTTTCTAGATTCGGTCCCGGATCCTCTGTGTTTCGATGCGTTTGAGCGCGACCCTCGCCACCCGGCGGGTATAGGGGAGGCAACGGCTGGGACCCGGTTAACGTTACGATGCCGGTCAGCGTGATCAAAACGCCATGGCCGACCGTGACATAAATGGGGGTGTGCGCGGGGCCATGGCGTGCCCGTCATCATGCCGGGCGAGATATAGAGAGGCAGGCTCAGGCGTTCCAATCAAGCAGCGTGGCGACACATCCCCAGGAGTTCACGACAGGGGATTCGATCCCTGCGCTCGACGGATAGCAACACGTTTTTTGGATACGAGCCGACTACCGGCGGCGTTGATCAAATGGCTGACTGCATCTAACGCTGTTCATGATCTTCATGGCCGGATCGAAAGAGGACATCGATTGCTTGTCGCTCAGGATGGCAGCGAACAGAGAATATTCTCATCATGGGGGCGTTGTATATGACATATCGTGGGCCGGGCTCAGCGCCCAACTCTCTTCATGACGGCCAACACACTGCAGCCTTCAGCCTGCCGCGAGGGGACCTGTGCTCGTGAACCGGATAATGAAGGTAAAGTTGGAAAATGCCCCTCTTACGTCAGGGGAACTTGCGCAGTGGCTATCCGCTGGAAGAGGAACTCACCACTACCGGCCGCTAAATAACGATTGTTACAGCCCGTTTTCGTTCGGCGTGCACGGGATCAGCGAATTCGTGGGCTGGAACGGTTCGAGCGCGGCCAGACGCAATTTTGAAGTGAATATTGAAGGCAATGCTTTCGTCTTCTTCGCAGAGCACGGATCCTACCACGAACTGACGATCGGAGGGACGCGACACGCAGCAGTTCCGGGAAGGGGGGTGCTGGCAACCGTCGATCGCTATTCTGTTATCGATATTGGGGCGGGGTCAGTTGGCGAAGGGTTCTACGTGCCGCGGGAAGCGGTGGTAAAAGCTCTTACCACTACTTTCGAAAGATCGGTTCCTTCCAGTTTTGAATTCACGCCTTTGCTGGATTTTTCGACTGGGGCTGCTGCTCAGCTTCTTAAGTTGATACGATTCTTCAGAGACGATATTTGCGCCAACGAATCCCTCACAGTGTCGCCGATCGCCTTGGCAAACTTCCAGGAGATGTTCTGCCTTTTGATGGTGGATAATCTGCGTCACACCCTTACGGGCTGTAGGTCCTTTTCAAACTCGATTGCTCCGCGACAGGTCAAAAGAGCACTGGAATTTGCCAGGGAGCATACTGCAATGCCGATCACGATTTCAGACATGGCGGCCGCGGCGGGGGTAAGCGTTCGTGCCTTGCAAGTCAATTTCCAGCGGTTTTTAAACACCACGCCAAGGGCGTATCTTCGGCAATTGCGGTTGGAGAACGCCCGTCATGACATTCTAACCGCCGATTCGACGCTATCGGTAACCGATATTGCCCGGCGCTGGGGTTTTGTGAATGTGGGTCGCTTTTCGCAAGCCTATTTTGCTGCTTTCGGCACAGCGCCGTCATCGGATTTGATGTCACGCCGAGGTTGAAAATAGCTCGTAGAAGTTGAATAAATATTCGGATCTGACGTAGTTCTACGACCACGATTGCCTGGCAATCCGGTTCAGGAATAAGTCGATATTCGTGCGACTATACAGCTCATTTATCGGATAGTGGATACAGTTCCTTTTCATCATCCGTTGCTTCTTGCTATCTCTGGATCGCCATGTTTCGGAATTTCCAGTTTTGATCCCGATGGCGGCAACGATGCCATCGGGACTATGCAACATTGCGATCAATTGTCTGCGTGAACCAACTTCGGGGAATGGTCTTGTTACCTCGTAGCCATGTTCAAATAGGTGCTACTACTTGCGGCCTTGCTCAGTGGGCAGGTTGAAGTTTGCTGCCTCCGATAGAGGGGACGAGGACATTTCGACTGGCACCAGTTGCTCCAGAATGGTGACCAACTTAGCTAAAACGCCCTCGATTTGATCGCGGACACCTTCCATTTTCTCCTGTGCATTTGTGACGCCGATCTTGCCCGGCTTCGCTACCTCGCAGGGGCAGTCGACAGGGAACGCAATAATATTGCTCATTGAAATTCCTTCGATTTGAAATGTCCGACCGGGCCGTCAGGCAGTGGTGGTCTCGATGTCGCTTGGCTGGAACATGCAAGAGAGATCGAGAAAACAGATCATGTCGTTTTCGTGCGTGATGATACCTTCGGCGACGCTCCGATCGAAGGAGGTGGTGATTTCGGGGATAGGCTGCACCTGACCGGCACGGATCGTGAGGATATCGGAGACACCATCAACGACCAGCCCCAGCACCATCTCATCCACCTCGGCAACGACAATGGCACTGCGCTCGGTCGCCTGTTTGCTCTTCATACCAAGCTTGCAGGCCAGATCGATGATCGGGATTACCGATCCACGCAGGTTCATCACGCCAACGATACCAGGTGGAGAATGCGGCACCGGCGTTGAGGGAGCCCATCCGCGAATCTCGCGGATGGTTGTTGTTCTGACACAAAATTCCTGATCCGAGATTCGAAAGGCGATGATCTCGAAGGTGCTGTTCAAGGATTCTGCCGATAATTGGGCGAGGGAAGCCATACTCAAAAGTCCTCCCATTCCTTCGCAGCCGCCGCGGTGGCCATTCTGCCGCCGAAGGCGCTGGCTAGCTTGTTGCCGAGGCTGTGGGCGGGTGAGGCCACCGGTCGGCTTGTCCGGTCCGCCACGCGTGGCTGGGAGGCGGCGCCTTCGAGCTTGAAACGTGCGACGAGGTCGCGCAGCTTGCCTGCTTCCAGTGCCAGGCTCGAGGCGGCGGCCGTCGATTCTTCGACCATGGCCGCGTTCTGCTGGGTGCTCTGGTCCATCGAATTGACCGCCGTGTTGATTTCGGCCAGGCCTGTCGACTGTTCCTTCGCGGAGGTGGCGATCGCATTCATGTGGTTGTTGACCTGATTGATGAAGCCACCGATCACATTCAGCGCCTCGCCGGTATCGCGGACAAGTTTGACACCGTTTTCCACTTCCGCGGACGAGTTATGGATCAGTCCTTTGATTTCCTTGGCAGCCTGTGCCGAACGCTGGGCAAGTTCCCGCACTTCCTGGGCAACGACCGCAAAACCCTTGCCGGCATCACCAGCGCGTGCCGCTTCGACGCCCGCATTCAGCGCCAGGAGATTGGTCTGGAAGGCGATCTCGTCGATGACGCCGATGATGTTGGAGATCTGTTGCGAGCTCTCCTCGATCCGGCGCATGGCCTCCTCCGCTTGCGAGACGACTGCGGCTGATTGCGTAGCGCTGTGATTGGCCTGTGTCGCAACCGTGCGGGCCTCTTCGGTGCGTTTCGTCGAGGAGCTGACATTGGCGGTGATCTGATCAAGGGCAGCTGCGGTCTCCTCCAGTGAGGCAGCTTGCTGTTCGGTGCGTCTCGATAAATCACCCGCGCTCTGGCTGATTTCCTGTATGCCGGTATCGATTGCGCCTGTCGCATGCGCAACAGCGTGTAGCGTGCCGGCGAGTTGGATTACCGCCGCATTGAAGTCCGCGCGCAGGCTTTCAAAGTCAGAGGCGAAAGGCTGGGAAAGCTGGAATGACAAGTCACCGTTCGCCAAATGCATGAGACCCGCCCCAAGACCCTCTGTCGCCTGCGTCATGTCTTCGGCGCGGCGGCGGTCCGTATCGGCCTGGTGGCGGCGCTCCTCTTCAGACAAGTTGCGGTTGGCTTCTGCTTCTTGTTCCAGCTTCTGATTTGTAAGTGCGTTTATGCGGAAAATCTCGACCGCCGCTGCCATTTCGCCGATTTCGTCGCGACGCGAGATTTCGACCACATTGATATCGAGTTCGCCTTGTGAGAGCCGCCGCATGGTAGTTGTCATGGTTTGGATCGGTTTGGCGATGCTAAGCATCAGGCCGATCGCAGAAGCAAGAAGAACAAGAACGACGCCGGCACCAACGATCAACGCGATCGAGTCCGCTCTTGTGACTGTAGCGGTTAACGCCGTTTTTGCGTCTTCGGTGAAATGCTGCGCATTCTTGATGGAGGCCTCTGTTGCTGCGCGGGCTTGGTTCATCGTCTGTCCGATCTCATCGTTCGAAACGATCGCCAAGGCGGCGGAAATCTCCGTCTGGCTAAGCGCTACCCCTGGCTTTTTCATCATGGCGGCAGATAGTGCGGCGGCACGTTTGGCAATCAGCGCTTCATAGGCGCGAAGGCTGTTGCGGATATCGTTGAGAACGTCGGGCTTTAAGGCAATGCTGATCGATTGATCGAGGCCATTCCAAGCCTGCTGGCTGGCCGCCTTAGCCCGGTTGAGTGCCACTTCCAATTCATCGCCAGCTATTGCGAGGTCAACATCGCGAGCGGCAGCGCGCATTTCGGCGAGAGATAGAGAGGCGGTCTGGATACCGTTCAGAATGATCTGTTCCCGATCAACCGCTTGGTTCGCTAACACTATGTCGTGCCCTGCCAGCTGTTGATTGACGATCATGCAAATGATGAGCAAGATTCCGACGGCCGAGGACACGGCAAGCTTTGTTCGGACTCTCGCGTTCTTGAGGAAAGGCATATTAACTCCTTAAATTGCTATGATTTTTGCTTGAAAACAAGCGCAAAGGGTCATCTTCCGCGGATGGCGAAAGGTGGTGATAGGCATTCATGCCTGTGAAATAGCGGCGCTCTCGGTCAGCGTTCGAATGACCGGTGTTTGTGGGCACAGAGCATCGTGATGATCAAATTTGTCGACTAGCACGTTCCGATGTCGGGGGAGTGCCGAGATCAGAGCGTCAGGTAGCCAAGATGTTTGTGATAATGAGCGCGGGAAACAGCGCACCGAAGCCCGTCATTATGACGGCTGGAGGTACAGACCGCACCCCTTCGGATGTCACAAGATTTGGGGTCGAATGATTTATGAAATGTAAATACGCCGGGTGCGTCCAAATTGCATTGCGCATACCGTCTGTTCGGTTCGCCTTTTGAAGGGGAGGCTCCTCCACGTCGTTTCGATGACAGACGCCCTGCGGAGGTGATCACGTTGGTCGAGGGGGTATCCCAGCCGATTGATTTCATTGCGAGCGTCGATGATCGACGCTTAGAAGGGCGCAAGCTCATACCTGCTCAAGCGCATGCACGCTTGCTAGATCCGATAGATGCTATATTCGCGCACGTTTTGACGTGCTCCCTTGCAATGGCATCGAGGAAGTTGCTTCAAACAATAGCATGGAATTGCGGCTGCTTATGGGGCCGACAGCGGCGGGACGGGATGTAAGATCCTAACTAGCGGGATTGATGTAGCATTCAGCCATATAGTTGATGACTTGTTCGACGACATCTTCTTTCACATGCACGTTATCTTCCACGTATCCACCGGTCCCAAATGATGTAACGATTTCATAGCTGGGAAAGTAATCAACTTGAGGGTATTTTTTTGAAAGAATGTCTGCCGCGACACGAAGAAGGGCCTTCGAATAACTATTTGCAAGCACCGATCCGTCTCTCGTAAATGTCACTTCCAATGGGACTGGGCTAACCGTCAGGAGGATATTCTTGACTCCAAATTCCAAGGCCACTTCAATGCCTCGTGACATCCTTTTGACGACATCATCCAGCTCAAAGCGATGAAACGAAAAGCGTGATTCATCGGCACGTATAAGCATGTTCGATGGAGTTTTATTCAGATAGCAATTGAACTTGTTATCATACCACGCCTCAATCAAACCCATTGTTAAAATGACGACATCAGAGGAAAGCATTTCCTTATAGAGCGTCTGAATTTCCCGCCGGCGCTCAATTAGTCGGTCATATGAAGTGGGCAAAGTCATAACGTGAAGGAATAGATCAAGAAAGCCCTTGTCTGTCTCCTCTATGCCCATCTCGTTAGTATATTCAAATAGGTCGCAGACGCTTTCAATGCGTTGCATCGTGGTGCCAGCATTATATTCATTTAGGATATGATTTGGCGGCAACGCAATTTCCGGTCCGGCAAGGGTAAAACTTTTCACTGGTACGTTAAACCCCTGAATAACTAGAACCTCTTCGATATTGCGGGCAAAGCAAGATCCTATTGTAAAGATCTTGTCGCCACGCCTCATCTGAAATCCTGGATTGATCGTTGGGAAAATGCTTGCTCCGTTGTTTCGGCTAAATGGCATTTCCCATTTCCTGGGGATTCTAGCTTGTGCTTTACCTATATTATGCCGAAGGTTGGAGTATGCTTCCGGGCCGGGGTAAATCTGCATTTAGCTTATCTCCAGTGTATATGGCCATCAGTTGCGAGCGTGCCATAAGGTTTGGGTCGCTTTCCGCCATGAAAATTAGAGATCAATAAGCCCAATGCAGCATTGCCAAAGGGATCGCCATTGGCGTCGACGGAGACGGGCATAGCCTAGTTCAACGTGGCGGGTCATTGGGTTGGCAGAGGGAGGGCGATATCAAAGCGTTCCATCGAAAATCTCTTGTATGTCCTTCTCGGTGAACTGAGGGAGAAGGATAAGATCGGTATGATTTCGATCAGTGATTTCCTGCCAGGTGCCATCACCCCAACGCAGCATCCGTCTTTCGAAAGCCGGAGCGTGCTCATAAATGCCGTAGCTTGGCTTCAGCACATTCCATTTGCGAGCGAGCGGAGATCCGGGCTTTACCAGCGCCAGACAGTAGATGGGATTATCAGCAAGTGCCGTCATGTTGGATTTCTCTCTCCATCGTTGCGTAAAAATTATGCGCCAGGCTCAAGAAAATATAGCGGTCTTATCGGCGAGCTTTCTACCGACAAGGCCTTCCACAATGGGGCGGCTAGCTTTGCCTTTCTGCAAGGTCGCAAACCCGGGCCAAATAGTCTTCGATCTGTAAAGCGAGCTCCTGTGGATCGCGATCCATCGTCTTCAGGTGGATATCCGGATGTTCCGGCGCTTCGTATGGAGACGAAATTCCGGTGAAATTCGGAATCTGACCGGCCTGCGCTTTTTTATAGAGCCCCTTGGGATCGCGGCGCATGCACTCGTCGATGGGCGTGTCGACGAAAATTTCGACGAATTCGCCCTTCGGCATGCCTTCGCGCGCCATCTGCCGCTCGGATCGAAATGGTGAAATCGCAGACACCAGGACAATAAGACCTGCATCGGCCATCAGCTTGGCAACCTCCATGATCCGCCGGATATTCTCCACGCGGTCGCCGGCGGCAAAGCCTAGATCTCGATTTAACCCATGACGCACATTGTCTCCGTCAAGCAGATAGGTATGCCTGCCTTGCGCATGCAGCAGCCCTTCGACCAGATTGGCTATGGTCGACTTTCCCGAGCCGGAAAGGCCGGTGAACCATAGGACAATCGGGCGCTGGTTCTTCTGGTCCGCGCGCGCGGCCTTGTCTATCGACACGGTCTGCCAGTGGATGTTCTGCGCTCGACGAAGAGCGTGCATGATCGTTCCCGCACCCACGGTCGCATTCGTGAGGCGATCGATCAGTATGAAGCTCCCGGTCACGCGATTTTCGCTGTAGCTGTCAAAGCAGGTCGCTTGCTGGGTCGACAAGTTGCAAACTCCGATCTGGTTCATCGCCAATGATCTGGCCGACAGATGAGCATGCGTGTTGATTTCAATTCGATATTTGAGCGCGGTTACGGTCGCGGCCATGCTCTCGGTTTCCGTTCTTAGAATGTAGGAACGACCGGGAAGCATTGGCTCCTGCGCAAACCAAATGATATGGGCTTGGAACTGATCCGACATGTTCGGCGGCGCCAGTGGCGAGGTAAGCAAGTTGCCACGCGAGACCTCTATGTCGTCGGCAAGCACCAGTGTGACAGCATGGCCTTCGTTTGCCATATCAAGATCGCCATCATGAGTGACGATACGCTTTACGGTCGATGTCTGTCCTGACTTTGCAACGACGACGGCGTCGCCCACTGACACTCTGCCCGCCGCTATGTTTCCCGAAAAGCCTCGGAAGCTCTGATCCGGCCTGTTGACCCATTGCACGGGGAAGCGAAATGGGCGCGCCGAAACGTTCGCACCGATTTGCACCGTTTCCAAGTGGCCAAGCAGTGAGGGACCGTCATACCAGGGTGTCTCCGCCGACCGCGTCGTTAAGTTGCTTCCACAAAGCGCCGACATCGGAATGGGTCTGATCGTAATGAAATCAAGTCCTGCGACAAACGACTGAAACTCGTCGACGATCGCCTGATAGGCTCCCGGATCGTAGTTCAGCAGGTCCATCTTGTTGACGGCCAGTACGATGTGGCGGATCCCCATCAGGGATGCAATGAAAGCGTGACGCCGGGTTTGCTGCGATATCCCCTTTTGGACATCGATCAGCAGGATCGCAAGGTCTGCCGTCGAGGCAGCCGTGACCATGTTTCGCGTGTATTCCGTATGGCCGGGAGCATCTGCTATGATGAATCTGCGTTTGGCGGTGGATAGGAACCGATAGGCAACATCAATGGTGATGCCTTGCTCGCGCTCCGCTTCAAGACCATCGAGCAGAAGCGAAAAGTCGATGCTACCGTCTGTTGTTCCGCGCTTTAGACGATCTCGTTCGAGGGCGGAAAGCTGGTCGTCAAATACGAAGTTCGTGTCGTAGAGCAGCCGTCCGATAAGAGTTGACTTGCCGTCATCCACCGAACCGCAGGTCAAAAACCGCAAAAGAGACTTTGTCTGCCCGTCGGCGCCTGCACGCGTGGGCTCATCCGAAGATGCGATGGTTTCCAGCTTGCTCATCAGAAATAACCCTCACGCTTCTTCCTCTCCATCGAGCTCGCGCTATCACTGTCTATAAGTCGTGATTGCCGTTCCGACATATGTGTGGTCAGGACTTCCTCGATGATGTCCTCAACCGTAGTCGCGTTGGACTGTATGGCGCCCGTCAGCGGATAACAGCCAAGGGTTCGGAATCGAACCCGTCGCATTTCGACGGCATCTGCGCGCGTAAGGGGCATACGGTCGTCATCGACCACGATCCATGCGCCGTCGCGCTTGACGATGGGACGGTCGGCCGCAAAATAGAGCGGTACGATCTCAATGTTTTCCTGCAGGATGTACTGCCAGATGTCGAGCTCGGTCCAGTTCGACAGCGGAAAGACACGCATCGTTTCTCCCTTGTTGACCCGCGTATTGTAGATTTTCCAAAGTTCCGGGCGCTGGCTTTTGGGGTCCCAGGCGTGTTGTTCGGTGCGAAAGGAAAATATGCGCTCCTTGGCGCGGGATTTCTCTTCGTCACGCCTGGCGCCGCCAAACATGGCGTCAAAGCCATGCTTGTCGAGCGCCTGGCGCAATGCTTCCGTCTTCATGACATGCGTGTAGGTGTCAGCAGCATAGCTGAACGGATTGACCTTTCGTTCGAGACCATCGCGATTGACATGGACCAGGAGCTCAGTTCCATGTTGACGCATCATTTTGTCCCGGAACGCGATCATTTCCTTGAATTTCCACATGGTATCGATGTGAAGAAACGGAAAGGGCGGTTTGCCGGGATAGAAGGCCTTCATCGCCAGGTGCATCATGACGCAGGAGTCTTTGCCGGCCGAATAAAGCATTACCGGATGATTAAATGTTGCCACCGCTTCTCGAAGAATGTGAATTGATTCAGCTTCAAGGGATTGCAGATAGTTCATAGACATCGGCACCTCGCGCAGAGAAAAATCGGTAGGCCGTCAACAGAGGCCTTGGCGAATTTCGATGCAGCCCTTGTGTTTGGGCGGCATCATGGAGAGAATCTCCAGGCCCCGGAGGCCCGGAAAATATGCAGGCCGCCATGGCGCCCTTGGAGACTATGGGTCGAAAGCCTTGAACTCGCTGTGCTCAACCGGCGCGGCGATTTAAGCGACGCCCTCAGACAACCTTTGCCTTCAACGGCTCCCGGTATTGCGCCTCCTCAAAACTGGTGAGAGCCGATTGAATCGAGGCGTACCACTTTGGAATTTGCGAGATTTGTGTGCTGGAGCGCAGGCATTTCTTGCGCGCGGTTCTGGCCATTTCGTCGAAATCGCTATAGCCGGTCGCAAGGCGATGCATCACGTCCGCAGCTTTGGTCTCAATGTCCGGCTCGTCGAGAACAACACCATTCAGCCCATTTATAACCTGCCTTTTCAGACCAAAGGCCGATGACACTATGACGGGTTTGCCTCGGAACAGAGCCTCCGTTGCTGTCAGGCCAAAGCCCTCTTCGCGAGAGAGCGCGAATATTCCGTGGGCGCTCTGTTGCAGCCGTCCGACAATTTCGGCATTTGCGTTGTGGTCCTTCATCGAGATGCAGGCCAGATACACGCGCCGCCGCACTTCCTCGGGCAATTGAGAGCGGAATACGATGCATTTCTCGAAATACGCCCGGCCCTCAGGATCGTCAGCAATATCCAAAGAATCCGGTCCCGCGATCACCAGGCGTATATCGTCAGCCTCGTCCAACGCCGTTTTCACAAAGCGATCGAAAGCATCGATGGTCCGGTCGATCCCTTTCAGTCCATCCCACC
Organism: Rhizobium sp. GW821-FHT14E12; assembly: GCF_058803745.1. Taxonomy (NCBI): domain Bacteria; kingdom Pseudomonadati; phylum Pseudomonadota; class Alphaproteobacteria; order Hyphomicrobiales; family Rhizobiaceae; genus Rhizobium; species Rhizobium sp. GW821-FHT14E12. The sequence continues at coordinate 513,395 of NZ_JBXAPH010000003.1, forward strand.
TGGACACATGCAGGAAATACCGCGAGCCGAGAATGTCCTGAAGGGATAGGTTGGGCTCGGATTCATGGCTATTGAACGAAACCGAACTCTCAAGCGCCTGGCCCGCCGGCCCCTCATAGTTGCGGTTCTTGGCTGAGAAGGGGCTGATCGATGGCTGGATGATATCTATGGGGTGATCGGTATCAAAGGCATACTCCTTGGCGCTCAGGACAATGCGCTGGAATGGACGGAGATATTGCCCCAGAAACCCCCAGGTTTCGTCGACTGTCGGAGTGCGCTTTGGATAGCCGATGTGGCATCGCCAAATAGCTGGGTGCGGATGGGAATCCAGGAACTGCGCGGCTGCGCCAAGTGGCTGCGGATCATGAACAATCAGGAAGTCATCAGGTCCGATGATCCTTTCCAACTCCGCGGCGCCTTGCTTGGATGCCTCAAGATAATGCGGCAGCAGCTCATTCAAGCCCGCCACGGTGGCGTCGTGAAGAGAGTTATGAAGTCCCTTGGTGAACTGAAAAAACTGCTCTTCCTTCGGATTGAAGATGAGCCAGCGCACATCAAAGCCAAGTTCGCGCAGGAGGCATATGTGGTGGGGAAGCATTTCGGCCACGCCACCGCCGAACGCGGTAGAATTTATGTGCCAAATACAACGGCGGCCAATCTTTTGATCAATTGCTCCGGACGAAATAAATAGTTCGTCGAGAAGCTCGTCGTAGTCGTTCCGCTCAACTGCGTAATGATTAAGTACCGAGCCTTCTACCAGCACCTCATCGAATAGCGGCGTGCGGTTTTGCGTTGATACCTTCATTTCGTGTTCCTCTTTTCGGTTTGGGAAGCAGGTTCAGCTTGGCCGGTAAGACAAGGAAACCTCGCGAAAATTCTCTATCCAGCCTTTGGTATCAGGGTGATCCTTGGCGTTGGGGCCGACTCCGACGCAGTGGCAGCCTGCAGCGGTTGCCGCTGCAATTCCTGTCCGGGAATCCTCAAAAACTAGGCATCGTTGGGAGGGGATGCCCAGCATGCGCAACAGCGTTTGATAGGGTTGTGGATGTGGTTTTCCCTGACTGACGTCCTCAGCTGCAATCATGATCCTCGGGCAGGAGATTCCAGCCGCCACGAGGCGGGCAAGAGCCGAAACCCTCGCCGAAGAGGTGACGATAGATCTCCGTTCGGTAGGGATCGATCCGTAGAATTCCGCGGCGCCCTGGATGGGTCGCAACAATCTCATTGCTTGGATCTCGTAATTCGCAATGCGAGCTGCTTCGCGTTCTGGCCAGAGACCGGGTGCGATTGCCGCCACCAGTTCGACATCCCGGCGGGCGACCGACATCTGCACCGCATAGTCTGGAGAGATCTGTTCCTCTCGCGCCCATCGTCGGAGTGCGCTTTCGACCACAGCCTCCGAATCTACAAGGACACCGTCCAGATCGAAGGCTACGTGATCGTAGTCCTCGAGTTGAATTTCCCGGTCATTGCGCGAATTGACGGTCGCGACTTCCGTTTGATCTTTCACGGCTTTCCTCCCTGTATCAGGCCCAATGATGCTTGTTAGAGAGACATGCACTTTCCGTGGTGTGGAACGCCTCCGCGCAGTATGCGACCATGGATGCATCAGTGACCTGTGCATTCATGTCTTCGTCCTTGCGGTAGTCTGCGAGCGCGCGCTCCAGCGCCGACTGCAACGCTGCGAAAAACGGGGCATCCATGGACGCGTTGCTCATGTATGTTCCGGGGTAGCCGGAGTAGATGCCGTGCTGCAGGCACCGTTGGGCGAAGGCCCTTCCGTGCTTTTGCGTGGGCAGAACGACCCTGAACATGGTCTCGCTGCCGATAACGCGCGCGGGTATTTCTCTATGCTCGAACGCGGTCTGGAAATGCTTCTTGAGCGCTGCGCCGCTCTCGGCGATGCGAGCCATGATGTCTGCTTCTTCAAAGATTTCCTGTGTCAGATTGCCGGCCACGAAGGCTCTGTTCTCGCGCAGATAGGTATTGCCGAGATAAGCCCCGTCCGCGCCCGCCATGGCATCGGCGGTGCCGACGACCGCGGAGAGACCGATGCCTTGTGCGATCCCCTTGGCCAATGTGATGAGGTCGGCTTTCACGCCGTGTTTTCGGCAGTAGCCACCTTTGGCGTAACGAAGTCCGCACAGGACCTCATCAACGATCAGCAGTACCCCATGCCGCGTTGCCATCCTGGAGACTTCGTGGAGCAATTCCGGAGGAAAGACCGAGGGTTCAGGCGTGATGAAAATGCCTGCGACTCTTCCCGCGCTTTCGGCCAGTTGCCGTTCCAGCATGGCGAGGTTGTATTGGAAATCCTGGATATGTTGATCCTTGGCCGGCGGATTGTCCGACCAGGGGTATTGTTGAAAGATCTCGTGCCATCCGTGGAAGCCGGCCGTCAGGATAACAGGTCGGCCGGTTCGATGCCGGGCGATCCGGATCGCCGCTTCCGTTGCACAGGACCCGGTCCTCAGAAAAAATACTCTGGGGTTGTCAGGGAATATCTGCGAGATTTTCTCGGCGAGCATCTGGCGTTGCTCACTCACCGGCGACGGTAGAATATCCGTTTCTTGTTCCATGGCCCGCGCAAGTCTGGTCTTGAATACCGGGTCATTGCTGCCAAGGGGCGACGCGCCGCTGCAGGAGGTCATATCCAGATAGATCTTGCCGTTGACGTCCTCTGCCATCGCGCCATTGGCGGAACGAAATATGATGGATGAGCGCGTTTCGCGCTCCCATTCAGCCAAATGTCCGGTAGCTCCAGGATCGAGCATCTCAATTATCCTCTTTGCTAGAGTGACAGGGCCATTCGCCGGGCGTTGGCCATGATGGTGTGTGTCGGATTGCTGTTGCCCGCGAAGTTCATGACGGAGCCATCCATGACGTAGATGTTGCTGAACCCGTGGACCCGACCGTCGTTGTCTACGACTGAGGTCCTGGGATCACGTCCGGCGCGCATCGTGCCGTGCAGGTGAGCACTGCCTTTTCCATGGGCAGGAGGTTCTCGCTCAACGCGGGTTGCGCCCAGTTGGCGCAAAATGTCATCCGCGCGGTCGGCGAGAAAACCTATTCGCGCACGGTCATTTTCCGAGTTTCTGTATTCGAAACGGATGTAGGGGATTCCGTGCTGGTCGACGGCCTCGTCAAGCACGACGCGATTGTGCGACCAGGGCTCTTCGCCGGCTATGTAGTGCAGGCGCACAAGGCCGACATTCTCATCCGGGGAAGGGAAATTTGCTTCATAAATGAGACCGCCCAATCCGCATGGCACGTCATCATGCTCGTAGAACTCGTCCGTATACACGGTCGCATGCGGTCCCCAGTGCGGAGCGGACGCATGGGAGCCGCAATCTGCCGGCTCCATATAGCCGACGGAGTAACCGCTGATCTTGAATGAGAGACCCCGGCCAACAAGGCCAAATTCGTTTCCTATACCCTTCGGGACATGCCCGCTCTTTGAGCGAAGCATCAATGCGGCTGATTGTATCGCATTTGCACAGACGATGACCTTTTCAACCGGGATCCGGATCAGCTCCGATGAGAGCGGTACATAGCACTCAAGGGCTTCAGCCCGACTGTCGTTCCGGAGATCGATCCGGCTGACGAAACAGCCGTAGAGAACGGAAATCGTTCCCGGCAGTGCGGAGTCATCCAAAATGTCTCTTGCCAGCACCGATGCTCTCGCATCCGTAGGGCACGCCAGCTCATCGCAAGCTGAACACTTGATGCATCCCTTGTTGGTCCCTGGCGGCCGGATTGCCAGTGGGATATTCTTTGGTCTTATACTGAGTTCCTGCATCGCATCGGACAACATCAGCCCGCGCAGGCTGGCCGGATAGGATGGAAACCCATTCGCGCCACTGATGTTCAGGAGATCCTCGATCTCCGAATAGTAGGGCTCGAGATCCTGGAGGGTAATGGGCCAATCGATTTCCATGTCAGTCGTGAGATATCGGGAGACCGACAGATCTGCTTGCCGGTATCTAAACGTCATCGCGTTGTAAAATTGCATTCCGCCGCCGACGCAGCACGCTGTCCAAGGATTGCCATCGGCGGGGCCATTGGACGTGAATGCCCTGCTGTAGGACGCTTGATGAGGCCCGTGCATGGCGCCTGGGGAAACCAGGCCGCCATATTCCAGGATGGCCACATGATAGCCCTTTTCCGCAAGTGTTCGGGCGACCATCGATCCGGATGGTCCAGACCCGACGATTACCGCATCGAACCTCGTGTAATCGCACGAGGCTGCCGCAATGTGTCTGATGTCCGTCACGGGCAATAGCCTCCTGTGGGGTGTGCGGTGGCGGGCCAGCGGGTTGTGTTCACGAGGGACGCTAGAAGATGCTTTGTGCGGGCTACGTAGTCGGGGACGGCAATGGCCGCCGGGCCAGTGGCCGGGTGGCGGTAGTTGACGAAGAGGCCGTCGTAGGTACGCACGATCCAGAAGCACACTTCATCCGGATCAGTGCTGCGGCTACGGAGAGCGATAGTTCGCCAGGTATTCCAGTCGCGGGCGCCGGGCGCGCGGCGAAGATCCATGTAAGAAACCATGAAAGGGTCGCGAAGGGGCTGACCAAGGAGTTCCACCACGCGGGGCATGGGTATCCGGGCCAGATCGTTTACCCCGTCAAGATTGGTGACCGCGTAACTCACCGTCTCTGCGAAGGAGCCGGTTGCACTCACCGGGAAGGCGACCGGCCCCATGCCCACATACCAGCCGATGGAGGATCGCCACGGCGACAGCCGGGTGTGGAAGGCGATCATGGTGCTGAATTCGTCAGAACCGGTGATTTCGTGACCGACCTTGGCCAAGCAGGCGAGCAGCCCAGAGAAGGAGTCGCCCCCGGCTGCGCGGCAGACCCGATCGAAAGCCTGCGCGGCGGATGCGTCAAGAAACTCAACGTATCCGCCTGGCTGATCGGCGGGGCTGCCGCTTGCGTCACCAATTGGTACGGGGAACTCCGGCAGGTTGCCACCGGCCTTCGTGACGAACTGCCGCCAGCGAATGATGGATTCATGGTTAGCGGTGAGTGCGTCGGCTTCGGCGCGTTCGGCTTCCGCGAAATCGAGGTAGCTGGCCGTGGGAGGCAGGACGGGTTTACTTTCGGACGCGGCGCGTGCCGCGGCATATAAAGTACGGATCTCATACGCGGTCAGGAAAATGGAGTAGCCGTCCGTTAGGGCATGGTCGGCGGCGATACAGACGGTGGTCGCTTCCGGGCCGCTGATGGTGGCACAGATATATCCGGGCCAAACAAGAGGGCCGGCTTCGCTATCGAATAATTCCTCCAGATGCCGTGCAAGCTTCTGGCTGTCAGTGAAGTCCCCCGCCGCACTGGGGTGGATGCTCACGGCTCCGGTCGGTAGCGTCGTGCGGTGCAGACGATTGCCTGATGAGAGGGTGAGTTGGCTGCGCAGGACTTCGTGGCGATCCGTCCAGTCACTCAGGGCTGTGGCGAAGGCGTCCATATCGAGTTCGGCGGGGAGATCGAAGGCGCAGCCCAGCCAGGCCGGCGGCAAAGGTCCTTCACCGGCCGCCTCGAGTGCGTAAGTGATGTGTGCTTCCTGGACGTAGGATGCCCGCCTCGAGTCGGTTGTCCAGGCGGCGTCGGACATATGCGGAGCGCTGGCCCGCCAGACGGTGACATTGCCCGGAGACAGACCGAGTGATGGCATGTCAATGAACTTCATGATGCGTCGCGCCTAATCTGCGAGAAACGGAAACGGTGGGTATGGAGGAAGGAGGCCGTCTGGCCCGCGGGAAGAAGGTAGAAGCCGTTGGGGGGTGTCTTCGGGGTGTTTCGTAAGGCTCCCATGTCACCCCGCTCTCCGGGAGGCCGGCCTCGACAGCTCGTAGCCCAATTGTTCCAGCTCCTTCCCGGCGATCCGCTCGAATTCCTCGATTTCTCCGGGTGTGAGATCTTCCAGGTACCGTCCGCTACGTCCGGTATACAGCGGCTTACCCGCGGCTTCCGCGGCGGGATGGCCCCAGGGGTTGTCGAACAGCGCGTGTGCGTGCTCCGCGTGGTGCAAGACCGCCTCGTTCCATGGCAGGCCGAGGTGGTCCAGCATACGCTCGATGATCTCGCGGGGACGGGTGACCAGATCTTCATACCGCACTTCCAGATAGCGGCCGTCAGGCGCGGCCTGGCGGGGTCGGGTGACGACATCCAGCCAGCCGTGCGCGGCCTCCGCGACGGTCCGGTAACCCCAATCGGGGACGGTCTTGAAATGTGAGGCAGTCAGGTCGCGGCCGTCGCGGATGATGTGGATGAAATGGGCTTGTGGCCAGATTGCAGCGTAGGTGCCGATGTCCTGAATCTTCCGCTGAAGCTTCAGGCCCCATCGTCGAGCTCCCGTCTGTTCACGCCGGAATTCGCCGATGGCGTTAATGAGCAGGCAGCGGTCCTCGAGGGTGGAGAGATCGGTACCGCGCTCGGCCATCAGGCTGGTTACCACGCTCCGCACATTGTCGCGATCGAGACCGAAACGCTCGCACTGCACGACGAAGTGACCGCCATCGAACCACTCCGGGTCAACGGTGTCTTTCGTCTTACCGGCGAGCCGTGGATCGCCGAGGTCCATCATGTCGCACACCGCAAGCATGTGCGGGCCGAGGTTGACGGGTTCGGTGAAGTCGATTTCGGGTCCGACGACGAGATCGGGGTGCGAGTCGAGCAGAATGCTGAGCAAAGTGGTGCCGGAGCGGTTTTCACCGCCGAGCAGGATAGGGTCGGTGGCGATAGATCCGGATGCCGCCGTGAATTCGTTGGTTAAATTCGATTTGATCTCGCGGCCCTTACAGTCCGATCGTCCGTTTTCGGTATCCAAAGTCGAGCGTGTTACTGTGTGAGACATGTGCGTACCCGATCAAGTGTTTCGAGAGCTTCGACAATTCCCGCTATAGTCACGGCGGTGGTGGAGGCTTCACCGCTGTGGTTCTCGAATTTGGCCTTGGGGTTGCGTGCCGTCAGAGCGACAGCGCAAACTCAAGCATGGTGAATGACCTGCTGTTCTTGGCGAGTTTCGAGCCGCAATTTTTCCCAATGCGACGTGGCTGAAAATGTCCAGGGAATCTCTTGTGCGCCCACTTCGGCCGTATCGAGCCACTCGACCACAAGGCTTGCGTCCTTCTGCTTGAGTTGGACCTTGCAATGTTCGATGGTCTTTAAAAGCCAGCTTTTCCGTTGCTCATCCAGAAAGGCGCAGGCCGCCACGATTGAGCGATAGGTGCGCCGTGAATAGTGGATATAGCCGGCCGTCAGGAGCAACTTCTCCCGCTCGATAGCGGATATGAGATCCAATGACGACAGGTGCTCGAAGGTGGCCTCATAGTCCACCCGCGGAACAGACAGTGGCAGCCAGTCCAACTCGTCGGGGCCATGAATGAGCGCCACGGCTTCGTCGTCTGTTAAACTTCCCTCCGAATAGCGCGCAAAGATCTTGCCAATGCCGATCATGCCGAAGGTTTCACATTCTGCAGCCCGCAGTGCACCCATGCTGGCACCGCCGCCAACGACGACGCCCCTACTCAGGGCGAAGAGAATCTCTTTGTGCCAAACTGACGCTCTGTCGTCGAAATAACCGTCGATGAGACCAATAGCTTTTGCGCCCTGATCCACTGCCTGAAGTATGCAACCGCGCTCTGCCGGTGGCGCAAAGACCAGATGCGGAAAGCGCTTTTGAAGAATGCTTCGACTGCCGCTGAGGCTTGGACCCGCGAATACGATCTTCAATGGCGGGTCCCCCGCAAGGTCGCCGCAGCTCTTGAGCCGAGTTGAACGTATTGGCCGTGAAAGTCCACTTCGAGACCCGGGATAATCATCCGGATCACGGAGACGGGTAACGTCTCGTCTTGCAGCGGAATTGCAATGATCTGCCCGACACCCCTGGCTTTGATGCTGTCGACCATGCCGTGGGCCATTTCATCGATCGAGAATGGTCGTGGGATGGGATGACTGTGCGGCATGCCGCGTTGTTCCGCCAACCCAATCACGTCAAGCGTTGCGCGCCCTGGCGCAGCCTGCTCGTAGACCTTCGAGGAAAAATCGTCGCGGCTGCCGGCAATAGCGGTCAGTCGACTTTGCGCTGCTTCCATGATTGCTTTGAGCGCGGCTCTCACGGGGTCTGGATGGCATCCGCACCCGCAACAAATCTGGCTCTGACGCACCTTAGCCTGCTTTCCCGCAGACCTCGAAAATAACACGGCAAGAAACGCCGGAACGCCTATGTCTGTCGTCATGTCGATCAGCACAAGGCGCATATCTGCAGCCCTTATCCGTGCCAGGACGATATTGAAAACCGCATCGTCCATGCTGAGCGGATCCACGAGGCGCTCATATAGTTCGTCGATGGACCTGAGTTGAGCCAGCGTCCACGCGTCTCGTTCGACCAGCTCGCAAACGCCGTGTAATATTGCCTCCGCAACACTATTGCCTGATGCCAAGCCGTCGCTGGATTGCTCGAAGCCGGGAGAGTTCAGCCTATGATCCATGCCGACAAGCGCCCAGGGAACATAGATGCGTGAACTTGTCAGGAGGTCAAATCCCTCCACCCAAGACAGCGGCTTATGTCCCACGTCTTCGGGGCTGCACCGCGCGGTCGATGACAAATCGATACAGGGAGCGCCGCAGTTGGCCATTTCGGCGACGGTCGCCGTAACGAACGTGTCGGGCTGGATCTCTGCGAGCCTTGTTTCGAGCGCTTCCATCGCCGCCGAAACCATGGCTGCCTCGTTGTCGAGGCCTTTGCCCTGAAACACGGAAAGCGTGTAGCTGTTGGGACGCGTCGCAAAAGCAACGGGGATCTCGAGAGTGTCGAGGCCGGTCAGTAGACCGACGCGGGTAATGCCAAGACCGGGAAAATGCGGTCTGATCGCCTCCAATGTTTCCGTCGGAGCCACGCGCCGGTCGTAGTAGTTGCTGCAATTGCGGTCACTTCGCCGCCACTCGGCAGCAAGCCGTTCTATTGCTCTCGATGCAATCATGTTGAGAACCTGAGAAGTGTGGGGGAGACAGACATCAATTGGTACGGAATGGCTCGACTTTGATAAGAGCCATGGGCGACATCGCGGAGCCGCTTATCGCAACCGCATCGCGTGAACAATTTCGGCGAGCGCGTTTACAGTTGTATCCGGGAGATGGGATCCAAGAGTCTTTTGGCCTGCTTCGGAAAAGCGAAGCGGGCGGCTCTCAACGGAAATCTTTGTTGTTTGTTTCTCGGAAATACTCATTATTTCTCCAGCCTATCCAAAAGGTTGACGACGGGAGAAGGTCATCATGGTGGGCGTTATACAATCGTTACATAAGAGACTACAAACTTAAGCAAGGCCGGCCAGATGCAGCCCCTGGATCAGGAGCTCAGTGCGGGCGGGATCCCGATCCGGAACAAAATGGCGTATGTCTTCACTGCGAAAGCTGGGGAAGTTCTCGCGCACGACCGCAGCGTATTGCGCGGCCATAGCATGATCCTCGGCCATGGCATGACTTGCTGCAAGAAGGCGGGCAGTTGCTTCCTTCGTCTTGACGGGTTCAAGGGTTTGGATTGCTCTTTCGAATTCACCACGGACGTAGTGAATAGAGCCGAGAATCCAATAGTAATATTCTGGTGGCAGGGGATTCAGGCGGAAGGCCTCGTGGCTCAATGTCAGAGCCATGTCGAGATCCCCACTGTGGGAAAGAGCGTCGGAATAGTCGATCAAGACATCCGCGTCGCTTGGGTTTAGCTCTTCTGCCTGCCGAAAATACTCAAGACTCTCGTCGAATCTGCGGCGGTAAAGCGCGATGAAGCCTAGTTCTCGAAACGCCCGTCCGCTGCCGGGATCCACCGTTCTTGCCATTTGCGCGGATTGGTTGGCAATATCGAGCAGTTCGCTCTCTTTCATACCACGGACGAGCCACTCCATTGCCAGTGAGCGGGAGATTCCCGCATGCGCCGGAGAGAAGCGATCCCAGCGCTTTACTGATGACTTGAACCATCTGCGTGCCTGCCGTAAATGCGGCAAATCAGTCGTGCTAAGATACCGCTTGCCTTCGAGATACAAGCGATATGCCGATGGAGCGACTTCATCTACTGGCACGCCGAGCTCATGCAGTTCGATTGAGTCGGTAACTGATTTGGAGATGCGCTTGGCAAGCTGATTGAATGACGCACTCATCCTTTGTACGTCGAGCGGTAGATCAATTGCCCATAGGACCTCGGACGTGCGTATTCTCGTCAGCCGGCACGTTGCAAAGATCTCGTCATCTTGCCCCTGGATGGTTACGTACACCGAATAGTCGAAATGCATTTCTTCCGGAAGATCTGCAGTATAGTTTGGGGTCAGCGACCGGTGTGCCATTTCGATGCTGGTGTGAGCTGCTATCACCTTGAATACCCGCTGGTGACTTAATCCTACGGTCACGTCCTCCAAGAGGGCTTTCCCGAGCCGTGATATCAATGGGTCATCGAGGATAGCATCGGGTGGTAGGATAATGACGCGTGGCTGTTCACTAAGCGTGAAATCGTAGCTTTCTAGCCGCTGTGCATCCGCCGTCTGAACCGTTGGTCCATCTTGTGAAATTCCGAGACTACGCGCCAATTGGATTGTCGGCTGATCGGGTTCTATGTGAAAATCTGCGCTCAGTTGACGTTTGCAACGCAGGTATACTTTTCGGGCAGCGGCGAGATCGCCTAACCCTGCATAAGCTGCCATGAGAGCACGCCAACCAATTTCGTTGGCAGAATCGATCTCCACCAATCTCTCTGCAAGAGCAGTAGTCTCATGTGGCTTGAGCGTATCAGGTCGCATGAGCAACTGCTCGATAGCAAGAGCCCTCGTCTCGTCCAACCTTTGGCGCTGGAAAGTCAACCACTCCTCGGCGTCCGCCGTGGGCGCCGAAATGCCCTCGAGGAATGCACTGTAAAACGCGCGCCAGTCCTCTTTTTTGAGTGGCGCTTCCCAGTGGGCCATCGCCAGTAGATCGATGTCCCATGCTTCCTTATTCAGCACTATATGAGCACCGCTGGTCGTCATGACTGGCGGAAGACCATTGAAATCCAACGCGTGGAGCCGATTGATCAACTGACGGAGATTGCCGGCCCTCTTAACAGAATCGGCGCTATTCCAGAGCATCTGCCGCGCGATTTCCCGTTCGATCCGGCAATCTGGAGCGAACGCAATCAGTCCTGCGAGTAAAAAGGCTTTCTCCGGAAACGCGATCTCACGGTTTCCGACCCTCAGCATTGGGCGACCTAAAAGATTAAGGCTTCCCTTCGAAAATGGCACTTGCTGTTCTACGAGTATCAAGGAAGGGGTAGTCAGCACCAAGGCGTCTCCCGATTTCGAGACCTCAAAAGGCACCGAGCGCCAAGCCGGTACAACGCACCCTTGGCACCATCATATTCGATGACGGTGGTAGGGTAGGATAGCAACACAGCCTCGAACTTCGGGTGCGTGTCATCGACTTTTCCACGCAACAGAGAATATTGCCTTGCAAAGGTTGTTGTCTTCCGCAGCCTTTCGCAATGCCGTCCGTCTGCTTCAACTCATTGAGGAAAAGCCTGCAAACCGGATATGGGCATTTCACTTGATCCATTTTGTCAGCCTCGGCTAAGGTCGGTCACGGCTTGGATATCGCTACTCTGGATCGTGCCAACCAAGCCGCAATGAATTCAATAGGGAATATCACAGCCTGGCCGTATCAGTTGGGTCGATCCTGTCCTGCGCTATCCATTTTACGCTGAAAAAATGCGCTATGCGCAGCTGATTGCCGCACACTTTGGTTGCTGGAAATCCAGCTGTTGCAACTAATGATTGCGATGTGGATTTGCGTGACTGGCCTGTCCTCTGGGAGATGTGAATCGGCCCTTTAATTGCGGGTATGTTGATTCCGCCGTGACCTAACGAGTTGGATATGCGGCGATGCATGGGGCAGCGGCGTTGCCGCTGCCCTGGTCTGAACCCGGAAAACTCTAGCCTCAGCTGGTCCAGAAGCCTGGGGCGGTTCAGTGCCGCTTGCACCGCGCCCTGGCGTCAATGGTTTGTGTAGCATGCCTGAGCTACGAGATCGGTTCCGCCGGCCAGTGACGTCAGGAGACCCGGTAGCGCTGTCGTAAACTGATGGGTGAGATTGACCTGGGAAAAGCCCGCCAGGCCATAGCAGCTTGCGTTGCGATCGAGCGCGATTGAGGCGGCGTCGAGATTTACGAACCAGCCCGCAGCCTTGGTCTCTGCAAACGTGATCGCCTTGGAGGCGCTGTAAACTCCCCCGTCTTCGCATTCAAGCTGCGGGATACCCATACATCGGGCGGTCGCAATTGCTGTTTCGTGGAGAGCGTGGCTTGTCCAGAACAGGCGACCGAACTCTATGATGCCAAACAGCATCAACAAGAACACCGGCATGACCAGTGCGAATTCCACGGCGCTGGCGCCAGATTGGGACTGCCAGAGTTTCCGGACTCGGTCGATCATTTTGTCTGAACCACCGCACTGGCGTAGATGAAGCCGTCGTTGACGATACCGTAGCCGGAAAACAAAGGCGCATAGGATTGCTTCGCGGCAATCACCACGTATTTGCCTGCATTGGCACCATCAGGACAGGACGAACTGCAGGTCTGTTGAGAACCCCAGTCGAAGGCCGATGCCGCCCCGGTTGGGCAGTAACAGGCACCCGTCGAACCTGGCGTGCCATCGATCTTTATCGCGGCGCCGTCATAGTCGGCTTGTACACCATTGTTGACCATGATCGAGGCGCTTGCATCACCGGAATTGTATTGGCCGGCAATCATAAGGGCTATGTTCTTGGCCAATTGATTGTCGTTCGTCCCGTCGATCTGGTCGGCATGGACGATTGCATAGCTTGCACCGTTGGAAATAGCCGCCTCCAACTGGAACCGCGCAAAGATCAATGCGCCGATATCGAAACTGACCGCCATGATGAGTATGAAGATCGGAGCCAGCACTGCGAACTCAATGGCGGCGTTGCCTCTTGCGTCCTGCCTCAGGGCATCTGACTGGCGAGCCGTCTCATGAATGGCTTTTTGCAAAGCGAGCTGAACAAGTCTCATTGGATCAAGGCCACCTTACCGCTGCCGGTTGACAGAGTGCATTCTGACATGGTCTGGGAACCACCGGACAACGAAATACTGGCGCCAATCAATTGAAGGCAGCCGCCCGGCACATTGCCAAGGGAGCCGCCACCGCCGAAATCGATTTTCCCGTTCGGAAAGTAGAATGCGCCGGAGATCTTACCCGTGCCGCCCGAGGTGATCTCCGCGCCAGTGGTATTGCTCGACGACTGCGGGCCGATGACTGCCAGGTTGGCATAGGCGCCGGATTGGGGCGCCGTAAGAGTAATGGCATTGCCGCCGGTCAGACAGAATGATTTTCCATTGCATTCCCAGTCGGAGGGTGTGGCGACACCTGAAATGATGATCGTCACATCTTTTCCGGAAACCGCGATGGAATCGCCGCAACTCGCGCCGCCCGTGTTGACCGAGAAATATCCATCGACCGTATAGACGCCGGCTCCAAGCCTGGCACCTCCCGCCAAGTTGACGTTGCCGGAAATGTCATGCTGCGCGCTGGCGGGAATGGTAATGCAACTGCCACCGCCGCCACCGTTTATGCTGCCGTTCACACGGAAGCTGGCTGTTCCCGAATTCGCGTCCGCCATGTAAGTGACCGATCCACCGCCGACCCCGATGCCATTACTGCCGCTGGACTTGCCGATCGTATAGCTATTGGTCGTACCTGCTCCGAGTTTCAAGGTAGCGCCGTCGCCTGTATAGAGACCCGCATCCAGTACAAAAGTGCTAGGTCCACCGATGGTGAGCTTCCCGGAGCTGCAGAGACTGTAGCGCGCATCGCCGCAAGTCTGGTCACCCACACCGAAATGGAAGGTACCGGCTCCAAACGTCAGGTCTGCGCCATAGACACCCTTTGCAACATTGAAAGTGCCATCTCCAAAGACCAGCTTGGTGCCGAAATCATTCTGAATGCTGCCGGAGAAGCTGTAGGTTGTGTTCTTGCTTCCAGCGGTGTTGAAATTAACCTGCACATTGCCGTGCACCAGGAGCGAACCGATACCGATCTTCGAACCTGAACAGGTGATGTCCCATTTGGTCGTCCAATACTGATTATAGTTGGCAGGATCATAGCTGCACCCGACGGCCCCAATTGCCGCCGCGGTGGCTCCCGGTGAGGTGTTGCCACCAAATTCGATGTCTGGGCCATTGCCTGTCGAGACCTTGCTTGGCCATGATGCCCCGCGAATTGTGTCGAAGCGACTGCTCAGTGCATCCACTCCGGCGTTGCCATCGAGAGGGTCGCTGGTGTACTGCTTGGTAACCGGCGCCGGGCTGCCGTCCGCCTGCACGATGTTCGTCGACCACGGGCAAGGCTGTGAGGAGCCCTCATAGTAAGTCGCGCTTTTGGCCGTGATCTTCGTGCCGCAGGGGGCAACCAGATTGCTGTTGGAGGCCACGTAGCAATTGCTGGCGTTGGCTTGGACGCCGCCTGACAACGTTACCCCCGATGCCGATTTGTCTAGGGCAATGATGCAACCGCTCTCGGTCGCACCTAACGATGAATAGGCTTCGGTGGCGATACTGAGCTTTGAAGCGGCACCCAGAATAGGCGCCAGGAGCAGCGTGTTTGTGGTCGTCACATCGACATGAACGGCCTGAACCCGCGAATCTTTCGGGGACGTGGTCAACGATACGACGACGTTTGCGGCGTCGACACCATTGAGTTTTGCCACGCGCAGAGCCGCGTCCTTCATCTGATCCTCGGAGTTTGCATTGCTGTAGGCGAGCGCTCCGGCGTAGGAGGCGAGATCTGCCGTTCGCTGGTTCTGATCCCGCACCAGCAGCCCATAGCCGTATTCGATCGACAATGCGGCGAAGCCGATGACAACGGGTAAGCAAAAGGCAGTCATGATGGCAATGCCACCTTTATGATCATTACAAAACAGCCTGAGATAGCGCAGGAAAACTCTGATTGATCGGTTCAATGTCTTCCCTTTACAAATCGCGAGCAGCAGATCGGATGCTTCCCGCGTTCAAAAATCCTTCGCTTGCTCATCCTGACTTGCATCAGTCAACAGATGGCCAGCAGGCCGCCAAGCGGCGGACGCATCAGAGTAAATTGTCAATGCGAGACCATGCAGAAGCTGTCCGCTGTTTTGCAGGAGCGGTCAGTCGGTGCACGTACCGACGCAGTATGGAATTACCGGTGGGATCATCCCACTCATGCGAACGGTAACGAACGCATTTGCCCCACCGAATCTTAGATATGGGGAGCAAGACTCCACTACATCGCGATGAGGCTCGTCATGGCATGAGCCAAAAGACCGCCTGTTCATCAATAGAATCTTAATAGTCAGGGGATGTACACGCTATCCTGCGCAGAACGGACGTAGTCGGCCTAATTTGGATATTTGATCTGGCCGGGCGGGAGGTGTTTACCGCTCATGCCTTCGCCCGTAGCTTCAACATGGCCACAACCCTGGTAACGGGGTCGCGCACGGACTTTGCTCCAACGGGTCGGTTTCAGCCGAATTGGCATGGGGAGACTGGTTAAGCCGACATCGGAGGGCACAACCCCTCGCAAATGGTTTCCACAGGCTACCGCCAACGTTCTGCGGCGTCTTCAGCGCGACGAGATTGCCATCACAAGCCAATCGTCGTCCCTGATTGGGGCTTGCATCGCGCGCGCATCGTCCAGCGCCTTGCTTTTGTTGAGCAGGCTTCGTGCCTCATGCGCCGCCTCGTTGGCTCTCGAGGGTGGACCGAGCGCCAGCTTGTCGAGTTTCGCACTCAGCTCCGATGCGTTGCCTGGAGGTGTCCAACCACCCGTCATGTGGAACCCGCTTGGCTTCCATTCGAGGGGAGAGCTGGCGTAGTGAAGCAGCATCCTCTCAATCGTCTGCCGAAGGATGAGAAGATCGCTGTCTTCGGCCGTCCAGCCAAGCGCCGGCAGATGCTTTTTCAGCAGGAAATAGTTATTGTTGTTGGGTGCACTTAATGTGGGCAGAGGAATGAAGCCCTCGGCAAGCACCATCAACGCGGCAAGCCCGGGGCTGATAGTTTGCGGCCGCAGGGAGAGCTGTCCGTAGTTGTCCAGAGCTAAACGAAAAGCGGCGTGGATGTCTTTGCGTTCTGTCAGCAGCGGATACCCATTTATCGCCATGGCTGAAAGCTTTGTCCGGTCGCCGGCTTCCCATGCCGCCAGCACGTCCGAAATCTTCTGCCTGAAGGCTGGAGTGACGGCACAACGAAAGGCGTGATGAACTCCCGTATCGAATTCTCCCGAAAAAACCGCCGGACCAAGAATGCCGGCGGTAAAAGATGCTGTGCCTACAAAATTAGTTTTTTCTAAAGTTAAGTCTATTGGGCACTGCAATCGTTCCGAGTGCCGTTGATGACGGTAACACCAGAGCCTCGCGTGTTGGCGAGGCTTTGGAAAGCTGCGGCCGCTACTCTGCCTGCCTCCGCATTCGTCGTTATCGGACCTTGGATCTGTGTCTTTGCAATACTCCAGTGATTGGGGGGGATATTGTCGAAGGTGATCTTCCAGGGGAACGCCGTTGGATTGTAGCCACTAACTCCATTGATTGGAAAATTGACGTTCCCGACTGGAACCCCGAAGCTGACCGCTGGATTGAACAGATCGCCGAGATCCACTTTGACGAAGCAATGCTCAGTAGGCCGGCCGAGGCGCGCAGCAGCGTCATCGGCATAGTGGAAGAACGATAGAGTCGGGAGATTCGGTGGAGCCAGAGCAGGGCCTGCACTAACGCCGAAGTTCGCCGAAGTCCAAATGACGATTCCCGTTCCATTTGCATCAACGCCGCGATAGACGGAATAGGCATGCGCCGAACTTGTCGCGTAGAGGGCAGCGAGGCTGGTAAGCGTCGCAGCAAGGATGCGGCTGCGTAGTTTGGTAATTTGCATAGCGGTTCTCCTTTTCACGAGAGGGGGACGAACGTTCCCCGCGGCATGCGGGGAGCGCTGACCGGCGACGCATGCCGCCGGACCTGCTGTGGCGGTGAGCGCATTCGCGCCGTGCGCCGTGTCTGTGAGTGCTCGGGGAGGCGCGCTGAGGCCGCCTCCGGGCATTTGAGCGAACGGCGCGTCGGCGCCCTGCACCATGGTCCTACGCTGGATGTTTCCGGCGTCGGGATCAGGTGCTGCTCGAGTGGATGGGGGTCCAGGCTGTCCGCCGCCCTGTTGGGGGGGCGGCGGACATCATGTGGCTTATGCGGGTGAAGGGGTGTTGGGGCGGCGCTTCACCGGCATGACCACATGAGGCTTATCCGAGTTCAACGCTCCACCTGCCGGTCGAATCGAGTTCGACGTCGCAGACGGTGTAACCGCCGGTAAAGTCGCAGCCAGCGGCAGACCTGCTCGACTGTGTGAAGTTCATGACGTTGCCAGGCGTATACCAACCGGTCTGGACGTAATATTTGAGGATCGGCTGGCAATCGGTGTGGCTGTTCGGATTTGCCTGGACGAAGTTGGAAAGCACGATGCCACCATTGACGGCGACGGCTGAGCCGACATTGTAGTAGGGCGGCGAGCCGGCGATGGGTGTGTTGATGCGGAAGGCGCCTGTCTGCACGTCTTCCTCATATTTCGCTCTGGAAAGACCAAGCGGAGTGACCGTCGCGTCCGTCGAGTTGTTCGGCGAGTTGCCTGACGACCTCGGTGTAAGATCGACGGCGCGGCTGGCGGATGCGTAGCCGGAGGCGGATCCGACTTGTGGCAGCGTGTGGGCCTGCTGGATGCCGGCATAATATTGCAGATTGACCTCGAAGGTCAGGATTGCGCCGGTATCGTCATGGTTGCCGAGGGACAGCGAATAGAGGCTGTTCGAATAGACCGGCCCGCCGCCGGTGTAGATGGCCGGCTCCTGGAAGAAATAGAAATTCTGAGTCTGTTTCTGGTAGTTCTTCACGTTGATGGTCAGCAATGTAGACATGGTCAACAATCCTTTTGCGTTGAGAGTGAAGCAAGGGTTCCGGTTGCGGCGAAAGCTGTGCTGGTCTGGCTTTTCTGTGCCGGCGCCGTGACCAAAACCCTGATTAGAAAGATCTTTTGTATTGGATTCTTAATCAACCTAAAGCTGTTGACCTGAGGTTGATAAGCGCAGAGGAATTACGCTCAGCGTAATGGCTGTTCCGGAGGAATGGCTTCAAGCAGGTCGAGGAGGCGGGATCGGATGGTCGCGGGCCGGCTGCGCAGCGCCAGCACCCATTGCAGTTCGGTTACGGAGATCGTGCTATCCCTGTGCCAGTCCATGGTGCCGCGCCCGAGCAGGAGCCAGTCGAGGGAAACATCGAGCAGGCGGGCCAGCGCAGTGGCGCTTTCCAAAGAGGTGTGACCGCCATTCTGCCAGCGTGAAACGGCGGCGACTGACACGTTGAGCTCGGCGGCGAGGGCATGCACTTTCCGGATCTTACGTTGAGATATTGCCTGTCGAATACGTCTGCCGCGAGCGGGGTCATGAGCCATGTGGATTCTTCCTATGGTTGGGTTGGAAACGGCCCAGCCATAGGGAATTTTAGATGTATCAAATATTAGATACATCTTATGGTTAGTGGAGGCACAACGGTGGGGCGTCAGGTATTTCTCTGCCCGGTACGACGACGTCAAACTGTTGATTTTGATCCGTGCTGGAACACAAGAGAGAGCGTGCGAAGACGCGCCTTGAAGCGGCAGCGATCGGCGGCCCAGGGCTGTTTTCGCGACCGCGAATCAAAAAATGATCCTGTTTGGGTTCATGCGACTTGATCTCGCGGCTAAGGTGAATCCGCCACAAATGGAAACGGGTGATGAGACCCGTTGATCAAGGACCCAGCAGATGATGCTTGGCGACCGTCGTGACTTCGCGCGTCAGGTCAAGCAGCCGGTCAGCGGCAAGGCGGTTCATCTGCCAATAGAGGGGGACGTCCAATGGCGTCTCCGGGATAAGCTCGACCAGCCGTCCGGACGCCAGGTGCTCACGCACGAGGGCCGTCGGGTTCATGCCCCATGCCATGCCGGAAAGGCTGGCTTCGATAAAGCCCTGCGTCGACGGCAGCCAATGGGCCGGAGGGCTGAGGTCTTCCCCGAACACCTGACGCATCCACCGGCTCTGGAGCCTGTCCTTTTGGTTGAAGGTCAGGGCGGGCGCGTTGCCAATGGCCTGCGCCGTGACGCCCTGCGGGAAATGCCGGGCAATGAAATCCGGGCTTGCGGTTGCATGATAGCGCAGCGCACCGAGAGACATGCGCCGGCAGCCCTGAACCGGCTTTTCCAGACTGGTGACCGCAGCGACCACCTGACCTCGCCGTAGCCATTCGGCGGTATGGTCCTCGTCATCGATCGCGATGTTCAGCAGATATGGCGAGCGGCTGGCAAAGTTCGACATGGCCGTCAGGAACCATGTTCCGAGACTGTCGGCATTGGTCGCGATGTGCAGCGTCATCCTCGGTTCGGATTCCGTCGGATCGAGGAGGGCGGGCAGATGATCGAACAGCTCGGTTTCAAGCATGCCGACATTTTCCATGTGCCGGCAGAGCCATTCTCCCTTTTCGGTCGCGGTGCAGGGATTGCCCCGTACGATCAGGACGATACCGAGGCGCTCCTCAAGCTGTTTCACGCGCTGCGAGACGGCCGAGGGCGTCACGTTGAGAAGGCCTGCTGCTTTCTCGAAACTGCCTGTTTGAACGACCGCCGAAACGGCGCGGAGAGCGGAATAGTCGAGCATGGATTAGTTTTGCTTAATTGGAGTTAGAAACATTAACTACCCTAAATAGTCGAGATGCGATAGCGGACGGCTCTTGATCTCCAGGGAGCATTTCAAAGCATGAACTTTCCGGTTTTTGGAACAGGCCTGATGATGGGGCTCAGCTTGATCGTCGCGATCGGTGCGCAGAACGCCTTCGTGCTCCGTCAGGGGCTGCGCAACGAGCACATATTCGCCGTCTGCTTCGCATGTGCAGTGTCGGATGCCATGCTGATCACGCTGGGCGTGAGCAGTTTCCGGCAGATCGCCGCCTTGCTGCCCTGGCTCGATCCGGTCATGCGCTATGGAGGAGCGGCGTTCCTGATCTGGTACGGTGCGAAAAGCCTCTATTCCGCGTTTCGCTCGTCAGGCGCGCTGGGAGTTCAGGAGGCGGGTGCATCGAACTTTCGGGCGACCCTCCTCACCTGCCTTGCTCTCACCTGGCTCAATCCGCACGTCTATCTCGATACGGTCATGCTGCTCGGCACCATCTCGACCCGCTTTCCGGGGTATGAGGTCTCCTTCGCGGCGGGCGCTGTCACCGGTTCGTTTCTGTTCTTCTTCTCGCTCGGTTACGGCGCGACCTGGCTGCGGCCGATCTTTTCGAGGCCGGCATCCTGGCGGATCCTGGAGACGCTGATTACGCTGACAATGTGGATGATTGCCTTCAATCTGTTGAGGCGGATGTAACCGCGCTCTCCAGTGAGCATGTGGCAAGATAGGATCGGCGGCAGCAGCTTGTCACAAATCCTGCCTATAATTATCCGGCTAATTATTGCCGCTTGCTGATCGGCAGAGGTTTTTGCGCGAGGCCAGGAAATCGATGAAGGTGCGGACCTTGGCGGACAAATATTTCCTGCTGGGATAAACGGCGTGGAGGGTGGCGCTGAATGTGACCGTATCGGGCAGGACCAATTCCAGTCGGCCTTCGGCAAGGTCGGTTTGCGTCATCCATACAGGCAGAAAGACAAGGCCCATGCCCTCCAGCGCCGCCAGATGCAGCATATTCTCGTTTTCACTTTGCATGACGGGTCGGAAATTCACCGTCTCCGGCCCCTTCGGCCCATTGAACGTCAAGCTGCCGTTGGCGTTTATGCCGCTATAGAGCAGCAGCGAGTGGCCATTGAGATCGGCCAGTTCGACCGGGCGGCCAGTGCGCGACAGATAGGCGGGAGCGCCCACAAGATGAAAGCCGACCTCCATCAATGGGCGTGCGATGAGGCTGGGGTCTAGCCGCTCGGGTGTCGTCGCCCGCAGCGCGAGATCGAAGCCTTCGTCCACGAGATTGACGATCCGGCCGCTGAGATCCATGTCGAAGCGCACATCGGGATAGCGCTGGTGATATTCGGCAATCGTGCGTGCGATGAGTGTATTTGCGATCCAGACGGGAGCGCTGAGCTTCAAGGTTCCGCGCGGCGTGACCGTGACGTTGCTGACGGCTGCTTCCACCTCGTCCAGACCGTCGAGCATCTGTCTCGTCTGATTGAAATAGAGCATGCCGGTTTCGGTCATGCTGACATGACGGCTGGTTCGGTTCAGCAGCCGGGTTCCGAGGCGGTTTTCCAGGTGCATCACATGCTTGCTCGCCATCGCTGGCGAGAGACCAAGACGATCCGCGGCAGCCGTGAAGCTCTTAAGCTCCGCCACCGTACAGAAGACCTGCAGGCTCGTTAACGTATCCATCGATCATCAACATAGAGGAAATGTTGTTTCAATGTAAGGTGCATTGATCAACCTGTGTGAAAAGCTCACTTTCGGTGACGAACAGGAAAAAACCTTCCCGTCGGCTTCACGCCCGTATCACAGGCGTGCTTCGCAAGGATAGACTATGACCACCGAGCTTCGCCTTCCGACCTATTTCGTCAGTCATGGCGGCGGTCCTTGGCCGTATATCACCGACGATTTCCGCCGTAATTTCGACAGGCTCGAGCAATCGCTGATCGAGATGCGGGCGGAGCTCGACAACGCGCCCAGGGCGATCCTCGTGGTCTCCGGTCATTGGGAAGAGCCGGGCTTCACCATCTCATCCGGTGCCAGGCCGGGCATGGTCTACGACTACCACGGTTTTCCGGACTATCTCTATCAGATCAAATATGACGCCCCCGGTTCGCCCGAGCTTGCAAAGCGCGTGCAGGATCTTCTGCAGGCACGCGGGCTCAAGGCGGGGCTTGATCCGGCTCGCGGCTTCGATCACGGCACGTTCAGCATCATGAAGCCGCTCTACCCGGACGAGGATATTCCGGTCGTTCAGCTTTCACTGGATGCCAGCTACGATCCGGCGCTGCATCTTGAGGCCGGGCGGGCGCTGGCGCCATTGCGCGACGAGGGCGTGCTGATCATCGGCAGCGGCCTCAGCTATCACAACCTGCGGGAAATGCGGGGCAATAACGGTCATGAGCCGTCCCGCCGTTTCGACGCTTGGCTCCAGCAGACGCTGGTTCATTCCTTGCCGCATGAGCGCGCCGAGCGGCTGCTCGAATGGGAGAAAGCTCCTTTTGCCCGTGCCGCGCATCCACGCGAGGACCATCTCATCCCGCTGATGGTCGCGGTAGGTGCCGCCCGGGACGAACCCGGTGCCGTAACTTACCACCAGACGGATTTCGCGGGCGGGCTCACCGCATCCAGCTTCCGCTTCGGCAATGTGCCGGGAGCGGCATCCAAAGCGCGCTGAAACCACCACCGCTTGACCCTTTCAATGCTTATCCAGGAGAAATACCATGCCTAACACGGCCAAATGGACACCTCACATCCTCGCTATTTTGCGGATCGTGACCGCACTGCTCTTTCTTGAGCATGCGACGATGAAATTCTTCCAGTTCCCGGCAGCGATCCCGGGCGTGCCCTATCCGCTGCCCGCCATCATGCTTGTCGCCGGCGCGATCGAGATCGTGACCGGACTGTTGATGACGGCCGGATACTACACCCGCATCGCCGCCTTCGTCGCTGCGGGCGAGATGGCGGCTGCCTATTGGATGGCCCACGCGCCACAGAGCTTCTGGCCGGCGCTCAATATGGGCGAGCCCGCCATCATGTTCTGCTTCATCTTCCTTTATCTCGCCTTTGCCGGTGCAGGCAGCTGGGCGCTCGACAATGTCCTGCGCCCGTCCACGAAAGAGGTGCTGCTCGCCAAAGGCGCGTGACCTCCAATCAATGCGCTCCCCTAACCCGGGGAGCGAAACCGTTCATCGTCAAATCGATCAGACACGCGCTCCGATGGGAGCCTTTAAAGGACGCCTCGATGAAACTGTTACACATAGATTCCAGTGTTCTCGGTGATAACTCCGTCAGCCGCATTCTCTCGGCCGAGATTGTCGCCCGCCAGAAGGCACTGCGCCCTTCGATTGATGTCATCTATCGCGATCTGGCCTTGGATGTTGCGAGCCACCTTTCAGGCGGTCACATCGCCGCCCGACACGGTGCGCCGATAGAAGAACAGGGCCTGCGTGGAGACATTGCCAAAGGCGACGAATATCTGACCGAGCTCCTCGGCGCCGATATTATTGTCATCGGAGCCCCGATGTATAATTTTTCGGTCTCTTCGCAATTGAAGGTTTGGATCGACCGTATTGTCGTCGCGGGTCGTACGTTCACCTACAACGATACCGGTGAGGTTCAGGCCCTGGTCTCCCCGTCGAAGAAGATCTTCATTGCCTCCACACGCGGCAGTGCCTATGCGCCGGGTTCGCCTTATGCCGCATTTGAACATCATGAAAGCTACCTCAAGGGCGTTCTTGCCTTTCTCGGACTGCATGATGTGACCATCGTTCGGGCAGAAGGCCTGGCCTTCGGCCCTGAAGCCAGGGATGCTGCTATTTCCCAGGCTCGCGGCGAGATTTCGTCAATCTCGGCCTAGGCATTCGAGCTCGGCAATCATCCTCAAGCACGAAAATTCCTACGCAAATAGGCTGCCCGGTTGGGCAGCCTATTTGCGTTCCTCGCCCGTCCAACAAGAGACAGACTTCAATTTTCGACGGATATGTTCTCAATTATGCGCCGGAATTGATTCTATCCGGTATTCTGATTGAACGCGCCTACGACCCACGACAAGGACATGTGATGCAAGGAATAACGATCGCGCTGGCGCTTTTGGCCATGGTGGTGGTCAGCGGGACGGTGACCCGGATTCTGCCGATCGCGGTACCTTTGCCGCTGATCCAGATCGGACTGGGGATGCTGGTCGCCGTCGTGACGGGCCGGGCGGTCGAGCTGGACCCGTCGATCTTCTTCCTGCTCTTCTTGCCGCCCCTGTTGTTTCTGGACGGCTGGCGCATCCCGAAGGAGGGGTTGCTGCACGACAAAGGCGTCATTCTCGAATTGGCGCTCGGCCTTGTGCTTTTCACGGTTCTTGGGGTCGGCATCTTCATTCACTGGATGATCCCTTCCATGCCTCTGCCCGTCGCTTTCGCGCTGGCGGCAATCCTGTCGCCCACCGATCCCATTGCCGTTTCAGCGATATCGGCGCGCGTTCCGATCCCGAAGCGATTGATGCACATCCTGGAAGGCGAATCCCTCCTCAATGATGCATCGGGCCTTGTCTGCATGCGTTTCGCCGTGGCCGCCGCGGTGACAGGAGCCTTCTCCGTCGGCGAAGCGGTCACGACATTTCTGTGGCTGGCGCTGGGCGGGATCGCCATCGGTGTCGGCCTGACATGGGCTGTCACGCGTGCGCGCGACCTTGTTTCGCGCAAACTCGGTGAGGATACCGGCTCCCATATCCTGATCAGCCTGCTGATACCGTTCTGCGCCTATCTCGCCGCGGAGCATTTTCATTGTTCGGGCATTCTGGCCGCCGTCGCCGCGGGGATTACCATGAGCTATGTCGAGCGCCGCGGCAGGGCGCTCGCCGTGACCCGGGTTCGGACGCAGACCGTCTGGGATACGATCCAGTTCGCGATGAACGGCATGGTCTTCGTGCTTCTTGGACAGCAGTTTCCAAACATCGCCTCCAGCGCGGCGAAAGTCGTGGGCGAGACCGGTCATGGTCACACGATCTGGCTGATCATCTATGTTGTCGCCATCACGGCGGCGCTTGTGATCATGCGGTTGACCTGGGTCTGGATTTCCCTTCGTTTCACGCTTTTTCGCGCGGCAAGGCGAGGGGAAACCATAAGGACACCGAGCTGGAGGCTCGTGGTTGCGACATCGCTTGCCGGCGTTCGCGGCGCCATAACCCTTGCCGGTATCCTGACGCTGCCTTTGGCACTGGACGATGGCAGCGCGTTTCCGGCGCGCGAGCTTGCGATCTTCCTAGCCGCAGGCGTCATCATCACTTCCCTGGTCCTGGCGAGCGTTTTTCTTCCGTTTCTGCTGAAGAATCTCGATCTGCCGCCCGAGCCCACACATCGGCAAGAGGAGGACGCGGCACGGATCGCTGCGGCAGAGGCGGCCATCAAGGCGATCCAGACGGCCCAGCACCGAATGGGCGCAGGGCAGAGCGATGCCGATTTCTACTCGGAAGTCGGGGCAAGGCTCATGGAGTTTTACCGCGAACGCATCGACGGGCGCTCCAAGACGGGCGATGAGGCCGAGCAAGCGCAGAGAATGGAGGATATCGAACGCGCCCTTCGCCTATCGGGGCTTCGTGCCGAACGAGATGCGATTTTCGGGATGGCACGCGCGAGAAAGCTTCCCGAGGCGACAGCCAAGACACTGGTTCGCGAGATAGACCTGCTTGAGGCACGTTTGGTATCCAGCACGTAGTCGCTTTCGGCCGGGCACCCACCATCGCCTTACATTTATCATCTGCGCTGCTTCACCGAAGCGATCGCCCGCGGCGACTTTCCTGATACGCAGCCTATGCCGTTTACAACGTCTTTGCTCCGCCCTTTGACCCGGTTCGGATACCCCAGGAATCGATCGCGTCGCCAGCCCGTCCGCTTGCAAGATCAAATTCGTTGACCATCAGGCCCGGCAGAAAGAGTGCGTTGTGCGCCTGAGCCGCGAAGTTGCTCTCATAGTGTGAAGGGGTGAGTGCATAGGTGGCGAAGAGGCCGACGCTCCGGCCGCGAAAGTCCGTCCGCTCGAGAAAGCTCATGACGGGAGCCGCGACCGTGTTCCACCACACCGGGCCGCCGACGAGGATCAGATCATAATCCGATACGTCGTAGGGATCGCCGAGCAATGCGGGAAGCGTGCCGGTTTCAAGCTCGTATCTCGATCGCTCCGCCGCCTTGCGGATATCGGAGGGGTAGGGATCTGCCATTTTGATCTCAAGAAGCTGGGTGCCAGCTTGCGCCCGGAGCTTCTCCGCAACCGATCTGGTGTTCCCCGTATAGGAATAATAGGCGAGCAATATCCTGCGGGGTTCTGCTGCGAAGCTCCAGCTTGGAACGACCGCTATTGCGGCCATCGAGGTGAGCATAGTACGGCGAGACAGCTGCATGCGCTTACTTCCTTTTCAGAGGTTCGTCGTGAGCTTTAGAACACGAGCCGCATCGATCGAACGTCGTTGAACACCGGCTCACGCCCTTGCGGATTGTGGTTCGCGATGAAGATGCGAGGGCATCGTCTCGTTGAGGAGGAGTGCGAGATTTGCGGGATCGCTTTCACCTTCGTCCGCAAATCTCATGAGTTCCCGCGCGGCGATGATCGCGGGCTGGTCGGAAAGCCGCAGATCATGGCGGGAGCAGAAGTCTTCCAGCACTCTGCGCAATATTGCGATTTGCGATAGCTCGATGGCCAATTTCCTGTCCTCCTGTTGGTTTCGACATTGCCGAACGTGCAGTGAATTTCAAACCGGAAGATAGGCCAGGCATGTCGCAGCTTTGTGCCGAAGATGTAGACGCATGTCGCGGAGCATGACGTGGCTCGGCCAAGGCATGAAGACAGGCTCATCCTGACAATGCCCTGAGCGATGCGGCGACAAGCACCATGTTTTCAGGGGCTCGGCTCCGCTTTGGCCCTTGCCGTCACGGTGCGCGGCTCTTGCTGCGTCGCAGCATCGGCGCACGCGGCAGATGCGATAAAGCTGCGACAGCTTGTTACAAATTGGCCCGTGCCGGGCACATCCTTGCGACAGCCGCCGTGTAGTTTGTCGCCTCCAAAGTCCCCAAGACGCCGACGGAGTTGAGCACGATGGTTCCGACCTCACACCCTTTGAAATGCAATGTATCGGCCGCGATCGCCGATGTTCGCCGGCTATCGCCGGTCGCCATCCTGTCCATCTGATATGGAGTTCCATATGCGCATGCTACTCGCCCGCTTGGCTGCCGCTTCTATAACGACCTTGAGCCTGACCGCGTGCGAGCGGGGCGAGGCTTCCGCTCCGCAGACCCCGCCGCCGCCAGCCGTCGGCTTCATCACGGTCGCCCCCGAGGCGCTGCCGATGACCACCGAGCTTCCCGGCCGGGTGACCGCCACGAGGGTGGCGGAAGTCAGGCCGCGCGTTACGGGCATCGTCACCGAACAGGTCTTTCAGCAGGGTGCGACGGTAAACCAGGGCGACGTTCTCTATAGAATAGACCCGGCGCCCTTCAAGGCCCAGGTCGACAGCGCCGAAGCCACCCTGCGCAGGGCGAAGGCGGTGCAACTGGATGCGCGACAGACTGCCGAGCGGCAGGAACAGCTCCGCAAGTCGAACGTCACCAGCCGGCAGGACTATGATTCCGCCGTCGCCCGGCTGGCGCAGGCCGATGCGGATGTCGCCGTCGCAGAGGCAGGGCTCGTCTCGGCCAAGCTTAACCTGCAATATTCCAATGTGACGGCACCGATCTCCGGCCGGATCGGGCGCGCTATGATCACCGAGGGCGCGCTGGTCTCGGCCAATAGCTCCGAGAACCTGGCGACGATCCAGCAGTTGAACCCGATCTATGCCGACTTTACGCAACCGGCATCCGATCTCATCCGTCTCCGCAAGGCTTTTGCCAATGGCAGCCTGACCGCGGGGTCCAACGAGGCTCGCGTCGGGTTGCGCCTCGATGACGGGACGGAATACCCGCATCCCGGGCGGCTCCTGTTCTCGGAGGCGGCCGTCGATGCGACCACCGGGCAAGTCACCCTTCGGGGCGAGTTTCCAAATCCCGACGGTGAACTGCTGCCCGGCATGTATGTGCGCGTCGAGGTCGCACAAGGGACCCGGAACGCGGGCCTTGCGGTCCCGCAACAGGCTGTCCAGAGGGACGCGGCCGGCAATGCAAGCCTTTTCGTCATCGCGAATGAAAACAAGCTTGAGCAGCGCAGCGTTGCGGTCGGCCGCGCGGTCGGCCAGCGCTGGATCATAGACCAGGGCATTCAAGCCGGAGACCGTGTCGTTGTCGACGGCTTCCAGCGGGCACGCGCCGGCGCAACGGTCGCGCCTCAGCCCTGGACCGATCCCGCCGTCGCCACCGCGAAACCGACAGCGGAAACGGCCGAGCGCGCGGCCGCCCAAGCCAACTTGCCCCTGCAACGATAAGGTGCCTCCATGGCCAATTTCTTCATTGACCGCCCGATCTTTGCCTGGGTCGTGGCAATCTTCATCACGCTTGCGGGCATTCTTACCCTGCCGCTCATGCCGATCGCGCGCTATCCGCAGGTCGCGCCGCCGCAGATCACGGTTTCGACCAACTATCCCGGCGCCACGCCGGAGGACATTTACCAGTCGGTCACCCGCCCCATCGAGGAAGAACTGAATGGCGTGCCCGGGCTTCTCTATTTCGAATCCGTGTCGGAAGCATCCGGGCGCATCGCACTCAACGTCACCTTCGAGACAGGCACGAATGTCGGCGAGGCGCAGGTCGAGGTGCAGAACCGCATTGCCCGCGTCGAGCCGCGCCTGCCGAGCGCGGTGACACAGCAGGGTATCAGGGTGGATCGGGCCGGTACCTCGTTCTTGATGATGGTCGTGCTGCGCTCGGAGGACGGGAGGACCGATGCCGTCGGTCTCGGCGACTATCTCAGCCGAAACGTCATCGGGGAATTGCGGCGCGTTCCGGGTGTCGGCAATGCGCAACTCTTCGCCACGCAGCGATCCATGCGCGTCTGGATGGACCCGGACAGGATGCTCGGCCTGAACCTGACCGCGGCGGATATCACCAATGCGATCACCGCGCAGAATGCACAGGTCACGGCGGGGCGAGTCGGCGCCGGCCCGAATTTGCCCGGCCAGCAGACATCGGCCATCGTCAATGTCCAGGGGCAGTTGCGGTCGCCGCAGGAGTTCGGCGAGATCATTCTTCGCGCCAATCCGGACGGTTCCGCAGTACGGCTGCGCGACGTTGCGCGGGTCGAAGTCGGCGGAGAGAATTATAATTTCGCGAGCCGCCTCAACGGTCAGCCAAGCGCGAATGTCGGGATACAGTTGACGCCGACCGGCAATGCGCTTGCCACGGCCGAGCAGGTCCGCGCGACCATGGAGGATCTCTCCCGTTATTTCCCGCCTGGCCTCAGCTATGAGGTGTCCTACGACACCACGCCTTTCGTCGAGGTCTCCATCGAGAAGGTCGTGCATACGCTGCTGGAGGCGATTGTCCTCGTCTTCATCGTCATGTTCCTCTTCCTGCAGAACATCCGCTACACCATCATTCCGACGCTCGTCGTACCGGTCGCGCTTCTCGGCGCCTGTGCGGTGATGTACGCCGCCGGCTTCTCGATCAACGTGCTCACCATGTTTGCCATGGTGCTGGCGATCGGCATTCTCGTCGATGACGCCATCGTCGTGGTCGAGAACGTCGAGCGCATCATGGCCGAGGAAAAATTGTCGCCGAAGGATGCGACGAAAAAGGCGATGTCGCAGATCACCGGGGCGATCATCGGCATTACCCTTGTCCTGACCGCCGTCTTCATTCCGATGGCGTTTTTCCCCGGCGCCGTCGGGGTCATCTATCAGCAGTTCAGCCTGACCATGGTCGTCTCCATCCTGTTTTCGGGCCTGCTGGCGCTGACTTTCACGCCGGCGCTCTGCGCATCCTTCCTGAAGCCGGTCTCCCACGGGCACGAACGCAGGACCTTCTTCTTCCGCTGGTTCAATCGTGGCTTCGACAGCCTGACGCGGCGATATTCGGTCGGCGTCGGGGCGACGGTCAGGCGTGCAGGCCGTTTCATGCTCATCTATCTTGCCCTGCTTGGCGGGCTCGGCTGGGCTTACCTGCAATTGCCGAACTCATTTCTGCCGAACGAGGACCAGGGCTATCTGATCGCCGAACTGCAGGCGCCTGCCGAAGCGAGCACCGACAGGACACGCGAGGCGATCAGGCAGATGGAAGGCATCCTTGGGGAGGAAGCTGCCATCAGGAACGTCGTCGCCGTCTCGGGCTTTTCCTATTCCGGTTCTGGACAAAATGCCGGTCTTGCCTTCATCACGCTGAAAGATTGGAGCGAGCGCGGCCCGAGCGATTCCGCCGCCGCGATCGCCGCGCGCGTGAATGCGAAATTCGCCTCGATCCGCGATGCCTCGGTGCGTGCGCTCTCGCCGCCGCCGATCCAGGGGCTCGGCACCTCGAACGGATTTGCCTATCGCCTTCAGGACCGATCGGGCGCAGGGCAGACGGCGCTTGCCGCCGCCTCGGCGCAATTGCTGAATGCGGCCCGGGCAAGTCCCGTTCTTGCCGGGGTGCGTGTCGAAGGACTGCCGGATGCAGCGCAGATCAACCTGATGATCGACCGGGAAAAGGCAAACGCCTTCGGCGTCGGCTTCAGTGACATCAATGCCACGCTGTCGGCGAATTTCGGGTCGTCCTATATCAACGATTATCCGAATGCCGGCCGCATGCAGCGTGTGACCGTGCAGGCGGATGCCGTGCAGCGCATGCAGACCCAGGATCTGCTGAGGCTGAACGTCAGGAACAGTCACGGCAGCATGGTTCCGCTATCCGCCTTCGCATCGATCGACTGGGTTCGCGGTCCGTCGCAGGTGGTCGGCTACAATGGCTATCCCTCGATCCGCATCGGCGGGCAGGCGGCGGCCGGATATTCCTCGGGAGACGCCATCGCCGAAATGGGGCGGCTGTCGCAGCAACTGCCGGCGGGCTTCGGCTTCGAATGGACGGGGCAATCCTTCCAGGAAATCCAGTCGGGATCGCAGGCGCCTTTCCTGATCGGTCTCAGCGTTCTCTTCGTCTTCCTCCTGCTGGCGGCCCTCTACGAAAGCTGGTCGATCCCCCTTTCGGTTATGCTCGTCGTGCCGCTCGGCGTGCTCGGCTCGGTCCTGGCGGTGATGCTGCGCGGGCTGCCGAACGATATCTATTTCCTCGTCGGCCTTATCGCCATCATCGGCCTTTCGGCCAAGAACGCCATCCTCATCGTCGAATTCGCGAAGGACCTCGTCGCCGAGGGATACTCGGTGCGGGAGGCCGCGATCGAGGCTGCACGGATGAGATTCCGGCCGATCCTGATGACCTCGCTTGCCTTCACATTGGGTGTCGTGCCGCTGGCGATCGCAACGGGCGCAAGCGCGGCGAGCCAAAACGCCATCGGTACCGGGGTTCTTGGAGGCATGATCTCCGCAACCCTGCTCGCCATCTTCTTCGTGCCGGTGTTTTTCACCTTCGTCGTCGGCTTTCTCCGCAAGCCGGAGAAGAGCCCGCATCCGCGTGAGCCGGAGCTTACCAATGTGGTCGGTTCCGGCGTTCATGAAACTTGATCGCAATGCCTATCGAGTGGCGCCGCCCGTTCCGGTTGGAACGGGCGCCGCGCTGGCCGCAACCGGGCGGTCGTTGTGAAACTTTGATACACTTTTTTCGATGCGGACGGGCCTGAGCTTTTGTAAAGTGGCTCAACATGGTGGAAACTGTATATGCAAAAAGCTGCGCATATCGCTGTTGTCGATGACCACGCGGACATAAGAGACCTTGTCGGCCAGTATCTTGAGCAGCAGGGCTACAGGGTAAGCGTGGCCGACAGCGGCGTCGCACTCCGGCGGATTCTTGAGCGCAGTTCGGTCGATCTCGTCGTTCTCGACGTCATGATGCCCGGCGAGGATGGCCTCTCCGTCTGCCGCCACCTGCGGGCGACGATGGATGTTCCGATCATATTCCTCACGGCGATGACCGAGGACACCGATCGCATCATCGGTCTCGAACTCGGCGCCGACGATTATCTCGTGAAGCCGTTCAATCCGCGCGAGCTGCTGGCCCGGATCAGGGCTGTCCTGCGCCGGGCAAACAGCGTGCCGCAGCAGCAGCGGGAAACGCTGAAAAAAGCAAAGGTCGTCCGCGTCGGGCAGTGGCGCGTCAATATGGGCCGGCAGGAGCTTTCTGGAGACGATGGTGTCGGCATTCCGCTCAGCACGGCCGAGTTCAGGCTTTTGAGAGTGTTCCTCGAACGTCCCGGGCTGGTTCTCAGCCGCGAGCAGCTTCTTGACCTCACTGTCGGGAAGACGGCCGATATTTTCGACAGAAGCATCGACAATCAGGTGAGCCGGCTGCGTAAGAAGATCGAGCCGGACCCGAAAAATCCGTCGGTCATCAAGACGCATTGGGGTGGCGGTTACAGCCTGTCGGTGGATGTGGGGTTCGAATGATCTACTGGTGGAGGAGAAGCCTTGCCGCGCAGTTCATAGGGTTCACGTTGCTTGCGCTCGTGGTCTCGCAGGCCCTGACATTCGTGATCTCCTGGGATGAGCGAACCAAGGCGCTGCATGCGGCGATGAAAAGCGAGTTCTTCAGCAGGTGCGCCTCGGTTACGCGGCTGATGGAATCCGTGCCCGAGCCGCTGCGCAACCAGGCTCTTTTCGCCAGCGAGACCAGCTATTCCCGCTTTTGGCTCTCCTCAGAAGAGCCGACCGATGCTAATGCATGGCGAGCACGCGCGGCAGCGGAACTGACCCGCCCGATCGAAAACTTCATCGATCTCACTGGAAAGTATGGTGTTCGCTCGAACCCCAAGGCCAGCAGCCTGATGTCCAAAGAGGTGATCGCGGCAGATGCGTCCATCAGATGGACCACACCGCCGCCGGTTCTGTGGAACTCGCCGCAACCTGCCAAGTTCGTCTATTTCGGCGATCACAACGGATATGGGCTGGCGATCAAACTTGGAGATGGCGTTTGGTTGAACACGGCTTTCTACAAGCCCGATATCGACCAGTGGTGGAGTGTGAAATCGCTCACGTCCCTGGCGACAACCGCGCTCATTCTGTCGCTGATCGGGGTGTTCATCGCCAGCCGGATCGCACGCCCGCTGAGACGTCTCGCGCTCTCGGCTGAGGCTTTGGGCAGGGGTGAAAACCTCCCGCCTTTGCCAGAAACCGGCCCCGACGACATCAGGCGCACTGCCGAGGCATTCAACAAAATGCAGGAGCGTCTTCATCGCTTTGTCGATGATCGCACCCGGATGCTGGCGGCGATCGGCCACGATCTCAGGACGCCGCTGACTTCGCTGCGGCTCAGGACCGAATTCGTCAAGGACGCCGACATCCAGCAGAAGATGCTGTCGACGATCGATGAGCTTCAAAGCATGACGGAGGCCGCCATTTCCTTCGCACGCGGCGAATCCACGGCGGAGGAAACGCGGGCCATCGAACTGGAGGCGCTGGTCGGTAGCATCTGCGACGACCTCGCCGACCTTGGTCTGCCGGTGGAATATATCGAGGGACCGAAGACGACCTACCGGTGCCGGCCGGACGGGCTGCGCCGCGCAGTCCGCAACCTCACTGAAAATGCGGCGCGCTACGGCGGCCATGCGAAGGTCTATATCCACCATTCAGCCACCACCATCGACATCGTTGTGGAAGACAATGGTCCGGGCATTCCCGAGAGCATGACGGAGAAGGTATTCGCGCCCTTCTTCCGCCTGGAGGCGTCCAGAAGCCGGGACACCGGCGGTGTTGGGCTGGGCCTGTCGATCGCTCGCGCCATTGCAAGGCAGCACGGCGGAGACATCCAGCTCACTCCCAATGATCCCGGCCTCAAGGCGGTTATCTCTCTGCCGCAAGAAGGCCATGTGCAAACACCCGCAAGGGTAAGCCGGCGAAAGAGGCGGTCGGGACCGTTCAAGCTCGCCAGTCAGGAAGGATAGGCGCAAGCGCGCAAGTGCTTCTTGAGGGATGGCTTGCTTTGACAGGTGGAGCTGCCGATATCTGTTTATTGATCGGTGGCATAGATGCGGGTCGCGGCGATCCATTCCAGAGTTCGCGCCTCGGGATCGGCGTTCAGCGTGATGTCGGTCACGACGGCGGCACTGTCGGCGCCGTGCTGGAATACGCCCGCGATGCGATCCAGGTTCAGCCCGCCGATGGCGACGAGCGGCAGCGATCCGATACTGTCTCTCCATGCGCGCAGCCGGTCGAGGCCCTGCGGCGCCCATGGCATTTTCTTGAGGATGGTCGGATAGATCGGGCCGAGCGCGATATAGTCCGGGCTGGCGGCAAGGGCTGTCGCCAGTTCGGCCTCGTCATGGGTCGATAACCCGAGCTTGAGGCCCGCTTTGCGGATGGCGCTGAGATCAGCGAGGGCCAGGTCTTCCTGTCCGAGATGGATGAAGTCGCACCCTTCTTCGATGGCAAGCTGCCAGTAGTCATTGATAATGAGCTGGCATTGATGCGCCGAGCAGATCGCCTTCGCTTTTCGGATTTCGGCGCGTATCTCGGTCGGCGTGCGATCCTTGACGCGCAGCTGCACCAGCTTGACGCCGAGCGGCACCAGCCGGGCGATCCAGTCGGCGCTGTCGACGATGAGATAGAAAGGGTCGAGCCTCATGCGAACACTGCCTTTCCGATCACCGGCGTCGATGGCACCGCCATGTCGCGCGGCTCCAGCATGCCGGCGCCAAAGGCCTGCCGACCTGCATCGATCGCCTTGGCAAAGGCGCGGGCCATGGCGACCGGGTCGCGGGCGCCAGCGACAGCAGTGTTCAAGAGCACCGCATCGAAGCCGAGCTCCATGACCGTTGTCGCATGCGACGGTCGGCCGATGCCGGCATCGACGATCAGCGGCACATCGGGGAAATGCGCTCGCATGGCCCGAAGGGCGGACAGATTGAGCGGCCCGGCGGCAGAGCCGATCGGCGCGCACCAGGGCATCAGGACCTTGCAGCCTGCCTCCAGCAGCCTCTCGGCCACCACCAGATCATCGGTCGTATAGGGAAAGACGTCGAACCCTTCGCTGGAAAGAATGCGTGCGGCTTCTACGAGCCCGAACACATCCGGCTGTAGCGTGTCGTGATTGCCGATGACTTCGAGCTTGATCCAGTTGGTCTGGAACACCTCGCGCGCCATCTTGGCCGTCAGCACCGCCTCGGAAACACCATGGCAGCCGGCGGTATTCGGAAGCACGCGGACGCCGAGCGCGCGGATCATTTCGAAGAACGCGCCGCCATTGCGCCCGCCGGCGGTCTCACGGCGCAGCGACACCGTTACGATCTCCGTTGCCGATTGTCTGACGGCCTCGGCGAGAATGGCGGGAGAGGGGTAGCGCGCGGTGCCCAAGAGAAGGCGTGACGCGACCTCGGTTCCATAAAGGGTCAGCATGGGTCAGCCTCCTTGCATCGGGGTCAGAATTTCGATCCTGTCATTGTCATCGAGGGCGTGGTCGGCGCGATCCTCGCGATGAACGAGTTCGCCGTTGACGGCGGTTGCAAGCCAGTCGCCCTCATAGTCCAGCGTGACCAGCAGCTCGGAAAGCGTCGTGACAGTGATGGTCTGGGGCTCGCCATTGACGATCAGTCTCATGGGGCATGCGCTCCTATGGTGGTTCGGGAGAAGACGAGATCTGCGGCCTCAGCGGCCATGACCGGTGCCAGCAGGAAACCGTGGCGATAAAGGCCGTTGAGGATGATCGCGTTTCCCTCACGCCTGACACGCGGAAAATTATCGGGGAAGGCCGGGCGGATACCGGCGCCGGTCTCAATGACGGTGGCATCCGCGAAAGCCGGGTGCAGCGCATAGGCTGCGTTCAGCAATTCCATCAACGAACGCGCCGCGATCGGCCCGTCGAACTCGGTCTCGATCATCGTCGCGCCGACCATGAAAAGGCCGCCGCCGCGCGGGACGATATAGACGGGAATGCGCGGATGCAGCAGGCGAACGGGCCGGGTGAGTTCGACCTCATCGGTCTGAAGGTAGAGCATTTCGCCTCGCACACCGCGCAGGTCTGGGGTCTGTGCGATGCGCGCGCTGCCGGTGCAATCGACAATATCGTCGAAACTCTGTTCGCTTGCAGTCTCGCTGACGAAGGTAACGCCCTGCCTGCCAAGCTTTTCCTGCAGTGCTCTCAACACTCGCCGGGGATCGAGATGGGCTTCGCGCGCAAAGAACAGGCCTTGCCGGAAGCGCCCGGCAAGCGCCGGTTCGAGCACGGAAACCTCGCCTTCCTCCACCCATTCATAACCCGTTGTGCGGCTGGAGAAGCGCTTCAACTCTCCATGATCGCGCGCCGGCGCCACCACCAGTGTCCCGCTTCTGTGTACCTCTCCAGGCAGGATCGAGTCCCACCGGTCGGCGGCATCGAACCCGCGGGTCAGCACGGCCTCTTCGGCGCTTTCACGCTCGCACCAGGGCGCCAGCATGCCGCCCGCAAGCCAGGATGCGGCATGGCCGAACCCTGGACGCGGGTCGAAGACCGTGACGTCGGCACCACGGGCATGGAGTTCATGCGCGACCGTGAGGCCGGCGACGCCGGCCCCTTTGACGAGGATACGCATCTCAGCCGGCCGAAGGCTCGGCGGCATCGACGGGCATGTAGAGATCGCCGCCCTCGCGGTATTTTGCCGCCATCGCCTCCAGGCCTTCCTTCTGTGCCTCGGCGCGGATGTCGTGCGAAATCCGCATCGAGCAGAATTTCGGGCCGCACATGGAGCAGAAATGCGCGACCTTATGTGCCTCCTTCGGCAGCGTTTCGTCGTGGAAGCTGCGGGCGGTTTCCGGGTCCAGCGAGAGGTTGAACTGATCCTCCCAGCGGAATTCGAAACGAGCGCGGGAGAGCGCGTCGTCGCGCAGCTGCGCGGCCGGATGTCCCTTGGCAAGGTCGGCGGCGTGGGCGGCGATCTTGTAGGTGATGACGCCGGTCTTGACGTCGTTGCGATCCGGAAGACCCAGATGCTCCTTCGGGGTGACGTAGCAGAGCATCGCCGTGCCGAACCAGCCAATCATCGCCGCACCGATGCCTGAGGTGATGTGGTCGTAGCCGGGCGCGATGTCGGTCGTGAGCGGCCCGAGCGTATAGAAGGGCGCTTCGCCGCAGACGGCGAGCTGCTTGTCCATGTTTTCCTTGATCTTGTGCATCGGCACATGGCCGGGGCCTTCGATCATCACCTGGCAATCCCTAGCCCAGGCGATTTTGGTCAGCTCGCCAAGTGTTTCCAGCTCGGCGAACTGGGCGGCATCATTGGCATCGGCGATCGAGCCGGGGCGCAGGCCATCGCCGAGCGAGAAGGAAACGTCATAGGCGCGGCAGATGTCGCAGATCTCCTCAAAATGCTCGTAGAGGAAGCTTTCGCGGTGATGATGGAGACACCACTTGGCCATGATCGAGCCGCCGCGCGAGACGATGCCGGTGACGCGGTTGACGGTGAGCGGGATGTAGTGAAGCCGCACCCCGGCATGGATGGTGAAATAGTCGACGCCCTGTTCGGCTTGCTCGATCAGCGTATCGCGATAGACCTCCCAGGTGAGGTTTTCGGCAATGCCCTCAACCTTTTCCAGCGCCTGGTAGAGCGGCACGGTGCCGATCGGCAGCGGCGAGTTGCGGATGATCCATTCACGGATATTGTGGATGTTGCGGCCGGTCGAAAGGTCCATGACGGTATCGGCACCCCAGCGCGCCGCCCAGACCATTTTCTCGACCTCTTCGGCCATCGACGAGGTGACGGCCGAGTTGCCGATATTGGCGTTGATCTTCACCAGGAAATTGCGGCCGATGATCATCGGTTCGGCTTCCGGGTGATTGATGTTGGCCGGGATGATTGCCCGTCCCGCCGCCACTTCCTGGCGGACGAATTCCGCCGTTACATGGTCCGGAATATGGGCGCCGAAGCTCTCGCCGTCGCGGACCATGGCTTCCGCCTGCGCCTTGCGGCCAAGGTTTTCGCGGATGGCGATGAACTCCA
The DNA here is from genome assembly GCF_058803745.1 of Rhizobium sp. GW821-FHT14E12. Classification (NCBI taxonomy): domain Bacteria; kingdom Pseudomonadati; phylum Pseudomonadota; class Alphaproteobacteria; order Hyphomicrobiales; family Rhizobiaceae; genus Rhizobium; species Rhizobium sp. GW821-FHT14E12. The sequence goes on from NZ_JBXAPH010000003.1 coordinate 551,100, forward strand.
TCTCGGACGTAATGATGCCGGCGCGCGCATAGGCGAGCTGGGTGACGGCCTTGCCGTCCTTGGCGCGCAATGGCTGGCGTAGCGAGGGAAATTCGGGCGTCAGCCTCTCGCCGCTGGCAAAGCCATTGTCTTCCGGGCGGACATGGCGGCCCTGATAGGCTTCGACATCGCCACGGGCGAGCACCCAGTCACGGCGCAGATCGGCAAGGCCCTGCTCGATACGGATATCGGCGCCCTCGATCGTGTAGGGGCCGGAGGAATCATAGACGATGACGGGCGGCTCGCCCGATGTCGGGTGGAGGCTGATTTCGCGCATCGGCACGCGGATATCGGGGTGGATGTCTCCGGGAATGTAGATCTTCCGGGATGCCGGTAACGGGCCGGTGGTGACTGTCGGGGTTACATTCTTTGCGGCGATATTCATGGTTTGAGGCTCCAAGTTGCGATTGGAGACCCAGTCCTTAGCCGGAATGATGAAAAGACTCCGGCTCGGATTCCACGCGTGAATCCATAAGCCTTTCGAGCGCTTGCACCGTCCCTACGCCAGTATGAACTGGATCAGGTTCAACGGGTCACTGCGCCACAATCGGCAAAGCCGAGTTGTCCAGCAGTATCTCAGCCCCTTGACGGGACCCCCCTGGTGAATGTCTTGAAGGCTATGCTCTCGGTTCGGGTGATGTCAACCCCGCAGGTGAGGTGATGACACCGACGCTTGGCTGCGAGACGATCCGGCCAACTGGCAAGGCTATGTTTTCGGCGCGCTCGTCGTTTCACGGGTCACGAGCTCGAAGCCGACATTCAGGCGGCTTTCCATCGGTTGCCCGGCGGCGCCGTCCGGCTCCAGGATGGATAGCAGCAACTCCCCGGTCTTTCGGCCGATCATCGCGGCATCGACGCGGATGGTCGACAGTGCCGGTACGCATTGGTGGGCAATATCGAAATCGCCGAAGCCGAGAATGGAAAGGTCGTCCGGAACGGCAATCTTGCGGCGATGACATTCCATCAGCGCGCCGACGGCGGAAATGTCGGAAACCGCAAAGATGGCCTGAACGTCGGGCGCTCGTTGGAGAAGCGTGCTCAGCGCCCCCGCCCCATGATCGTAGGACGAGGGCGCGGCATTCTGGCGAATGATGTAATCATCTGAAAGATCTGCTTCGCGAAGGGCCGAGGCAAATCCCAGCAGGCGGCTTTCGCCGCGAAAGTCGGTGGCGTCTGCCGTGACGGCCGATCCGATGGCGCCGATGCGGCGATGGCCGAGAGAGATGAGATGCCGGGCGGCCAGGCGCCCGACCTCGTAGTTGGAAAAGCCGACCGCATGGTCAACCGGGTGTTCCGATACGTCCCAGATTTCGACGATCGGAATGCCCGCCCGCAGCAGCATCTCGTTGGTCGCCTTGGTGTGGACCGCGCTGGCGATGACGATGGCGTCCGGACGTCGCGCCAGCATTGCGCGAACGATGCGCTCTTCCTCCGTCAGGCTATACATGGTGTAGCCGATCAGGAGCTGATAGTCGGCGGCGCGGAGCGCACCCGCAAGGCCCTGCGCGGTGTCGGCGAAATTCGCGTTGGTCAGCGTCGGCAGGATCGCGGTGATGAAGTTGGTCCGGCGCGAGGAAAGTGAGCTGGCGGTCCGGTCCGGCACATAACCGAGTTGCTCGATCGCCGTCATCACGCGGTTGCGCGTCGGTTCGGCGACCAGCGTCGGGTCAGTCAGCACGCGCGACACGGTCATCTTCGAAACGCCGGCGAGCCGCGAGACGTCGCTCATGGTCGCCTTGCGGGAAAAATCTGAAGGATGCGCCACGGTTTCCCCTGTTTTCGGCTCACGCAATCCGCTGGTAGACGAGATGGTAGAACCGGCCATCGCACATGCTCATCATCTCGTCGGTGATGACGCGGCCCTCCAGGCGAACGGGTGAGGCGAGCGCCTCTTCCACGGCTTCCATCGACGGATAATCGATTTCCTGGACCATGATGATCGGCGCGGCTCCGGGGTCGCTGCGCCCGGTTCGCATCACACGCACGGCCTGGGCATTCGGCATGCGCTTCCACACGGGTAGCAGCTTTTCCTCGACGATGCGAAAGAATTCCTCTTCGCGGCCGGCATGGATTGCGCCCTCGAAAATCGCGGACCGTGTGAACATGAATCTTCCTCCCTTGAAGCTCTGTCGAAATTGCAGTGTCGTATCCGACTTGCAATGATACCGGTAACATGTTCTATTGCAACCACCAACCGAAATGGTGTGAACCGGATCGGGAGTGGCGGAAGAATACGAACGTTATCGTTTTGAATTCTGTGGGAGCGGAACAATCGGTCCAAAACTATTGGTTTTGGCAGGATAGTTTTCTCATCCATTTTCCCTATGTTACCGCAAACATAGGTGCCGCGAACAAGGTAGTGGTTTCTGTCGCGAGAGCTCCGGGGAGTGGGCCGCGGCGGAGTGTGACAAAGCACCAGATGGAGGAGCATCATGAACATTTCGAAATCCCTGCGTGGGATCGTGGCAGCAGTTGGTATTGTGGCCACTGGGCTGCTGGCGACGACACAGGCGCATGCGACGACGCTGAACGACATCATCTCGCGCGGCAAGGTGCGCATCGGCGTTTTGACCGGCGCGCCGCCGATGGGCATGATCGATGAAAAGGGCAATCCGAGCGGTTATGACGTCGACGTCGCCAATCTGATTGCCGGCTATCTCTCGCTGCCGGTGGAACTGGTTCCGCTGACGCCGCCGTCGCGCATTCCGGCGCTTCAGACCGGCAAGGTGGACTTCCTCGTCGCAACGCTGGCGCCGACCGGCGAGCGGGCGAAGACGGTAATGTTCACCCAGCCCTACAGCGCCTTCAACATGGATATCATTTCCGGTCCGGACCAGAAATTCGCCAAGTTGTCCGATCTCGAAGGCAAGCGCGTGGCGGTGAACCGTGGTTCGTCGCAGGAAACGGCGCTGCGCAAGGCGGCGGTTCCCGGTCTCGAAATCGTTGTCTATGAGGACGATTCCACCAGCGCGCAGGCGCTGATCGCCGGCCAGACCGACGCGGCGGCCGTGCCGTCCACGGTTGGCGAAGCGATCATCAAGCAGCGCCCGGATGCGGGTCTGCAGGTGGGCTTCACCTTCTTCCAGCAGGGCAACTCCATGGCGACGAAGATCGATGATTTCGAACTGCGCCAGTGGCTGAATACCTCGATCTATCTCATGAAGGTCTCCGGTGATCTCGACAAGATCTCGGTGAAGTGGACCGGCCGTCCGATGGCGCAGCTTCCGTCCTTCTGATCGGGTTTGCGTCCGAGCCTGCCGGCGGAGCATTCGCCGGCGGGCCGCGAAACCTCAACGGAGGTCCTCCATGTCCTATACATTTCAATTCAGCGCGCTCGCGCAATATCAGGGTGAATTCCTGAGCGGTCTCTGGTTGACCGTCAGGCTTTCGGTTCTGTCGATCATCCTCGGCTCCGCCTTCGGCATCGTGCTTGCCTCTCTGCGTTCCGTTCGGGGCAGGTGGGTGCGGTTTCTGGTCGACGCCTATGTCGAGGTCATCCGCAACACGCCCTTCCTGGTCCAGCTTTTCATCGTCTATTTCGGGCTGCCTGGCATCGGCCTCAGGGTCGGCGCCGATACCGCGGCGCTGATCGGCATGACCATCAATCTCGCGGCCTATTCGACGGAAATCATCCGGGCGGGTATCGAGGCGGTGCACAAGTCGCAGATCGAGGCGGGCGAGGCGCTCGGCTTCACGCGGTTCCAGATCTATCGCCATGTCATCATCGTGCCGGCCGTTGCCAAGGTCTATCCGGCGCTGTGCAGCCAGTTCGTGCTGATGATGCTGGCATCGAGCATCTGCTCGGCGATCTCGACCCATGAACTGGCCGCCTCGGCTGCTTTCGTGGAATCGCAGACCTACCGGTCCTTCGAGGTCTATATCGTCGTCACGCTGATGTATCTGGCGCTGGCGCTTGTGCTGCGCGCCGGCCTCGCGCTCGTCGGAATGTGGCTCTTCGGCCGCCGCGTCGCGCGTCGCACGATCACGGCCCTGCCGGAGGTACAGGCATGACACTCAGAACATTCGGCATCAACGAATTCACCTTCCTGCTGCAATCGCTGCAATGGACTGTCGTTCTGACGATCATTGCGCTGATCGGTGGCGGGCTCCTTGGCTTTGCCGTCGCGCTCGCCCGCACGTCGTCGATCAAGGCTGTGCGCATTGCCGCAGGCACCTATATCCAGGTGATCCAGGGCATTCCGGTCCTGATGATCCTCTTCCTGTCCTATTATGGGCTGAGCCTTGCCGGCTTCGAATTGCCGCCGCTGATTGCCGCGGGCGCGTCGATGACGATCTATGCCTCCGGCTATCTGGCGGAGATCTGGCGGGGCTGCATCCAGGCCGTGCCCAAGCAGCAATGGGAGGCGTCCGAATCGCTCGCCATGACCCGGTTGCAGCAATATCGCTACGTCATCCTGCCGCAGGCGGTGCGGATTTCCCTGCCGCCGACCGTGGGCTTTGCCGTGCAGGTGGTCAAGAACACCTCGATCACCTCGATCATCGGCTTCGTCGAACTCGCCCGTGCCGGGCAGCTCATCAACAATGCGACGTTCCAGCCGTTCCGCGTCTTCATCGCCGTTGCGGCCCTCTATTTCGTCGTCTGCTACCCATTGTCCCAGCTGTCGCGTTGGCTGGAAAGGAGGCTTCATGCCGGAAGTAATCGTTGAAAATGTTCACAAGAGCTTCGGTGCGCTCGAAGTTCTCAAAGGCGTGTCGCTGAGCGTGGGACGAGGCGAGGTCTTCGCGCTGATCGGCCGCTCTGGCTCCGGAAAGAGCACGCTGCTGCGCTGCATGAACGGGCTGGAGAAGATCAATTCCGGTCGGATCGAGATCGCCGGCCACGCGCTTGGCGGCGATGCCAAGTCGCTTCGGGATCTCAGAACCGATGTCGGCATCGTCTTCCAGAGCTACAATCTCTTTCCGCACCTGACGGTTGGCGAAAACATCATGCTGGCGCCGCGCATCGTTAAGGACGTCAAGAAGGCGGCAACTCGCGAGATCGCCCGTGAAGTGCTGCAACTCGTCGGCCTGTCGGAAAAGTTCGATGCCTATCCCGATCAGCTCTCCGGCGGCCAGCAGCAGCGCGTGGCCATCGCCCGCTCGCTTGCCATGCGGCCGAAGGTGATGCTCTTCGACGAGGTGACCTCCGCGCTCGACCCCGAACTGACCGAGGAAGTGCTGCTGGTCATGGAGCGACTGGCGCGCGACGGCATGACCATGATCCTCGTCACCCACGAAATGAGCTTTGCCCGGCGCGTCGCGACTCAAACCATCTTCATGCACAAGGGCACGATCTGGGAGCAGGGACCATCGGCGGAACTGTTCGCCAACCCGCAAACGCCGGAACTGCGCCAGTTCGTGAAATCCGACGTGAAATGACCCTCGTTCAAAGTTTGAGTCGACCCATGCCCGTAGACATTTTGCAACTCTGCCCGCTGACGCCCTTTCTCGAAGCGGAGTTGGTCAAACGATTTGCCGTCCACCGCCTCTTCGAGATGGAGGACAAGGCAGGCTTCCTGGCGGCCAATGGCGATAGCATTCGCGCCGTCGTCACCGGCGGTCACCTCGGTATTCCTACCGATCTGGCCGCTGCCCTTCCAAAGCTCGAAATCGTCGCGATCAACGGCGTCGGCTTCGACAAGGTCGATTTGGCCGAGGCAAGGCGGCGGGGTATTCGCGTCTCCAACACGCCGGATGTGCTGACGGCCGATGTCGCGGATCTGGCGCTCGGTTTGATCCTTGCTTTTGGCCGGCAATTGCCGCGTGCCGACGCCTATGTCCGGGCCGGCAAATGGCTTTCGTCGGATATGGGGCTTTCGACGCGGGTCGCCGGCCGCCGATACGGCATTTTCGGGCTCGGCCGCATCGGCATGGCGATTGCGAGGCGCCTCGAGGGTTTCGACGCCCGCATTTCCTATTCTGCCCGCTCGAGGCGGGATGTACCCTACGACTATCATGAGACGCTCGCAGCGCTTGCCGCAAATTGCGATGTCCTGATCCTTACGGCCGCCGCCACGGCCGAAACCAGGCATATCGTCAATGCCGAGGTGCTTGATGCCCTCGGGCCGAACGGCACGCTCGTCAACGTGGCACGCGGCTCGCTGGTCGATGAACAGGCGCTGGTCATTGCCTTGCGGGATCGGCGGATCGGTGGCGCGGCGCTTGACGTCTTCGAGGACGAACCGCTCGTGCCGGAGGAACTGTTCGACATGGACAACGTGCTGCTGGCGCCGCACCTCGGCAGCGCCACGCACGAGACCCGGCGGGCAATGGCCGATCTGGTACTTGCCAATCTCGACGCCCATTTCGCCGGCACATCGCTGCCGACAGCTGTCGTCTGAAGAGCTGAAGCTGGATCTCGATGGAGCAAAGATGAGCGGACGCAACGCCGCTCATCTGACCCGATGATCCCCCATCAGGGATTGAATTTCTTCAGCCATTCCAGCGTTGCCGGAACCAGGTGGCTATCGATCGTCTCCGGCCCGGTAAAGGCGTTGAAGACGTGATCCATGTCGAAAATGTCCAGACGCTCTTCGCCGTCGTGATAGTCGAGAAGGACTTGGCCGGATGCCGGCTGAGGTGTGACCGTCGTATCCTTGCTGCCAACAATGACTTGCAGCGGGCCGGGGTAATGCGCGATTGCCGCGATCGTGCTGGTGGTCGGCATTTCTTTGAAGAAGGACGCCTTCAGCGTGGTGTCGACGCCCCACGGCAATCTGGCGGTGATCTCCGTGTCCGGCGGGCTGGTCAATCCTTTCGCGACATTGTCCGCGCCGAGGACGTTGCCATAGGTGTAAAGCGGCGTCACCACCGGCGCCCATAAGGTCACGGATTTGACGTCCGGTCGCGCCCTCGCCACATGGGCACCCACAAGGCCGCCCTGGCTCCAGCCGATGATCGAGATCCTGGAGCCGTCGACCTCGTCGCTGGCCTTCAGCCAGTCCACCGCCGCGATACCGTCCTTGATCTGGCCAGAGAAGGTGGTATCCGCCCATTTGCCGTCGCTCCTCCCGGACCCGCGAAAATCGATCCGCAGGCTTGCATAGCCGCTTTCGGCAAGAAGCCGGGCGCTGCGCGAAAACACCCCGTCCTTGGTGTCCTTGATCGCCAGTTCGTCGCGCGAGCCACCAAAGCCGTGGAACATGACGACGACGGGCGCTTTGGGATTGTTATCGATCGTCGATAGGGTGCCGATCACCTTTTGCCCGTCGACGCTAAAGGAAACCTTCGTCTCGGCGGCGGAAGCGAAACTGGCGATGGTGACCACAGTCAAGCACACGAGCCCAAATTTGCTCGCCTTCGTCATTCCAAACATCTTAAATCCTCAGCGGCCACGGTGTTGCAAATACCCATGGAGACTAGAGAAAAAGGCAGTGCGGTCAAGGACAGGCCGGGGCGTTCTTACGCCGAAGTGCCGCCCGTCACCTGGCGGCTTTTCCGGCTCTCGTGCAACAGCCAGTCCCGGAATGCGATGACGCTGTGCTTTTGCGACTTACGCTCCGAATAGACGGCCCAATAGGATTCGCTGGAGCGAACCGGCTTTCCGAGCGGCAGATGCAGCTCACCGCTTTCCAGTTCCCGCTCGACATATTGCACCGGCACGACCGCTAGACCGAGACCGCTGACGGCTGCGCTGATCAGCATCTCGCTATGGGCAAAGCGGACCCCCTGGATAGCGCCGCTGTAGCTCAGATTGGCGGCCCGCAGCCAGTTGAGCCAGAGGCTGGGTCTGCTGGCATTCTGAAGCGTGGGAAACCGGGCGAAATCGAGCCAGTCGAGTTTCGTCGTCGCCGGGATCAGCTTCGGGGAGGCAACGACGGCAAGCTCCTCGGGGAACAGCAATGAGGCGCGTGCATTCCGCCAGGAGCCGACGCCGCGCAGGATGGCGATATCGATCCGGCTATGATCGAAATCGAGCTTTGGATCGACCAGCATGATCTCGATCGGCATATCGGGATTTCCCTGCACAAAACCTTCGAGCCGGGGTGCGAGCCACCGCGCGGCGAGAGTGGGATAGGCACCGATCATCAGCGATGCATCCGCCTTGCGCCCGCGCACGACGTCGATGGAGACCTCCTCGAGCTTGTTGAGCGTCTGTTCGATCTCCTGAAAATATTTGGCGCCCGGATCGGTCAGCACCAGCCGCGATCCGGAGCGTTCAAACAACCGGACGCCGAGATAGTGCTCCAGACTATGAACTTGACGGCTGACGCCGCTCTGGGTGATGGCAAGTTCCTCCCCCGCCTTCGTAAAGCTCATGTGGCGAGCCGCTGCCTCGAAGGCCTGCAGGGCTGATAATGAAGGAAGGAAGCGACGCATGTTTCACTGGCTCGCAGAATTTCGTCATGACAAATAGTCATGACGAACCTATTTTTTCAAGTTTTACATTCCGTAGCCGCATCCGTCATTAATGGTCGGTTGAATACGCAACGTGAGGGCTGAATGCTCGCGGCAAAGGCAAGGCTTCGCCAGCCGGAAATCTCGACTGACGGAAAAGCAGACGGGATGAAAACCGCCTTACAGCCGCAGCAAAACCTGCTCACATCGGGACGGCAACAACCACAAAAACGAAAAAGGGAACTTCATGATAACGCGTAGAGCATTTGGAAAACTCATTGGCGTAACTGCGATCGGCGCTTCGGCCGGTTTGGCTTCACTTCCGGCACGCGCGCAGACGGCAAGTTCGCTTGAGCGCGTCAAGGCCTCGGGCGTGCTGCGCATAGGCGGCATTGCCGATGGCGCTCCTTATTATCAAAAGGGTCTCGCCGACGGTCAATGGCGCGGTTTCTATGTCGATATCTGCCAGAAGCTGGCCGACGACCTCGGTCTGAAGCTGTCGATCCTCGAGACCACCTGGGGCAATTCCGTCCTCGATCTGCAGGCGGACAAGAGCGACGTGTTCTTCGGCCTGAACCCGACGCCCGAGCGCCAGAAGGTCATCGATTTCTCAGGCCCGGTGTTCAAGAACTCCTTCACGCTGATTGCCAAGAAATCCGTCACGGCCAAGACCTGGGATGAATTCAACAACCCGGAGATGCGAATTGGCGTCGATGCTGGCTCCTCGCATGATGCGGCGGTCACGCGGCACGCGCCCAATGCGCAGATTTCGCGCCTGAAGACTGCCAGCGACGTGACCGCCGCCCTTCAGGCAGGCCGCATCGATGCGCAGTGCCTCGTCATGGTCCTGGCGCTGACGCTGCGGGCCAAAAATCCCGCAATTGGCGAACTCGTCGTCCCGACCCCTGTGGATTTCACCACGTCGAATGCCGGCTTCCGTCGCGAGGAAGATCAGTCCTGGCGTCAGTTCGTCGATCACTGGATCAGCGAGCACCGCGACAACGGCTTCATCAAAGCAGCAATCATCCGCAACATGGCACTGGTGGGCGTGACGGAAAGCAGTTTCCCGGCTGGGTTCGAAATCTGACGCGTCACCATCGCGGCCCGTAGGGCATGTCTCTGCGGGCTCCTTATTCTAAACGCGGGATTTCTCCATGTATGAATGGGATTTTTCCATACTCTGGGGCTACCGATGGGTGCTGCTTCAGGGGCTCGGCGTCACGGTCGGTTTCACGGTTGCGATCATCGTGGGAGGACTGTTGATCGGCCTGATCGCTGCGATGTGCCTTCTGTCGCGCTTTCGGCTGATAAGAGGCGTCTCGCTCGCTTTCATCGAGGTCTTTCGCTGTACTCCGATCCTCGTTCAGCTCATCTGGTTTTACTATGCGCTGCCGATCCTTGCCGGAATCGAGATGACACCGATAACGGCCTCGTTGCTTGGCCTCTCGTGCTACGGCGGTTCGTTCTATGCCGAGATTATCCGCGGCGGTATCGTCTCCATCGATCCGGGTCAGTCGGAAGCGGCGGCGGCGCTCGGAATGACGCCCGGGCTCGCCATGCGGCGTATCATCTTGCCGCAGGCGCTCAAGCGCATGGTGCCGGCGTTGATGAACCAGTCGATCATGCAGTTCAAGAACACGTCGCTCGTCTCCGTGCTTGCCGTGCCGGACCTGGTCTATCAGGGCCAGATGATCGCGCATGACAGCTACCGCCCGCTTGAATCCTACACGGCCATCGCCGTCGCCTACTTCGTGATCCTGTTCCCGCTGACCCTCTACGTGCGTCACCGCGAAAGAAAATTCGGAGCCAATCGATGAGCGACAATGTGCCAAAGATCGAAGTCACGGCTCTTCGCAAGAGCTTCGGCCCGCTGGAGGTCCTCAAGAACATCAACTTCAGTGTCGAGGCCGGTCGGGTCGTCGCACTGATCGGTCCCTCGGGATCGGGAAAATCCACGTTGTTGCGCTGTATCAACCTTCTGGTCGTCCCGGACGATGGCGCCATCAGGGTCGGCAACACATCCTTCTTTTTCGGACAGGGACATCAGCCGCCACGGACGAAAGCGCTGGCTGATTTCCGGTCGCGTACCGGCATGGTGTTCCAGAACTTCAACCTCTTTCCCCACATGACGGTCCTGCAGAACGTCATGGAAGCGCCGGTCCATGTCCGCAAGCTTGACCATGGCACTGCCCGCAGCCTTGCCATGGCGCAGCTGGAGAAAGTCGGGCTCGCGGATCGTGCCGATCAGATGCCGAACACGCTCTCGGGAGGGCAGAAGCAACGGGTTGCCATCGCACGCGCGCTGGCGATGGAGCCTGAGGTGATGCTGTTCGACGAGGCGACCTCGGCTTTGGATCCTGAACTCGTCAGAGAAGTTCTCTCGACGATACAGAAGCTTGCCGCCGACGGTATGACGATGGTGATCGTCACTCACGAGATTGCTTTTGCTCGCGAGGTTGCGGACCGCCTTGTCTTCATGCGCGACGGTGTTGTCGTCGAGGATGGCCCGGCGCGGGAAACGATCGATTCCCCAAAGATGGAGGCGACCAGAGCCTTCCTCAGTCATTTCCACCAGGGCAACGCATCGCATTAAGCCCCGATCCGCCACGCTGACCTCAGCCGGCAAAGGCTACACTGTCGCGGATCAAACAGAATTCGGAGACCGGAAATGGAACGCATCGAGCACCTGAACGTCTACCTCATCGAAAGCCCCATCAAGATGGCGCGGCTTCAAGGGGTGGGGAATATCAAGGGCACCGTCAAGCGGGTGCTGGTCAAACTCACCTCGTCCTCGGGCACCACAGGCTGGGGCGAAGCTGCCCCATGGGAGGTTTTCACCGGCACGGCAGAAGGCGCTTTTGCCGCCATCGACATCTATCTGCGTTCCCTGGTCATCGGCGCGCCTGTCAAGGAAATCCGCAAGCTGACGATTGCGATGGACCGGGCGCTCGTCGGTCATGGCGAGGCCAAGCTTGCGATTGAGACCGCCATGTTCGACATCCTGGGCAAATCCAGCGGCCTGTCGATCGCCGACCTTCTCGGTGGTCGCGTCCGCGATGAGATCCCGCTCTCCTTTTCCATCGCCGATCCGGATTTCGAGGCCGACATGGTCCGGATGCACGAGATGGTGCCGAACGGGAATACCATCTTCAAGGTCAAGACCGGGGTAAAGCCGCACGCCGAAGACATGGCACATCTGGAGGCCATGCGCGACGCCTTTGGCGACGGCATCGACCTGCGGCTCGACTACAATCAGGCGCTCCAACCCTTCGGCGCGATTTCCATTCTGCGCGACGTCGATCGGTTTCGTCCCACCTTCATCGAACAGCCGGTGCCGCGCGATTGCCTGCAGGCAATGACCTCTTTCGCCGATGCGCTCGACACGCCGATCCTGGCCGACGAGAGCTGTTTTAATCCCCGTGACCTGATGGAGATCATCCGCTTGGGCGCGGCCGATGCGATCTCGGTGAAGTTGATGAAGGCGGGTGGCATTCTCAAGTCTCAGGCGCTGATGGCGATTGCAGACACCGCGCATATACCAGGCTATGGCGGCACGCTCTGGGAAGGAGGCGTCGCCTTGGCGGCCGGCACCCAGTTCATAGCGGCGACACCGGGCGTTTCGCTGGGTTGCGAATTCTACATGCCGCATCACGTCCTGACGGAGGATGTTCTGGAGGAGCGTATCGCGAACCGCAACGGGTGCGTAATCGTACCCGACGGTCCTGGCCTCGGCATCAGCGTCAGCGACGCATCGCTGCGCGGCAATGCCCGCATTCTTGCCGAGCGATAAGAGGGTTACGCCCCGTCTCCCATCAAGCTCAGTGTACGCCCCTGAGATCGGCTGACCTGGCCGGAGAGAGGGGACGTTACAAGCACCGCTGTAACATCAGGAAACCAGAATGCCGAACACCGCCCCAAAGCACATCGCCGTCATCGGATGTGGCATCGTTGGCGCCTGCAGCGCGCTTGCGCTGCTGAAGGACGGGCATCGTGTGACGATCATCGAACCGGGCGAGCCGGGTGACAGGCAGGCGGCGAGCTATGGCAACGGCGCCTTCCTCAGCCCGGCCTCGATCATCCCCATGTCGGTTCCTGGCCTCTGGAAGAAAGTGCCGGTTTACCTCCTCGACCCCGAGGGGCCGTTGACCATCCGCTGGAAGCATCTTCTCCCCCTTGCGCCGTGGCTGCTGCAATTCCTCAGCGCCGGCTCAACGCTTGCCAAGGTACAAAGGACGGCGAAAATCCTGTCCTCGCTGTTGTCGGACGCGCCGATGCGCCATCGCGCCATCGCGGCCGATTGCGGGCAGGCGGATATGATCCGCCAGGACGGCCTGCTCTATGTCTATCCCGACCGGGCAAGTTTTGAGGCCGACGCTTTCGCCTGGCGGCTACGGCGCGACAATGGCGTTGCATGGCGGGAACTCTCGGGCGAGGAACTGCATGCTTTTGAGCCCTCCCTCAACCGACGCTATACGTTTGCCGCGCTCGTCGAGGCCGGTGGGCATTGCGTGGACCCCGGTGCCTATGTTTCGTTGTTGGTGCAGCGCGCGCTTGGCGAAGGTGCTCAGCGGGTGAAGGCAGGCGCAACCGGCTTCCGGATAAAGGATGGTCGCCTGACGGCGGTCGACACCGATGCCGGCCCAATCGAATGCGACGGCGCCGTCATCGCGGCTGGAATTCGCTCGAAGGCGTTGGCGAGAATGGTCGGCGACCGCATCCCGCTTGAAAGCGAGCGGGGCTATCATGTCGAGGTTGTCGATCCGAAAGCGGGTCCGCGCATTCCGATCATGCCGAGTGACGGCAAGATGGCCAATACCATGATGCCTGGCCGGTTGCGGGCATCGGGGCAGGTGGAGCTGGCAAGCGTCGATGCCGCGCCCGACTGGAGGCGGGCGGATATCCTGCTGCGGCAGCTTCTCAGCACCTATCCGGATCTCGGGAACAATCCGGAGGATCTGACCGTGCTGCGCTGGCAGGGCAACCGCCCCTCGACCCCCGACGGCTTGCCCGTTATCTCGCGTTCGAGCGCGACGGCCGACATCGTGCATGCCTTCGGCCATGGCCATGTCGGCCTCGCGGCCGGCCCGAAAACCGGAGAGTTGGTGGCCGCCTCGTTTTCCAGACGGCCGCTACCAATCGACATCGGGCCTTTCGCGGCATCACGCTTCCGATAGGCCTTGTCGTCAGCGGTCGATCCGCGTCGATAAGATGATCGACGACAGTGTTTTTTCGACGCCATCCATCTCGCCGATCCTGTCGATCACCTTGTCCAGTTCGCTGATCGACGCGGCGGCGATAATCGCGATCAGATCGAAGCTGCCGCTGACGGAATAGACCGACCTGACGTGAGGGATCGCCTGGAGTTCCTGCGTCACGCGGCCGAGCATTTTCGCCGTCAATGTGATCAGCACATGCGCCTTCACGAGGCCGCTTTCATAGCCATCCGATAGACGAACACCGTAGCCGGCGATCACGCCATCGCGCTCAAGGCGCTCGATTTTCGTCTGCACCGTCGTGCGCGACAGCCCGAGCTTGCGGGCGAGCGTGGCGGTTGGAATCCGGGCGTTTTCGCTGAGGAAGGACAGGAGCTGCCGGTCTTTTTCCGATAAGGTCATTCTGATCAAATCCAACGGCATTTAGTACAAAATTGCCGTTCATTTCTATCATTACAGCGCTGTGAATCAACCAAGCTGTCGAGAATAAAAAAACTATAAAAATTACGATCACTGTTTGGGGACTGATATGAAAAACATCGTTGTTATCGGCGCTGGTAAGATCGGATCGACGATTGCCCGCCTGCTTGTTCATTCCGGCGAATACCATGTAACGGTTGTTGATCGCAGCGAGGACCATCTTGCGCAGATCGAAACCAGTGCCGCGCTGCGGGTGGCCAAAGTCGATATCGCGGACGCTTCGGCGCTCACTACGGTTCTTTCCGGCAGCTTCGCTGTTCTTAGCGCCGCGCCGTTTCATCTGACGATAGCCATCGCGGAAGCGGCAGCAAAGGCTGGCGTTCACTATCTCGATCTGACCGAGGATGTCGCGTCGACCAGACGGGTGAAGGCCATCGCCCAAACCGCGAACACCGCCTTCATTCCGCAATGCGGGCTCGCGCCGGGATTTATCTCGATCGTCGCCAATGATCTCGCCAGCCGCTTCGACAGCCTCGATAGCGTCCGCCTGCGCGTCGGCGCGCTGCCGCAATATCCGTCCAACGCTCTGAACTACAATCTGACCTGGAGCACCGACGGCGTCATCAACGAATATATCGAGCCCTGCGAGGCGATTGTCGAGGGGAAGCTCGTTCAGGTTCCGGCGATGGAAGAGCGGGAAGAATTCTCGCTGGATGGTGTCACCTACGAGGCCTTCAACACATCCGGTGGGCTCGGCACCCTTTGCGAAACATTGGAGGGCAAGGTCAGGACGCTGAACTATCGCACGATCCGTTATCCCGGCCATGCGGCGATCATGAAAGCGCTTCTGAACGACCTCGGCCTGCGTCATCGCCGCGAAGTCCTAAAGGACATCCTCGAACATTCGCTACCATCAACCCTGCAGGACGTCGTCATCATCTTCGTCACCGTTTCCGGCTGGAGAAACGGCCGTCTGGTGCAGGAAACCTATGCGAACAAGGTCTATAGCGCGGTGGTTGCCGGCCGCCCGATGAGCGCCATCCAGATCACCACTGCGTCGAGCATTTGCGCCGTGCTCGATATGCTTAGCCACGGACATCTGCCCAATCGCGGTTTTGTCCGTCAGGAGGATATTGGGCTCGACCTGTTCCTGAAGAGCCAGTTCGGCCATTATTACGAACAGGCGGCGGATACGCGGAAGATGGCAAGCTGATTTGATCAGGGATCGTCGGCCGTTACTCTCCGGGCGATTGCAAAGGCAAGACAAATAGTCTTGCCTTTGCAGCATGTTTTCATAGCGCAAAGTATGGCTTGAGCCACCCCGAGCGTTTCTATTGGATCGCGGCGTCGAGCTTCTTCTTCCAGTCGCCGCTGTCCAGTTGCTTGCGCATAAATGCGTCCACGGCTGCCTTCAATGCCGGGTCCTTGCGCAACAGATAGGCATTGTCGAAATGGGTGAAGGGCTCCTTGACCGCAACCGGGCACAGCACGCCGGGATGCAGCTTGGATTGAATATCCACCTCTATGCCGTCGGTGATCATGACGTCGGCCTTATTCGCCGCGATCTCGTCGAAGATCGCCTTGTTGTCCGCAAACTCCTCGATCGGCGCCTTGGAGAAGTGCTCATGGGCGAACTTGTCGTTGGTGCCGCCCGGATTGACAATCACGCGGACCGAAGGCTGGTCGATCGCTTCCAGCGTCGCATATTTGTCCTTGTCTTCGCAGCGGGCGATCGGGCGTTTGCCGTCGCTGACGTTGGGCACGGAGAAGTCACCGACTTCGGCGCGCGCGGGGTTGACCGTAATGCCGCCCAGCGCGACGTCGAACTTGCCGGCCTTGAAATCGTCCAGCATGGTCTTCCATGTCGTCATGACGAATTCCGGCTTGACGTTGAGGCTTGTGGCCAGATCCTTGCCCATGGCGATATCAGCGCCGGTCAAGGTGCCGTCCGCGCCCTTGTAGCTGAAGGGCTTGTAGTCGCCCGTCGTACCGATCTTGATCACGCCCGCCTTCTGGATTTCCGCCAGCGCGCCGTCTTCGGCTAGCGCCATGCTCGCCGTCAAATTCAACGCCGCGAACATAGCCGCCAGGAAATACGCTCTCTTCATTGTTCTCTCTTTCTCTGCATGCTCGAACATGCGTGACGGAAGCAAGAATCGTTCCGAACGGGACAGAGAATAAACCCGTTCCCACGCATCACGACAATCTACCGGCGTCGCCTGTCTGATGCACCTCGCCGGCATTCATGAACCACAGACATAACTTCATGCCAATTCCGCCGTCTAATCGGGATGCATGGCGTCGTCTATTTTCTCTTCATCATAAAACCGAACGCTCACGACGGGTGGGCCAAGAGGAAATACCATGAAGAAGCGTATACTCGGCAAAAGCGGCCTGGAAGTCTCCGCCATCAGCTTCGGCTGCATGGGTCTGAACTTCGGCTACGGTCATGCACTGGGCAAGGAGGAGGGCGTCACGCTGATCCGCCAGGCGGTCGAGCGCGGTGTCACCTTCTTCGATACCGCGGAGATCTATGGTCCGTTCACCAACGAGGAGATGGTCGGGGAGGCGCTGGCGCCGGTTCGCGATCAGGTGGTGATCGCAACGAAATTCGGCTTCGCGATCGATCCGGAGACCAGGAAGTCGAACGGCCTGGACAGCCGGCCGGAAAACATCCGCAAGGTGGCGGAAGCCTCCCTCAAGCGGCTGGGTGTCGAAGTCATCGATCTTCTCTATCAGCATCGCGTCGACCCCAATGTACCGATCGAGGATGTGGCCGGCGCCGTCAAGGACCTGATCGCCGAGGGCAAGGTCAAGCATTTCGGCCTGTCGGAACCCGGTGCGCAGACGGTTCGCCGCGCGCATGCCGTACAGCCGATCACGGCGCTGCAGAACGAATATTCGCTCTGGACGCGCGGCCCGGAAACCAACGGTATCCTTCAGGCCTGCGAAGAGCTCGGCATCGGCCTGGTCGCCTACAGCCCGCTCGGCAAGGGCTTCCTGACCGGAGCAATGGGCAAGGACACCAAGCTTAGCGAGAACGACTTTCGCAAGCTCCTGCCGCGCTTCACGCCGGAGGCAATGGAGAAGAACCAGGCGCTGATCGACCTGCTCAAGAGCATCGCCGAAGCAAAGAGCGCGACGACTGCCCAGATCGCCCTTGCCTGGCTGCTGGCGCAGAAGCCCTGGATCGTACCGATCCCCGGCACCACCAAGCTGCACCGGCTGGAAGAAAACCTCGCCGCTGCCGACATCGAGCTAACGCCAGATGATCTGGCGCAGATCCAGCTCGCGGCCGCCGAGATCGGTGTCGAGGGCGAGCGCTATCCCGAGCATCTGCTGAAGACCGTCGGTCTCTGAGACGCCAGGAATTCCTATTGTGATCCGAGCCCGTGCGCCTGTCGCGCGGGCTCCGTCCTTTTCAAGAGTGGAGAATAGTCATGTCGCAGAATATCGACGGCAAGGTCATCGTCATCACCGGCGCAAGCAGCGGTCTCGGCGAGGCGACTGCACGGCATTTGGCAGCCGAGGGCGCCAAGCTCATCCTCGGCGCGCGCCGGCTCGACAGGCTGCAGGTGCTTGCCAGGGAACTGAAGCTGGCCCCAGAAGCCGCTGTCCAGACGGATGTTGCCGACCGCGAGCAGGTCAAGCGCCTCGTCGATGCGGCGGTCGCCGCGCATGGCCGGGTCGACGTCATCATCAACAATGCCGGCCTGATGCCGCACTCGCCGCTGGAGCGCGGCAAGGTGGACGATTGGGACCGGATGATCGATGTCAATCTCAAGGGCGTGCTCTATGGTATCGCCGCGGCACTTCCGTATATGAAGGCGCAGAAGAGTGGGCACATCATCAATGTGTCCTCAGTCGCCGGCCATAAGGTTCGCCCCGGCAGCGCCGTCTATGCCGCCGCCAAGGCAGCGGTGCGTATGCTGTCCGAAGGACTGCGCCAGGAGGTGAAGCCCTACAATATCCGCACCACGATCATCTCGCCGGGCGCCGTCCAATCGGAATTGCCGCAGAGCATTACCGAGGCCGACGTCGCCAAGGGCATTCAGGATTTCTACGAGAGCTACGCCATTCCCGCCGAAAGCTTCGCGCGCATGGTGGCCTTCGCCATCAGCCAGCCAGACGAGGTCGACGTGAACGAGATCCTCTTCCGGCCGACGGCACAGGAGGTCTGATGTCGAACCAGGCAAATACCAGCCGGAAATTGGATGCGGCACCCGCTGAGACCGGCCCCACGACGCCATCCAGGGCGGCAAGCCACGGATGGCGTGTGCTCGCGGTTCTGAGCGCGCTGATGGGCTTCGCATCGATCTCGACGGATCTCTATCTCCCGGCCATGCCGGCGATGGGCCGGGATCTCGGCGCCGACACAGGCGCTATCGAACTGACGATCTCCGGTTTCCTCATCGGCTTCAGCCTCGGGCAGCTTCTCTGGGGTCCGGTCGGCGACCGTTACGGCCGTCGCCTACCGGTGGCGATCGGGCTCGTGCTGTTCGTCATCGGTTCGGCCGGATGCGCCATGGCCGGCAGCGCCTCGGCGATGATCTGCTGGCGTGTCGTGCAGGCGGTCGGGGCCTGTGCCGGGGTCGTGCTGTCGCGGGCGATGGTGCGCGATCTCTACGAAGGCAGCCGTGCGGCGCAGATGCTGTCGACGCTGATGACCGTGATGGCGATCGCGCCCCTGCTGGGGCCGGTTGTGGGTGGACAGATCCTTGCGTTTGCCGGATGGCGGGCAATCTTCTGGACACTGGTGGGTGTCGGCCTGTTGACCCTTACGGCGCTGTTCACGCTGCCGGAGACATTGCCGGTCGAGCGGCGTAACCTCCAGCCGCTCGGGCGCGCGATTATGGGATATGGCACGCTTCTGCGTCATCGCCGCCTGCTAGGCTATGCGGGCACCGGCGGCTTCCTCTATGGCGGCATCTACGCCTATATTGCCGGCACACCCTTCGCCTATATCACCTATCATCATGTGCCGGCCGGACTCTATGGATTGCTGTTCGCCATCGGCATTGTCGGGATCATGATCGCCAATATCGTGAATTCGCGGCTGGTGTCCCGCTTCGGCGGCGATCGCCTGCTGATCCGTGGCGCCGCCGCCGCCGCGCTTTCCGGCGTCGTGCTTGCCGTGGCGGCATGGACGGACTGGGGTGGGCTCTGGGGCCTGGTCGTGCCACTCTTCCTGTTCGTTTCGGCGACCGGTTTTATCGTCGCCAACTCGATTGCCGGCGCGCTGACCGATTTTCCAGAGCGTGCCGGCACCGTGTCCGCGCTGGTGGGCGCGCTCCATTACGGCAGCGGCATCTTCGGCTCGGCCCTGGTCGGCACCTTTGCCGACGGTACGCCCTGGCCGATGGGCTGGGTGATCGCCCTTGCCGGGATTGGAAGCTTCGTTTGCGCACGGTCGCTTGCCTCCAACCGGAAGGTTTGATCCGCGCTATCGAGTGAAAAAAATCAGCCGCGGGCGCTACTGCACCCGCGGCTGATCTCATTCATGCGTTGTCGAATTGTGCCGTCAGTCGCCATACTGTCCGTCGGTGACCTTCTCCATCCAGTCGGTGGCCTTGCCATCCAGCATTTCGACGATGGCGACATGCGACATCGCGCAATCGGGTGCGGCGCCGTGCCAGTGCTTTTCGCCAGGCTCGAACCAGACGATATCGCCGGGGCGGATCTCCTCGACCGGCCCGCCTTCCCGCTGTACCCGGCCGAGGCCGGACACCACCAGCAGCGTCTGGCCGAGCGGATGTGTGTGCCAAGCGGTTCGCGCGCCCGGTTCGAAGGTGACGGTTCCTCCGCTCAGATTGCCGCTGCCGCTGAACGGGGCGTCGACGCGTACCGTCCCGGTGAAATAGTCCTCGGGTCCCTTTCGCGAGGGCTGCGCGCCGCTGTGTTTGATCTGCATTTTTAGTCTCCTTGCAATGAGGCGGCAGGCCGTGTCGATGGCCGCTAGCCTCCAAAAATCGCAAAGCTAATCTAGTCGTGGGACATTCCGACAATTAGCCACTATAAGTCGCATGTAGTCATGTCTGGAGTTCATGAATGCGACGCGAGGAACTGGTCGATCTCAATGCCTTTCTGATCGTGGCCGAGGAGCGGAGCTTTACCCGCGCCGCTGCGAAACTCGGCACCTCCCAATCCGCCTTGAGCCATACCATCCGGCGGCTGGAAGCGCGGGTCGGCGTGCGCCTGTTGACCCGCACCACCCGAAGCCTTGCGCCGACCGAGGCCGGGGAGCGGCTGCTTGCCACGTTAAAGCCGGCGCTCGACAGCATTGGCACGGAACTCTCCTCGCTCGGCGAATTGCGCGAGAAGCCGGCCGGTACGATCCGCATCACCACCTCCGAACATGCGGCCAACACCGTCCTGTGGCCGGCGCTTGAGAAATTTCTGCCGGATTATCCGGATATCCATGTCGAGCTGAGCATCGATTCCGGGCTCACCGATATCGTGACGGAACGGTTCGATGCCGGGGTTCGTCTGGGTGAGGCGCTTGCCAAGGATATGATCGCGACACGCATCAGCCCCGATGTCCGCATGATCGTGGTCGGCTCGCCCGCCTATTTCGAGCAGAGAAAAATCCCGCTTGTGCCGCAGGATCTGGCTGAGCATCGTTGCATCAACCTACGCCTGCGCAGTGCCGGCGGTCTTTACGCCTGGGAATTGGAGAAAGATGGACGCGAGGTGCGGGTGCGTGTCGATGGACAGCTCGTCTTCAACAACAGCAACATGATCGCCCGCGCCGCCGTCGCCGGCTTCGGTCTGGCCTTCGTCATGGAGGACCATGTCAGAGAACATCTCGCCGACGGCAGCCTGATGTGCGTGCTGGAGGACTGGTGCTCGTCCTTTCCCGGCTATCACCTCTATTACCCGAGCCGGCGCCAGCCCTCGGCCGCCTTCGCACTGCTGGTGGACGCATTGCGCTATCGGGATCGAGGGCCGGCTTAATCCGGACGTTTCTTCTCCGGCTCAGCTTCCGCGTTCTTCGAACACTTTCCTCACGACCGGTGCCGCCGACATAGCGTTCGGCCAGCCGGAATAAAAGGCCAGATGCGTGACCACGCCGGAAATTTCCTGCTTCGTCAGGCCATTGTTCATGCCGATATTGGTGTGGCCCGTGAGCTGGGCGACGCGGCCGGTGGCGACCAGGGCGCTGATGGTGACGAGGCTGCGGTCACGCGGTGCGAGCGCCGGGCGTAGCCACAGGTCCTTGAACAGGACGTCGGTCGTGTATCCGGCCAGATCCTTGAAGTCCGGCCCCAGTGCTTGATCGACCATCGCGGACCCGCCGTGCTTCCGCCTCTTCGTTCAGGGAGAGGGTGGCGTCCTGGGCGGGCGGAAGCTGGTCGGCGCCGATGCCGTGGCTCTGGAAGACATGCCTGGCGACCTTGAGCGCCGACATCGCATTCGGCCAGCCGGTATAGAAGGCGAGATGGGTGATGGTCTCGGAAATCTCGGCCGGCTTCACGCCGTTCTCCAAGGCCGTATCCATATATTGCGGCAGCTCGCCCGATTGGCCGGTGGCAATGAGCGCGGCCACTGTAACGAGGCTCCGGTCGCGCAGGTTGAGATCCGTGCGCTTCCACAGATCGGCGGCAAGCCGTTCTCTAGCATAATGTTCCAGGGCGGGAGAGACGGCTTTCATCTCCTCGATCGATGTCGTCGGCATGTCGAACCTATTCGTTGATTGTTCTGATTGGGCCAAGGCCAGTGCAGGCAGTCCCATGATGACGGCGGTGGCGATAAGATGCTTCATCGACAAGTCCTTTCGTTGGGTATCCGGATATCCTGCTCCGTCCGTTCCGCCGAGCAGTATAGCGGGCGCCCGATCCCGCGATTATATCACCCGGACCGCATGGGCTTATGCGACCAGTTCATGAGTGGGCCAACAGCCTCACGGCCGCCGGTCTGCTGTTGGAGCAGGACAGGCAGCGGAAGCTTTCCGCCGCCTGTCTGAAGGGTCGGTCAGCTCATCTCGGGCAGGTCGTGGATGAGTTTGTCGAGCGTAATGGGATAGTGACGCACCCTGACGCCGGTTGCATTGTAGATGCCGTTGGCGATGGCGGCGGCGACGCCGCAAAGGCCGAGTTCGCCGACGCCTTTTGCCTTCATCGGCGATGACATCGGGTCGGTCTCGTCGAGGAAGATGACGTCCTGATGCGGAATGTCGGCATGGACAGGCACCTCGTAGCCCGCGAGATCATGGTTGACGAAGAAGCCCCTTGTCGTGTCGACGGCGAGTTCCTCGGTCAGTGCCCCGCCGACGCCCATCGTCATCGCGCCGATCACCTGGCTGCGCGCCGTGATCGGATTGAGGATGCGCCCCGCCGCGCAGACGGCCAGCATGCGCCGGACGCGTGTCTCGCCGGTCGCCATGTCGACGCCGACCTCGACGAAGTGGGCGCCGAAGGTCGACTGCTGGTGTGTCTTGTCGAGATCGCCGTATTCGATGCTGTCCTCGCCGACCAGCCCGTCTCCGGCGGCCTCGGTGAGCGGAACGGATCGGTTGCCCGAGCGGACCTGTTCGTCGGCAAAGACGACATCGGCCGAATTGAAGCCCAGCTTCTGGGCTACGGCCTCGCGCAGCTTCACGCAGGCCGCATAGACGCCCGAGGTGGAGTTGTTGGCGCCCCATTGCCCGCCGGAACCGGCCGAGACGGGGAAGGAGGAGTCTCCCAGCCGGACCTCGACCTTGTGCATGGGCAGGCCCATCATCTCGGCAGCCGTCTGGGCGATGATGGTGTAGGTTCCCGTGCCGATGTCGGTCATGTCGGTCTCAACGGTGACGACACCGCGTTTGTCGAGCCGGACGCGCGCGCCTGACTTCATCAGCAGGTTGTTGCGGAACCCGACGGCGACACCCATTCCCATGAGCCAGCGTCCGTCGCGCCGGCTGCCGGGCCTCGCATTGCGGTCGTTCCATCCAAAGCGGTCGGCGCCGGTTTGCAGGCATTCGATAAGTCGACGTTGCGAGAAGGGTCGCTCAGGGTTTTCCGGATCGACCTGAGTGTCGTTGAGGATGCGGAACTGGACCGGATCGAGGCCGAGCTTCTCCGCCATCTCGTCCATGGCGATTTCGAGCGCCATCAGGCCCGGCGCCTCGCCCGGCGCGCGCATGGCGTTGCCTTCGGGGAGGTTGAGAATGGAAAGGCGCGTCGCCGTCATCCGGTTGGCACCGGCATAGAGCAGCCGCGTCTGCTGCACGGCATTCTCAGGCCCGCCGCCCTCCAGATTGGCGGACCAGCCCTCATGGCCGATCGCGGTGATCTTGCCGTCCGGCGTTGCGCCGATCCGGATCCTCTGGATGGTTGCCGGCCGATGTGTGGTGTTGTTGAACATGAATGGCCGCGTCAGGGCCACCTTGACCGGACGGCGAGCGGCACGCGCGCCAAGCGCGGCAAGGATTGCATCCGTGCGGACGAACAGCTTGCCGCCGAAACCGCCGCCGATGAAGGGCGAGATCAGGCGAACCCTGTCCGGTGCGATGCCGAGCGTCGTCGCCACGTCACCCTTGCTCCAGTTGATCATCTGGTTCGAGGTCCATAGCGTCAGGTCGTCGCCGTTCCAGGCCGCGATCGAGGCATGTGGCTCCATCATCGCATGCGCGTGGTCGGGTGTGGCGTAGGTTTCGTCCAGCTTGACGGGGGCTGCTGCAAAGGCGCCGGCAAAGTCGCCGACGGCGGTATCGGGTGTGCCCCGGTCCGGTGTCCCCGCCCTGTCCTTTGCCCCGGCAAGCGCGTAGGAAGCATTTTCGGCGGCGTAGCCTATGCGGACGAGCTGTGCCGCCGCGCGGGCCTGTTCGAAGGTCTCGGCGACGACGAGGGCAACGGCCTGATGGTAGTGTTCGATATCAGGTCCGCCCAGCAATTTGGCGGTGTTGAAACGGCCCTTGCCGAGCTTGCCGGCATTGGCCGCCGTCACGATGGCAATGACGCCGGGTGCCGCGCGCGCTTCGGCGAGATCGTAGGATGTGATCCGCCCCTTGGCGATGGACGAACCGACGACATAACCATAGGCCTGGTTGGGCACGACGTCGTGTTGCTCATAGGCGTACCGGGCCGTGCCGGTCGTTTTCAGCTGTCCATCGATGCGCTCGATTGGCTGGCCGACCACCTTGAGCTGGTCGATCGGATTTGTGGTTGCTGGTGTGTCGAATCTCATCTCTTATCCCCTTGCTTCGGCAAGAACAGCGCCGAGCGTGCGCTCGACGAGCGTAACCTTGAAGGCGTTCTGTTCGGTGGGATGTGCGCCGGCGAGCAGCGTATCCGTGACTGCTCTTGCGCCTTTCGGAAGATCGGCTTCGGCCGCTTCGACGCGCCAGGGCTTATGCGCGATGCCGCCGACGGCGACGCGGCCAGTTCCATCCGGCTGCACGATCGCGCCGATCGAGACCAGCGCGAAGGCGTAGGAGGCGCGGTCGCGGACCTTGCGGTAGATGTGCTTGCCGCCGACGGGCTTGGGGAGCGTCACGGCGGTGATCAGCTCGCCGGGTTCGAGTGCCGTTTCCACATGCGGGGTGTCTTCCGGAAGACGATGGAAATCGACGATCGGGATGCGGCGTGTGGCGCCATCGGGCCGCACGGTTTCGACGGTCGCGTCTAGGGCGCGCATGGCGATTGCCATGTCGCTCGGATGCGTGGCGATGCAGGCGTCGCTGACGCCGATCACCGCATGCTGGCGGCTGAAGCCGCCAATGGCCGCGCAGCCGCTGCCGGGCTGGCGTTTGTTGCACGGCTGGTTGGTGTCGTAGAAATAGGGACAGCGCGTGCGCTGAAGCAGGTTGCCCGCGGTCGTCGCCTTGTTGCGCAATTGGCCGGAGGCACCTGCAAGCAGGGCGCGCGACAGGAGGCCGTAGTCGCGGCGGACCCGTTCGTCGGACGCCAGATCCGTGTTGCGCACCAGCGCACCGATCCGAAGCCCGCCCTCGGGCGTTGCCTCGATCTTGTCGAGCGCCAGGCCGTTGACGTCGATCAGATGCGTCGGCGTCTCGATTTGCAACTTCATCAGATCGAGTAGGTTGGTGCCGCCGGCGATAAATTTGGCACCCCTAGTACCTGCTGCCGCCTTTGCGGCTGCCTCCACCGAGGAGGCGCGTTCGTAGCTGAAGGCTTTCATGCTTGTCTCCCCGCAACTTCGCTGATGGCATCGAGAATGTTGGAATAGGCGCCGCATCGACAGATATTGCCGCTCATGCGCTCGCGGATCTCGTCGGGGCTCACCCTGGCCTCGATGGTCAGGTCGCCGCTGACATGGCTCGGCACGTTGGCCTTGATCTCTTCGAGCACCGCGACGGCCGAACAGATTTGGCCCGGTGTGCAATAACCACACTGGAAGCCGTCATGCTTGACGAAGGCTGCTTGCATAGGATGGAGGTCGCCGGGCCTGCCCAGCCCCTCGATGGTGGTGATGGTGTCGCCCTCGTGCATGACAGCGAGTGTCAGACAGGAGTTGATGCGTCGGCCGTCGACAATGACGGTGCAGGCGCCGCACTGGCCGTGGTCGCAGCCTTTCTTGGTGCCGGTCAGATGCAGATGTTCTCGCAAGGCGTCCAGCAGGCTCGTGCGCGTGTCGATATCGAGGTCGCGAACCTCGCCGTTCACGGTGAACGAGACCTTGGAGGAGAAGGGCGTTTCCGGGGTGGGCGTCTGAGCGCCCGCCACAGACGGTGCAGCGGTGATCGCCACGGACGCGGCAGTCGCCACCAGCAGGTCGCGTCGGGAGATTTCGAGGTCGACAGGATTGTGCATATCAAGCTCCATGTCATGATGAGGTGAAGCGCATAAAGCGCGGCTCATGCGGCAAACGCTGTTGCAACAGCTTCGACACTTGTCGGGCACACCCGCTCGGCCCAAGGGACCTGAACGGACTACTGACCCGACTTAAGAAGTAGGGTGCGGTAGCCCCGTCGATTAGGGATCGATTTCTGATAAGGCCTATGAACTGAGTTCATGAATGGACGGCATGTCGAAAAAATTGGCCCGTACGAGAAAAATTGAGAGGGAGATGTCGAAATCGGGTGGGGTCGAACGTCATTAGATCATAGTCGGTACGGCGATGGCCGAGTCGAGGGTTGATCTCGTGGGCAGGGGAGTTGAGCGGATGGGCATTTCCTATCGTTGGGTGATCGTGGGCGCCGGTGCGCTGATGACCTGTGTCGCACTCGGCGCGATGTTTTCGTTGGCGATTTTCCAGGTGCCGATCGTGGCCGCCACCAATTGGTCGCATGCCGGCATCGCGAGCGCCATGACCCTCAATTTCCTGGTGATGGGGCTGGGCGGTTTCATGTGGGGAGCGGCGAGCGATCGTTTCGGCCCTCGCATCGTTGTCCTGATCGGAGCGGTATTGCTGGGGCTGGCGCTCGTGCTTGCGAGCCGGGCGACATCGCTCCTGCAGTTTCAGTTGACCTACGGTATTCTCGTCGGGCTGGCCGCCAGCGCCTTCTTCGCGCCGATGATCGCGACCACGACGGCATGGTTCGATGAAAATCGCGGCCTCGCCGTGTCGCTGGTCTCCGCCGGCATGGGTGTCGCGCCAATGACGATCTCGCCCTTCGCCCGCTGGCTGATTTCCGCCTATGACTGGCATACGGCGATGATGCTGATCGGCATTCTTGCCTGGATATTGCTGATACCGGCGGCGCTTCTGGTGCGAGGGCCGCCGATGGTAGCAGACAATCCATCCGTCGATGCCGCCGCCGATGGCCCGAGCGTGCCGCTCGGACAGGTATTTCGCTCGCCGCAGTTTCTTGTTCTCGGCGGCACCTTCTTTGCCTGTTGTGCCGCCCATTCGGGGCCGATCTTCCATATGGTGAGCTACGCGACGATCTGCGGTGTCGCGCCGATGGCGGCGGTCAGCATCTACAGCGTCGAAGGGCTGGCGGGGCTCGGTGGCCGGCTTCTCTATGGCACGCTCGCCGACCGGATCGGCGTCAAGCCGGTGCTGGTCGCTGGGTTGCTGGTACAGGCCGCGGCGCTCGCAACCTATCTTCTCGTCAGCCAGCTCGGCGAATTCTATGCGCTCGCCGTCATCTTTGGCAGCGCCTATGGCGGGGTCATGCCGCTTTACGCGGTGCTGGCGCGCGAATATTTCGGGCCTCGCGTCATCGGCACCGTCTTCGGCGCGGCGACAATGCTGTCGAGCATCGGCATGGCGTTCGGCCCGCTGGCCGGCGGCTGGATCTTCGATACGTTCGGGAATTATTCCTGGCTATTCATCGGGTCGTCGATGGTCGGACTTGGGGCCGTGGCCATCGCGCTCGCCTTTCCGCCGATGCAGCGTCTCAGGCTTCGTCCGGCGTGATTACGGATCAGAAAAGCGGGAAGAGGCGCGCAGGGCGGCCCTTCTGCCGCTTCGCTATTGCAGGTACGACGAATCAAAATCAGCCAGACGCTCCAGTCGTTTGGAGTCGAGGAGTTCGACCCATCCTTCATGAAATCTCATCGCGTTCAGCTCGCGTAATTGCCTGAGAACGCGATTGAAATGAACTGCGGTCAAACCCAGTGCGTCGGCGATCAGCGATTGGGTTAGGGGACATTGATATGCCGTCTTCGTGCCCAGGCCCACGAGGTTCAATCGCGAGCTCAGCTCAAGGAAAAAATGGGCCACCCTGTCGATGGGTCTCCGCCGGCCGACGTCAACCAGATGCTGGACGAGAATGGCCTCGTCCCGCAACGTGGACCAGAGTATCGACATGGCGAGGTGGCCGTTGCCGTGAAATGCTTCGGCCAGCTCTTCGAGATTTATCTCTCCGACCTCGACGCGCGTTATGGCGCAAAGGCTGTCATCGCAATTGGGAAGCAGAATTCGTCGGATGCCTATGAGGTCGCCGGGGACATGGAAATTGATGACCTGCCGTGTTCCATTGCGCATCAGCTTGTAGGAGCAGGCCCAGCCCGCGCAGAGGATATAGGCACTTTGGAGTGATTGCCCCTCATGGGTGATGTCACTTCCTTTCGCAAAGACGCGCTTGTGGATTTCGAGCGAGGCGAGAGCCGCCTTGTCTTCAGGCAAGAGGGCGATATGCGTCTCAAGCTTACGCGCAATCGGGCTTGTCAGGAGAGGGGGAGATTTCGGTTTGGCCCCGAGCAGAGATAGATCATGTGGCATGGACGATGCCTTTTAGGTTCGCGATTGATCGAGATCGATGCACACACCCTTCGACGACATATCGTACAGAAGCACTCCGCTCACAAGTTTAGCCGGATTAACAAATGGTAAGGGAAGCAGGAATCCTTACATCCCCAATGGCGTTGATTCATCAATATTTATAAGGTGTTGGAGATCCGTTCGTCTCTTTCACGCTATCTCGCCGATCGCGCACTTCTTAGTGAAACAGACGTGATCGGACATATTGATTGAGATCATATCGAGGTCACCCGAAACGCGTCATGACTGAGGCGTGCGAGAGTTTCTACAAACCGGCACACTTTTGGAAACATGGAACCATGCCGGTTCAAGAAGACCGGCAACAGCTCCTAGTGGAGATTGAGATGTTCAAAACGCCCAAACCAACGATCGTATTCGCTCTCTTGGGAACGACCCTTGCGACTCTTGCTGTTTCAACCGCTCCTGTCTTTGCCGCGACCACCTGTGCGGGAGACCTTAAGCTCACCAGAACGGAATTGGACGGAACCCCGGCCAGCGTCCAAAAGGCTGAAGCCATGGGGCTCTATTCCTCGGCGATCAACGCACGCTCCAATGGCCAGGACAGACAATGCGTGGGAGACCTCAATAGGGCCTCCGCGGTGCTTGCCTCGGCCGCCCCTAACTGGGTCTGGACTGATGCCGGTAGCGTTGGCGTGAATCCGGCATCCACTTCAAGTGAGGGTGATCACCATGGCGGACATAACCACGGCCACAGGGCTCGCTAGGTTCACATCGTGAAATGCGTGCAAACCCATCGGACGCAGCCTGTGGCGCGAGTTGCCGAAATGTCGATTGGCCACTGGTTTGAAATTGGTGTTTGCGGATCATGTCGGCCACTTCGATGCCATCCAGTATTGTTGATACAGATTGGATGGCATTGAGGCCCTTGCAGGCGATCAAGGGCGAATATTTCACAACTCATCCGTTCAGCGTCGCATGGTCAATGGCAACGCTGCGCTCGGCCATAAACCTGGCCATGCCACCAGATCCCACAGTGTGATTGCTGCCCGGTGAACATCACGATGGAGCTTGAACCCCGCTTCGGGGTAATCCTGTCGTCTTTTGGCACCTTACACACAATTTTAGACGGTGGACGCAAGTTGCAGCCATTGCATTTTTCAATTTTTAGCCAACACTTCCCCTGCATCGGATGCATGACCTCTCGGGGAGGAAATCTGGAGGGCATCCATCGGCGCAGGTTTCCCGCGCCAGAAGGGCCGGGAGACCCACGCGCAATGTGAGTGTTTGGGGGCCATGACGCGGGCATTGTCCGTCATGTGCTAGGTGCAACTGGGAGGAATTAGGAATGGTAGCCACGTCCGTGGATCAGACTTCTGGTCGAGCGATGACCAGGGAAGAGAAGAAGGTGATCTTCGCCTCTTCGCTCGGAACTGTTTTCGAATGGTATGACTTCTATCTCTATGGTTCCCTGGCCGTCTTCATCGGCGCGACCTTTTTCAGTGAATATCCGGAGGCGACCCGCAATATTTTCGCATTGCTCGCCTTCGCGGCAGGCTTCCTCGTTCGGCCCTTTGGCGCGCTGGTCTTTGGACGGATCGGCGACCTCGTCGGCCGCAAATATACGTTTCTTGTCACTATCCTGATCATGGGCCTGTCGACCTTCCTGGTCGGTATTCTGCCCGGCTCGGCCAGTTGGGGCTTCGCCGCCCCGGTCATTCTGATTGCGCTGCGTATGCTGCAAGGCCTCGCCCTTGGCGGCGAATATGGCGGTGCGGCGACCTATGTCGCCGAACATGCGCCCAACGACCGGCGCGGTTTTTACACATCCTGGATCCAGACGACGGCAACGCTCGGGCTGTTCCTGTCGCTGATCGTGATCCTGGTGGTGCAGAACTGGCTCGGCAAGGAAGCCTTTGCTGCCTGGGGATGGCGCATTCCCTTTATCCTGTCCTTCGTGCTCCTTGGCATTTCCGTCTGGATCCGGCTATCCCTCAGTGAATCGCCGGCTTTCAAGAAGATGAAGGAAGAGGGCAAAGGCTCCAAGGCGCCGCTGTCGGAGGCCTTTGGACAATGGAAGAACGCCCGGATCGCGCTGCTGGCACTTCTCGGTCTCACCGCCGGCCAGGCCGTCGTCTGGTATGCGGGCCAGTTCTATTCGCTGTTCTTCCTGCAAAACGTGCTGAAGGTCGATGGTCAGTCGGTCAACATCATGATCGCCATCGCGCTCCTGATCGGCAGCGGTTTCTTCGTGTTCTTCGGCTGGCTCTCCGACAAGATCGGCCGCAAGCCGATCATCATGGCCGGTCTCGCCCTGGCGATCCTCACCTATTTTCCGCTGTTCAAGGCATTGACCTACGCCGCAAATCCGGCGCTTGCCCAGGCGGAGCAAACCATCCGTGCCACTGTCACGGCGGCACCCGGCGATTGTACCTTCCAGTTCAACCCGGTCGGCACGGCGAAGTTCAACAACTCCTGCGATATTGCGACCTCGTTCCTGTCCAAGACCTCGGTTCCCTACGCAGTCGTTGATGGTCCCGCCGGCCAGCCGGCGACGGTCAAGGTTGGCGACACCACCGTGACTTCCTATGACGCTGTCGCTGCCGGGGCGACTGCCGCGGCAAAGAGCGCCGCCTTTGCGCATGACCTGAACCTTGCCCTGCAGAAGGCCGGGTTCCCGCTGGCGCGCGATCCGGCCAAGGTGCCGGACGCCAAGCTGGACGGCTTTATCGCCGCAAACCCCGAGCTCAGCCTGAACGCGGCAACGGTCCGGGCCGGTGAGAAGACGGTGACTCCGGTTGCCGATCTGATCAAGGCGAAGCTGCTCACGGCGGAACAGGCCGCCGGCGCGACCGATATGCCGGTCTACACGGTGCCGAACGGCGGCGCCTTCAAGATGGTTGCCGATCCCGCCGCGATCAACTGGCCGCTCACCATCGCCATTTTGACCATTCTCGTCATCTACGTGACCATGGTCTATGGCCCGATTGCCGCAATCCTGGTCGAGATGTTCCCGACCCGCATCCGCTATACCGGCATGTCCTTGCCCTATCATATCGGCAACGGCTGGTTCGGCGGCCTGTTGCCGGCAACGGTCTTTGCGATGAGTGCCGCCAAGGGCGATATCTATTACGGCCTCTGGTATCCGATCGCGATTGCCGCGATGACGCTGGTCATCGGTCTTATCTTCATCCGTGACACCAAGGGCGTCGATCTCAACGCCATCAAGTAAACTGCGGAAGGCAAGCCCGGCGCGAGCGATCGCGCCGGGCTTTTTCTTTTGGTGTTTCGATTTCCTGATGGCGCTGTCTCATGTTCGCCCACTCGCCGGGCGAGCCGGCACTGAAGCCGCGTGCCGGCACCGGGATCCTGACTGTGCGGTATGGAACCGGCGGCATCCAAAGACGGATCGGCCGCTACCGTCGCATTCTCGTCGTCACATTTTGAAATAACATTTCCCATAAATTGCACTGGTCGGAAATATTCAGACACAATTAGGGGTTAGCTATCATCTCGTCATTTCAGAGCAGGAGCCACTGAAACGACACGGTTCACCCATAGCCGGTGACGATCGATATCAATTTTGTCGCGGAGCCTGATCTTCCATGCCTTTCCCGTATTTCTGGCGGCAAAAACAGCTAAAGCATGTCGTCGTGACGACCTTTCATGAAAAGGGGTATCGCGACTACGGCAAGAAGTGCATCGAGACATTTCTCAAATATTGGCCCAAGGACATCTCGCTCGTGGTCTACGCCGAGAATGTGCACATCGAGGAAAAGGATGAGCGGCTCCAGGTTTTCGACCATAATGAGAGCCTGCCGCGCTTGCTCGAATTTCGGAAAGACTTTGGCGAGAACCCGCTGGCCAACGGAGTCCGTCTGTCTACGAATAGCCTGGAACGTGATTTCCGGTGGGATGCCGTTCGCTTTTCCAACAAGGTCTTTGCCGTTACCGATGCAATCCAGCGATACCGGACCGAGGCGGATCAGCTGATATGGCTTGATGCCGATACGGTCACGCACAGCGAAATTCCGCGCAGCCTGATCGATAAAATTGCCCCGAGGGGCAATCAGCTCGCTGCCTATCTGAACCGTAAAATATATCCGGAATGCGGATGGGTCGGATACAATCTGCGCCACCGCGAAATATTGACCTTCGTCGAGCGCTTCGAAAGCACCTATTCGTCCGGCTATTTCCTGGCGCTAAAGGAAAGCCACGACAGTTTCGTCTTCTGGAAGATCGTCCAGCAGATGGAGCAGGATAAGGAAGCAAGTTTCAAGTTTCTGGGCTCGAGCCGAACCAAGTCCCACGTTTTCATTAACAGCGTCCTTGGAGGTTACATGGATCATCTCAAGGGAGACAGGAAAGCTGCAGGGAAAAGCCGCAAGAGCGATCTGTCCTGGCGCCGGCGCGAGGCGTGGTGGAGCTGATAGGGCGCGATACGGCCCAAGCTTAAACTTGTTTTTTTGCCACGTATCGCATGAGAAATATCATGGGTAAGGAATAACTTACCCATTATCCGATCCCCGTAACGCGGCGTCAATCGTCAGACATAGGCGGCTCGAGCGCCGAAATCCGTATTCTCATCGAAATTCGTCGTGCCGATGCGATCGCTTTCGCCAGACAGCGGTGATTGCGCATTGCTCTGCGACGAACTGGAACCGGAGGCCGTGTTGGCCTTTGCGGTTTGGCTGGTGGTGCTCGACTGGCTGCTTGAGGATTTCTGCAGCTTGGCTAGTTTGGCCTCAAGAGCGGTCAGATCCTTTTGAAGCGTGGCCGCTTCGTCGGGGTCTTTCGTGCTGGCGAGTTCCGCCTTCTTTGCCGCGATTTCGACCTGTATTTTCGCGGCGTCGTCTGAAGTCGACGAGCTCGATGATGTTGATGTGGTGGACGATGTGCCAAACAGGGATGAGGCCGTGGAGGAGGATATTGCGGTAACCATTTTTGACGTTGCCCATTGTTGTGTCGTGCGGATGTACAATTGTGGCAGCGGCTAGATTAAGCGGTCGTAAATGGCCTTTTGCGCATGACCCGAAGTCAATGGTAGAATAGCAGTGTGATGACCCCGAAATGCGGGCGGCTTTATTGTGATTTCCGACGATAAAAGTCTATGAAATCATAACGCTAAGATTTCTGGCGGCGAAGCACGCAATATTTCCCTTGGGGAGGCGGTTTGCGCCTGGAAATGTCGCGACAAGAAATTCCTTGATAATACCTTTGTTTAGCAATGTTCGGAAATGTCTGCGGCGGGATCTGGTGCCGATTTGCTGCGGAGGATTGCTATGCCGTCACTGTCAGCGTCTTGCCGGGAGCACCCGCTGCTGGCCTGAGGGGAAGCAGCGGGCGTCGTTGGTAATGGTCCGCCCTTGGCGGGATGGACCGGATGTCAGCCGCACAAGGCTTCATAAGCCGCCTGCGCTCGCTGTGCTGCGCAGGAGTTTGCAGAGACTGACAAGACCGGCATCGAAATTGCCGGAAGCCGTCACCTGACGACAGGCTATGAGCATGCGCCTCTGCTCGGCGTTGGACATGGTGCGGAACGCCGCAAGCGTGCTTCTGCTCGATCCGATACCCTGGCCGCTGCCCGATCCGGAGCCGCCAAGGCCGCCGTTTCCGCCGCCAACGCTGCCGATACCGCCAGATCCACCGGAGCCGCTAGACCCTCCAGAGGATCCACCCGAGCCGCCGGAACCGCCTGTTCCGCCGCCTCCGGTCCCGCCGCCACCGCTGCCGGAGCCGCCGCCGATACCAACGCCGACACCCACGCTCGCGCCGCCACCGCCGAGCGACACGCCGGCACCGGCATTGATCCCGCCGGAACCACCGACAGACGCGCCCACGCCGGCATTGACGCCACTGGTGGTATTTGCAGACGCGCCGAGACCGGCGTTAACACCATTGGTGCCACCAACCGATACTCCCGCTCCGGCGTTGACGCCGCGGCTGGTCGATGCAGAGGCGCCGACACCGGCATTCACGCCATTACTGCCGCCGACAGATGCGCCTGCGCCCGCATTGAGTCCGCTTGAATTCAAGCCAAGACCTGCTCCTGCATTGATGCCGCCGACGGAAACGCCAAGGCCCACGCCGAGCCCGCGTCCGCTTGTGGATTGGCCTCTGCCATGATCCGTACCGCCACCAGGCTCCGCATAGGCTGTCGAGGCCAATAGTAGGAATGCGGATGCGACGACCGCTATCCGTGAAGATTGTATTCTCATGACTTGTCTCCGTTTCAGTTCAGGCCAGCAAAGCGGGCCAGTTTCTGATGTCGGAGCGCGCGCACCGTAGAGTTGGAATGAACGGACGAGTTCTAGAGCCTTTCCTCCCAAGACTGCACATTAGGATAGTCTTAATTTTTAACTCGGCAATAAAAATTTCACGGATGGCTTGTAGAGTACAAGCGATGCTGGCAATAGGCCGGGCGATTTTGAATATTGTAGTCGGAGACAGTCTACCGATCGCAAATAGGACCGGTGCTTCTTTAGTTGAAAAGATCACTAAGGAAACTTGAAGACAGATCTATGTATTCTTGCTGATCGATCACCGCTCTATCGAAGGTAAGCAACGCGCTGCTCCGCAGACCGGTTATCTATGCCAAGGACATCGACGAGACGGCAAAGCTTTATGAGAAGCAATCATGCCTTGCCCATGCCGAAGACGCTGATCTTCGGCAGCTGGGCTCTGCCCGATCCCGATGCGGGCCGTTCCATCGCGTGGGACAATCCCGCAGGTCCGGTGAATGCGATAGGGCGGGCGATCGCTTGAGGTTCGCGCGGCGCCTGGGAAGAGACGCTTAACTAATGTCCGAATGCCGGCGCAAATTGCAGCGCTCCGCTCGGGATGGGGCCTCGAAGAACGAACCTCTGAACGTATTTCGTATCCAGGTCCTGATAGGTAAGCCGCCCATCGCTTTCGAAGCCCGCGCGGCTGTAGATATCGGGATTGCCGACGAGCACGCATCCGCTTGCGCCCATTCCGTCCAGAAGTTCCAGCCCCTTGGCGATCAGCGCCTTGCCGATGCCTTGGCGCTGTCTTTCGGGTGCGACCGATATCGGGCCTAGCCCGAACCAACCGTTATCTACGCCATCGATCATCACCCGCGAAAAGGCGACATGGCCCAGAATCTTGCCGTCTTCCTCGGCGACCAGCGAGATCGTCAGGTCGCCGGCCGCACGAAGCGCCCGGAGAATACCCGCCTCGGTATCGTCGCTGAACGGCATCGGCTTGAATGCGGTCCATGTCAGATCATGGATCGCGTCTACATCTGCCGGTGCTTCGTGTCGGATAAGCATCTGCATCAAT
The DNA here is from genome assembly GCF_058803745.1 of Rhizobium sp. GW821-FHT14E12. Lineage (NCBI taxonomy): Bacteria > Pseudomonadati > Pseudomonadota > Alphaproteobacteria > Hyphomicrobiales > Rhizobiaceae > Rhizobium > Rhizobium sp. GW821-FHT14E12. Next base: position 586,520 of record NZ_JBXAPH010000003.1, read on the forward strand.
CCTAAGTGCGTTCCGCCCAGATTTTAGAGAGTTCGACGATCGTCTTGATGGCCTTTTCCATGTCCTGCCGGCTGATCCATTCGAGCGGCGAGTGGAAGGCGTGCCCGCCCGCGAAGATATTGGCGCAGGGCAGGCCCATGAAGGATAGTCGCGAACCGTCGGTGCCGCCGCGAATGCTGCCGCGCACCGGCGTCATGCCGGCACGCCTGACGGCCTCCATGGCATAATCGACGATCTCCGGATGCCGGTCGAGGATGGTCTTCATGTTGCGGTATTGCTGCTTGACCTTGAACGTATAGGAGGAGCCGGGATAGCCGGCCATCACGTCCTTGACGATCGCCTCGAGCATGACTTCCTTGGTCGTCAGCCCCTCGTCGTTGAAGTCACGGATGATGAAGCTGAGGGACGCCTTTTCCATCGAGCCGGTCACGCCGGTCGGATGAATGAAACCGTCACGGCCTGCCGTCGTTTCCGGCGCCGTATCCTTGGGCAGCCGGTCGATGATGGCACCGGCGATCTTGATGGCGTTTTCCATCTTGTCCTTGGCGAAGCCGGGATGGATGGCCACGCCCTGGATGGAAATCTCGACGCCATCGGCGGAGAAGGTTTCGTCCTCGACATGGCCGGCCGTTTCGCCATCCATGGTGTAGGCGAAAGCGGCGCCGAGCTTTGCCAGATCCACCTTGTCGACCCCGCGGCCGATCTCCTCGTCGGTGGTGAACAGGAGCTTGATGGTTCCGTGCTTGATGTCGGGATTGTCGAGAAGGAACTGCGCCGCCGTCACGATCTCGGCCAGCCCGGCCTTGTCGTCGGCGCCGAGCAACGTCGTGCCGTCGGAGGTGATGATGTCGTTGCCCATCTGGTTGTTGAGTTCCGGATTGTCGCTGACACGGATGATCTGCTGCGGGTCGCCCGGAAGCTGGATGTCGCCGCCGCTATAGTTGCGCACGATCTGCGGCTTCACGTTCGTTCCCGTGAAGTCGGGTGCGGTGTCCATGTGCGAGCAAAAGCAGATAGCCGGGACCGGCTTGTCGACGTTGGATGGAATGGTCGCATAGACATAGCCGTGCTCGTCGAGATGCACGTCAGCGAGACCGATCGCCAGCAAATCCTCCACCAGGATACGACCGAGGTTCTTCTGCTTCTCAGTGGAAGGCTGGGTCGATGAAGTGGCGTCGGATTGGGTGTCGATAACGACATAACGAAGGAAGCGATCGGTGACAGTGTCGGTCATGAGCTCGGGTCCAATATGTGGGCGTCGGTTATCGACAGCTATAGCCTCCGACAGCGTCATCGTTAATCCATTTTCGCTTTGAGACTGCGTTTTGTCTGCGTGGCGGGCAGCCAGCGGCGCATCCGCCTTGTCAGAGCATGAGCTCGATACTCGTCCAAATGTGGCCGGTTCGCGGCGCGTTGTAACATCTCTCAACATAACGAGACCCAACACAATAATTGGATCTGGCATGTATTTCCTCGCGTCGGGTTCGATGGCCGCGCCGCAAATCATGGACGCCGCGATTGAACGCCGGCGACAACGTCGGTACCTCCAGCGAGGGATAGCCAATTGCTTCTGACAGCCCTTCAAAATCGCTCGCGGATCGAGCCTCTTCTGCAGTCTGAAGCTGCCGAATGCGGACTTGCCTGCCTGGCGATGGTGGCGGGCTATCACGGCCATCGCGTGACACTGTCCGAGCTCAGGCGACGCCATGCCGTGTCTTCGAAGGGCACGACGCTGAAGAGCCTCATCTCGGTTGCCGACGATCTCGGCTTTACCAGCCGGCCCCTGAAGCTGGAGATGGAGGACATCGGCAAGCTGAAGATGCCCTGCATCCTGCACTGGGACATGTCGCACTATGTCGTCTTAAGCCGGGTAACGCCAAGCCGGATCGAGGTGCATGATCCGGCCAGCGGCCAGCGGCGCTTGTCTCATGCCGAAGCATCGAGGCACTTTACCGGCGTGGCGCTGGAGCTGACGCCGGCTGCCACCTTCCGCAAACGCAAGGTGGTCGAGCGGGTGCGTCTGGCCGATCTGTGGTCGAGGAGCGCCGGCTTCATTCCGAGCCTGTTGCAGATCCTGACGCTCTCCGCCCTGTTGCAGTTCTTCGCCCTGCTGTCCCCGCTCGTCAACCAGATGATCGTCGACGAAGCCATCTCCAAGGGCGATCTCAGTCTTCTGAACGTGATCGTCATCGGTGCCGGATTGCTGCTGCTGATCCAGAGCGCCACGACGCTGTTGCGCGGTTACGTGCAGATGCATTTCAGCACTCTTCTGACCTTCCAAATGCGCGGCAACCTGTTGCGCCATGCGCTGCGCCTGCCGGTGCCGTGGTTCGAAAAGCGGCGTCTCGGCGATATTCTGTCCCGCTTCAACTCCCTGCAGCCGGTGCAGGACCTTCTGACAGGCGGCCTTGTCTCCGGCGCCCTGGACGGGCTTATGGCCATCGTCACCCTGGCGGTGATGCTGATCTATGCGCCATATCTGGCAAGCGTGGTACTGGTCTCGCTGACGCTCATCATCTGCATCCGGCTCGGCACTTTCCCCTGGCTGCGAAGCCTGACCAATGAGGGCATCCAGTACCAGGCCAAGGTGGACGGCGTCTTCCTCGAAACCATTCGCGGCGCCCGCGCCTTCAAACTGTTCGGCCGAGAGCTTGAGCGCCACGGTGTCTGGCAGAACGCCTATGCCGATAGCATCAACAACAATGTGCGGCTCCAGAAAGTCAGCCTCAAGGGTTCGGCCGGCCTCTCCTTCCTGACGGGAGCGGAGATGCTGCTGGTATTCTATCTGGGCGCCGGCGCTATCATCCGCGGAGAGATGACGCTCGGCATGCTGCTGGCGTTCCTGTCCTATCGCGGCCAGTTCAGCACGGCCGCCCTGTCGCTCGTCGATCAATATTTCAAATTCCGCATGACGGGCCTGCATCTGGAGCGCCTGGCGGATGCCGTGCACCAGGATCCCGAGCCGGATCTGGACGCCAAGGCGCACAAGGATCGTCTGCTTGCCGGAGCGCTCGATGTGCGCAATCTTTCCTTCCGTTATGCCGAGCGCGAAGCCTGGGTGCTGAAGGATGTGTCCTTGAGCATCGAGCCGGGGCAGTCCGTGGTATTTGTCGGGCCTTCGGGCGGCGGCAAGTCCACACTCCTGAAGCTGCTGATGGGCCTCTACCCGCCGGGCGAAGGTGAAGTGCTCGTGGACGGTCTTCCGTTCAACGCTCTGGGCATGCGAGCCTATCGCGCGCGGATCGGCGTGGTGATGCAGGACGACCAGCTCTTCGCCGGCACGATCGCCGACAATATCGCCTTCTTCGATCCCGACATGGATCTGGCGCGCGTCGAAGCGGTTGCCGGCCTCGTCGGCCTTCACGACGAAATCCTGCGCATGCCGATGGGCTACATGACCCTGGTGGGCGATCTCGGATCGACCCTGTCGGGAGGTCAGCAACAGCGTGCACTGCTGGCGCGGGCGCTCTACAGAAAACCCTCCATATTGTTCCTCGATGAGGGGACGGCCAATCTTGACGTCCTTGCAGAGCGTCGCGTCATGCAGGCGCTGAGCAGGCTCGGTATTACCCAGGTGATGGTCGCCCATCGTCCTGGAGCCATCGAGGGCGCGGCGCGTGTCTTCGCCGTGGAGAACGCTCATGTGCGTGAGCTTATGCGCGATGTACCGGCACAGCCTTTGCAGGTGGTGCCATGAGCGACGCATTGTTCCGCACCGAAGCCATAGAACATCGCCGACGGCTCCGTGGCGAGGTAATGATCGCACAGCCGGTGAGCCACGGTGTCATGACGGCGATCCTCGGTGTCTTCGTGGTCGTCGGCGCGACCTATCTCATGACTGGCACCTATGCTCGCAAGGAGACCGTGCAGGGCTATATTGCCCCGACCGGCGGCCTGGCGCAGCTCTACGCCACCAAGGGCGGTATCGTGACCAGGGTGCTCGTCCACGAAGGAGACGTTGTCACCCAGGGCCAGCCGATGGTGGAACTGTCGCTGGAAACGACCGGTGCCGACGGTCAGGTCGGAGAAAAGCTGCGCTTGGAGACGCAAGCCCGTATCCAGTCGATCGACACGCAGATCACGGCGGCGAAAGCCCGCTTCGACGAGGAGGGGCGGCGTCTGTCGGCCCGCGTCGAAGGGCTTGGCGGAGAGCTGGCGAGCCAGGAACAGCGTCTGGAATCGGAACGCCGCCTGCAAGCGCTGCAAACCGACGATGCCGGCCGTTATGCGCAGATGCAGATCAAGGGCAGCGGCACGCGCTTCGAGCTGTCGCGCCGACAGCAGCAGATCCTCGCGCAGGAAAGCGTCATCCACGAGCTGGAGCGGCAGAAAGAGCAGCGGCAGGGCGACCTCAACGATGCCCGGTCGCAACTGGCAGGCCTGCCGGCCGAGCGGGATGACAAGCTGGCGCAATTGCAAGGCCTTCGCAGCGAGCTGGAGCAGTCCCTCGCGCAACTGCAGGTCAACCGCGCCTACGTCATGGTCGCGCCGGTGGCCGGCCGGGTCGCTGCGTTGCAGGCGCAGCCGGGGCAGACGGCGGTGGCGCAGTCGCCGCTTGCGGCCCTGGTGCCGGCCGGCAGCAATCTCGAGGCCAACCTGCTGGTGCCGCCGCGCGCGGCCGGCCTGATCCAGCCGGGGCAGGAGGTTCGGCTCAGGGTCGACGCCTTCCCGTATCAGCGCTTCGGCGTGGTGTCGGGCCATGTCGTGCAGGTGTCCCGCGCCACCTATCGCGAGGGCGAGCTTCTGGCTCCCATCGCATTCAAAGATCCCGTCTACCGCGTGACCGTCAGCCTGGAGCGCACCAGCATCGCCGCCTACGGCGAAGAGCGCCCGCTGACCCCCGGTATGACCCTCATCGGCGATGTCATTACGGATCGCCGGCACTTCACCGACTGGGTATTGGACCCCTTAAAGGCCATAGGCAGTCGGTGACAACAAGAAGAGGGGAGGACCATCCCGGTCAATCCCTCGCCCCTAACCCAATAGGAGACTAACATGAGCAACATCACTGAAATCAACACCGACATGCTCGATCTCGTCAGCGGCGGCGCTTCCACGGTCGCTTCGACGGTCACCATTGCCGCCAATGGCGCCGTCAGCGGCAGCTACACCTTCGGCAGCCGCTCGGGCACCTTCTCGGCAACGCTGCCGGCAGAAGTCGTGCAGAAGGCTGGGACGTTCTCGTTCAGCAACGCCTCCGGCTCGTTCAGCTTTGACAGCTCGTTCGCCGGCTAATCCGATCTAGTCGGATGTGAATTCCGGCAGCCGGTTTCCGGCTGCCGGTCTTTTATTTCAAAGGTCGCCAATCTCGCGACCGGAGCAACCACTTGCGGTTCGCTCTCAAACCTCAGCGCGCGTTATACTTCGCGTCGACGTCGTTGATGGCGTCCACATTGCCGGCCGAGCGGCCCCCAGCATCGAAGGTCTGCCCAAGGAAGGCGTCGGCGATCGCTTTGGCAAGTTCGGTGCCGATAACGCGAGCGCCCATGGTGATGATCTGGGCATTGTTGGAGAGCGCGGCGCGCTCTGCCGAATAGGTATCATGGGTCAGGGCCGCGCGAATGCCCGGCACCTTGTTGGCCGAGATGCTGACGCCGATGCCGGTGCCGCAGACGAGGATGGCCTTGTCATAGGTGCCGTCGATGACGCCCGAGGCGACGCGGTCGGCAAGATTTGCATAGAATGCGTCCGGCCCGGCATCGGTGCGCGAAACCTCGTACACGTCGTAGCGGTCCTTCAGATGATCGGCGAGAACCTTTGCCAGGCCTTCGCCCGCGCTGTCTCCTGCGATGGCAAGTTTCATTTCGTGTCTCCTCTAAGTTTGGCGGCGCATTTGGCGAGAATGTCGAGGTAACCTTCGACGTTCCAGGCCGAACGGCCGATGAAAAGCCCGTCGATATGCGGGCATGAGATGAGTTCTTCGCAATTGTCCGGATTGACCGATCCGCCGTAGAGGCAGGGGATCCGGCGACCAAGCACGCTTTCGGCAACCGCAATGATCTCGGCCTGGCGTGCATCGGCATAGGAGGGTTCAGCGGGAATGCCTTTTTCGCCGATGGCCCAGACGGGTTCGTAGGCGAGCAGGATTTGTGCCTGTTTCTGCGAGCCGGTGAGCTTGGAGAGGGCGCCGATAACCTGATCGCTCAGGATTTCCGCGGCGCGGCCGCTTTCCCGGTCGCTCAGCGTCTCGCCGATGCAGATGAGCGGGACGAGGCCGTGGCGGACGGCCGCCTCGGTTTTCAGGCCGACGGTCTCATTGGTCTCGCCGAAATGTTCGCGGCGCTCGGAGTGGCCAAGCTCGACGATATCGAGATTGCAATCCTTGAGCATGAGGGGAGAAATTTCGCCCGTCCATGCCCCCTGATCGGCCCAGTGCATGTTCTGCGCGCCGACCTTGACCGAGGTCTCCGACAGGATCGCCTTGACCTCGCGACCGGCGGTGAAAGGCGGGATGATGAAACGCTGGATCGCAGGATCGCGCAGGGCGTCCGCGTCCCGCAACGCTTCGGCGAAGCTGCGGGCTTCCGCCAGCGTCTTGTTCATTTTCCAGCTGGTTCCAATCCAGTAGCGCGGTGTTGCTGTCATTTCAAATCCTAGGTCGAGGCAATGGTGAGAGTGATGCCGTCACGGCTCAATTGGTCGAGAATGGCGGCGTCGGGCGCGCGGTCGGTGATGACGGCGTCAAAATCTGAGAGATCGGCCATCACATGCAGGGCGGTGTGGCCGATGCGCTGGTGGCTAACCAGCAGGCAGGTCTTGGCGGCCGACGCGATCATCGCCCGTTTCGTTCGCACGATGTTGTCGTCCATATGATAGACGAGCCCGCCGGACACGGCCGGCGTCGAGACGAAGGCGATATCGGCGCGCAGGCGAAACAGCGCCTCTTCCGTCACCACGCCCAGAAAGGCATTGAACTTGGCGGAATAGATACCGCCGAGCGCGATGAGGGTAATGCCGCTTTCGTTTTTCAGCCGGTCGATGATGGCAGCATTGTTGGTGATCAGCGTCAGGGGCCGCTTCTGGAGCAGCATTTCCCCGAGGACGGCCGCCATCGAGCCATCATTGACCATGACCGTCATACCGGGCTCGACAAGCTCGAGGGCGGCGCGCGCCATGGCGAGCTTTTCCTCATGCCCCTGGCGTTCGCGGAAGCGGAAGTCGCTTTCGAATTGGGTGCCTGCATCGATCGTCGCACCGCCGCGAACCTTGCGCAACACGCCAGCCTGTTCGAGATCGTCCAGATCGCGGTGAATGGTCATTTTCGACACGACGAAACGATCGGCCAGATCGTCAAGGTCGACGGTCTTCTGCTCCACCAGCAGGTTGATGATCGATTGTTGACGCTCTTCCCGTTTCACTTTGCGCTCCGGTCCTGGGCAGGATTGAACGTATCAAACTTAACATTAATGTCACATAATTCAACATCAATATTGTTATGTTGAGATGAAATTATGTTTCTTGATTGCGATGAGTTCAGCTCTTCAGCAGCGCTTGCGCCGTTCGCTCGTCGGTGATCAGCCCATAAAGACAGTGGCTGTTGAGGACCGCGCGGATGGCGTCCACCTTCGGTAACCCGCCAGACAGGGCGACAAGCTTTTCCTTCTTCGATCGCGGTAAAGAGGCGGAAAGAGTTCTGGCCGACAGCATCGTTTCCAGGATGCGTCCGTCGGCATCGAAGAAATGCCCGAGGATTTCGCCGGCCCCGCCCATGGCAGCGATCTCCTTGATCTCGCGCGGCTCCACCATGCCCGACAGGACGAGCTGGGCGTCGATGTCGACTGTGCCGAGGCCGACGAGCTTGAGTTCGGCATTGTTGGCGAGGTCGAAGACTTCCTTCACGCCGCGTTGGGCCAGCAGTACGTCGCGGTCTTCCCTTGTGTTGGCGAAGAACGGCACCGGCATCACATAGGCCTGCGTGCCCGTCTTTTCGGCGATGCGATGCATGACGTCATAAGGGTTGGCCGCGTAGTTTCGCGTCAGCCCGCCGAGCAGCGAAACGAAGCGCACGCCCTTGGCATTGACGCGTGACATGTGATGAACGGCGGAAGACAGCGTTCGACCGTGCCCAAGACCGATGATCTTGTGCTTGCCGCTCTCGATTTCCCGCCGCAGGAAGCTGGCACCGGCCTGTCCCAGGGCACGAAAGTCGAAACCCTCCTCGCCGAGATCGGGCGCGACCTCGCAATATTGCAGGCCGAACCTTGCCGCAAGCTTCGTCTCGAGCTCGACGCATTCGACGATATCGCCATCAATCGTGACCTTGACGACGCCGTCGGCGACAGCCCTTGCGATCAGTCGATGCGCCTTGACCGAGGGCACGCCCAGGCGCTTGGCCACTTCCGACTGCGTAAAGCCGCCGGCATAGTGTAGCCAGGCTGCGCGCACCGCAAGCGACTCATCCGCATCCGCCATCAATGGTTCCCTTTCCACTTGGTCATGCATTTACCGCAAGACAGCTTGATCGGCGCTTGCGGCTAGATATGCAAGTCGTCAATCCCGGTATCGATGTGCGGCGCCCAGAAGGCGATGCTTTCGGCAATCTGCGAGACGACCTGACGGTCGTTGGGTTCGCGCTCCTTGAATGACAGTTCGAGGCAGATTTCATTGTCCCGAGCGCCGCCCTCGGCAAAGGCTGCGAGCAGGGGATCGGGGTGGATGCGGCCCTTGGCGTTGAACTCCGCCGTAAACGGCCGGTGACCGCCCTTGTCCATCAGGCTCTGCTTGATGTGAATGATCGGGGAAATCTTCGGAACCGCGCGTGCCCAGGCATAGGGATCGAAGTCATTGGGATTTGCCGAGGTGACGTCGCCATGATCGATATCCGCCATCATCCACATCGGCACGGCGAGATTGGCCGCCGTCAGGCGGGATTGCAGCTTGAGGCATGCGTCGATGGTCTCGCCGAATTCGCGGCCAATGCTCATCGGCTCCCAGAAGACGTAGGAAAGGCCGGCGGACTTGGCGTGCTCGGCCACCTCGGCCCAACAATCGATGGCAATCTTGATCAGGTCTTCGCGCCGGATCGGATCGTCGTAATCCTTGTAGGTGAAGATGGCGAATTGCGTACCGACCGAATGCCCGCCGAGATCGGCGGTGATGTCGGCAAAGGTTTTGAACCAGTCGACATAATAGCGCCGGACGTCGGCATCGGGGTGGCCGAAGTGGTTCAGGCGTCCGTAAGGCCCGGTCATGCCGGATGTCACGCGAACGCCGGTGCGCTGAAGCGCTGCCTGCATCGTCCGGGTGAGGCGACGGATGACGGACGCCTGCCAGCTCGGGTTGATGAACTCATGCGTCAGCTGCAGGTCACGGATTTTCAGGTCCCGCGCCACCGTTTCGATCAGGTCGTCAGGGTCGGCGAAGCGGTTCACCAGCGGATTGGTGTTGAGGGAAAGCGTCAACGGCATATGGGTCTGCTCCTTCAAGGGCGGATAGGTCAGGCGGCAAGCGCCAATTCGCTCTCGAACCAGGCCGAGAAATTCGCTTTTTCCTGCGCCGTCATATGCAGGCCTTCCTTGGTGCGCCGCATGAGAACGTCGTCCGCCGACTGCGCCCATTCCGAAGCTGCGAGATAACGGGCCTCGGCCTCATAGAGATTGCCGCCGAAATGACGCCCGAGGTCGGCAAGCGACGTGGCGTTGCCAACGACCAGTTCGGTTCGCGCGCCGTAAAGGTGGCCGTAATGGTTCACGAGCTGGCGCGGCATCCACTGATAGGCGCTGCGCAGGCTGTCGGAAAAGGCGATATAGTCGGCATTCGGAATATCACCGCCCGGTAGTGCCGCCGCGCGCGTCCAGTCGCTACCCATCTTCGGGAAGAACTTGGCGAGCTTCTGCAAGGCGTGCTCGGACAGTTTGCGAAATGTGGTGATCTTGCCGCCGAAGACGTTGAGGAGGGGCGCACCACCGGTCTCGTCGAGATCGAAGACATAGTCGCGAGTGACCGCCGAGGGGTTGCCCTGGCCGTCATCGAACAGTGGGCGAACGCCAGAGAAGCTTTCGATCACGTCGGAGCGGCGCAGCTTCTCCTTGAAGTAGCGGTTTACGGCGGAAATCAGATAGTCGATCTCCTGCTCGTCAGCCTTTACCTCCTCCGGTTTGCCGTCATAGGGAATGTCGGTCGTGCCGATCAGGGCCATATCGCCCTCATAGGGATTGATGAAGATGACACGCTTGTCGTGGTTCTGGACCAGATAGGCCTGCTGCCCGCTCCAGAATTTCGGAACGATGATGTGGCTGCCCTTGACGAGCCTGACATTGCGGCGGCTGTTGGAGCCGGCAACGCGGCCGATGATGTCGTTGACCCAGGGGCCGGCGGCATTCACCAGCACCCGCGCCCGCACAGTGCGCAGCTCGCCGGATCGCTGGTCGCGCATCTGGACGACCCAACAGCCCTCGTCACGTCGCGCGCTGACGCAGGCCGTGCGTGTCAGGATCTGCGCGCCCTTGCTGGCGGCGTCGAGCGCGTTCAGCAGGACAAGCCGGGCATCGTCGACCCAGCAGTCCGAATATTCGAAGCCTTTGGTATATTGGTCGAGGATGGGCGCGCCTTCCGGATCGCGGCGAAGGTCGAGCGAGCGCGTGCCAGGCAGCCGCTTGCGACCGCCGAGGTGATCGTAGAGGAAGAGGCCGAGGCGGACGAGCCAGGCCGGGCGATCCGTCGGGCTGTGCGGCAGCACGAAGCGCATCGGCCAGATGATGTGGCTTGCGGAATTCAGCAGCACTTCCCGCTCGATCAACGCTTCGCGGACCAGGCGGAATTCGTAATATTCGAGATAGCGCAGGCCGCCATGCACCAGTTTCCCGGAGCGCGACGAGGTCCCCTCCGCCAGATCGCCCTTTTCGCACAGCATGACGGAAAGACCCCGACCCGCGGCATCGCGCGCGATCCCGGCGCCATTGATGCCGCCGCCGATCACGAAGAGATCCAAGATTTCGGATTCAGTCATTTCATGCTCCTTGGGATGCCTTCTGCATCGTCACGTCATTTTGCTTCTGTGGGCACTCGCTTGCCGCTCAGGGCGTAACGAGCGTGTCCCAGGCAGGCGCAATCGCCTGTCGAATTTGTACGTAGGCTGCGAACAATCGGTCGTAGCGGCGAGCCTGCTCGGCATCCGGCGCCTCGGCGTCGCCGAGCAGCGGCGTCACCCATTCGGCGATGCAGTCGTCCATGTTCGAATAGGCACCGATGGCGACCGCCGCCATCATGGCGACGCCGGCGGCTCCCGCTTCCTCGCGGCGCGAGACCCGAACCGGTGCGTTGACGGCCGCGGACAGGGAGCCGCGTAGTGCACGCGAACGTGCCGCACCTCCGGTGATCCGCAATTCGGCGGGCATACTGCCCATGGCCGCGTAACAGTCGCGGGTCGCCATGCCGAGTCCCTCGACGACGGCCCGCAGCATGTCGGCAAAGCCGTGCCGCGTCGAAAGGCCGGTGAAGCCAGCGCGTGCATGGGCATTGACGAAGGGGCCGCGCTCGCCCGCCTCGGAGATATAGGGGTGATAGAGCAGGGCGCCCGGCTTGCTCTCAGCGAACCATCCGTCGATCCGCGAGATGAGATCGGAAGGCGCGACGGGCTTGCCCGTGTCCGACATCAGTTCGGCGGCGACCTGCAGGATCCAGTCGATATTGATCGTCGCGCCCATGTTCGTTTGGACCTGCGTGACGATGCCGGGGATGGGCAGGGCGATCACATAGCCCGTTCCCTCGGCATTGAGCTGGACGTCCGGTACCGGCTTTGCGCGCATGTGTACGCCCGTCGAGCCGATGGTCGAGCAGGCTGCGTTCTCACCATCGCTGCGGACGCCGGCACCGAGCGCGGTCATCACCATATCCACATAGCCGAGGCAGACCGGCGTGCCGGCCAGCAATCCGGTCGCCTTCGCCGCGTCGGGCGATAGCGGGTGGGTGATCTCCGTTCCCTCGATGATCTCGGGCAAAAGGGATCGCCGGTGGTTGAGCCCGAGCGCGTCGATCACGACGGGATCATATTGGCGAGTGCGGAAATTGCCGAAGGTGAAGCTCGCTTCCGAGGGATCGGTGGCGCGAATACCGGTCAGGTTGAGATAGAGCCAGTCCTTGCAATGCAGCGCCGTCTCGGCCCGATCGAGGACCTCCGGCGTGAAGCGATCCATATGGGCAAGCTGCGCGCCCTGCTGGCAGGTATTGAGGCCGGTGCCGGTCGCCTCGAAGCGTGCGCGGCTCTCCGGGTGGCCGTCGAGACGGGTTACGGTTGCAGCGGCGCGGGCGTCGAGCCAAAGCCAGGCATCGCCGACCGGCGCGTTGCCGGCGCCGACAAGCCAGGTTCCATCCCCTTGACCGGTCACGGCGATGGCGGCCGTGCGCGTTGCGAGATCCGGCACTTTGTCGCTCAGGCCCCACAAGGCGCTGACGCAGTCGGCCCAGGTGCGGCTGAGGGATTGCGTGGCGGAGCCGTCTTCGCCCATCGCATAGTGATTGCGCGCCGATGCCGAGGCGATCTGGCGGCCGGACAGCTCAAAAGCCACGGCTTTCAACACCGAGGTTCCCGCATCAATGCCGATGATGATCTTGTCGCTCTTAGGCATCGTGGGCCAGTCCTGCCGCGATGGGGCAAGCCGTCGCGTGCGATGCATCCGTCAAAAACATTCTGCTCCTCCCTCCCAGGTCGAGATCGGGCGGAGGTTCGCCATGGTGCGATCAGACCCCATGCGCCGGGCTCCCGTCATCCACGCCATTCTACCCCCACCGCTCACGCTCTCAGAGCACTCTTCATTCCGGACAGGCGAGCCGTCCCGATTCATGTGCTCAGATCATCTTTAAATTATAACATAGAGATATCACAGATGTGTAATATTTTTCTAGTAATGTAATTTTTTTCATATAAAATAGGCGATGTCAACCTCGGGGAGGCAGGTGGGTCGTTGCCGGCGCAAGGCGCGCGGCCGCGATCGCTAGAATATCGCGATCAAGATGTAGCTAATTGCTCGGTCCGCAACCGATTTTTTAAAATCATGAATATTCAATGGCTTAATGGCGATTGATTTTACGCGATTTTCGATCCGCAAGACTGCTTTTCCCGAGGTTGGCGCCTTCAATGGCTGCCAGCTGGAATTTTGTGAAGTGCTCTCCTGCAGAGTCGATGGCTGCAAAATGAAATTCCGGAGCGATAGAGGCCTGTTGACAGGGTCGATAAATTATAACATAGATTACGAAGTTAATAACGCTCTTATATCACTACCCGTATGGGTTGGGTGATAAACGGCGACAGCGGGTGGCGGAGGAAACGAGCGCCCGCACTGAGGAGGCTCCTATGAACACTCTTTTCCCAGGCCATGGTTTGGTCTTGCGCCGGCAGCGCTTCGGGCAGCCTTTCTGCATCTCCATGCGCGGGACTTGGCCGGGTCTCCGATAGAGCGCCATCGGGATCGTATCCGCGCCGTCCTCCTTTCTTTCCAGCAAACGGGCAATCCGGCCAGAAGCGCCGAAGGTCATTCGAATATGAATACACAGACTGAATACGCAGCTTTCAAATCCGGCGGCACAAGGTTCACGATACTGGCAAGTGTCGCGGCGGCCGTGATTGTCATCGGCGCGATTGCCGCCGATACCAAGGTGGTGAAGATCGGTTCCGCGCATGACGTGCGCGAGCAGTCATTCTCGCCCGAAACCTTTGGCGCCCAGGAATTCCCGAAGATCCAGGCGGATGTCGAGAAGCGTGCGGTCGATGCCGCGACTTTGTCGGGCGCCGTCATTGCCGACAAGAAGGCGGCGGGTGACAAATACGGCGTGGCGACGAGTACCGGCGCGGTCGTACCTGTTTTCCTCTCCGGCACCTTCGGCGCCCGCAAAGCCAACTATAGCGAGATCAAGGTCGACGGACTGCCGGCCGACGTTACCGTCCGCGTCCAGACCGGTCCGGCGATCAACGGCACCGACCTGCGCGACGCCACCGGCGCCATCCAGTTCGGCCAGTTCACCAATCAGATCGAGTATCAGGATGCCGGCTCGGCGATCAACAACGAGATGAAGAAGGCTGTCCTTTCGGGCTTCGACGCCGAGACGCTGACGGGCAAGACCGCGACCGTCGTCGGTGTCTTCAAGCTCATCAACCCGAAGAACTGGCTCGTCACTCCCGTCAAGGTCGACGTCAAATGATTGAGGCGACGCAGAAGCAGGGCGCAAACGGCGAGGTCGTTCTTGCCGCCCGTAACATCAGCAAGTCCTATGGCAATGTTCATGCCCTGAAGGGCGTGAATTTCGACATCCATCGCGGTCAGGTCACCACTTTGTTCGGCGAGAACGGGGCGGGCAAGTCGACCCTGATGAAGATCCTGTCCGGCGTCGTCCAGCCGACCGGTGGCGAGATCGTCCTCGATGGCAGCCCTATTGCTTTTTATTCTTCCACGCATGCGCGGGCCTGCGGAATTTCCATTATCCATCAGGAATTGAGCCTCGCGCCCAATCTTAGCGTCCGCGACAATATCTTCATGGGCCGCGAGATCATCAAGGGCGGCGTCGTCGATTTCGCCGAGGAGGAGCGCCAGACACGCGCCCTTATGGAGGAGCTGGAAGAGCACATCGACCCGCTGACCCTGGTGGAGGATCTGCGCCTCGGCCAGCAGCAGATCGTCGAGATTGCGCGCGCTCTGTCGGTCAATTCGCGCATCCTGATCATGGACGAGCCGACCTCGGCGCTGAGTGCCACGGAGGTGGAGGTTCTCTTCAAGGTCATCCGCGACCTGACGGGCCGGGGCGTGTCGATCGTCTATATTTCCCATCACCTCGAAGAGGCGTTGCAGATCACCAATCATGCCGTCGTGCTGCGCGACGGCGCCATGACCGCCTATGCCGAGCGCAAGGACATCGATCTCGAGTGGATCGTGCGCAACATGGTCGGCGACAATTTCGATCTGGGAAGCCCGCCCACAGGCCACACCATCGGCGATGTCGCGCTGACCATCGACAATCTGACCGTTCCCGGCCCCTCGGGTGCTGCCTATAACGCGGTCGACCATATGTCGTTGCAGGTCCGCGCCGGCGAAATCGTCTGCATCTATGGCCTGATGGGCGCTGGACGTACGGAACTGCTCGAATGCGTCGCCGGACGCTTGCGATCGAGTGGTGGCCGGGTTCTGCTCGGCGGTCGCGACGTCGCTCGTCTCAGTATCGCCGGTCGCATTACCAATGGCCTCGTCCTGGTGCCGGAGGATCGTCAGCGCGATGGCCTCGTCCAGACCATGACGGTCGGCGCCAATCTGTCGCTCGCCAGCATCGGCGCCTTCACCAAGGGGCTCTTCACCTCCGGCGGACGCGAACGGGAACTGGTGGGTGAATCGATCCGCAAGGTCCACATCAAGACTGATGGCGGCGAGGCGGTGATCGGCTCGCTTTCCGGCGGCAACCAGCAAAAGGTCGTCATCGGCAAGATGCTTGCCACCAACCCCCAGGTCATCCTGCTCGACGAACCGAGCCGCGGCATCGATATCGGCGCCAAGGCGGAAGTCTTCAAGCTGCTCGCCGAGCGCGCCAAGCAGGGTCTGGCGGTGATCTATTCGACGTCGGAAGTCGCCGAATGCCTCAGCATCGCCCATCGCATCATCGTCATGCACCGCGGCAAAATATCTGCCGAATTCGGTCCCGATGTCACCAAAGAGAAGATCATGGCCGCCTCTGGCGAAGCAGTGGTCGCGCACTAGCCGCATTCATGGAGCACTGATTATGTCAGTCACGAATATCACTGAGAAGAAATCAATTTCGAACGGCCAGCGGCGGAACTTCAGTCTCGTGCGGTTGATTCTGGAAGGCCGCGCCTTCTTCGCGCTGATCGTCATCATCGCGGTCTTCTCCTTCCTGTCGCCCTATTATTTCTCGCTCAGTAATTTCCTGACCATGGCCTCGCATGTCGCGATCTTCGGCATCCTGGCGATCGGCATGCTGCTGGTGATCCTGAACGGCGGCATCGACCTCTCGGTCGGCTCGACGCTCGGCCTTGCCGGCTGCATTGCCGGCTTCCTGATGCAGGGCGTTACACTCTCGAGCTTTGGCGTCATCCTCTATCCGCCGGTCTGGGCGGTCGTCGTCATCACCTGTGCCGTCGGCGCCATCGTCGGCGCGGTGAACGGCGTGCTCATCGCCTACCTGAAGGTTCCGGCCTTCGTCGCCTCGCTCGGCGTGCTCTATGTCGCACGCGGCATCGCGCTTTTGATGACCAACGGCCTCACCTACAACAATCTCGGCGGCCGTCCGGAGCTTGGCAATACCGGCTTCGACTGGCTTGGTTTCAACCGCCTGGCCGGCATCCCGATCGGCGTCATCGTGCTGGCGGCGCTGGCGATCATCTGTGGCCTGGTCTTGAGCAAGACCGCCTTCGGCCGCTGGCTCTATGCCTCCGGCGGCAACGAGCGCGCGGCGGATCTTTCGGGTGTACCGGTCAAGCGCGTCAAGATCCTCGTCTACGTGTTTTCCGGCGTCTGCGCCGCGATCGCCGGCCTGGTCCTGTCCTCGCAGCTCACCTCGGCTGGCCCGACCGCCGGCACCACCTATGAATTGACGGCGATCGCGGCCGTCGTCATCGGCGGCGCAGCGCTGACGGGCGGACGCGGCACGGTGCGCGGCACCATGCTCGGCGCCTTCGTCATCGGCTTCCTCTCGGATGGTCTCGTGATCATCGGCGTGTCGGCCTATTGGCAGACCGTATTCACCGGCGCGGTGATCGTCCTGGCGGTCCTCATGAACAGCATTCAATACGGACGTCGGGTCAAGGCGAGCTGACGGACGAACTGAACTTCTCCACGACGGCGGATCTGGTTCGAACAGCCAGCCGATTGCGGAAAGCACCACCGGTTCGCCGGTAACATCAGAGCTCATCAAAAAGGGAGAGAGACTATGTTTAAGAAAGGCATGCGCTTAATTCTGGCGGCTGTTGCCGTTGCCCCGATCTTCGCAAGCTCCGCCTGGGCGGCCGGCCAGATGACGATCATCGTCAACGATCCGTCCAACCCCTATTGGCTGACGGAAGGCAATGTCGCCAAGGCAACAGCCGAAAAGCTCGGCTATACCGCCTCGGTCAGCGCCCATAAGGGCGACACCAACACCGAGAGCAACCTGATCGACACCGCGATCACCAACAAGTCGGTTGCCATCATCCTCGATCCGGCCAATGCCGACGGCTCGGTCGGCGCGGTGAAAAAGGCCGTAGCTGCCGGTATCCCGGTCTTCCTGGTCAACGCGGAAATCAACCAGGAAGGTCTCGCCAAGGCGCAGCTCGTTTCCAACAACGCCCAGGGTGCGGCAATCGGTGCCCAGCAATGGGTCGAAGCCGTTGGCGACAAGGGCAAGTATGCCGAACTGTTCGGCGCTCCCTCGGACAACAACGCCGCAACCCGTTCCAACGGTTATGAAACGGTGCTGACGCAGTATCCGGATCTGCAGAAGGTCGCAAAGGAAGTTGCCAACTGGGATCGTACCCAGGGCCACAATAAGATGCAGTCCATGCTGCAGGCCCATCCGGATATCATCGGCGTAATCTCCGGCAATGACGAAATGGCACTCGGCGCCATCGCAGCGCTGAAGGAAGCCGGCAAGCTTGCCAACATCAAGGTCGGCGGCTTCGATGGTTCTCCGGATGCCGTTGCCGCCATCAAGGCTGGTGAACTTCAGTACACCGTTCTGCAGCCGGTTGCCGTCTTCTCGGCAGAAGCCGTCAAGCAGGCCGATAGCTTCATCAAGACGGGCAAGACCGGTGCCTCGAGTGAAAAGCAGCTCTTCGATTGCTTGCTGATCACGAAGGACAACGTCGATAAATACACGGGTCCGTTCGTTCTGGCGCAGTAAATGACAAAGTGGGGACGCCGAAAGCGGCGTCCCCCATCACTTGCCGTTTCATGGATATGGCAAAGGATTGTTCCATCACCACTTTTTGCCTTCGCTCGGCATTCGCAGTACGAAGCTGATACCCCCAGAGTCAGCATCAGAGGCCACAGTGACACAGAAGACGAATATCGGAGCATTCCTGTCCGACGAACTGCCAAGTGACAGCCGGCATAGCCGCCAGCTCGCTCGCCGGCAGATGATCGCCGAAGCCGTCATGGCGGAGGGCTCCATGCGTATCGAGGATCTCACCGATCGCTTCGGCATCAGCCTGATGACGGCGCATCGCGACGTCGACGAACTGGTGAGCCGAGGCCTTTTCCGGAAGACGCGCGGCATTGTCACGGCGGCTGCCACCAGCCTGATCGAGTCGAGCGACGTCTACCGCGCGAACCGCCAGTCGGCGGAAAAGAAGATGATTGCGGCGGCGGCGATGCAGTTCGTCGAGCCGGGGCAGGCTATCTTCCTCGACGATTCCACCACCGTGCTGCAAATGGCGACGCATCTGCCGGCCAAGGTTCCGCTGACCGCGATCACCAATTCGCTGACGCTGATGAACGCGTTGAAGGACATGCATGACGTCACGCTTCTGGCCCTCGGCGGCCAATATTACAATTGGTGCAATGCCTTCATGGGGCGCATGACCATCAATGAGATCAACAGGCTCAGGGCGGATGTCGCTTTCATCTCCATGTCTGCCATCACCGATGACATCGTCTTCCATCAGTCCCCGGAAATCGTCGATATCAAGCGGGCGATGTTCGATAGCGCCGCCAAACGCATTCTTCTCACCGATCACACGAAATTCGAGCGGCGCGCTTTGCACAGCTTCGCGGCCTTGAGCGAGTTCGATGTGGTCATCGTCGATGAGAAGACGCCGGCCGATCATCTCGATCGGATGCGAAACAAGAATATCAATGTGGTCGTCGCCAGGAGCGACGGGGATCGGTCATGAGGGCCACGCCTGAGCGGCCCTTCCATCAGTCGGAGTAATCAGAATGCCGAGTCTGCTCGGAATCGATAGCGGTCTCACCGTCACCAAGGCCGTTATTTTCGATGTCGACGGCACGCAGCTTGCCGTGGCGCGGCGGCGGGTGACACAATTCATGCCCAAGGCCCGCCATATCGAGCGGGACATGGACGAACTCTGGAGCGCCACCGCCGATGCGATCGCGGAGGCGATCAGCCTCAGCGGGCGCCCGGCGAGCGATATCCAGGCGATCGCTGCGACAGCTCATGGCGACGGCATCTATCTGCTCGACCGGTCGAACAAGCCGCTCGGCCGCGCCATCCTGTCGCTGGACAGCCGGGCAGGCGCTATCGTCGACCGCTGGCTGGAAAGCCTGATCGCCGACGAGGCCCTCGATCTCACCGGCCAGCTTCCGCATGTCTCTGCACCCTCGGCGCTTCTCGCCTGGATCAAGGAGAAAGAGCCCGCCCGTTTCGAGCGCATCAGCCATATACTGAGCTGCAAGGACTGGCTGCGCTTCTGCCTGACGGGGGTGATCGGCACTGACCGGACGGAGGCGAGTACGTCCTTCACCAACGTCAAGGACCAGGACTATTCGCAGGATGCGCTGAAGCTCTTCGGGCTCGACGGGTTGTCGGATGCCCTTCCGCTTGCCTCGCGTTCCGACGAAGTCGTCGGCCGTGTCACCGCCGCTGTTGCGAGCCGCACCGGCCTTGCGGAGGGAACGCCCGTGGTTGCCGGGCTCCACGATGTCACCGCATCCGCTCTGGGTGCGGGTGGCTACGCGTCCGGCGTGGTCGCGGTGATCGCCGGGACCTATTCGATCAACGAGACGCTGTCTTCGGAGCCGCGCGTCGACAAGCGGTGGTTCTGCCGCAATGCCATCGCACCCGGCCAGTGGAACAACATGTCGATCTCGCCCGCATCGACCGCGAATTACGACTGGTTTCTCGACACGCTCTGCGCCGGCGAGCGCGCCGGCACAGAGGCCGCGGGACTGTCGATCCATGCGCTGCTGGCGCCCGAGATCGAGGCGGCCTTCAATCGTCCCTCGACGGCGCTCTTCCATCCCTATCTCTTCGGCTCCCCCTACGGTGCCTCGGCGAGCGCCGGCTTCTTCGGTCTTGGCGGCTGGCATGATCGCGGCGATATGCTGCGTGCGGTGCTGGAGGGCATTGCCTTCAATCACAAGATCCATGTCGATGCGCTGGGCGACGGCTTTTCCTTCAGCGAGGCAAGGCTTGCCGGCGGGATTTCCCGCAATCCTGTCATCGTCCAGATGTTTGCTGACGTGCTCGGAATGCCGGTGACGGTGACCGAAACGGACGAGGCGGCGGCCTGGGGTGCGGCGCTATGCGCCGGCGCGGGCATCGGTCTCTATGTCGACCCACAGAGCGATCCCCGCGATGTCGGCGCCATTGCGAAGACCTATCATCCCGATGCCGGACGCAGTGCCGATTATCGGCGCCGATACGACCTCTTTAGGGAAATTGCCGACGCGATGACGCCGCTTTGGCCCAAGATCGGCAATCTTGTGCCGGCGGAATCTGAAGACTAGACATGCAGCAGGACAATCATGCCATGACCGATACCGCCGCCGATCTGGAACAGCGCTTTTCGAAATTGCAGGACACCGACATCGATGTCGTCATCCTCGGCGCGGGCGTCAATGGCGCCGGGCTGTTTCGCGACCTCTCCGTCCAGGGCGTCAATTGTCTCATCGTCGACAAGTCCGATTTCGGCTCGGGCACCAGCGCCGCGCCGTCGCGGCTGATCCATGGCGGCCTGAAATACCTCGAGACGGGGGAGTTCGGACTGGTGGCGCAGTCGACATTGGAGCGCAATCTGCTTCTCAAGAACGCGCCGCATTGCGTCGAGGCGCTGCCGACATTCGTGCCGATCTTCTCGTGGACGCGCGGTATCTGGGCGGCGCTGCGGACTCTGACGGGTTCGACCACCGCACCGAGAAGTCGTGGCGCCGTTCTCATCAAGATCGGGCTTGCCCTTTACGATTTCTTCGGCTCCCGCAGCCGCGTCATGCCCCGTCACAGGTTCATACTGAAGAGGCGAGCGCTCACGGAAATGCCGTATGTCACGCCGAAGATCGTCGCCGGCGGCATCTACTACGACGCCAAGATCAGCCGGCCGGAACGGCTCGTCTACGAGCTGATCAAGGATGGGCTGGAGGCGAACGGTAATGCGCTTGCGGCGAACTCCACGATGCTGATCTTGTCATCGGACGGAACGTTGACCTTCCGGCGCTCCGACGACAGCACTTTTTCCGTGACGCCGAAGCTCGTCGTCAACGCCGCCGGCCCCTGGATCGACCATGTCAACGAAGCGCTCGGCGCGCCATCGCATCTGATCGGCGGCACGAAGGGCTCGCATATCCTGCTCGATCATCCCGAGCTCGTACGCAGCCTGAACGGCCATATGATCTACTTCGAAGCGGATGACGGGCGCATTTGCCTGGTCTACGGCTATCTCGGTCTGGCGCTGGTTGGCTCGACGGATATTCCAAGTGCTGATCCCGACAATGTTCGCTGCGAAGAGCCGGAACTCGAATATTTCCTGGACAGCCTGAGATCGCTCCTGCCGGGGCTTCGCTTCGGGCCGGAGCAGGTGGTCTATACCTATAGCGGCATCCGCCCGCTGCCGGCCTCCGACGCCTCGTCCCCGGGGCTGATCAGCCGTGACCATTCCGCGCCGGTGATGGAACCGCAAGCCGGCCGCCCCTTCGCGATCATCTCGCTGGTGGGTGGCAAGTGGACCACCTTCCGAGGCTTTGCTGAGGAGGTCACTGACACCGTTCTCGCGCGCTTCAAGCGCGTCAGGAACCAGTCGACGCAGCAATTAGCCATCGGCGGCGGACGCAATTTCCCTGCTGATCCCGTCGCAAGAGCGGAATGGGTGCGCGCGGTCGCCGGAAGGAATGGCATGGACCCGAAGAGGGTCGACGAGCTGCTGGCACGCTATGGCACCACGGCTTCAGCGATTCTCGACTACCGCTCGGCTCATAGCGACACCGAACGTCTGTCCGGCGCTTCCCACTATAGCCATCTGGAAATCGACTGGATCGCCCGGCAGGAAATGGTCGTGCATCTCTCGGATATCGTCTTCCGCCGCACGACGCTTGCGATCGAAGGGACGCTGACAATGGAAGGTCTGCGCCAGATCGCCATGATTGCCGGCGCGGCCTTTGGATGGAACGGGCAAAAGCTGCTGATGGAGATCGACGACGTCGTCACATCGCTGGCGAAGTTCCACGGTCTGCGATTGTCCGACACGACCGGGCGCCAGCCGGCGGAAGCGCGGATCTGAAGAGATCCGGCTTCCGACTAAGGCTATTCCTTAAGAAAAAACCGGGTCCAGCGAACCGGCCTTGTAGCGCTTGGCCATGTCCGAGACCGGAAGCGGCTTGATCCGGGAGGCATGGCCGGCCGTTCCGAATTGCTCGAACCGCTCCTTGCAGAGCTTCGTCAGTGCGGCCATGGCCGGCTTCATATATTTGCGCGGATCGAATTCGCTCGGGTCTTCCTGCAGCACGCGGCGGATCTGGCCGGTCATCGCCATGCGGCCATCCGTGTCGATGTTGATCTTGCGCACGCCGTTCTTGATGCCGCGCTGGATTTCTTCGACCGGCACGCCCCAGGTCGGCTTCATCTGGCCGCCGTACCTGTTGATGATCTCCTGAAGATCCTCGGGGACCGATGAGGAGCCGTGCATCACCAGATGGGTGTTCGGCAGCTTGCGGTGGATCGCCTCGATGACCTCCATCGCAAGCACCGATCCATCCGGCCTGCGGGTGAACTTGTAGGCGCCGTGCGAGGTGCCCATGGCGATCGCCAGCGCATCGACCTTCGTTTCACGCACAAATTTGACCGCTTCGTCGGGATCGGTGAGCAGCTGGTCGTGCGAGAGCTTACCCTCGGCGCCGTGGCCGTCTTCCGCTTCGCCCATACCGGTTTCCAGCGAGCCCAGCACGCCGAGTTCGCCTTCCACGGAAATGCCACCGAGATGTGCCATCTCGGTGACCATCTTCGTGACGCCGACATTGTAGTCCCAGTCGGCGGGCGTCTTCGCATCCGCTTTCAGCGAGCCGTCCATCATCACCGATGTGAAGCCGGCCTGGATGGCGGTCATACAGCTCGAAGCGTCGTTGCCATGATCGAGATGCACACAGACCGGAATGTGGGGATAGATCTCGACGACGGCATCCATCATGTGCTTCAGCATGATGTCGTTGGCATAGGCTCTGGCACCGCGCGAAGCCTGGATGATGACAGGCGCATCGGCGGCATCCGCCGCTTCCATGATGGCCAGGGCCTGTTCCATGTTGTTGATGTTGAAAGCGGGCACGCCATAGCCATTTTCCGCAGCGTGATCGAGCAACTGTCTCAGCGTAATGCGTGCCATTCAACTCTCCTTTGATAATAGCAGACGGCGATGATCATCCGATCATCGACTGAAATATCGGCGCTTTCGACGGCATGAGAACGGTGATTTCGCAAACTGACGACACCCACAGGCGCTTGCCTCAAGTTTTTCAAACCATTCCCCCACACACGAAATCCCACTTAAGCGCACATCAACATATCCAGCTAGATAACAATGTAAAACGACAAAATCACATTATTTATGACGTTTTGTTTCGATGCACCCTTCGCGCCTCGACTGGTGCTCCATTGAAACTTTGTCTGCCCCCATCAGCCAAGGCGTTGTGTAACTATCCTGATCGCTTCGACTGGTCGGCCACGCCTTGCACTTGCCTCCAGTCCGACGCGGAGAGGCAAGTCGAACGCCGTGGATGGTGGAGAGAGTATGGATCTGCAAAAGATCAAAACGCTGATCGAATTTGTCGGTCGGTCACGCATTTCCGAACTGGTCGTGAGCCAGGACGGGACGACCGTGCGGATCTCGAACGGCATGTCCAGGCAGGCGACCGCCACGGAAAATTCGACCGTTGCACGGCAACGGCCTGCGCGCTCCCCCGTCGTCACTGAAGCTATAGCGCCTGAAGCCGATAAGGCCGCCCAAATGCTGGCCGCGCCTGTTTTCGGGCTGCTGCACCGTTCGCCAAGCCCCGGTGCGCCTCCCTTCGTCAAGGTGGGCGATGTTGTCGAAGCGGGCCAGAGCCTCTGCATCATCGAGGCGATGAAAGTTTTCAATACGGTGTCGGCGCACAAAACGGGGCCGATCCTGCGTATCCTGGCCGATGACGGTCAGGAAGTGGAAGCCGGGCAGCCTTTGATGGAGATCGGCTGATGTCGGCGTGCGAAAAGGACCGCCGGTTCGGCACGGTGTTGATCGCCAATCGCGGCGAGATCGCGTTGCGCATTCAGCGGGCATGCCGTGAGCTGGGCCTGCGTTCGGTGATGATCTGCTCGGAAGCCGATCGGGATGCGCCTTACGGGGCGACGGCCGATGAATTCGTCTGCATCGGGCCTTCGGCGCCGGGTCAAAGCTATCTCAACCAGGCCGCCATCCTGCTTGCCGCGCGAACGACGGGGGCAGAGGCTATCCATCCGGGATACGGGTTCCTGTCGGAGAATGCGGGCTTTGCCCAAGCCGTGGAGGATGCCGGCTTGGTGTTCGTCGGGCCGCCTGCCTCGGCGATCCGGATGATGGGCGACAAGATCGCTGCCAAGCGGGCCATGATCGAGGCTGGCGTACCCTGTGTGCCTGGCCCGGATACGGCGCTCCCCGAGGATATCGCGACAATCAGGGAGATTGCGCGCGACATCGGCTATCCGGTGATCGTGAAGGCTGCGGGCGGCGGCGGGGGGCGCGGCATGCGCGTCGTTTGCGACGCCTCGGCGCTTGAAGATGCCGTGTCGGTAACGCGGGAAGAAGCCAGAAGAGCCTTCGGCACGCCGGAGCTCTATCTCGAGAAATTCCTTGAGCATCCCAGGCATGTCGAGATCCAGGTTCTTTGCGACAACCACGGCAACGCCGTATGGCTCGGTCACCGCGATTGCTCGACGCAGCGACGTCATCAGAAGGTAGTGGAGGAAGCGCCGGCGCCCGGCATACCGGCGGAGATCGCGGCGGCTGTCGGCGAGCGTTGCGTGGAGGCATGCCGCCGCATCGGTTACCGGGGCGTGGGTACATTCGAGTTTCTCTATGAGAACGGCGCCTTCTATTTCATCGAAATGAATACGCGTCTTCAGGTCGAGCATCCGGTCACGGAAATGACCTCGGGCATCGATATCGTCGGCGAGCAGCTTCGCGTCGCCCAGGGCCTGCCGCTCGAGATTTCCCAAGGGGATGTTCAGACATCGGGCCATTCCTTCGAGTGCCGCATCAATGCGGAAGATCCGTTCACCTTTGCCGCGTCTCCAGGCAGGATCACCAATGCGCGGTTTCCGGCAGGTCCCGGTGTCCGTGTCGATAGCCATGTTACGACCGGCTACAAGGTGTCGCCCCATTACGACTCGCTGATCGCCAAGCTGATCGTGCATGCGCCGACGCGCGACCAGGCGATCCGTCGCATGCAGATCGCGCTGGCGGATACGATGATCGAGGGCATCGCGACCAATCTTCCGCTCCATCGGGAAGTTTTCGAGGATCCGGCTTTCAGAGCCGGCGGAACGGACATCCATCATCTTGAGCACTGGCTGAGCGAGCGGAAGCAATGATGAAGCGAGCAAAGCGACAGGCCAAGGCGATGACCGAAGACTTCACCGACCCGGCGGTCATGCAGCAGATTGCCACCTGGCTGGAAAGTGCCGGCGCAAGCGCGATCGAGATCGAGGCGGAGGACGGCCGTCATGTTCGGATCGTCATGGACGACCAGGTTTCTCATCATGTCGATGATGGATTGCGCGGCATGGTTCCGACGGCACCTGCGAGCGTCGCAGCCGCCAAGGCGCCTTTCGCCGGACATTTTCTCGACGCGCATCCAGCTCGCGGTGTGCCTGCGGCAGACACCGCTGTTGCCGCCGGGGATATCGTCGGCTTCGTAAAGGTGGGACCGCTCCTGCTGCCGGTTCGCACGCCCGAGGTCGGCACGCTGAACGAATGTTCGGTCAAGGCCGGTGATCTCGTCGGCTATGGCGACACCATTTTTTCGATCGAGCCAGCACAATGACCGACATGCAAGCTACAGCTCTCTCAACACCAGGGCTCATCTCTCCCGTCCTTGCCGCTGCTCCGAAAATCTCCGTCATCGGCACCAGCGCCTATCTGGTGGAAGCGCCGGGGGATTTCGATCTTCCGACCCAGAGGCGGATCTGGGCTTTGGCCAAGGCGGTGGAGACGTGGTCCGAGGTTCGCGAAATCGTCCCAGGGGTTACCAACCTTCTGGTGATCCTCAGGCAGACGCCCGAGGAGCCGGACCAGGTGGAGGCTCGGCTGAGGCAGGAATGGGATCGTGCCCGTGGTATCGATCTTGCCGGCAAGACGATCGAGATTCCGGTGACCTATGGCGGTGAGCATGCAACGGATCTCGCGGCCGTTTGTGACTTCTCCGGCCTGAGCGACCGTGAGGTCGTCCAACTGCATGTTGAAGGCAATTACACCGTTTTCGCGCTCGGAAGCGCCCCGGGGTTTGGCTATCTGCACGGCCTTGATCCGCGCATCTACATGCCGCGCAAGACTGTGCCGTCGCTGAGAATGCTCAAGGGCACGGTGACGATCGGCGGTATGCAGACGGGTGTGTCAGTGCTGACGGGTCCGAACGGCTGGAACTCCATCGGTTTCGCGGAGCTTTCCGTATTCGATCCCGCGAGGACGCCGCCGGCGCTGCTGGCCCCGGGCGACAAGGTTCGCTTCCTTCCTGAAAGGATCGAGCTGTGATCGAAGTTCTTCAAACCGGACCACTGAACACAGTGCAGGACCTCGGCCGCTTCGGCTACCGGAACATCGGCGTCACGTCGAGCGGCGCGATGGACAGGCTGGCACTCACCGTCGGCAATCTGTTGCTTGGCAATGAGGACGGGGCGGCGGCCCTTGAGATCCAGACCTTCCCGTTTCGCCTTCGGTTCGAGAAGGACACGGTCGTTGCCGTCACCGGCGCGGATTGCGACGCGCGCCTCGACGGGCGGCCGCTGCCGCCCTGGTGGGCAATGCCGGTTTCGGCGGGACAGGTGCTGGAGCTCGGGACACCTCTCCAGTCTGCTCGCGCCTACCTCTGCTTTGCCGGTGGACTGGACGTTGAGCCGGTGATGGGCTCGCGCAGCACCTCGCTGCGCGGCGGCTTCGGTGGACTGGAGGGCCGCTTTCTGGCGGCGAATGATTGCTTGGGTATCGCCGATATGGCGGGCAGCGCCGTGCCGGATGCCGGCTTCGGTGCCATGCCGCCGGAAACGGCGCTTGCCGCGCATTTCCCGGCTCCGGAAGACGGCGTGCTTCTCGTTCGGGCCATCCCGGCCGGAGAATATGCGCTTTTCGGCGACGAGGCGGAACGCTTCTGGACGCAGACATGGAAGATCTCGTCCCAAAGCGATCGCACCGGCTACCGGCTTTCGGGCGACCCCATCGTGCTTGCCGCGCCCATGGAGATGCGCTCGCACGGCGTTGTTCCGGGCGTCGTGCAGATGCCGCCGGCGGGAGAGCCGATCATCCAGATGAGCGATGCCAATACGGCCGGCGGCTATCCCAAGATTGCCGGCGTGGCGGAGGTCGATCTCTGGCGGCTGGGCCAGGCGCGCATTGGCAGCCGCATCCGGTTCATTCGCTCCGATGTTGCCGAGGCGCGCGCTGCCGAACAGGCGGTAAAATCCTATCTCGACGATATCAGACGTACGGTACCGATGCTCGCTCAGGCGCTCGCAGCCATGTCGCGCCGATAGCGTTCAAATAGAGCAAAGCAAGACAGGAGAGGAAACGATGAAGATCGATCTCAACTCGGACATGGGCGAGGGTTTCGGACCCTACCGGCTCTGCGACGATGAGGCGCTGATGGACGTGGTCTCGTCGGCGAATATCGCATGCGGTTTCCACGCCGGCGACCCGGAGACCATGGCGCGCATGGTGCGGCTGGCGAAGGCTCGCGGCGTAGGTGTCGGCGCGCATCCGGGCTTTCCCGACCGCCTCGGTTTCGGGCGCCGGGAAATGCCGGTCGAGGCGGATGAGATGCGCCAGCAGGTCCTCTATCAATTGGGGGCGCTGACGGCTATCGCCAAGGGCGAGGGGGTTCCGGTCGCCCATATCGGCTTCCACGCCGCCATGGGCAATATGATCAACCGAGATGCAGCACTCGCCGACCTGATCATGCAAGCGATCAGCTCCGTGGATCCCGATCTCATCGTCTTCTCCATGCCCGACACGGAGATAGAGCAGGCCGCGAAACGCGCGGGATTGAGCACGCTGACGCTCTTCCTCGCGGATCGGGCCTATGACGCCGCCGGCCAACTCGTGTCGCGCAAGCTGCCGAATTCCGTCATCAAGGAAGAAGCCAAGGTCCGCGCGCGCGTGCGGCAATTTCTGGAGAGCGGAACGGTCACGACCATCGACAACCGGACGGTCGAGGTGCGGGCACGCTCGATCCTGGTCCATAGCGACACGCCGGGATCACTCGAACTGGCAAGGATCGTCCGCAGCGAGATCGAGGCCGCCGGAGCGACGATCGCGCCGGCCCGCGATGTCCTTGCCTGAACAGCCCGGCCGCAAGCCAACATTTCAACGATCACCGAAAGCAGCAAAACAATGCCGACCTTAGCCGACCGCCTCAAGAATGTTTCTATATCCGCCTCCGCCGCCATGACACAGCGCGCCCGAGACCTTGCATCGAAGGGGATCAATGTCGTTTCCCTGTCGTCCGGCGAGCCGGATTTCCCAACGCCGTCTCATGCGATCGAGGCCGCCCATGCCGCGGCGCTTGCCGGCGATACCAAATATCCGCCGCTCGACGGCACGCTTGCCCTGAGAACGGCGATTGCGCGCAAGTTCAAGCGGGAAAACGGGCTCGACTATGATCCGAGCCAGATCGTCGTCGCCGGCGGTGGCAAGCAGGTGATCTTCAACGCCATTCTCGCGACCTGCAATCCGGGAGACGAGGTGGTGATCCCCGCGCCGGGCTGGATCAGCTATGCCGACATCGTCCGCTTCGCGGGTGGCGTGCCTGTTCCCGTCGCATGCAAACAGGAGAACGGTTTCAAGCTGCGTGCTGAGGATCTGGAGGCGGTGATCACGCCAAAGACGAAATGGCTGTTCCTGAATTTTCCCAATAATCCGACGGGTGCTGCCTGCTCGCGGGCTGAGATGGCCGCGATCGCTGAAGTCATGCTGCGCCATCCGGATGTGTGGATCATGACCGACGACATCTATGAGCATCTGATCTACGACGATTTCGAATTTTGCACGATCGCCGAAGTCGAGCCGCGTCTCTACGACAGGGTGCTGACCGTCAACGGCGCGTCCAAGGCCTATGCCATGACGGGATGGCGGCTGGGCTACTGCGGCGGACCAAAGGATTTGATCTCCGCCATCAGCAACGTCAACGGCCAGAACAGCGGTGGAACGTCCACGATCACCCAGGCCGCCGCCGTGGCGGTGCTGGACGGCCCGCAGGACCTTCTGAAGGAGCGGGCGGCGATCTATAAGCAGCGCCGCGATTTCGTTCTCGACAAGCTCGCCGGTATCGAAGGGCTGACATGCCACAAGCCGGAAGGGGCGTTCTACATTTTCCCCAGCGTTGCCGGCCTTATCGGCAAGACCAGCAAGTCCGGCCGTAAAATAGAAAACGATGCGGACTTCGTCATGGGGCTCGTCGATGAGCAACATGTGGCGACCGTGCAGGGCGCGGCCTATGGCATGAGCCCGTTCTTCCGCATCTCCTACGCCACCAGCATGGAGAAGCTTGCCGACGGCTGCGCGCGCATCGCGCAGTTCTGCCATGATCTGAAATAGGATGGGACCTGAAATAGCATGATGAGGCAGGCAGGGCGGCGACGGGCATTTACTGCTTCAGCCGCTCGGTCAGCTCCCGGAGAATGTCCTGCACGGTGGCGGCGGGGTCGGAGAGCGATGCGTGTTCGGACACGCAAAGCGACAGCGTCTCCTCGATCTTCGGCGAGATGCTCCGGGAAACGATCGGACCGGTGCCCTCGGACACGATGCGGTCGGCGACTGCCTTGGGCATGATGGTTGCGCCGAGGCCGGTGCCGACGGCCCGCGCCAGCGTCCGGATGACCTCGACCTCGCCGATCACCGTCAGATTGGTGCGGCTTCGCGAGAAGGCGGTCTCCACTGCCCGGCGCACGAAATTGTAGGGCGGCGGCAACAGAAACGGCAGGGATTCGAGCGCTGAAATGGCAATCGGGCCATCGCTGGCTTCGATGCCGAATTTCTCATGCGCGACAAGGTAGAAATCCTCCCGGAGAAGGGGGGAGAACCGCAGGCCTTTCATCGGGCCGGCGCCATGGATCAGCGCGATTTCGAGCCGGTTGTTCATCAGCATCTGACTGTACGTCTGCCCGACGCTTTCGGTGAGGTGAAGCATGATGCCCGGATGGCGACGCCTTGTTTCGGCCAGAAGCTCGAAGGAGAGTGTTGCTGCACCGCTGAACGGCGTGAGGCCGACGGAGACCCGGCCCGCGAGGTGCTTGCCCGCCGCGACCACATCGGCGTGGGCCTGTTCCATCTGGCGCAGGATGATCTGGGCGTGCCGGTAAAGCTCGGCGCCGGCATCCGTCATGACGACGCCTTGCTGGCTTCGAATGAGGAGCTTCGTTCCGAAGTGTTCCTCGAGGGCTGCGAGCTGCTGGCTGAGTGCTGGCTGTGCGATGTGGAGTATATCGGCAGCTCTTGTGATGCTGCCGGTATCAACGATCACAACGAACGATTTGAAACGCCTGATATCCATTCGAGATTGATGCTCACCATTGCAGCCGACCGGCATGTTACAGCCTGACTGTTAGTTTACAACAGATTCCCTCCCAAGCCCTTTTTACGCGGAAAACGCTACGACGGAAGCGCCGCCGGCCGGCCATCGGCTATGAAAACATGTGGATTCATCCAATGGAATCAATGTCCGAATGCGGCCGGATACCCTTCATAAGATAGGCTTATCCCTCCAAAGATAATCGGAATTATCGCACGACGGAAAGGTCGGCTAAGGTTTCGCAAACAAAAGGGAACAGTGATGCCATTCTCCGATTATAAGACCGCACTGGTCACGGGTGCCTCCTCCGGAATTGGGGCGGCTATCGTCGAGCGCCTTTGCGCCGAGGGGCTTGAGGTGCACGCGGTGGCGCGCAATGGCGAGCTTTTGCAGAAGCTGGCGGAACGCACCGGCTGCATCGCGCATGTGATCGACGTTACCGACAAAGCGGCCCTTGCGGATCTGACGAAGCGCATCCCGTTCGACATTCTGGTCAACAATGCCGGCGTCGATCGTCCCAAGAAATTCCTGGATGCCGACGAAGGTGACATCGATCTCCTTGTCGACGTCAACCTGCGCGCCGTCCTCCACCTCTGCCGGATGGTGGTGCCGGGGATGGTGGCGCGCGATCGCGGTCACGTCATCAACATCTCATCGATCGCTGGCGCTTATAATTTCGGCGGCAACTCCTCCTATCACGCGACGAAGGCGGGCGTCAGCATGCTGTCGAACCAGCTGCGTCTCGACGCCTTCGGCAAGCGGGTGCGCGTGACGGAAATCTGCCCCGGCCGCGTCGCCACCGATATCTTCGCGCATGTCCATGGCGACAGCCCTGAGGTGCGGGAACGCTTCATCGATGGTTTCGAGCTCCCCCAGGCAAAAGATATCGCCGATGCCATCGCCTTTGCGATCGCAGCACCAGTTGCCGTGAACATCGGCCATATGGAAATCACGCCGACCCTTCAGGTGATGGGTGGCTTGCAGACGGCAAAGCCCCAGTCTCCGAAGCACGGGGAATAAGGCGGTGGGCAAGCTCGATCTCTCCGCGATCCTGAGCAATCCGGAATATGTCTCGATGCTGCTGCACGGGGTCGAGATGACCTTTGTCGTGGCGATCGGTTCCTGGCTTCTGGCGATGACCCTTGCCATGCTCCTTCTTGGCCTGCGATATGCGCCCGGGCCGGTCGGTAATGCCGTCGTCACCGCCTATGTTTCCTATCACCGGAATGTCCCGACGCTGGTGCAGCTGATGCTCTGGTATTTCGGCATTTTCGCCCTGATGCCGCAGCCGGTCACCGATTGGCTGAACGATCACAATGCCGAGGCGACCTTTGCGATCATCGGGCTAGGCCTGTGTCAGGCAGCCTATTTCAGCGAGGATCTTCGCTCCGGCCTGCGCTCGGTGAGCCCCGGTCAAATGGAGGCGGCGCGCGCGCTCGGCCATGGATATATCTCGGCTATGCGCTTCGTGATGATCCCGCAAGGGATCAGAAATGCGCTGCCGGCCCTGATCAATCATAGCGTTTCCCTGTTCCAGAACAGCAGCCTGGCGGTGGCGATCGGCGTCGCGGAGCTGACCTATGCCGTCAAGGAAGTGGAGAATCTCAGCTTTCTGACTTTCGAGACCTATCTGCTGGCGACGGTTCTCTACCTCGTCTTCTCGCTGATGATCATGACTGCCGGCGCATACGTCACTCGGAGAACCGATCCGGTCAGGAGTGGACGGTCATGATTGGCGACATCATCAACATCATCCATGACTACTGGCTGCTGCTGCTTATCGGGCAGTATCCGAAGGGCCCGATCGGCGGGCTTGCCGCGACGCTGATCCTATCGGTCCTGGCCATCGCCTTCGCCTTTCCGTTTAGCATCCTCCTGGCGCTTGCCCGGCTTTCGAAGTCGCCGTTTCTCAACTGGCCCGTTACCGCGCTTGTTTATTTCACGCGCGGCGTACCTCTGCTGATGCTCATTCTCTGGGGCTATTTCCTTGTTCCCCTCCTGACCGGTGCCGACGTTCCGAGCTTCGTCACCATGCTTGTGACGCTGGTCATCTATCAGGGCGTTTTCCTGAGCGAGGTCGTGCGCGGCGGTATCCTTGCGCTTGGGCACGGCCAGCTGGAGGCGGCCCGCGCGCTTGGGCACAGCTACTTCGGCGCCATGCGCTACGTCGTCCTGCCGCAAGCGCTGTACAATGTCATCCCGAGCATCCTTTCGGTTCTGGTGTCGACCATCAAGGACACCACGCTTGGATACGTGATCAACGTGCCGGATCTCACCTTCGCGGCCAACCAGATCAACAATCAGCTCCTGACCCAGCCATTCCAGGTCTTCTTCATCCTGGCGGCCGTCTACTACGTGATCTGCTGGTCGTTGTCCCAGGTGGCATCGGTTCTGGAGCGTCGGATCACTCGCAAGCGCGCCGGCACGGCTGCACAGAAGCCCGAGAACGTCCTGCAACTCAAAGCTCTTACGGATCAGTCGCTATGACCCTCACCCAGTCCTCCCAGAATCCGCCCATGATCCGGCTGTCCGGAGTGCGCAAGTCCTACGGCCATTTCGAAGTCCTCAAGGGGATCGATGCCGAGGTCGGGCGCGGTGAGGTTGTTGTCGTCTGCGGTCCTTCCGGTTCGGGAAAGTCCACCCTGATCCGGACGGTGAACCGGCTTGAGGAGATCGCCAGCGGATCGATTACCTGCGACGGCAATGACATGCATGGCTCGGTGCCTGCCAGTGAGATGAACCGCCGACGCAGCCGCATCGGCTTCGTGTTCCAGAACTTCAACCTGTTCCCGCATCTGTCGGTTATCGACAATATCGCGATGTCGCCGATCCGGGTGAAGGGTGTTGCGCGCGATGTCGCCCGCAACAAGGCGAAGCAACTTCTCGACAGGGTGGGGCTGGCCGACAAGGCTGGCGCTTTTCCCGCCCAGCTTTCCGGCGGGCAGCAGCAGCGGGTGGCGATCGCGCGCGCTTTGGCGATGGAGCCGCCGGTGATGCTGTTTGATGAGCCGACAAGCGCGCTGGATCCGGAAATGGTCGGCGAGGTGCTTGCGGTCATGAAGACCCTGGCAGCCGACGGCATGACGATGATGTGCGTCACCCATGAGATGGGATTTGCCCGCGATGTCGCGGATCGCGTCTGGTTCATGGATGACGGGCTGATCCTCGAGGCGGCGCCACCGAAAGAATTCTTTTCCAACCCGCAACATGCGCGTGCTCAGCGGTTTCTCGCTGATTTGCGGCATTGATTTTCGTCCAACCCACAGGAGACTTTGCAATGAACATGAAGTCATGGACCCTAGGCCTCGCGCTCGCAGCAACCGCGCTGGCCGGGTCGGCGAATGCGGATCAGCTGGCCGATATTATGACGGCGAAGGTGATCCGTTGCGGAACCTTTGCCGACGTTCCGCCCTTTGCATCTCCGGATCCGAAAACGCGCGAGATGGTCGGCTTCGACGTCGATCTCTGCGACGCGATCGCCCAAGCGCTCGGCGTGAAGCCGGAAATCAAGCCGGTTTCCGTCGAGGCGCGCGTTCCCGAAGTCAAGCTCGGCCATGTCGATATCGCCGTTGCCAATCTCGCCTATACTGTCAGCCGCTCCGAGCAGATCCAGTTCAGCGACCCTTATTACCTGGCTAAGGAAATGCTGATCGTCAAGGCGAGCGATGCCGGACAGAAGAAGGCCGATTTCGCCGGCGTTCGCCTGGCATCGACCAAGGGCTCGACCTCGGAGCTCTCCATCCGCCTCAACAAGTCGCAGCCGCTGACCTTCCAGGATACGGGGTCGGCCTATCTCGCCGTCCAGCAGGGCAAGGCGCGCGGCATGGTCGCCAACACGATGACGACGACGAAGATCGTCAACGAGTCGAAGACCAAGGGTGCCGAGATGCGGATGATCGAAGAGCCGATGCTCTATCAGCCGATCGGCATCGGCATGAAAAAGGACGAACCGGCCCTGACCGCGAAGATCAACGAAGTCCTGGTCTCGCTCGACAAGTCCGGCGAGATCAACAAGATCTGGGACAAGTGGCTCGGCCCGAACACCGAGTACAAGATGACCCGCACGGACAAGGTCGTCCCGATCACCGAACTGAAGTTCGATCCGATCCCGTAATTTTGCGAACGGGGCGCGAATGCCCCGGCGCACCTGGCGATGCGGCCGGCGTCTTGCCGCGCCGTATCGCGATCATGCGACGTTTTCAGCCTGCCCGATGAAGCAGGCGTGCAATTGCTAATTTGTCTGGAGGACCATGAAGTGGTGATACTGAAGCAGAAGATCGATCGTCCCAGCCAGGAAGAGATCGCGGCCATCGCGAAATTTTCGCCGGCGACCCTTCACGAAGCGCAAGGGCGCCGCGGCGCGCTGTCTTCCCGGATTAAGCCGGTCGATTACCGGATGAAACTCTGCGGCCCCGCCTTCACCGTCAAATGCGCGCCGCGCGACAACATCATGCTTCAGGTGGCGATCAACTACGCGCAGCCCGGCGACATCATCGTCGTCTCCGCCGGCGAATATGAAGAGGCCGGCTCGTTCGGTGATGTCCTCGCCAACGCCTGCCTTGCCAAGGGCATCGGCGGCCTGGTGACCGACACGGGCGTGCGTGACACGCTGCAACTGCGCGATCTGGGCTTCCCGGTGTTTTCGCTCAGCGTCTGCATCAAGGGCACCGTCAAGGAAACGCTCGGCGCCACCAACGAACCGATCCTGATCGGCGACGAGATCGTCCACCCGGGTGATATCATCGTTGGCGATGCGGACGGTCTGGTCGTCGTGCGCAAGTCGGAGGCCGTTGAGGTTGCGAAGCTGGCGCAGGCCAGGGAAGACGCCGAGGCGGGCTATATTGCGGCCTACAAGGCTGGAAAGTCGGTCGTCGAGGTCAGCAATCTCGAAGCCGTGTTGAAGGCCAAGGGTCTGGTGATCGAAGGCTGAAGGACTCGGCCCGCTGCCCACATAGGCGCGGCGGGCCTCTCGACCGGCAGACCGGAAACTCGCCCGAATTAAGCGTTCGTTCCCGGCAGCCCGAAAGCCTGTTGGAAATATCGCCTGAAGGCGAGCATTTGGGGTGAGAATTCGCTGTTGGCCCGCCACGCCAGCCCGACATCCATCGGTGGAATGGGGTCCTGGATATTGACCGTTTCGATGCGCCGGCCCTCCAGCGACCAGGGTCTGTGAACCATATCGGAGAGGATGGCGACGCCGAGGCTGTTGGCGACCATCGAGCGGACTGCCTCGATGGAGCTCGTCCTCAGCAAGACCTTGGGCTGATAGGGCGTGCCGCTCCAATATTTCAGCGAGGAATGCGCCGCCTCGTCAACGGTCAGCATGATGTAGGGTTCCTCGGCAATCTCGCGAAGGCCGACGCCGTCGCGCCTTAACAGGTTATGCTGCGCCGGCACCCAAAGGCGGCGAACGGAACTTAATAGTGTCTCCGTGGTCAGCATCGGGTTCAGGATATTCGAGGTCAGAAGCACCGAGATATCGTAGCGGTTGGACAGCAGCCCTTCCTCGATGGTCTCGCGATTGACTTCATATAGCTGGATGCGCAGCCGCGGATAGAGGCGTCGCATGCGTTCGATATGGAGAGGCAGGAAGTATCCGATCACCGTATAGGTCGCGGCGACGACCAGTTCGCCTTCGATATCGCTGCTGACGAGATTGAGATGCGTGGCCTCGTCGACCTTCGCCAATATTTCATAGGCATGGGAGAGAAACTGCCGACCGGCGGCGGTTAATTCCATACCCTGCGGTGTCCTGTTGAACAGCATGACGCCCACCGTCAGCTCGAGATCCTTGATCGCTGCCGTCACCGCAGACTGCGAGATCGAAAGGTTCATCGCGGCATGGGAGATCTGACCGTATTCGGCGGTGGCGACGAAGTATCGAAGCTGGCGCAGGCTGAGACTCAACGTCGTTCTCCTCTATCGGTTAATCTGAAAAATTCCCGAATTAAATCAGATATCGCAGCCACAACTGCTGGCGGGCGATGATGTAATTCAATGCAATCTGACTAACTATCTGAAATAAATTGAATAATTCTGACGCCTTTTTGTGCGGCGGTATCAATTTATCAGATAATGCCATATTGAAAATTGTATTTTTCAAATCCTGATTTTCCTCCTAGCGTTTCGTTGCGGCCGCAGCTGAGAACAAGCATGAGGAAATACGCTTGAAAGAAGTCGTCGACATCAATTGTGACATGGGAGAGGCCTTCGGTCGGTGGCGTATCGGCGATACGCGCGACGAACATCTCATTTCGCTCATCAGTTCCGCCAATATCGCCACCGGCTTTCATGCCGGCGACCCGAACCTTATGGATGAGACGGTGCGTCTTGCCGCCGAGCACGGGATCGGCGTCGGCGCGCATCCGGGCTATAACGATCTGCAGGGCTTCGGCCGGCGAAAAATCAGCGGGACCAGCAAGGAGATCGTCAACGACCTGATCTATCAGGTGGGCGCGCTTCGCGAGTTTGCCCGCCGTCATGGCGTGCCGGTGCAGCATGTAAAGCCGCATGGCGCGCTCTACATGGAACTGGCGGCTAGTGCCGAGCTCTCCCGGATTTTCATCCAGTATATGCGAACGGTGGCGCCGACTACGCCGGTCTTCTGCATGGCAGGTTCTGAAACGCATATCGCCGCTCTCGAAGTCGGACAGCCGGCGGTGCGCGAATTCTACGCGGATCGCGACTATGGCGACAATGGCTGGATCGTTTTCACCCGCGACGCCGGTCGGCCCGATCCCAAGGCCATTGCGAAGAAGGTTCTGCGTGCCTGCACCGAAGGCAAGGTCCGCACGGTGACCGGAGCCGACATCGACATCGAGTTCGAATCCATTTGTTTTCACTCGGACACGCTGGGAGCGCTGGAGATCGCCCAAGAAATGCGGGCCGCGCTTGTCGGTGCGGGGCTTCGGATAGCTCCGGTTTCCCAATTCCTGAACAACGAAATAGCGCGGAGGCCACATGAGTAAGCTTGAGATCAAATCGCCCCTTCCGGGAACTTTCTACAGGGCTTCCTCTCCGGACGTGCCGGCCTTCAAGGCAGATGGCGATGCCGTTTCGGCCACTGACACGATCGGCCTTATCGAGGTCATGAAGACCTTTCAGCAAATTCCCGCCGGCCTTAACGGCAAGAACATCAAATTTCTTGTCGACAACGAAGAGCCCGTCATGGCCGGGCAGGTCATCGCGGAGGTCGAGGAATGACCATTCGGTCCGTGCTCATCGCCAATCGCGGTGAAATCGCCGTGCGGATCATCAAGGCGGCGAAGGCACTCGGCATTCGCACGGTTCAGGTCCATAGCGCCGCCGACGCGGATATGCTGGCGGTCAGGCTTGCGGACGAGGCGATCGACATCGGGTCGCCTGCGCCGAAGAAATCCTACCTGAACATCGAGGCGGTCATCGCCGCCGCTAAAGCGGCCGGCGTCGACGCCGTGCATCCTGGCTATGGGTTCCTCTCCGAAAACGGTGAGTTCGCCGATGCCGTCGAGGCGGCGGGCATGATCTTTATCGGCCCCTCCGGCGATGCGATCCGCATGCTGGGCGACAAGGTGGCGGCGCGTCAGGTGGCGGCGAAAGCCGGCGTTCCGACGGTGCCGGGAAGCGACGGGCGGGTCGCCGGCCTTAACGAGGCGCGGGCGCTG
Organism: Rhizobium sp. GW821-FHT14E12; assembly: GCF_058803745.1. Lineage (NCBI taxonomy): Bacteria > Pseudomonadati > Pseudomonadota > Alphaproteobacteria > Hyphomicrobiales > Rhizobiaceae > Rhizobium > Rhizobium sp. GW821-FHT14E12. The sequence continues at coordinate 624,807 of NZ_JBXAPH010000003.1, forward strand.
GCGGCAAGGATCGGTTTTCCGGTGATGATCAAGGCGGCGGCGGGCGGTGGCGGGCGCGGCATTCGCATCGTCGCCGATATCGCTGAGCTGGAGCAACAATTTCCGCTTGCCTCGGCCGAGGCGCTCGCCGCCTTCGGCGATGGCGGCCTCTATATGGAAAAGGTCATCACCCGCGCCCGGCATGTCGAGGTGCAGATCTTCGGCGACGGGCAGAATTTCGTGCATTTCTTCGAGCGCGAATGCTCGCTGCAGCGTCGGCGCCAGAAGGTCTGGGAAGAGGCGCCTGCCTTCCTGCTGCCCGCCAATGTACGCGAGCGGCTCTGCGGAAGCGCCGTGGCGCTCGCCCGCGAGGTGGGCTATCGCGGCGCAGGCACGGTCGAATATCTCTACGACGACGAGACGGGCGACTTCTACTTCATAGAGGTCAACACCCGCATCCAGGTGGAACATCCGGTGACCGAGATGATTGCCGGTTTCGACCTGGTGCAGGAGATGTTCAAGGTGGCGGGCGGCGCGGCCCTTTCGGTATTGCAGGGGGATATCAGGGCGAGCGGCCATGCGATCGAGTGCCGTATCAACGCCGAAGACCCGTTCAAGGCGTTCCAGCCGTCGCCGGGAACGATCACGAAACTCTCCATTCCCGAGGGCGAGGGCATAAGGTTCGATACGATGCTCTACGAGGGCTATACGATCCCGCCCTTCTACGATTCCCTGCTCGGCAAGCTGATCGTGCATGCCGAGACGCGCGACGCCTGCCTTGCAAAGCTGGGCATCGCGCTTCAGGCGCTCGTCATCGAAGGCGTGCCGACCACGGTGCCGCTGCACCTGGCGCTGGCGCGCGATGCGAGCGTCGCCAAGGGCGCTTTCCACACCCGCTTTCTCGAACACTGGCTGGACAATGATTTCGTTGCTCTGGCCGGCCGGACCCAGGAGGTTGCCTGATGCCTGCACGCTATACATTCGGAGGCGACGAACATCTCTTCGTCGAATGCAGCGATGAGATGTCGCTCGAGGCCTTCTTCAAGAGCCTGTCGATGGCAACCGGCGTTCGGGATAGCGCCATCAAGGGCGTCACTGAGATTTGCCCGGCCAATGCCTCCTTCCAGATCAAGTTCAACCCGGATCTGATCAAGCCCGACGATCTTCTGAAGGAGGTGCGGGCGATCGAAGGGGTGGCCGAGAAGGCCGAGCCGGTAATCAAGACGCGGATCGTCGAAATTCCGGTCTTTTACAACGACCCCTGGACGCATGAAACCCTGATGCGTTTTCGCGAGCGCCATCAGGAGCCGTCCGGCACCGATCTCGACTATGCCGCCGGGATCAACGGCTACGGCGCGGTTGACGATTTCATCGCCGCCCATGCCGGCTCGCCTTGGTTCGTTTCCATGGTCGGCTTCGTCGCCGGACTGCCGTTCATGTACCAGATGGTCGAGCGGCAGCGGCAGATCGAGGTCCCCAAATATCTGCGCCCTCGCACCGATACGCCACGGCTGACGGTCGGCCATGGCGGCTGCTTCGGCTGCATCTATTCGGTGCGCGGCGCGGGCGGCTACCAGATGTTCGGGATCACGCCGATGCCGATCTTCGATCCGACGCAGACGACAAGCTATCTGCGCGACTTCATGGTGTTCTTCCGCCCCGGCGATATCGTCAAGTTCAAGTCGATCGATCGCGACGGTTACGACAAGGCGGTCGAGGAGGTCGACAAGGGCCTGTTCAGCCCGCCGATCCGCGAGGTCAGCTTCGATCTCCGGCAGTATCAGACCGATATCGATGGCTACAATGCCAAGCTGGAGGGCGTGCTCTATGGCCATTAAGGTTCTTCATCATGGCCTGGCGACCACCGTCCAGGATCTCGGCCGGCCGGGCTATTTTCACCTCGGCATTCCTGTCGGCGGCGCGATGGACCGCTATGCCATGCGCGCGGCAAACCGTCTCGTCGGCAACGATGAGGGTGCTGCGGGCCTTGAAGCGGTGTTCATGGGGCCACAGCTTGAATTCCTGGATGATGCCGTGATCGCGGTAACGGGTGCCGACATGCCGGCCAAGATCGACGGCGTTTCCCAGCCGGGATGGACGACGCTGAAGATCAAGGCTGGCCAGGTCCTGAGCTTCGATTTCCTGAAGTCCGGGGCGCGCATCTATATCGCGGTGTCGGGCGGCATCGACGTGCCCGTGGCGCTTGGCAGCCGCTCGACCTATCCGATCGGCGCGCTCGGCGGCTACAAGGGCAGGGCGCTGGCGGTGGGCGACGAGCTTCCGGTTGGGCAAGGCGCCGTTGTGCAGGAAGGCAGATCGGTCGAAGAAGGTCTGCGCCGCAAACCGGGCACACCCGCTGAGCTGCGAGTCCTGCCCGGCCTCTATTGGGATCGCCTGACGGACGAGGCCAAGACGAGCTTCTTTGCCGATCCATGGAAAGTCGCACCCGAAGCCGACCGCATGGGCTATCGGTTTCGTGGCGGCCGCAAGCTTGAATTTGTCGAGCGCAAGCAACCCTTCGGCGCCGGTTCGGATCCCTCCAACATCGTCGATAGTTGCTATCCCTACGGCTCCATCCAGGTGCCCGGCGGCACTGAGCCGATCATTCTGCACCGCGATGCCGTCTCAGGCGGCGGTTACTTCATGCTCGGCACGGTGATCTCCGCCGACATGGATCTGATCGGGCAATTGCAGCCGCATACGCCGACCCGCTTCGTCGAGGTGACGATGGAACAGGCGCTTGCGGCAAGGGCCGAGCGGCAGGCGCTGATCGAGCGCATGCGCGCTTCCCTGATGTGAGGGAAAAAGCGATGGTGGTCTTGTCAGTACCGCGCCGAAGACAGAGCATGCAGCCGCTTGGCGGCCGCCTGCTTCTATTCGAGAACGCGCGTCAGATAGGCGGCCGTCACGCTTGGGCCGGGAATGATCGCAACAATCTTCATCTGGGCGATCATGCGTTTCACCGAGGCGTCCAGATGACTTTCCATCATCGCGGCGGCGGCGGTCACTGCGCCGCGCAGCAGCAGTTCCGTTACCAGGCGCAGCTCGGTGATGACGGCGGGGTCGCCCGGCAGGCCAAGCCGCCGCAACAGCCGCTCGGTCGCCGTCACCGGCAGAAGATTGTTGCGGATCGATTCCTTCAATCGCTCATTCGGCGTCGCCAGAATGCAGATATCGACGAAATCCGCATAAATGGCTTCCAGCGCCTTGAGATGATCGGCGATGTCGTGCCTTTCCAGTTCGGACAGGCGCTGAAAAAGCTCGCTCAGCCGGTTGCGGTCAACATGCCCAGCCCCGGCGATCAAGGCCTGGGGTTCGAGCATTCCGCGCAGCACGAAATGATCCTTGATCATTTGCGCGGTCAGCGGTCCGGCGATCCAGTGGGACGACTGGTTCTTGCGCACGAGACCGCGCTCGCGCAGGCGCGTCAGCACGTCGCGCACCACGGTGCGGCTGACGTTGAAATGATTGGCCAGTTCGATCTCGATGATGCGGTATTGCCCGAAGACGACGCAGCCGGCCACGTCGGCCTCGACGGTGTTGTAGATCCGTTCCCAGGAGGAGCGGCTTTGCAGTGCCTCGTCGGCATGGCGCGGGATGGTCAGGCCCAGCGTCTTGATGTCGGTTCGGTTCGGCTCGATGCCCCGATTGGCAGGCCCGACGAGATAGCCGCGACCATTGAAGCGATGCACGAGCCCTTCGCTTTCAAGGGCCTGAAGCGCACGCTGCACGGGCGCACGCGAAATTTGCAGGATTTCAGCGATCGGGCCTTCGAGAAGCACGACGCCGAGCGGCAGCGTGCTGTCCTCGATGTTGCTGCGCAGGACATCCTCCGCGATCTCATAGCGCTTCTGCGCGTTGGGTCGTGCGCCGTATTCGGTCATCTGATTCAATGTGCCCACATCACTCCGATGCCTCACTCTTACGCTATTTATAGCGGTAAAGTAGCTCAAAAATAAATGGTTATTGAATACAAAGTCTGATTTTTATACGGTGCTTATGCGAGTGGATGGCGCGACCGGATTGCGGTGCCATGCCCGTATGTGCCCGATTTTACGGAATTTTTGCGCGAAGGTCGCGTCCGTCGACTCTTCGGTTGGTGCTGTATGCACTGAATTCTAGCGAATTCACCGGTTGTGGCTCGTGCGGTTCGGTCTGTCGCGATGCCTGTGGTTCAGCGTTCGCAGTTTTAATCATTGCCGCATTTCATTTTGTCAGAAAAAGTCTATTGAATACAAAAATCATTTATGCAATGCTTCGGGACATCAAGGCGCTCGTCAGAAGCGCTACAGGTGGAACTCGTTGAAACGCCAAGGAACATCTCTTTGAAGCGCATGTGATGCATGCGTGACGGCTGACGTCCAGCGCTCGGATCGATCCGATTCCGAGCCGCGGCGGAGCTTTGTCCAGAGGATGGTCCTTGCCTGGAACTGGTAGGAAATCGGTGTCGACTGTTCTTCAACTCAAGCAAGTCGCCAAGTCCTATGGCGGCGTACCGGCGCTGGCCTCGGTGGATTTTTCCCTGCCGGGTGACGCTTATATCTCGCTGCTTGGCCCCAGCGGTTCGGGCAAGACGACGCTGCTGCGCGTCATCGCCGGTTTCGAGGAGCCCGATTCCGGTTCGATCCTGTTTCATGGCGAACGTCTCGACGGGGTCGAGCCGCATGCGCGCGGCATCGGTTTCGTCTTCCAGAATTTTGCTCTTTTTCCCCATCTCTCGGTCACCGATAACGTCGCCTTCGGGCTGCGCAACAGGAAGGTTGATCCGGTCACGGATCCCGCCATCGTCAACGCAAGGGTCCGCGATATGCTGGCCCTCGTCGGACTGAAAGGGTTGGAGGATCGCGCCGTCACGCAGATATCGGGTGGCCAGCGCCAGCGCGTTGCACTGGCACGTACCTTGGTGACGGAGCCGAAGATGGTTCTCCTGGACGAGCCGCTTGGTGCGCTCGACGCCAATTTGCGCAGCCGCATGCGAACCGAGCTGAAGACGATCCGCGAACGCTGCGGCGTCACCTTTCTGCATGTGACGGGCAGCGAGTCCGAAGCGCTGGCGATGGGCGACATGGTTTTGGTGCTCGATCAGGGCCGCATTGCGCAGGCGGCGACCTCCGATGTGATCTATAATCGTCCGGCCTCGGCGGCCGTGGCGCGCTTTCTCAACTGCTACAATCTGTTTGCCGGCGATGTCGTCGACGATCAGTTCGTCAGCCAGGCGGGACGTTTCCCGCTGAACGCTTCGCTGAGGAAAGCGCCGCAGCCGGGCTATGCCATCCGCCATGATCGCGTCGCCATCCGCCCTTTCGATGCGGTAATTTCCACCGAAGAAATCCGCATCGACGGCGATTTCATCGCCAGCGAATATTCCGGCGCGGCCATCAACTCCTTCTTCGCGCTCAATGACGGGCGCGTCTTCGAGGTCGAGTCGCATCTCAGCCATTCGCGCCCGCCCGCCTTTGTCGAAAAGAGCCGCTACGCGCTGGTCTGGAAAAAGGAGGATGCCCTTGTCTTCGGCTGACGCGCGCTTCCTGCACCGACCCCACGGACCTGCCCAGGAGAACGAGAGATGACCATGGTCGCAACGAGCGAGGATGCCGTGCAGGAGACGACGGTCATGCGCCGCCCATCGAGAAAGGCCCTGTGGCTGCTGGCGCCGGGCGTGCTGTGGATGCTGCTTTTCCTGGTGCTGCCGCTCCTGATGATGGTCTACGTCTCCTTCTGGACCCAGACGACCTTCAAGATCGAGCCGACGCTCACCCTGCAAAGCTGGATCACCTTCTTGACGAGCCCGACCTATCTCGGCGCGCTTTGGACCACCGTCCGCATCTGGCTTCTGGTCCTGTTGTCGACGCTCGTCGTCGGCTATCCGGCAGCGCTCTTCGTCGGCCTTCTCGTCAAGAACAAGACATTGCAGACCGTCCTTCTCGTCCTCTGCGTGATCCCCTTCTGGACGTCGTTCCTGATCCGCGTTCTCGCCTGGCGCCCGATGCTCGGCACCGAAGGCGCGATCAACATGATCCTGATGAACCTCGGCATCATCCGTCAGCCCATCGAGGTGCTGCTGTTTTCCGAGCTGTCGGTGATCATCGGCATGACGCAGATCTATTGTGTCTTCATGGTCGGCCCGATCGCCTTCATGCTCGGCCGCATCGACGCTTCCGTCATCGAGGCTGCCCAGGATCTCGGCGCCGGTTTCTGGCGCATCTTTCGCACGATTATCCTGCCGCTCTCCCTGCCGGGCGTGGTTGTCGGCGCGATCTTCGTATCGGTCATGGTTCTCGGCGAATTCGCTACCTCGGCGGCGCTGTCCGGCCGCAAGGTCAACCTCTTGGGCAACATCATTGTCACCCAGGTCGGCTCTCTGAAATGGGCCTTTGCGGCGGTGGCCGGCGTCGTGCTGACGATCATCATGGGGGCGGTCGTTGCCGTACTTCTCAAGATCGTCGATCTGAGAAAGGAGCTCTGATCATGAACGCAAGCGGTATCAAGCTCGGCCTCGGCGTCTACACAACTCTCTTCCTCGTCTTTCTTTACGGACCGCTGGTGGTTCTGGCGATCCTGTCATTCCAGACCGGCCCCGAGGGCGGCCCGCAATTCCCGATCATCGAATGGTCGACCTATTGGTATCGGCATCTGTTCGGCCTGACGCCGCCCTCTCGCATCGCGCCGCTGCCGATCGATCAGTCCCTGATCCGCTCTCTGGCCCTTGCGGTAATGACCATGATCGTCTCCACCGTGCTTGGCGTGACCTCCGCTCAGGCCTTCCGGCGCAAATTCCGCGGCTCCGGCGTCGTCTTCTACCTGATCGTCCTCGGCATGATGGTGCCGGGGGTGCTGGTCGGGCTCGGCATGGCGTTGGTTGCCAATACATTCGGTATCGACCGCCACTGGTGGAGCACGGCATTCGTCCTCCATGTCGTCTATACCTTCCCCTTCGCCTTCCTGGTGATGCTGGCGATCTTCAACAGGTTCGATCCAAGCATGGAGGAAGCCTCCTGGTCGCTCGGCGTGACGCCGGCGCAGACCTTCCACAAGGTCACCTTTCCGCTGATTTTTCCCGGCGTGCTCTCGGCCATGCTGTTTGCCTTCACGCTCTCCTATGACGAATTCTCGCGCACCTTGTTTGCGTCCGGTCGCGAATTGACGCTGCCGCTGGCGATCTACGGCACCTTCTCGGTCGAGGTTCATCCCAACGTCTTCGCCTTCGGCGTTCTGACGACCCTGTTTTCCTTCGCGCTGCTTGGCACCTACGCCACCCTCATGGGGCTATCGGTTCGCCGCGCCCGGCGCATCCGTGTTCAGGAGGACGCATGATGGTGAGAAAACCTTCGGCGATCGTGACGGGTGCGGGTTCGGGCATCGGCCGGGCGATTGCGCTCAGGCTTGCCGCTGATGGCTACGGCGTGCTGGTGAATGATCTTTCGCTTGATCGCGCCCAGGCCGTTGCCGACGAGATTGGCAAGGCGGGTGGCTTGGCCAGTGCTGCAGCCGGCGACGTTTCCCGACCGGAAGACGTGGCCGCGATCCATGCGGCTGCCGTGGCGCAACATGGCGAGGTCGATCTCCTCGTCAACAATGCGGGCATCGTGCATCAGGCCTCCTTCGAAAACCTCGCGCTTGAGGATTTCGACCGGATGTTTGCCGTCCATGTGCGCGGCACGTTTCTGATGACCAAGGCGGTTCTACCGTCGATGCTCGAACGCGGTGAGGGGGGCATCATCAATGTCGCCTCCCAGCTCGGTCAGATCGGTGGCATCGAGCTGGTTCACTATTCCGGCGCCAAGGCGGCGATCATCGGGATGACCAAGGCGCTTGCCCGCGAGGTTTCCAATCGCGGGGTGCGCGTCAACGCCGTCGCCCCCGGACCGATCAACACGCCGCTGGTGCTTGGCCTTTCCGATGAATGGCGCGAACGCAAGAAGCGCGAATTGCCGCTTGGCCGGTTCGGCGAGCCGGAGGAGGTGGCGGCGACGGTTGCCTTCCTCGCGTCCCCCGCCGCCAGCCTTTTCGTCGGCCAGACGCTCGGACCGAACTCCGGCGATGTGATGCTCTGAAAGGAAGATGGATATGACAGCGACTGAAAAACGCATCGTGATCGTCACTGGCGCCGGCATCGGGATCGGCCAGGCGACGGCGAAGGCCTTCGCGGCTCTCGGGGATCATGTCGTCGTGACGGATATCTTGAAGAGGGAAGGCGAAGAGACCGTCCGCGACATCGTCGCCTCCGGCGGCTCGGCCGAATTCCAGTTCTATGACGTCCGCTCGACTGAGGCCGCCAATGCGCTGGTCGCGGATCTGGAGGCGCGGTTCGGCAGGATCGACGTCATCGTCGCGAATGCGGGCATCGCCCATCGCACGCCGCTCGAAGAGCTCAGCGATGACAAATGGGACCTGACATTCGATATCGATCTCAAGGGTATCTTCAGGCTGGTGCGCGCCGCCGCAACCGGCATGAAGCGCCGCAAATCGGGGAGCATCGTCGCGCTCTCCTCCATCATGGGCGTCGCCTACGGCTGGGATGAGCATGTGCATTATTCCGCCGCGAAATCCGGCGTCGTCGGGCTCGTGCGCGGACTGGCGGTGGAACTCGCCAAGGACGGCGTGCGGGTCAATGGTGTCGCGCCTGGCTACATCCGCACCGCGCAACTGCTGTCCGAGGAAAACTCGCTGGGTGCCGAAGGCGCCGAGAGGGTTCCGGAATTGGTCCCCTTGGGCCGGATCGGCGCTCCCGATGATATCGCCGACGTCATCGCATTCCTCGCCTCGAACGGTGCGAGATACATGACCGGCCAGGTTCTGGTCGTGGATGGCGGCCTTCTCGTGGGCCGTTACTGATCGCGGAGATCCCGGCGGCAACAAGCTGCCGGGCGGCTGGCGATACGACAATGAAAGAAGCCCACAGCGGCTTCAGGGAACAGCAAACAACACTGGAGAACAGAAATGTCCAAAATGGAAATAAATAGACGCTCTCTGTTGAAACATTCCGCCGGCGCGATGGCTCTTGCCGCCATCGGTGGCGGGACGTCCTTGCTCTCGTCGCGCGCCGCCTTTGCGCAGGCTGCCAATCTTGCCAGCGAGCAGCTGCGCACCATCGGCCTGTCGGTCACCGTGCAGGAGCGCATTCTCGCCGACTTCCGCAAGGCAAGCGGTGTCGGCCAGACCTCCGGCACGGCGGCGACCTTCCCGGATGCGCAGACGAAAATCCTGTCGGGTTCCAAGGATTACGATTGCTGGGAGATCATCGCCGAGCGCCTGCCGTCGATCGTCATGACCAACAATGTCGAGCCGGTTCCGGCGGCGTCGCTGAAGAACTGGGCCAACATTCGTGACACCTTCACAAAACCCTCCGACAAGTGGGGCGCCAAGCAGCAGATCGTTGGCCAGATCTGGGCCGACGATGCCCAGACCACGCTGAACATGGTTCCGGCGGTCTATAATTACGACTCCATCGGCTACAATCCCGATGTCCTCAGCGCCGAGGAAGCCAATAGCTGGGCTGCACTCTTCGATCCCAAATGGAAGGGCAAGTCGGGTCTGAATACCGATCCGCTGATCGCCTTCGGCCAGGCCATCATGGCGATGAACACGCTCGGTCTGTTGAGCGTGAAGAACCCCGGCAATCCGAGCACGGCGGAAATCGACGAAGCCGCCAAGTTCCTCGTCTCCAAGAAGAAGGACGGCCAGTTCCGCGCCCTTTGGGGCGATTTCGGCGAGTTGGTCAACCTGATGGCCTCCGGCGAAATGGTTGTCTGCGACGCATGGCAGCCGGCCGTCATGGCCGTCAAGGCGCAGGGCAAGCCCTGCAAATATGCCGTGCCGAAGGAAGGCTATCGCGGCTGGGCGATCGGCCCGTCGATGATCGCTGGCACGACCAACAAGGAGGCTGTGATCGCCTATGCCGATTACTGGCTCTCAGGCGAGCCCGGCATCACCGTCTCCGAGCAGGGCTATTACTCGCCTTCCACCAACATCAAGAACGTCATGGCGCCGGATAAATATGCCTTCTGGTACGAGGGCAAGCCTTGGGTCGGTGCGGCGGAACGCGGGATCAAGGAAGGCGACCTGCGCGACGGCGGCTCGCTGGAGGAGCGCGCCAAGAACGTCGCCTATTGGCACCAGTGGCCGGACGAATACGACCATCTCGTCCAGAAGTGGGACGAGTTCCTGAACGCCTGACGCAATGCCGGAGCGGCCTGCCGCTCCGCACCTGAAACGCGAGAAGACCGGCTGGCGGTCTTCTCGCCCGCGCCTGGAGAATGGTTATGATTTACGACCTGGAACTCATCAATGTCGGCAAGGTCTACGACAACGGCACGCCGGCCGTCGCCGATTTCAATCTGACGGTCACCAAAGGCGAATTCATCGCTTTCCTCGGTCCGTCGGGCTGCGGCAAGACGACGACCCTGCGCATGATTGCCGGCTTCGAGACGATTTCCTCCGGCGACATGATGATCAAAGGCGAGCGGATGAACGATGTCCGGCCGCAGAACCGCCCGACCTCGATGATCTTTCAGAACTACGCACTCTTTCCGCACATGACCGTTCGCCGCAATGTCGGTTACGGCCTTGAGATCAAGGGTATCGCGAAGGCCGAGCGCGATGCCCGTGTCGACCGGATTCTGGCGACGCTCGGGCTGGAGGATATTGCGGAGCGCAAGCCGGACAGGCTTTCGGGCGGCCAGCGCCAACGCATAGCCCTTGCGCGCGGTCTTGTGGTGGAGCCCGACGTTCTCCTCTTGGACGAGCCGCTCGGAGCCCTCGACGCCAATCTGCGCAAGGCGATCCAGAACGAATTGAAGCTCCTGCAAAAGAGGCTTGGCGTGACCTTTATCTTCGTTACCCATGCCCAATCCGAGGCGCTGGCGCTCTCCGACCGGATCGTGGTGATGAATCAGGGTCGGGTCGAGCAGATCAGCCCGCCACATCAGCTTTATACGCGACCGAACACGCCATTTGTCGCGCAGTTCATCGGCCGCAATACGATCTTCCACGGTGAGATCGCCGGCAGCGAGGGGGACAACACCGTCGTCAACACTCCCCTCGGCTTGTTGTCGGGTCGCCCCAATGGCGCGGTTGCCGGCAAGGGGAAGGTCGATATTGTCATCCCGTCCGAGGCGATCGAGGTGCATGCGAGTGAAGGCGCGGACCGCCAGCGCATTGCCAGCGCTTTCGGCGGCAATGTCGTCGGTGCCCGCATCGAGCGTTTCGATGTCGTCGGCCATATCTCGCATCTGACCGCCAGTCTTCCCGACGGGCGTTCGCTCGCGCTCGAGGCGCATGTCGACAAATACCGGCCCGGCGCCTTTGCCGTCGGCGCTGGTGTGCTGCTTGCCTGGAACCCGGCGGAAGCAACCGTCATTCCCGCCTATTAAAACCTTAAGAAACCCAAGGAGGTACTTCCCATGGCGAAAGAAATTCTCTGCAGTTTTGGCGTCGACGTTGATGCCGTGGCCGGCTGGCTCGGCTCGTATGGCGGCGAGGATTCGCCGGACGATATTTCCCGCGGCCTTTTTGCCGGCGAGGTCGGCAGCCCGCGACTGGTCAAGCTGTTCGAGCGCTTCGGCATCAAGACGACCTGGTTCATTCCCGGCCATTCGATCGAGACATTTCCCGAGCAGATGCAGGCGGTGGCCGATGCGGGCCATGAAATCGGCATCCATGGCTATAGCCATGAAAACCCGATCGCGATGACGCGCGAGCAGGAGACCGAGATTCTCGACAAGTGCATCGAGCTGGTGACCAAGCTCTCCGGCAAGCGCCCGACGGGCTATGTCGCGCCTTGGTGGGAATTCTCCAACGTCACCAACGAGCTGCTGCTCGAGCGCGGCATCAAATACGACCATTCGCTGATGCATAAGGATTTCACGCCCTACTATGTGCGTGTCGGCGATAGCTGGACGAAGATCGACTATTCGAAGAAGCCGTCCGACTGGATGGTACCGTTGAAGCGCGGACAGGAAACCGACCTGATCGAGATCCCCGCGTCCTGGTATCTCGATGACCTGCCGCCGATGATGTTCATCAAGAAGGCCCCGAACAGCCATGGCTTCGTCAATCCGCACGATATCGAGCAGATGTGGCGCGATCAGTTCGACTGGGTCTATCGCGAGATGGACTATGCCGTCTTCCCGATCACTATCCACCCCGATGTTGCCGGACGTCCGCAGGTGCTGATGATGCTCGAGCGGCTCTATGCCCATATGATCAAGCATCCGGGCGTGAAGTTCGTTACCATGAACGAAATCGCCGACGACTTCGCAGCGCGCTTTCCGCGCAAGAAGTAGTCGCAGGCTAGGCTCGTCAGGAGGTAGACACCATCATGTGCTCGCTCTGCGGTGTTCTCGGCGGCAATGAACACTGGACCGACGCTGCGGCGCGGCCGGGGGTGTTTACGCGCAATGACAGCCGTCTCGACCGGCGGCGGGAGCGGGCCAACCGCGTCGCCGCCGCCAATCGCATGCTTTCGGCCTTCGGCCTTGTTCTGTCGGACTGGCAGGGCGCTTCGTTCGTCCTTTCCACGAAAACCGGCAAGAACGAGATCGTCGAGGATCTGGGGCATCTCTGGCCGGCGGCCGAGCGGCTTATCGGCCGTCCCTGCGATCCGCTCGATCCCGGCCTGATCGTCCGAATGGAGGCCAGCCGTGACGCATGATGAGCCCGGCTTCGTAACCGTCAACCTCCTCACCGGCTTTCTCGGATCGGGAAAGACGACGCTGCTCAGGCGCCTGCTTGCGGAGGAAGCCTTTGCCGATGCCGCCGTGCTGATCAACGAATTCGGGGAGATCGGCCTCGATCATCACCTGATCGAGCGGATCGATGACGAGATCGTGCTGCTGCGCTCCGGATGCGTGTGCTGCACCGTTCGCGGCGAGCTCGCAGATGCGCTCAAGGATCTCTATTCCAAGCGCGAGCGGGGGCTGGTCCCGCCGTTCCGGCGTGTCATCATCGAGAGCACCGGGCTGGCCGATCCTTTTCCGGTCCTCTCGACCATCAAGGCGGATCCGATCCTCCGGCATCATTTTCGGCCCGGAAGCGTCGTGACGGCGGTGGATGCGGTCAATGGGCAACATCAGTTCGATACCTATATCGAATCCAACCGGCAGGCGGCGATCGCCGATCGGCTTGTCATCACCAAGACCGATCTTGCTACCGACGGCGAGAGATATGCCCTGGAAAGCCGTCTGCGGCGCATCAACCCCGATGCGCTCCTCGTCTGTGCTGGGGATGACGATCTGGATTTGTCCTCGCTGTTGCAGGATGTCGCCACGATGCGCGGCGATCACGTCCAGTCGCCGAGCGGCTTTTATTGCGAGGAGCCGGTCTGGCTTACCAATGCCGACGGCGCTCCGCATCGTGCCGCGATCTCCTCCGTCGCCATGACTGTTGACCGCCCCATCGACTGGACGGCGTTCGGCATATGGCTGACCATGCTGCTCAATCGCCACGGCGAGCGGGTCCTGCGGGTCAAGGGCATTCTCAATCTTGCGGGCGAGGAGCGGCCGGTTGCCATTCATGGCGTGCAGCATCTTGTCCACACGCCCGTTCACATGGAGGCTTGGCCCTCGGACGATCGAAGCTCCCGTCTGGTCTTCATTCTGGACGGCCTCGACGGAGAAGTGTTGAAACGGTCCTTCGAGGCTTTTACGTTGGCGGATGCGGAAGTTAGGCCACCTCTGGCCATCCCGGCGGAATAGGATAAGTCATTCCTTCATGAACAAGCATCAGTCTCCGGCAAAGGCCACTTCCGCACCTGCGCTGCATCTAGCCGGCCGGCCGAAACTGCGCATTCTCGGGACGGCCATTTCCCTGCTTGATGAGCTGCGGATTCGGGCTCAAGCCGATCTCGGCATCGAGGTGACGTTCGACAACAATGATTTCCTTACAACCCAGTACAAGGCGGCGAGGGAGCCCGAGACTTACGATATCTACGATCAATGCTTCCACAATCTCGATATCGTCTGGCATTGGCGCGCGATCCAGCCGGTCGACACGAAGCGCATTGCCTTGTGGGACGAGATCAACGACCTGACCAAGACCGGCCATATCGGCCCCAACCCGCGGCTGGGGCTTGGCGATGTGCCAGCGCGCAAGCTGTACGTTCAGCCGAACCTGGCGCTCGGCGACACGCCCTCGCGTTTCGTCTCCATGCTGCCGACGACGCATAATTTCGACAGCTTCGCCTATCGGACCGATCTCGTGGACAATGCCGTCGCCATGCATTCCTGGGGCGCGCTTTTCGATGAGCGATGGGCGGGCCGGGTCGCTCTGGTGGACGAACCGGCCATCGGCATCTTCGATGCCGCATTGGCCGCGCAGGCCGCCGGCCTGATGTCCTTCGACGATATCGGAAACATGTCGATCGCGGAGATCGACCGGTTGATCGACCTACTGGAGGAGCGGAAGAAGGCGGGTTTCTTCCGTGGCTTCTGGCAGACGGCGGAGGATGCGGCCCGCCTGATGATGGCAGGCGACACCGCAGTTCAAAGCATGTGGTCGCCAGGCATCGGCATATTGAATTCCAAGGGCATTCCGGTCGAACAGGCGGTGCCGGCGGAGGGCTATCGCGCCTGGCACGGCGGCCTGTGCCTTTCGAAGAGCCTGAGCGGGCGCCTGCTCGATGTTGCCTATGACTATCTGAACTGGTGGCTTTCCGGCTGGCCGGGAGCGGTGGTTGCCCGCCAGGGCTATTATATCTCCACCCCGCAGCGCTCCCGCCAATTCATGACGCCGTCGGAATGGGATTATTGGTATGAAGGCCTTGTCGCCGCCGAAGATTTGCCCGGCCCTGACGGCCTGACGCGGATAAGGGCGGGCTCGGTCAGGAGCGGCGGATCCTATTGGCAGCGTGCCAATTGCATTGCGGTATGGAACACCACTATGGATGAGCACAATTATCTCGTCCGCCGGTGGATGCAGCTCGTCGGTCGATAAGGAGAAGAGGGTCATGGCATATTCACATCTGGGAAAATCGATCGCGCAGCTGTCCGTTCTGATGCAATCGGGAGAACTCGATCCCGTCGCGCTTACCGAGGAGAGCCTGGACGCGATCCGGTCCCATAAGGACCAGGCCATCTTTATCAGCCTGCTTGAGGAGCGGGCGCGCGAAGAGGCTGCTTCCGCCTCGAAGCGGCTGCGGGACGGCCGGTCGCGCGGGCTTCTCGACGGTATTCCCATCGCCTGGAAGGATCTCTTCGCCATCCGCGGGCTGCCGACGACGGCCGGATCCACCGTTCTTGCGCGTGAAGCCCCTGCAGCCAAGGACGCCGATGTTGTCCAAGCGCTGGCGGAGGCGGGCATGGTGAGTGTCGGCCGGGTCAATATGAGCGAGTTCGCCTTTTCCGGCCTTGGCCTTAACCCGCATTACGGCACGCCGCTCAATCCGCTATCCGCGGATGTCGAGCGGGTACCGGGCGGATCCTCCTCGGGTTCGGCCGTTGCCGTCGCCGCCGGCCTCGTGCCGGTATCGATCGGAACGGATACGGGGGGGTCGGTGCGTATTCCATCCGCCTTCAATGGTCTGGTCGGTTACAAGGCAAGCCGTGGCCGCTACAGCATGGCCGGTGTTTTTCCCCTGGCGACCAGTCTCGATTCGCTCGGCCCTCTCTGCCGTAGCGTTCAGGACGCCATCTGGGTCGATGCGGCCATGCGGCGGCTTACGGCGCCGGAGGTCGTGCGCGCCAGCCTGGCGGAGATTTCATTGGTCGTGCCCGAAACGGTGGTCATGGACGATATCGAAGATGGCGTCCGTCAGGCTTTCGACGCTGCTATCGAAAGATTGCAGCAAGTTGGAGTGCGGGTGCGCCGGGCAGCATTTCCGACGTTCAGCGGTGTCTTCGAGCTGATGGCGAAGCACGGCCCGATGGTGACGGCCGAGGCTTACGCACTTCATTACGACCGGCTTTCCGGACCTGACGCTGCGGCCATGGATCGCCGTGTGGTGGCCCGTACATTGCTGGGCGAGAAGATCGGCCTGGTCGACTACATCGCGTTGTTGAAGGGACGTGAACGGCTGATCGAGGCGTTTGCGGCAGCCACCGCGCCGAACGAGTTCATCGCCTATCCGACGGTCGCCCATGTAGCGCCGCCGCTTGCGCCATTGCTTGATGACGACGACCTTTTCGTCAAGACCAACGGAAAGACCCTGCGCAACACGCTGATCGGCAATTTCCTCGATGGCTGCGGCGTATCTCTGCCTTGTGGTACAGGCGATGGTGGCATGCCGGTCGGCTTCCTATTGTCGGCTAAGAGGGATAAGGATGAAACATTGTTGGCGGCGGCCCTCGCCGTCGAGCAAGTCGTTCGTTCCAGGCCCTGATCGGTTAAGCGACAAAGCGGCTATCGTTCGCCTAAGGGAACGGCAGTTGCTCAAATCTTGGTGCGCAAATCTATTAAAATTATCGTCTTTTTGATTTCCGCAACTTGCAAACTTGCTTTACCACCGCAATCATAAGGAATGATCATCAGTCAAACTCGTTTTCAACCGCCGAGTGCCGGCAATGAACATGTCAGGCGCCGCGGCCTGTTGGCGCTGCTGCAACGTTCGGGGCTACGGCGGCTAACCACGATCGTCGCCCCGGCGGGATATGGCAAGACCTCGCTTGCCGCGCAGTGGTACGAGATGTTCAAGAGCCAGAGTGCTCAGGCGGTCTGGATTCCCCTTGATCCCGAGGATGGTGACCAGAGCCGCTTCCTTTTGGCCTTGCTGGAATCGCTTCAGAAACTGCTTCCTGACGAAAGGAAGGGGTCCGATGCCAACAGCATGCCGGTTGCTTCGCTTCTTTCGGCGCTGGTCACGCGGCTGCGCCGGATAAGGGAGCCGATCGTTCTTTTCCTCGACGATTATCACTTCGCCCAGAACGATGCCACCGAATCACTGATGGCAAAATTGTTGGCGGCGAGCGATCTCGGGCATGTGAAGTTCGTGCTGATTTCGCGCAGCCCGCCCCGATTCCCGACATCCGCCCTAAGGCTCAATAGCGAATTGAAACAGATCGGCGTCGCCGATCTCAGCTTTTCCGACATGGAGGCTCAGGAGTTTTTCGGTAGCCGGGCAAAGAAGCTGACAAGCGAGCAGATCAGCGAACTCAACCAGCGCACGGAAGGCTGGGCGGTCGCGCTGCAGATGGTTCGGGTTCTGGTGAACGACAATATGGACAGCAGTGCCATTCTCTCGTCGTTCGATGGCAGCAATGCCGAGATGGGTCGTTATCTCTCGGAGCAGGTCTTTTCCAGTCTGCCGGAGGACATCCAGCATTTTCTGACCGAAAGCGCGGCACTTCCCGCTGTCAGCCGCCCACTTATCGGCGCGGTTTCGGGCCAAGGCAACGCGGTGGCATTGTTCAACCGGCTTGGCGACTACGCGCTGCCCATTGCCGTTCTCGATGGGCAGGGAACATGGATCCGGTATCATCCGGTGTTCAACAGCTACCTCAAGGAGGAAGCGGAGCGCCTCGGCATCGATACGAGACAGATATTGCGAAAGGCGGCGCACTGGTTCGAGTCTGGTGGTGACTGCGATGCGGCGGTGCGTCACGCGCTGTTGGCGGCGGACGCGACGCTTGCCGCCCAGATCATCGAAAGAGCGGGCGGATGGCGGCGCGTCTATGCGAAGACACGCGGCGGCACGGCGCTGTTCCAGACGTTGATCGCCAAGGCGGCCGATATCAATCTGGCGGACTTCCCCCTGACAACATTGGGATTGTCGGTGATCAACGCCAAGGCGGGCCAGCTTGATGCCGCCAACCACTATCTTGCGCTGGCCGAGCGCACCGGCGCCACGATGAGCGAAAAACTGGCACAGGACCTGCGCGTGGTTCGCGTGCTGCTGTCGCTCTATACGGACAGGTGGGCGACGGAAGCCGATCTCTTGGCGCTGGAAGCGGATCTGTCTCAGGACAGCGGCATGGAGCTCATTCATCGGGCGCTGGCGCTCAACATGCTGTCCTACAATTTCTTGATTCGCACGGATCTGGAACGCGCGTTGCATTATGGCCAGCTTGCCCTGCGTACCTTCCGCGACGCCGGCGCGGATTTCGGCGCATTGCACCTTTACACCCATATCGGGCAGGCCGCCTTCTTCAGCGGCGATTGCGCCAGCGCCGCTGACGCCTATCAAAGCCTCATCACGGAAGCGCAGGCCAATATCGGCAAGGGCAGCGATCAGGATGCCCTTGGGCAAGTGCTGCAGAGCGAACTGCTTTCGATGCGCGACGAACGCGAGGCCGCCTCCGCCGTGCTTGCCTGGGTGCTGCCGCATCTGGAGCGGCATGACACCTGGTTCGACCTTCTCGCCGCCGGCATCATGGCGCAACAGCGCATCTTGCGGCTGAATGGCGAGATCATGGCGGCCCACGCGGCGATCGATAGTGCGCGCTCAGCGGCCAAACGACGTGGTTTCGATCGCTTGATCCGGTTGATCGACGGTGAACGGACGGCGCTTCTTCTTGCATCGGGCGATATCGACGAGGCGATGCGTTACGCCGAGGCCAGCGGCTTCGGTACCGAGAGTGTCAATTCCGACAGTGCCAATGATTTTTCCGTCAATCTGCGTGGCAACGTACCCGCGCTGTTGTGGACGCGGATCTATCTCGCGCAGGGCGAGACTGCTCGTGCGCGTCACGTCTTCGATCGCCTGATCACAAGCCAGTCGCAGAAATTGCATGTTCCGCGGCGCATTGAATTGGGTTTCCTCGATATACGTCTGTTGCTCGCCGAAGGCCAAGAGGCGACAGCCGCAGCTAGGCTTTCCGAGATGATGCTGTCATTGCCCGTGGCGGACTACCGCGCCATTCTGCTGATCGAAGGCCCGGAATTCGGCAGCCGCTTGTGTCAGCTGGCCGCCAGCCGAGGCGTGCCTGATGTTGTGATGCAGCGGCTGGAGCGCCTGCAGGATGTTGTGGTGGGGCCAAGTGCCCAGGGCAGCGATCTGCTCTCCGATCAGACTGCCACGACCGGCGGCCTGACCGACCGCGAGCGCAGCGTCATTCGGTTGCTCAGTGCCGGCCTCAGCAACAAGGAAATCGGCCGCAAGCTCGACCTCAGCAACAACACGGTCAAGTTCCACCTGCGCAATATCTACGCCAAACTCAACGTCACGACCAGAACGGCGGCGGTGACCACGGCGCGCGATACCGGCATCCTTCTCTAATCCAGACCCTACCCGAACGGGTAGGGTCTTTAAACCCACCCCACCCTTCTGACAGGCTACCTGCCTCCGGGGATCCCGCCTAGTCTACCCGCAACGTCAATGATGAGGGTGACTGAGACGATGACCATTGAGGAAATTTCCGTCGATCCCGTGACTCAGGAAATCATCGAGGGCAAACTGACAGCCGTCGTCGACGAGATGGGGATCGTCATGGCGCGCACCAGCATGAGCCCGGTGATCTACGAGGTTCTCGATTTTGCCTGTGGGCTGCTCACCTCCGAGGGCGAACTCGTCGCGCAGATGAACGGCATCACGCTGTTCACCGGCACTTTCGGCGTCCAGGTGAAGGCGCTGATCGAGAAATCCGCCGGCAATCTCTGCGATGGTGACGTTCTCCTCTCCAACGATCCCTATGCCGGCGGAACCCACGCCTGCGATTTCGCCATCGTCAAGCCGCTGTTCGTCGATGGCGAGATTCTCGGCTACGCCATCAATGTCGCTCATTATCTCGATGTCGGCGGTTCTGTACCGGGAAGTCTGGCTCCGAATGCCACCTCGGTTTTCCAGGAGGGAATACGTCTGCCGGGCGTCAAGATCGCGCGATCCGACGTTTTTTCGAACGATATCCTCAGTATCATTTGCGAGAATGTGCGCCTGCCGGAAATCGCGCTCGGCGACCTCAATGCGCAGGTGGCGACCGTTCGGGTTGCTGCGCGGCGTCTCACTGAACTCGCGGCGAAATACGGGTCCGATGTCGTCAGGGCCGCCTTCGCCAACCTGTTGGCAGTCAGCGAGAAGCGCAGCCGGGCAGCGATTGCCGCCCTTCCCGATGGTCGTTATGAAGCGAGCGATATCATCGATGGCGATGGTATCACTGACGCGCCGATCCCCGTGCAGGTGGCGGTCACCATCGACGGCGACAGCATCATCGCGGATTTCACCGGCTGCCCGCCGGCCGTGCCTGGCCCCATCAACTGCGCGCGCGGTGCCTTGCAGTCGGCGGTCAGAACCATCGTCAAGGCGTTGGTCGGACCGCAGGAGCCGTCCAACGAAGGATGGTTCCGGCCGCTGACCGTCATTGCGCCGCCCGGAACGATCTTCACCGCGGAAAAGCCTTCGCCGACGGGCTGGTACTATGAGGGGTCTGTGCATGCGTCCGAGCTCGTTTGGAAGGCGCTCGCCCCCCTGGTGCCGTCGCGCTTCTCCGCCGGTTCCTATTCGAGCCTCTGCGTCGTCTACATTTCCGGTAAGGATCGCAACGGCCAACCCTTCATCCATATCGAGCCGCAGCATGGCGGTTGGGGCGCGAGCGAAGAGGCCGACGGCGCCGGCGCGCTGATAGCGCTGACGGATGGAGACACCTATAATTATTCGGTTGAAGCCATCGAGGCGCGGTTTCCCTTGCGGGTCAAGAGTTACGGATACAATATCAATGCCGGCACTGGTGCCGGTCGCAGGCGGGGAGGGTTCGGCATCGTGCGTGAGTATGAAATCCTCAGCAAGGACGCATCTGCCTATGGCAGTTTCGGGCGCACCCGCACCCGCCCCTGGGGTATGGATGGCGGCGGCAGCGGAACGGTGAATGCGCTGCAAATCGCTTCCGCCAGCGATGGCAGGGTGCGGACTTACGGCAGGATTGCCCATATCGATCTCAATGCCGGCGATATCCTGCGCGTCATCACTGGCGGCGGTGGAGGGTGGGGCGACGCGCGCCAGCGTGAGCCGCATCTGATTGAGCGGGATTTGCGTAATGGCTTCATTACCGAAGCACAGGCCGTGAAGCTTTACGGTTACCAAACGAAAGTGGCAGTATGATCAGGCTGGCAACGGATGTCGGTGGCACGTTCACCGACCTCGTCGGATATGATGAGCGCAGCGGCGAATTGTTTACGGCCAAGAGCCTGACGACGGTACCCGACCAGTCTATTGGAGTGCTCGATGCGATCACCTCGGCGGAAACCAAGGACGGGCTTCGCACAAGGGATGTCACGTTTTTCGCCCATGGCGGCACGACGGTCATCAATGCCATTACCGAGCGCAAGGGTGTACGAACCGCACTGGTAACGACCGCGGGCTTTCGCGACGTTCTGGAAATCGGTCGCGGCAACCGTCCCGATCTCTACAATCTGCGATTCCGCAGCCCTGCGCCCTTTGTTCCCCGAAGCTTACGCTTCGAGGTGCGGGAGCGGCTCGACGCTTCGGGGAAAATCATTACGCCGCTGCACGTCGAAGACCTCAAGCCGATCATCGCCCAGTGCAAGGCGGAAAAGATCGAAGCGGTCGCGATCCTCTTCCTCCACAGCTACACGAATCCCGAGCACGAGATTCTTTGCGCCGATATTCTGGCCGCCGCCTTGCCGGATGCGACCGTCTGCGCCAGCTATGAAGTCTCGCGTCAATGGCGCGAATATGAGCGTTCGAACACTGTCGTGCTCAATGCCTATGTCCAGCCGATCATCCGCCGCTATTTCGCGCGGCTGGAAGATGCGTTGATGCGGCGTGACCTGACGTGCCCCTATTACGCGATGCAGTCGAACGGCGGTATCGCCACCTTCGAACAGGCGGTCAGCAGTCCGTTGACGCTGGTCGAATCCGGGCCGGCCGGCGGTGTTGCGGGTGCGGCGCGGATCGGCAATGCTCTCGGCGAGAGCGAAGTCCTGTCTTTGGACGTCGGCGGCACGACCGCCAAATGCTCGCTGATCCACGGCGGGCGCCCGACGCTGAACGTCGAATATAAGCTCGAGCATACCCGTATCGAGCCGGGTCATCCGATTCAGGTGCCAGTGGTCGATATTGTCGAGATCGGCTCCGGCGGTGGTTCGATTGCCTGGCTCGACGAACGCGGCGTCCTTCGTGTCGGTCCAGAAAGCGCCGGTTCCATGCCGGGGCCGGCTTGTTACGGTCGTGGCGGCACGAGACCGACGCTGTCGGATGCCATTCTCACGATCGGGATCTTCGATCCCACCAATTTCGCCGGTGGCTCCATGCACCTCGACAAGCAGAAAGCGGCCGAGGCGATCGCCACCATCGCCGCGCCCCTCGGCTTGAGCATCGAGGATGCTGCGATCGCAATTATCGATATCGCTCATGCAAGCATGATCAATGCGCTGAAACTGGTGACGGTCCAGCGCGGGCATGATCCGCGCGAAGTGGCTTTCGTCATCAGCGGCGGTGCCGGCCCGGCGCTTGCAACCAGGCTCGGACGGGATCTGAGCGTCAAGTCTACGGTCGTTCCGCTCCACCCAGGCCTTTTTTCCGCCTGGGGCATGCTTGCCGCCGAACCGCGTGCCGATTTTCGCCATACCTGGTTCTCGGCACTGACCGCGGAGGCGATCAAGGCGCTGCTGGCACGCTTCGACAAGCTCGAAGAAGAAGCGATCGCCTATTTCGCCAAGGGACAGGACGCCGATATCCGCTTCACCTATCAGGTCGAGGCGCGCTATCGCGGGCAGGAACACGGGGTTTTTGCCCAGTTCCACCGTGGCGACGATCGTGAGGTCTTTGCCGAGCGCTTTCATGCCGTCCATGAGCGCGCCTATTCATTCCGCCTGCCGCATGCGGCCATCGAGATCACCACATTGCATCTCGAAGCGGTTCTGAACGGCCCTGTGATTGCCCTGCCAGCCTTGTCCAAAAACGGACGCAGTCTCGAAGCTGCGTTGACAGGACGGCGCAATGTATATTTTGGTGCTGTTCTCGGCTGGGTCTCTTGCCCGGTCTATGAGCGGAGCCTGCTGGCGCCCGGTCAGTCGATCGAGGGGCCGATGATTGTCGAGGAGGCAACGGCGACGACGCTCGTACAGGAGAGACAGCAACTGAGCGTCGCCGATAATGGCGTCCTGATCATTCGCGAAAGCGTCTCCGAGGCAGGCTAGTGGCTATATCCATTCAGATCGAGAAGGTCAGCAGGGAATACGGGCCGGTCAAGGCTCTGGACGATGTAACGCTTGATATCGCTGCTGGTGAATTCTTCACGCTGCTCGGGTCGTCGGGTTGCGGAAAGAGTTCGCTGTTGAAGCTCATCGGCGGCTTCGACAGGCAGACCTCCGGCCGTATTTCCTTCGACGGCAAGGATATGAGCGACGTGCCGGCCAACAAGCGCCCGGTCAATACCGTCTTCCAGAGCCTTGCGCTTTTCCCGCACATGACGGTCGCGCAAAATGTCGGCTACGGCTTACGGCTGCGGGGGGTGTCGGGAGGTGCATTGACGGCCAGGATCAACGATGCTCTCGATCTGGTCGAACTCTCCGGTTTCGGCCCGCGCGACGTCAATCTTCTGTCCGGCGGCCAGCGCCAGCGTGTCGCCCTTGCGCGTGCCCTGGTCATGGAGCCCGGCATCCTGCTGCTCGACGAGCCGCTGACCGGCCTCGACGAGCGCCTGCGCCAGCAGATGCGCGACGAATTCGGACGGTTGCACAAGCGCACCGGCGCGACCTTCGTCCTCGTCACTCACAATCAGGACGAAGCGCTCAGCCTATCGGATCGCATGGCCGTGATGCACAAGGGGCGCATCGAACAGGTGGGCGCACCCGCCAGCTTCTTCGAGGCACCGGCCAATGCTTTCGTCGCCCGTTTCGTCGGCATCGATACGCTGGTGCGCCCGGAGGAGATCGCGACGTCCGACGGGCAGACCTACGCCGTCATTGCCGGGCAACGGGTGCCGGTGCGCGTCGCCGGGCCGACGGACCCGGCTCAGTCAGTCGTTGCCATCCGTGCCGACAGGCTGTTTCTCGCCGCTGCGGATGCACCCGGGACGCTGATGTTGACCGTGGTCGAAACGACGTTCCGCGGCTTGTATCACGAGCTCAAGCTCGCCTTCTGGGATGGCCAGACATTGACCATGGCGATTGAGGAAGAGGCGGGGTTTGGCGGGTTCGAGGCCGGAAGATCCGTTCGTGTCGGCCTGAAGCAGGATGCCGCTATTCTGATTTCCAATGCGGGACTATTGCCTATGAGCTGAATGGCTGCTTTGTGGTGTGTTGCGAGTAGTTAGTGATTCAACCTAGCCACGAAGGGGAGTGACAATGGCAAAGCATGGTAGAATATTTTCATCGGCGCGGCATAGCAATGTGCAAAGGCGCGAGTTTCTGAAGCTTATGGGTGCAGGAAGTGTCGCCCTTTCTGCCGGTAGTCTTGGTTTGACCTCGAGCGCTGCCGCGCAGGATGCCGCGACGGTCGCCTTCTGGGCAACCGCGACGCTCGATATCGGCGACAAATGGAAGGCCTTCGCCACGCAGAACGGTGTTGCTCCCGAGTTCACCGACAACGGCAACGATATCGGCCCCGTGATTGCGCGCCTTGCCGCCGGCAATGCCAATGATCTCTTCGACGTCGGCGGCTTTCAGGGCGGTGCCGAAAAGGAACTCGCGCGCCAGGGTGTCATCATCCCCTGGGATCTGACGAAGATCCCGAACTACGAAAGCGTCTGGCAGTGGGCCAAGGATATTCCTTACCTCAAGCATGACGGCAAGCAGTACAGCATCCCGACGGTCGTCAATGCCGACTCGATCATTTATCGTCCCGACAAGCTCGGCAAGGTCGATAGCTACGGCGTAATCTTCGATCCCAAGCTCAAGGGCCGCGTGGCCATGGAGGATGCCTGGATCAACAGCGCCATCTTCACCGCGATGTATCTGAAGGAAAGCGAAAACAAGCCAATCGTCGAGCCGGGCAATCTGACCGAATCCGAACTCGGCCTGGTCATGGAATTCCTGATCAAGCACAAGAAGGACGGCCAGTTCCGCACCTTCTGGAATGGCTGGGAGCAGGGCGTCCAGCTGGTGGCCGATCAGGAAGTCGACGCCATGACCGGCTGGGAGCCGATCGTCTACGAAGGGCGCAAGCGCGGCCTTCAGGTCGAATATGCAGCGCCCGTCGAAGGCTATGAGGCCTGGGGCAACAATACGGTGCTCCTCAAGGGTGCTGGCGATCGCGGCGTTACCGATGCCGCGCATAAGTTCGTCAACGGCCTGCTCGGCGGGTTCTACGGTTGCGAACTCGGCCAAGCCCGCGGCTATCTGGTGCCGACCGACAACAATCTGACCTATGCCAAGGCCCATCCGGACGAATACAAGCCGGACGAGGTCGCGAAGCTGGCCGAGCATGTCAAGGCCAAGTTTGCCGGCAAGGTCTATTGGCAGAACACCCGGCCGGATAATTTCCAGCTTTACGAAGAGTGGTGGCAGAAGCTGCGCAACGCCTGAGTTATCAATCATGGGCAGCGGCGATTTTTTCGCCGCTGCCATCAGTCCCTTGAAGGCCCAATATGTCCAGAGCACGCCTGCCGATTTCGTCGATGCTGATGGCCCCGCCGTTGCTAGCGATCCTGGCATTCGGGCTGGTGCCCCTGACCATTGTCGTCGTCTGGAGCTTCTGGAGCTGGGATCCGGTGACATACTGGATCAAGCCGGACCTCAGTCTCGTCGGCTATGCCGGCATCCTCGAGGCCGGGCGCTGGACAGTCATCGTCTCGACCTTGATCAAGGCGTTCGGCACGGCGCTGCTATGCCTGCTGATCGCCTATCCGACCGGCTATGCGATCCATTTCCTGGCCGGGCGGCGGCTGAACGTCATTCTCCTGGCGCTGATCACCATACCTTTTTTCACATCCTATCTGATCCGGTCCTTTTCCTGGCGGCTCGTGCTCGGGCGCACCGGAATTATCAACGAATGGCTGCAGGGCATCGGTATCGTCGACGCGCCGCTCGACTGGCTGTTGTTCAGCAATTTCGCCGTTATCGTCGGGTTGGTCGCTTCCTATCTGCCGTTCGCGATCTTCCCGCTGCTCTTGTCCATGCGCCGGGTCGATCCGACCTATCTGGCGGCCGCGCAGGATCTTGGCGCGGGATTCTGGAAAAGCCTGACGACGATCCTTTTGCCGCTGACAAAATCGGGCATTTTCGCCGGTTTCCTGTTCGTCTTCGTCATGGTGGTGGGTTCCTCCACCGAAGTGCAGATGCTGGGCGGGGCGGGCGCATCGATCGTGTCGGTGATGATCAACGACGTCATGCGCGTTGCCAACTATCCGATGGCCTTCGCCATTTCGACCATCGTGCTCGTCGTGATCTTCGGCCTCGTACTGATCGGCAATCGCGTCTTCGGCCTCGCGTCGCTGTTCGAGGACCAGTCACCATGATGTTGCGCGAAGGTCTTGCCAACCGGGTTTTGCTTTGGGCCATCACGATCGCCGGCCTGCTCGTGATCTATGCGCCGCCGCTCTATCTGCTGGCGATCTCGTTCAATCCGGCCCTGCAGCCGGGCTTGCCGAGCCTCTCTCAACTCAGCCTCAAATGGTACGCATCGCTGCCGCAGGAGACGGCACTGATCGGTGCCTTGGAGCAGTCGCTGATCATCGCCACGGTGACGGCGGTTCTCGCGACCCTAATGTCGCTGCTGGCGGCGCTTGCCTATTTCGAATTGCGCTCGCGCCGGACAGCATGGCTTGTGACGGTAATTCTGCCGATGTTCGTGCCGGGTGTGATCCAGGGGCTGGCTCTGTCGGCGGTGTTTGCGCGCGCTGGCGTCAAGGCATCGATGCTGACGGTCATCGCGGGCCATTTGCTATGGGCCATGCCGTTCGCCTTCATCGTCATCCTGACGAGTTTTGCGGCCGTGCGGCGATCCTATCTCGTTGCGGCGGCCGATCTGGGGGCGGACTGGTGGCATCGGTTTTTCGATATCATCCTTCCGCTGATCCGCCCCGGCTTGATCAGCGCTTTCATCTTTTCCTTCCTTCTGTCGCTCAACGAGTTCACGCGCGCCTTCTATCTGGCGGGACGGCAGAACACACTGCCGGTGGTGCTGTTCGGCAAGATGAACTCCGGCGCGTCGCCGGTGATCTACGCCATGTCCGGCGCCATCTTCCTGATCTCGGTCCTGTGCGTCGCACTGATTGCGCTCCGCTTCCTATGGCAGGCCCGGATAGAGGATTCTGCGCAGCGCAGCGGCTGAGTTTGCCAGCACCTGGCGGGTGCTGAGGCTCCCATAGCGGTTCGCCAAAAACAGTAAGCCGCGACCACTTCTCCATCGATAGCTCTATCGCCCTGACCTTCGAATTCTCGGCATGATCCCGCTTGGCTTGTCTCTCACAAGGGCTGCATTCCCATGTGAGCGAAGGCTCTTTCGTGCGATCGGCGCCCGACATATCGCATCTTCATTTGGTAACTTGACATTTGTCGATACTGAGTCGAATAATGTCAAAATAAGCCAACCGAGGAGGCGATGGGTATCTCTGGACTCCATGCGTCGGGTTGCGCTTGAGGAGGCGAAGTCGTGGAATTCCTGCTTGAGGTAGATGGGCTCCAGAAGTCCTTTGGTGGTGTCGCGGCATTGCGCGATGGCCGCTTTCAGCTGCGGGCGGGCTCCGTTCACGCGTTGTGCGGCGGCAATGGCGCCGGCAAGTCGACCTTCCTCAAAATCCTGATGGGTATTCATGCGCGGGATGCAGGCCTGATCCGCCGTCGCGGCAAGGAGGTCGATTATGCAAGCCCCGCGGAAGCGCTGGCGGCCGGCATTGCCATCATCGAGCAGGAGCTTAGCCCTATCCCGCACATGACCGTGGCTGAAAACATCTATCTCGGCCGTGAGCCGTCGGCCCGCTTTGGCGGCATCGATTTCAAGACGATGAACCGTGGCGCTCAGGCCCTCCTCGATCGGCTGGAGTTCAATATCCGCGCCACGCAATTCATGATGAACCTCTCCGTCGCGCAGGTGCAGTTGGTGGAGATCGCCAAGGCGCTCAGTCATGATGCGGAAGTGATCTTCATGGATGAGCCGACCTCCGCCATCGGCGAAAAGGAGGCGCAGCATCTGTTTGCGGCGATCGGGCGACTGAAGGCCGAAGGCAAAGGCATCGTCTATGTCTCGCACAGGCTGTCGGAGATCTTTCAGATCGCCGATTCCTACACGGCGTTCCGTGACGGATCCTATGTCGGTAGCGGCGCCATCGCCGATATCGACAGGGCAGGCCTGATCAGCATGATCGTGGGCCGTGAACTCGGCGAGGAATATATTAAGACCAACACGCCGACCGCGACTGCCGGCTTCGAAGTCTCCGGCCTGACCGCTCCCGGCAAGATCGACGATATCTCCTTTGTGGCGCACAAGGGGGAAATCTTCGGCATCTACGGTCTGATGGGCTCCGGGCGAACCGAGATTTTCGACTGCATATTCGGCCTCGATGCACCGACGAGCGGCAATATGAAGCTTGCCGGACAATCCATATCGGTCAGAAAGCCGGCCGAGGCGATGCAGTATGGCATCGCTTTCGTGACCGAGGATCGCAAGCTGACGGGGCTCAATCTCAGCGACAGCGTTCGCAACAATATCTGCCTGGCCAGCCTGCCGGAAATGAGCCCGCAATTTTCGATGGACCGCCGCGCGGAAGCCGCCGCCAGTGCGGCGATGATCGAGCGCTTCGGTATCAAGGCGGCGCGCGACAGCATGGCGGTTTCGGGCCTGTCTGGCGGCAACCAGCAGAAAGTCGTGCTTGGCAAATGGTTCCTGCGCAAGCCGAAGGTGCTGTTGCTGGACGAGCCGACCCGCGGCGTCGATGTCGGCGCCAAGCGCGAGATCTACCGCATTATCTGCGACTTCGCCGCCGAAGGCGGCACGGTCATCATGATCTCGTCCGAGATCGATGAGGTTCTCGGCATGTCCGACCGCATCCTGGTGATGCGTCAGGGGCGCTCCGCCGGGATCCTTGAACGGAAAGAGGCCGACGCACAAGCGCTCGTCCACCTGTCGACATGACCGCGACAGGTAACGACGAGCGACAGGGTCGCGTCCGGCAACAAGAGGTGTTTCATATGTCCGCCACAGACAATAATCGGTCCAGCGCATGGTTCAGTTCGGATCGGCGCCGG
Organism: Rhizobium sp. GW821-FHT14E12; assembly: GCF_058803745.1. Taxonomy (NCBI): domain Bacteria; kingdom Pseudomonadati; phylum Pseudomonadota; class Alphaproteobacteria; order Hyphomicrobiales; family Rhizobiaceae; genus Rhizobium; species Rhizobium sp. GW821-FHT14E12. The sequence goes on from NZ_JBXAPH010000003.1 coordinate 653,796, forward strand.
GTGATCATGCAGGAATACGGGATCTTCCTGGCATTCCTGCTGCTCGCCATCATTCTGTCCGTTTCGAACGAATATTTCCTGACGCCGGGCAACATATCGAATGTGCTGTTGCAGACCTCGATCAACGGCGTCCTGGCGATCGGCATGACCTTCGTCATCCTGACGCGGGGCATCGATCTCTCAGTCGGCTCCGTGGTCGCGCTCACCGGCATCATCAGCGCGAGCTTTGCGACGACCTCCGCGACGGCGGGCATTGTGGGCGCACCCTATCCGCCCTATGTGGCGCTCGCCGTCGGGTTGCTGGTCGGTGTCGCCTGCGGTGCGGTGGTGGGATTAATCGTCTCGCGCTTCGCCGTTCCGGCCTTTGTCGCAACGCTCGGCATGCTTTCCGCGGCCCGCGGCCTGACGCTCATCTATGGCGGCGGCAAGCCGGTTCCGGCACTCACCCCCGATTTCCGTTGGATCGGCACCGGGACGGTTTTCTCCATCCCGATGCCTGTGATCCTGCTTGCCATCGTCTTCGCGGTTTCCTGGTGGGTGCTCAATCGCACGCGATTTGGCCGGTATATCTATGCCGTCGGCGGCAATCCGCATGCGGCCAACACATCGGGCATCAACGTCACCCGGCTGCGCTTCCTCGTCTATGTGATTTCCGGCGGTCTTGCCGGTCTTGCGGGCATGATCCTCTCCGCACGCACCGGCTCCGCGTTGCCACAGGCCGGCATTGCCTATGAGCTCGATGCAATCGCGGCCGTCGTTATCGGGGGCACCAGCCTCTCGGGCGGTGTCGGGCGCATCACCGGCACGCTCATCGGAGCGCTGATCATTGGCGTGATGAACAACGGCCTCGATCTGATGGGGATCCAGTCCTACTACCAGCAGGTCCTCAAGGGTGCGCTCATCGTGGGGGCGGTGATGCTCGACCAGAAACGAAATCTGGGCGCTTGAGCCCGAAGACATTCGGGTGCCGCGCACCCGGAAACCAAACGGCGCGCCAGAATGGTCGCCGGAATTCCAACGGAGGAGATTTACAATGAAGAAATTACTGATTGCGCTTGCCGCCGCAACTGCGCTGCTGGCTTCACCGTCCCTGGCGCAGGACAAGAAATTGAAGATTGGCGCTGCCCCTTACGGCCTCAACGCCGAGTTCATGCAGATCTGGTCGGCCGCGCTCCAGCAGCATCCCGCCGTCAAGAGCGGCGAAGTCGAGCTGACGATCTTCGATGGCCGTTACGACGCTCTCGTTCAGCAGGAGCAGTTCAACACGATGATCACGCAGAAGTTCGACGCTATCATCTTCGCGCCGATCGATATCGACGCGGGCGCGACGGCGGTTCAGGCGGCGCATGATGCCGGCATCCCGGTCGTGGGCTCCAATACAAGGGTGAATTCCGACCTGCTGTCCGCCTATGTCGGTTCCGACGACAAGGTTTCCGGCTACATGGAAGCCAAGACCGTACTCGACAAGATAGGTTGCAAGGGCAATGTCGTGATCCTCGAAGGCCCGATTGGCCAGTCGGCGCAGATTTCCCGCCTTGAAGGCAACAAGAAGGCGCTTGCCGAGTGCCCCAACGTGAAGGTCATCGAGGACCAGACCGCGAACTGGTCGCGTGCCGAGGCACAGACGCTGATGGAAAATTGGCTGACGTCGCATCCGGGAGAGATCAACGGCGTGATCGGCCAGAACGATGAAATGGCGCTCGGCGCGATCGAGGCGATCAAGGCGGCAAAGCTCAATGTCGGCGATTTCGCCATCGCAGGCATCGATGGCATCACTGATGCGCTTCATGCCGTCAAGCAGGGCACCATGACGTCCATCCTGCAGGACGCCACCGCACAGGCGCAGGGTGCGCTGGATCTGGCGATCTTCAACGCCAAGAAGGGCAACTACAAGCCGGAATCCCCGATCTGGGCCGAGTATCCGCAAATGCCGTTCAACGACGGCAAGGACAAGAACTACAATGTTCCGTGGACCCCGGTGACCACAGAGAACGTCGATAAGTTGCTTGAAACCCGTAAGTGAAATCGATCCGGTGGGGCGAAAGCTTCGCCCCACCCTCCACCCTATCGAGGCTTGAACAAGATGACCGATAAAGCTCCAGACATTGATTTGAATTTCCAGCTCTCCGGCAAAGTCGCCGTCGTGACAGGCGGCGGATCCGGGATTGGCGCCGCGGTGGCCGCCGCCTTTGCCTCGAAGGGCGCAAAAGTCGCAGTTCTGGACATCAACACGGATATTGCCAGCACAAAAGCTGCCGAACTCGGCGGCGATGCCAAGCCGTTCGCCTGTGATGTTGCAGATGCAGCCTCTGTCAACAAGGCGATCGCCGATGTCCTGTCGCACTTCGGCCATATCGATATCGCGGTGAACAGCGCCGGCGTCGTCTTTCTCGCACCGGCTGAAGACCTGTCGCAGGATCACTGGGATAAGACCATTAATATCAACCTCAAAGGCACCTTCCTGGTGACCCAGGCGGTTGGCCGGGCGATGATCGCCGCCGGCAGGGGCGGCAAGATCATCAACCTCGCCTCGCAGGCCGGCACCGTCGCGATCGAGGAGCACGTCGCCTATTGCGCCTCCAAATTCGGCGTCATCGGCATGTCCAAGACCTTTGCCGCCGAATGGGGCAAGCACGGCATCTGCGTCAACACCATTTCCCCGACCATCGTCCTGACCGAACTCGGCAAAAAGGCCTGGTCCGGGGAAAAGGGCGAGGCGGCGAAAAAGCGCATTCCCGTGGGCCGTTTCGCATTCCCGGAGGAGATCGCGGCGGCGGCCGTTTTCCTCTCCTCGTCGGGAGCAGACATGATCAATGGCGCCGATCTCTTGATCGATGGCGGCTACACAATTCTCTGAGCGCAGGCGCTCGGGCATCCTACAGGAGACATTATGCAACGGTTCATCAACAATCCCGATGAAGTCGTCGAAGACACCGTAAAGGGCTTCGTCAAGGCGCATTCGGGGACCGTACGCCTTGCCGAAAATCCGCGCGTCGTCGTCGCGAAGAACGCGCCCCATGCCGGCAAGGTCGGCGTCATCACCGGCGGCGGTTCCGGTCATGAGCCCGCCTTCATCGGCTATGCCGGCAAGAATATGCTCGACGCCGTCGCTGTCGGTGAGCTCTTCTCTTCGCCGACGGCCAAGAGCTTCTACGACGCCGCTCGCGAAGCCAATGGCGGTCGCGGCGTGATCTGCCTTTATGGCAACTACGCGGGCGACAACATGAACGTGAAGATGGCGATCAAGCTCGCAGCCAAGGACGGCATCGAGGTTGCGACCGTCGTTGCCAATGACGATGTCTGCTCGGCTCCTCCGGAGGAACGTGAGAAGCGTCGTGGTGTCGCCGGCGAAATCTTCATGTGGAAGATCGGCAGCGCCAAGGCGTCGACGGGCGCCAGCCTCGAAGAAGTGCGGGCCATGTCCCAGAAGGCGATCGACAATTGCCGTTCCGTCGGCATCGGTCTCGGCCCCTGTACGCTGCCGGCCGTTGGGCATCCGAATTTCAAGATCGAGCCCGGCACGATGGAAGTCGGTATCGGTCACCATGGGGAGCCGGGGGTTCGCGTGGAACCGCTGAAAACGGCCGAGGAAATCGCCAAAACCATGAGCCAGATCGTTCTGGACGATCACAATCTCGCCGCCGGCACCGAGGTGGCGGTCCTGGTGTCGGGTCTCGGCGCGACGCCTGTCAACGAGCTCTACATTCTGAACGACACGATAGAAACGCAGATCACCGCGCGCGGCCTCAAGATCTACAAGACCTATGTCGGCAACTATTTCACCTCGCTCGAGATGGTCGGCGCGACACTGACGGTGCTGGCTCTCGACGACGAGATGAAAGAGCTTCTCGACGTCGAAGTCCAATGCACGACGTTGCTTTGAGGGAGACAGGTGCATGCAGACATTTAGCAACGCAACGGCTGGCGATATCGTCCTGGCAATGGCCGACCGGATCGTCGAAAATCGTGCCTATCTCAGCGAGATCGACGGCAAGATCGGCGATGGAGACCACGGCGTCAACATGGCCAAGGGCTTCGGCATGGCCGCGGAGCGCATGAAGGGCAAGTATCTGTCGCTTGCCGCATCGCTCGATACGCTGGGCACCGTCCTGATGACCGAGATCGGCGGCTCGATGGGGCCGCTCTACGGTGTGATGTTCATCGAGTTTGCCGAGAAGCTGGAGGGTGTCGACGCCATAGACAGCGCAACCTATAGTCGGATGCTGCATGCGGGCCTTGAAGGCATCCAGGCAATCGGTTCGGCGAAGGTCGGCGACAAGACGCTCCTCGACACGCTTGTTCCGGCGATCGAAGCCTTCGATGGCGCGATTGCCGCCGGCAAGTCGTTTGTCGACGCGCTCGATGCGCTGGTGGCGGCGGCCGAAGCTGGTCGGGATTCGACGCTCAATCTGGTGGCGAAGATCGGTCGTGCGAGCCGTCTTGGCGAACGCTCGCTGGGCGTGCTGGATGCCGGGGCTACCTCCTGCGCGATCATATTGAAAGAACTCTCTTTCGGAGCGCGCGATCGGCTTCAATAGGCTTCGTGATCTCAAGGGCTCTGTGCGCCCACAGATGGACCTCCCAAGGCTGCGCGATCCCTTTATTGTCGAAGGGGTCGCGCGCCGCCCCTTTCTCTGAAGAAGCATTTGCAAACATGCTCTATTGCTTCCATCTTCGGACGACAAAAGGGAACCGCGGACAGTCATGACAGGCAAGACATCTTCAGTCGGAAAAACCGGTGTAGGCAAGGCGGGCGTGCCGGAAACATCCGACGCCATGCCGCTGCGCTACGGCGACGATCCTTACGTCTGGGCCTGCTGGCTCTACTATGAGGATGGCAGGACGCAGGGCGATATCGCCGAGATCATGGGTATTTCCCGCGCGACGGTGAACAGCTATCTGGCCGATGCGCGCAGCCGCGGGATCGTGAATATCTCCCTTGAGCCTTCACGGCTGAGTTCGCTGTCTATCGCCATGGAATTGAAACGCCATTTCGGCCTGCATGACTGTCTGGTCGTCCCCAGCGACGACGGAACGCGGCCGTTGATCGATCGTCTCGGGACGGCGGGCGCCCAGGCGATCGCCAAGCTCTTGAAATCGGGTGATACGCTGGCTGTCGCCTGGGGGCGAACGGTCCTGGCGATCGCCGAGCAGGCGTCCGTACCCAATCTCCAGGATGTTACCATCGTCCAGGCGACCGGCGGCACGCGGGCGCGCTTTGCCTATACGCCGGAACTCTGCGCGGCGGCTTTTGCCAATGCGGTCGGCGGAAAGCTGATTAATATCACCGCGCCGGCCATCGTCTCGACCGGAGAGGTGCGCGACATCCTGCTGCGCGAACCACTGGTGGAAGACCAGTTCGCCACGCTTTCCAAAGCCAACAAGGCGCTGTTCGGCATTTCGTCGCTGCGCCCGAATTCGACAATCCATAGCAGCGGATTCTTTGAATCCGTCTCGCTCCAGGACTATCTGGCGAAGAACGCCGTCGGGGTCGTCGCCGGCCGCTTCATCGATCCGAAGGGAGAGCCGGTTGCCGGTCCACTCGATGACCGGACCATCGGCATATCCCTCGATATGCTGAAGGCGATCGGGCTGCGCATCGCGGTTGCGGGTGGTTTTGACAAGGTGCCTGCAATCCTTGCGGCGTTGCGCGGCGGCTATATCAATGTCCTGATCACCGATGCTGCCACCGGCCGGGGTATCCTCAACGCCGATGGCGTGACGGAAATCGATCAGAAGATTTCGCAGCGCGTCCGAACGGACAATACCGTAGCCCTGCCCAGCAGCTTTCGCACCCATATCAAGAAGTTCCTGAACAATCCCGATGACGTCGTCGACGAGATGCTCGACGGCATCGTGAAGGCGCATGCCGGTCACGTCGCGCCCATCAAAGGCTCCAACCGGGCGCTTGTTGCCCGAACAGGACCAAGGCCGGGGAAGGTCGGGCTTGTCATCGGCGGCGGCACCGGCCATGAACCCTGCTTCGTCGGCTATGTCGGTAAGGGCCTCGCCGATGCGGTTGCCGTCGGCAACATCTTTTCGTCGCCGCCGCCCACACCGATCCTTCAATGCGCCAGGGCGGCATCCGGCGGCAAGGGCGTGCTTTTCGTCTATGGCAACTATGCCGGCGACGTGATGAACTTCGAGATGGCGGCCGAGATGGCGCAGGACGAACGGATTGATGTCCGTACCATCCTCACCACGGATGACATCGCTTCCTCTCCGGTGGAGGACAGGGAAGGCCGTCGCGGTGTTGCCGGAAACTTCTTCATTTTCAAGATCGCGGGAGCCGCTTGTGATCGAGGACTGTCGCTCGATGCCTGCGAGGCCGCGACGCGCAAGGCCAATGATCGAACCTATACGATGGGCGTGGCGCTGGAACCCTGCTCGCTGCCCCAGACGCGGCGGCACAATTTCGAGATCGGTCCCGATGATATCGAGTTCGGCATGGGCATCCACGGCGAGCGCGGCGTCATACGCGAGAAGATGATGACCGCGGATGAGATTACCGACCGGGTGATGGACCGCATTTTCGCGGAAATGAAGCCGGCGCCCGGTGACCGTGTCGCCGTGCTGATCAATTCCTTCGGTGCAACGCCGCTGATGGAGCTCTACATCCTGTTCCGGCGCGTCGAACAGCGGCTGAGCGCGAAGGACATCAGGATAGAAGCGAGCTGGGTGGGGCATTACTGCACGTCGCTCGACATGGTCGGCGCGTCCATATCGATTTTGCATCTCGATCACGAATTGACCGAGCTGTTGTACCATCCTTGCGATACCGCCGCTTTGAAGGTGGGATGAAGATACGAGACGCGCGCCGGAGAAAACCGGCGGCGATCTCCTGACTGGGAGGAAGATTATGCCGGAAAACGCGGCGCGACGTTTGAGCAGCATGTTTCAGCGCATATCCATAGCGATCACCGCGGAGAAGGACCACCTCTCGGAGCTCGACGGTGCGATCGGAGATGCCGACCACGGGATCACCATGGCGCTCGGCTTCATGGCCGTGAATGCCGCGCTGGCAAAGCTGGATCTTGAGCAAGCGCTGCCTTCGGAGATCTTTACGGTTGCAGCCTCGGCTTTTCTCGACGCCGTCGGCGCCTCCACCGGCCCGCTCTATGCGACGGCCTTCCGAAGAGCGGCGCAAGCCCTCAAGCAGGATGAATCCCTTTCGGTCGCTGGCCAGGTTGCAATCGTCGAAGCGATGACGGCCGGGATAAAAGAGCGCGGCAAGGGCCAGCGCGGCGACAAGACCATGCTGGACGCCTGGATTCCCGCAACGGAAGCAGCCGTCAATGCGCGGACGAAGCAATGCGGAACCCGGGAACTCTGGAACAGCATCGTGGAGGCTGCGGAAACCGGCGCGACTTCGACCCGCTCGATGATTGCCGCGCGCGGCAGGGCGGCGAGGCTGGGAGAGCGTTCGCTGGGCCACGTCGACCCAGGCGCGGCATCTGCCGTGATCATCCTGCGCGCCATGGGGGATAGTTTTTCCTCGAGCAGCTGACCTGGCGGGTCATTTTGACCAGCGCCGGCTTGCCGAGTTTGGCCACGGTTTGGTCACACGGCATTCACCCATGGAAATATGCGGAACATATCCGCGCCAACAGCCGGCGCTAGAGAGCGGTTCACACATAACGCGACAGCTTTCCCCGGAGTATCCGCGTTGCCGAACCGCGACCAAGCCTATTACAGGCATCTTTGCTTGTTGATCATCCTGCTTCTTCCCCTTGCAGGCTGCGTGACCACATCTCGCCCGCAATACCGTGCCGACCAATCCTCCTCAGCGGAGGTTCCCGGGTTTCCGGGAGTGAGATCGTATCTCGACGAAGGCTCCAAGTCCTGGGAAGAGGCCTTTGACTGGCAACCTGCCGCCGCACAAGGAGACGTCAACTACCTGATGATCTCGGGGGGCGGGGCTGGGGGTGCCTTTAGTGCAGGCGTGCTATCGGCATGGACGAAGACAGGCAAACGCCCGCGCTTCGACATCGTTAGCGGCGTCAGCACCGGCGCGCTCATCGCTCCCTTCGCCTTTCTTGGATCATCCTATGACGATCTGATCGACCGGCTCTACACCAGCGGCGTTGCAAAGAACCTCGTCGATCGCAGGCTGCTGCCAAATCAGATGCTCGGGAAGAGCCTTCTGCGCGGACGGACGCTTCGCAGCATGGTGGATCAGTACATCACGCAGGACGTCCTCGACGCGGTTGCGAGAGAGCATCGAAACGGGCGCCGGCTCCTGGTTCTCACCTCCAATCTCGACTCGCAAAGAGCGGTGGTCTGGAATATGGGCGCGATCGCTGTAAGCGACCGGCCGGGTGCCCTTCAGCTATTCCGGGACGTGCTTGTCGCCTCCGCAAGCATTCCCGGCGTATATCCGCCAGTGTTGATCAAGGCGCAGGCGGGAGACCGGCATTTTCAGGAGCTCCATTCCGACGGCGGCTCTTCCTCGCAAATTCTCACCTTCCCGAGCACGGTGCTGGCGTCGGCATCCCGCGCGCCTCGGCCGAAGTCTCGGAAACTCAATATTTTCGTGCTCGTCAACAATGCGCTCATGCCCGAATTTTCCAACACCTCGGAGCGGACCTTGCCCGTCATGGCGCGGGCATATGCCACGCTCATCAAGGCACAGGAACGCGATGCGTTGATGGCGCTATACGGCTGGGCACGCCGAACCGGCGCGACATTTCACGTTGCGTCGATCGATTGCCAAATTCCCTATGACATCGCCGACCCCTTCAACGATCGTTATATGCGGACGGTATTCACTCTGGGTGCGCGCGAGACATTGAACGGAACCCTTTGGAACGACGTTCCGCTCTTTACCACCGCCACGTCGAATCCCGAGTGCCAATCGGTGCCCTCGCCATCGGTCGCGATGGCCGCTCAGGCCTCGTCCAATTGATGCTTGGCAAAGCAAGGCATGAGGGTAAAGGCTAAGTTCCGGACACTCCTCGAGAGAGATGTTGATCCGGTCGGGAGTTGATCGGCAGACTCTGCTGTGGTTCAGTCGCCAAGTGTCTTGGCGAGGAGAACGTAGCGATGAGGAAAGCGACGGGGGCCACGGAGAACAGCGATCCGAAGGAAGGCGAGGGCGGCGGCTCTCCCTCTCAATTGATCGATGCGAGGATAGAGGAGCTGGGCGATTGGCGGGGCGATATGCTCGCCCGGGTGCGAGCGCTCATCCAGCAGGCCGACCCCGAAGTGGTCGAGGAGTGGAAGTGGAAAGGCGTTCCGGTGTGGTCGCACGACGGGATCATCTGCACCGGTGAGACCTACAAGACTGTGGTGAAGATGACCTTTGCCAAGGGGGCTTCATTGCAGGATCCTTCAGGCCTCTTCAATGCCAGCCTCGAAGGCAATACCAGGCGTGCCATCGATTTCGAGGAGGGCGCTACGATTGATGAAGGGGCGTTGAAGGCGCTCATTCGCGCCGCCGTGGCCCTGAATGCGTCGGTGCTAGCTACCGCTCGCGCTCGTTCCCGCAAGAGTCCGAAGAGTGCTTGACGAGCGTCGTGAGATGACTGCAATTCGTCACCCTCTATGCCCGATGGCGATATAGCGAGCGGCAATAGACCTCTTCAGACAATGGGCATGCGCGGTCGAAAGCCGAGGGCTGACGCGGGTGCTCTGCGGCCGCCCCCGTCAGTTTTCCCCTGCTATAGCCTTTGCCTTCGTCAAGGTGACACACTATACCGCTTACCTAAATAAGGCGCGGGTGTATGCCGTCGTCACTCGCGAGATTTTTCCACCAGAAGGAAAAACGATGGATAGCGTTGAGGGCGGCGAGCGTTCCGCCAAGTTGGGGTTGTTTTCCGATCTGCGATGGGTGCCATGGGCTCTCGCCGCCTATTTCCTCGTCCAGGCCATCGTTCGCATCGCGTTGCCGAATTCGTTGCGCGTCGATGAGGCGCAACAATTCGTCGTCGCGCAATGGCTTGACTGGGGCTATGACGCCCAGCCACCTCTTTACAACTGGATTCAGCAAGGCGTGTTCGCCGTTTTCGGCACCACATTGGCGTCGCTGGTGCTTTTGAAGAATGTTCTGCTTTTCCTGGTTTACTACACCTACCACCGGCTGGCCCGATTGCTGCTCGCCGACAAGGGGCTGGCGGCCATCGCTACCCTGTCGCTGCTGACGATGCCGCAGATGTTCTGGCAGGCGCAGCGGGACCTGACCCATACGGTCGGAACGCTGCTGGCAATCTGCCTGTTTCTGCACAGCGTCGTCTCGACGTTGCGAAAGCCCAGCTTCATATCCTACGCCTCGATGGGGGTGTGGGTCGGCGTGGGGATGCTGACGAAATACAATTTCGTCCTGATCGTCCTTGCCACTTTCGTCGCCGTCCTCAGGCATCCCGATGGGCTGAAGAGAGTTCTCGACAAGCGGCTGCTGCTGACGATCCTGTTGGCGATCCTCGTCTTCCTGCCCCACGGCCTCTGGATGACCTCGCATATAAGTGCGGTCATCGATCAGACCACGCGGACCATGTCCGAACAGGGAGAGGGCGGTAAGCTTTCCGACATTGGAAATGGGCTCAAGGAGTTGTTCGAGACCGGTATCGTCATTCTTTTGCCGACGGCCGTCATCTTCCTCATCTTTTTCCGCAAGGCGTTCCTGCGGAGTTTTCGTGCAAGAAGCGAATGGTCGGATTTCGTGGGCACGATTCTCGCCGCGACGCTTGCCATACTGTTGTTGATGATCCTGGTGGTTACGCTGACGGAATTCCGCGATCGCTGGCTGCTGCCATTCCTGTTCCTGGCGCCGCTTTATTTCTGCCTGAAACTGGAGGCATCGGGGGTTGGATCCGCTGAGGTGTTCCGGAAGTTTCTGTATGTGCCGCTCACGATGATGGTGGCGCTGCCGCTCATCATCGCGGGAAGCGTGCTCGTTCCAAAACTCTTCGGCTCCTATGAGCATCTGAATACGCCCTACACCCCGTTTCTCGAGCAGGTCGTCGCGGTCGAGGGACGAAAGCCGGCGGCGGTGGTGACAACGACGTGGCAGAAAGCCGGCAATGTCCGCATCAACATGCCGGATACGCCCGTCATCTCGATTGCTTACCCCCTGTTCGACATCGATCACGCCAGCATTGGCCATCAGCCTCTGCTGCTGGTCTGGAACGAACGGGACGGCAAGTCGTCGACCATGCCCGTCTCGCTTACGGCGTGGTTGAAAGAGAAATACGGAGAGGCGCTGTCCAATCCGGAACAGCACGACATGGCCGTGCCTTACTATTACGGCCGCGAACCCGACCGCTATCATTTTGGCTATGCCTGGGTCTATCCAAACGGGAAATAGCAGGCTGGCGGTGATATGCCGGCCACTTCGTCGAGACGAAAGTGGCCGGGGAAGCGCGGGAGTTTCGTGTCAGGCGATCAGCTTCTCGCCGCTCAGGTGGCGCTCCAGGAAGGGCAGGCTGTCCTGTCCCCAATAGAGTTCGCCGTCATAGCGGAAAGTGGGAAAGCCGAAGACGCCGGCAGCCTTTGCGATGTCATAGTTCGAACGCCAGAGTTCCTGCACGTCGCTTTGCTGCGCCCGTGCCTCGAGTGCCGCCCCATCGAAGCCTGCGGCCTCAGTGATTGCCTTGCGAACATCAGCATTGCCGATATCCTCGGCGCGGGACCAGAAGGCCTCCTGCAGGGCCTTGGTCAATCCGATCCAGTCCTTGCCGTCGAGCTGTGCGGCAATCACCATCAGACCCGCGGGCGTCGGATCGGAAAGGCCGGTCCTGTTGTCCAGATCGAGGCTTTTGCCGCGCAGCGTCGCCCAGCGCTTCAGGTCCTTGAACCAATAGGCGCGTCGCGGCTCCGGTCGGTTGCGCGAAAAGATCGCGCCGTTTTCTTCGACCAGGGGGATGACATAGGGTCGGATGTCCGCGCCGAAGCGCGCGGCAAGCGCCGTGAAGGGTTCGAGCCCGATAAAGGCCCAGGGGGAGCCGATGCCGAAGAAATAGTCGATCGTCTTTGTCATTTTCCATTCCTGCTTTGAAGTCCACGGGACACCGCTGCCCCGTCAAAAACCGTCAATGCGCAATCCCTGGCGACCAGCACCGCATTCGGATCGCGGTCGACGGCAACCGTGGCAAGCGCCCCTTCATAAAGAAGCGCAAGATGCGCAGCCGGTTGTTCCGATATTGCTCCGGCGCGCAGCATGATCGATTTGAAAATCGCGCGCACGGCGCTCTTGTGTTCGCGGGCGACGAAAACCACACGCTCGGAATCGCCGTGTTCGGCGACCGCCAGCGCAAAGGCGCATCCCCGGAATTCCGGGCTGTCGGCCTTTTCGAAGAGCCTGTCGAAGATGGTGGCCAGCTGATCCCTGGGCTCTCCGATGGTTCTCGTCACCTCATCAAGCGAGTTCATCACACGGTCGTGGCGCTGGCTCAGATAGGCGGCGACCAGATGATCCTTGGAGGGAAAGTGACGATAGAGGGTCGCCTTGGCGATGCTGGCCTCTTCGACGATCCTGTCGATGCCGACGGCGCGGATGCCCTCCTTGTAGAAGAGCGCTCCGGCGACATTCACGATCTGCTCGGATATGGACGTTGTCATGATGCTATGGTCGATCAGCCGGTTTTGAGAATGGATCGGGAGACAAGCGCGGGGGAAAGCTCCGGTGGGCGTTGTGTCTTTGCGCCTTGGTCGAGTGCGGCGCGTCCGAGGATGGAAATGGCCGTATCCTCCTGCGGGGCGTGCACGAGGACGGACTGGATATCGCGGAAGTGTCGCTCGATGCCCACATCTGCGCTAAGACCGGGATTACCGAGCGCGCCGACGGCAAGCTGCACGGCCTGGCGAATTTGCCGTCCGGCCAAAAGCCGGGCGCGGATCAGTCTTTCCGGGCTGTCGAGGCCGTAATCCAGGGTGTCGAAGATGATCTGTCTTGCACCGGAGACCAGAAGATCGATCTCTCCGGCAAGCGTCACGAAGCGTTCCGTGCGGGCAATCGGATAGCCGAGATTGGACGGCACACGCTCATGGGCGAAACGGACGAAGGCTTCCTGGGCCGCCTCGGCCGCGCCGAGATAGATGGCGGTGAGCGCAAGGGTCATGCTGGCATGGGCGCGATTGTCCTGCGTGCCCGCGGCAATATCCGTTAGGTCGAGCACATCCTCGCGCGGGATCTCGACATTGGTGAACTCCACATCATGCGAACCGCTGGCCCGCATGCCGAGGCTCCGCCAGTTCTCGATGACATTGATCCCCGGCAAGCCCGAGGGTACCACGAAGGTGCCGACGCGTTGCGGCTCTTCGTCGGTGCGCGCCCAGACGAGAAAATGCGTCAGTCCGAGAGCGCCAGTGACGAAGCGTTTCTTGCCGGTGATGGACCAGCCATGCGGCGTGCGCCGCGCCAGCGTATCCGGCAGGCCGCCGCGCGCGGGCGATCCGAGGTCAGGCTCCACGCGCGCCGCGTTGAGCAGGATGGGGCGCTCCTTCGCCTCGGCCAGCAGACGGCGATAGAGGCCTTCCGGCCATCGGTTGCGGCTGGCCTCGCCGAGATGTGTGAAGATCGTCATCGCGCTGATCAGCGCCACCGAAGGATCTCCGCGCCCCAGTGCCGCGAGTACCCGGCCGGTCTCGGCGAGAGAGGCGCCGGTGCCACCGAAGCGCGTCCCAACGGTGCTTTCGAGCAGCCCACTCTTGTGCACTGCCTGGATACCCACCCAGGGAAAGGCACCGGTCGCGTCCGCAGCAGGTGCCGCGTCGGCCAGGGTACGGGTAAGATCCGTCAAATCGATCGTGCTATGGGACACTCTGATGAGCCCTTTCCGATTGAAGAAATGCGCGTTGCTTCATGTGTGTGGTCGCCGCCGCCCTCAGGCAACGTTTCGCTGTTGCGCAGCACGCTCATCTATTCCGGACCTGACCAGCGGCAGGATATATCGGCCATAGTCGATAGCATCGTTGAGGTTATCGTAGCCACGGATCGAGATCAGATCGGCGCCAAGGTCGATATAGTCGAGGATCGAGTCGGCGATGGTCTGCGGGGAGCCAACCAGCGCCGTCGAGGCGCCACGCGCATTCGTTGCCGTCACGGTCGGGTACCAGAGCGCCCGGTCATGCACCTCGCCGCGTGCGGCGATATCGAGCAGGCGTTGCGAGCCGACATTTTGCGGCGGCGGTGCCGATGCCGGGGCCTTACCGAGGCCCTTGGCGCGGTTCCCCTGCAGAGATTCCAGCACCCGATGCGCCTTGGCCCAGGCCAGTTCATCGGTTTCGGCGACGATCGGCCGGAACGTCACCCAGATGCGTGGGCGGTCGGTGCGCCCTGCGCGCTTGGCTTCGGCGTTGATGCGGTCGATCTGCTCCTTGGTCTCGGCCAAAGGCTCGCCCCAAAGGCCGAAAATATCCGCCAGTGCACCGCCGATCCGGTAGGCCTCGTCGGACGAGCCGCCGACCGAAACCGGGATCTTGCCGCTCACCGGACGGACCTGATTGCTGAATTGCTTGAACTGGTAATAGCGCCCGTCGAAATCGAAGGGCTCGGACGATTCCCAGGCGCGCCTGAGGATGCGGATATATTCCTCGAGCCGCTCGTAGCGTTGCTCCTTGGTCAGGAAATCGCCTTCGCGCGCCTGCTCGACATCGCTGCCGCCGGCGATGAAGTGAACGACGACCCGGCCTTCGCTCAGCTGATCGAGCGTGGCCAGCGCCTTCGCTGCCACCGTTGGATAGAGCGTGTTCGGGCGTAGCGCGATGATGATCTTGATATTCTTCGTATGGGCCGCGATGGTCGCGCCGATCGTAAACGGATCGAATGACGAGGAGTCGTAAGGGACCAGCGTATAATTGAAGCCGTAGTCGTCGAGCGAGCGCGCATATCGCACCAGAAAACGCGGATCTATCGCGGGCTGCGGCAGCGGATTTAGTTCGGTGGAGGGGTTGGTGAACGTAACGCTTATGAATTCCGCAGACATATTTCTTCCTCGCCTGTCTCATCAATCGATCATGCCTGAAACGTAGTCCGCAGTGATGCCGACTAGAAAGACCAGTCTTTCTGTTGTCTAGTAATTTTATAGAAATTATTTTCACAAGATGTGGCGCATGGAAAGGACCTCATTACATAGGGAATGTCGGGAGGAGATGCTCGCTTTGGGCGAGCAATATCTTGCTCGACATAGATCGAGGCTGGCAATTTTTTGCCGGAAGCACCGGTCGCCAGGATAAGAAGCAATGTCGGATCGATTTGATGCCGTCTTCCCGGTGAAGAAGAAAACAAACATAATTTCAAGATGTTAACATCCGCGTAAGGTGCAAGGAGGCCGTATCTTGCTGTCGTCCAACCATCGCGGTGGCAACTGGCACGCCCCTTGCTCCCAATTTACTAATCCGACTGTCGGATTGGTGTTTTTGGGAGGAAAACATGAGACATTTGAAGCGCCGGCTGCTGCTGGCCGCCGTTGCCCTTATGGCAGCAACATCCGTCAACGCCGCCGACAAGGTGCGGCTCGGCAATCTTAAATTCGCCCATTACGGCGCGATCTCCTACATGAAGGAGCTGGCTCCGAAATACGATCTGGAAATCGAGGAGCGGTTCTTCGCCAAGGGTATCGACATCCTGCCAGCCATTGTGGCCGGCGAGGTGGATGTCGCCGCAAGTGCTGTCGATGCGGCGATCGCCGGCCGCGCCAAGGGCGTGCCGATCTATGCTGTCGCTGGTTTCGCCAAAGGCGGCGCCCGTATCGTGGCCGGCACAAAGTCCGGCATTACGTCGATCGCCGAGTTCAAGGGTAAGAAGGTGGGCGTTGCCCGCGGCGGCGCCCAGGAACTGGTGCTGCTCGCCGAACTCGACAAGGTCGGCCTGACCTGGTCGGAAAAGCCCGGCAAGGATGTGCAGATCCTCTATATGGCCTATGCCGACCTCAACCAGGCGCTGATGGCCGGTGATATCGATGCCATGAGCCAGTCCGAGCCGCAGGCAAGCCAGGCCATCAACAAGGCCTTCGGCGTCGAGATCCTCAAGCCCTACGACACGCCGATGGGAATGCCCGTCCGCTCACTGGTCTTCTCGGAGGAGTTCTACAAGAAGAGTGACGTTGCCGAGCGCACCATGAAGCTCTTTGTCGAGGCGACCAAAACCTTCATCGACAAGCCGGACCTGGCGGAGAAATATGTCATCAACGACATGTTCAAGGGCCAGATCACGCCTGAGGACTTCAAGGACGCTATCGGAAACTCGCCCTACAGCTACGAGATCACGCCCGAACACGTCCAGATCACCACCGACCTGATGGTGAAATACGGCGTCGGCAAGCTCGTCAATCCGCCGAAGGCGACCGATTGGGTGAAGACGGACCTGCTGGAAGGAGCACTGAAATGATCAAGCGGCTGTTGCAAAACCTTGCCGTTCCGGTCGTCCTTTTGACCATATGGCAATTGATGTCCGTCTTCGGTCTGGTCAGGCCGGAGATCCTGCCGTCTCCCGTGGCGATCATTGAACGGCTGTGGCTTTACCTGATCCCGGAGGAAACCTTCCAGGAGGCCGGCAGTATCGGTGCCTGGATCATGTCGAGCGAGCTTCTGGGCGATCTGCTAGCGAGCCTCCAGCGCGTCGTTCTGGGCTTTGCCGTCGGGGCAGGGCTCGCGCTTCCCCTCGGATTGCTGATGGGCACGGATAAGACGATCGAGCGATATCTGAACCCGGTCATCCAGTTCCTGCGGCCGATCCCGCCGATCGCCTATATTCCGTTGGCGATCCTCTGGTTCGGTCTCGGCAATCCGCCCGCTATCTTTCTGATCGCGATCGGGGCCTTCTTCCCGGTGCTGATCAACACGATCAGTGGCGTGCGCAATGTCGACAGCATCTATGTCCGCGCCGCCACCAATCTCGGCGCGGACAGGCTCACTCTGTTCAGGCGCGTCATCCTGCCGGCCGCCACGCCCTATATCCTCACCGGCATGCGGATCGGTATCGGCACGGCCTTCATCGTCGTCATCGTCGCTGAAATGATCGCGGTTAACAGTGGCCTTGGATACCGAATTCTTGAGGCCCGGGAATATATGTGGTCGGACAAGGTGATCGCCGGGATGATCGCGATCGGGCTGCTCGGCCTTGCCATCGATATCGGCGTCAACAGGCTGAACAGCCACCTGTTGCGCTGGCATCGCGGGATCGAATCCTAGCCGGACCTGTGAGCTAGAAAGTCTTCAACCTGCCGGTCCGCCTGTCCCCGATGGATGGGGCGCGGACCGGCCCGATGGCATTGAGCCGTCAATGTCCGCAATGGGAGGAATTTTATGTCGATCATTCCCGTAAACCTTGCTCCACTCGCAAGTGCTGTTTCCGCGCCGCAGATTTTTGCGCGCGGCGTAAACAAGATCTTCGGCAAGGAGCCGGCCGCCGTCACGGCGCTGAAGGGCATTGATCTTGAAATCAATGCCGGAGAATTCGTCTGCCTTCTTGGCCCTTCCGGCTGTGGCAAGTCCACGCTGCTCAACGCCATCGCAGGTTTCTCCCTGCCGACCGCGGGGACCCTGGAAGTCTCCGGCAAGGCCGTTACGGCCCCCGGTCCGGATCGTGGCATGGTGTTTCAGGAATATGCCCTGTTTCCCTGGATGACGGTCGAACGCAATATCGCCTTCGGGCTGGAAATACGCGGGCTGGCGAAGCAACAGATTGCCGAGACTGTCACGCAGCTTCTGGATCTGCTAGGCTTGAAGGAGTTCCGCCAGCGCTTCCCCAAGGATCTCTCCGGCGGCATGCGCCAGCGCGTGGCGATCGCCCGTGTTCTGGCGCTCGATCCGCCGATCATGCTGATGGACGAACCGTTTGGCGCGCTCGATGCGCTGACACGGCGCTCGCTGCAGGATGAACTTCTGCGCATCTGGCAGGCAGTCGGCAAAACCATCGTTTTTGTCACCCACTCCATCGAGGAAGCCATCTATCTTGGCTCGCGCGTCGTCATCCTTACCTATCGGCCGGGCACGATCAAAAGGGATATTCGTATCGAATTGCCCTATCCGAGGGACACCAATTCCGTCGAATTCAACGAGATCAAGCGAGAACTGGCGCAGATCGTCCACGCTGAGCAGGATCGCTTTGCATCGGACGAGCGCCAGGGTCTTACCTTGGACTGACGGATCGTCAGGTCGCGCGATCAAGGACGTGTCACGGATACTGCTTTGCCGCGCGGCCGATCCTGCTATGGTCACGAGATCGGGGTACAGTTTGGGGGAGCACCATTGCGATGGAAATACCTGATACTCGCACTTGTGTTCATGGTACTCGGTGTCGGCATACCGGGGCTTGTTCAGGACGCGACGCGGAAATATGGGCTGCGTGAGGCGGCCGCTCAGTCGCAGGAGCGGCTCAGGCTCATCTCGGCCACCTTGTCGGCCCGCATCGAGCGGTTTCGCTACCTGCCGGATGTCGTGGCACGCTCCAGCGAAATCGAGGATCTGTTCCGCGCTGGGATGGCCGAGGCCAAGCGGCCGGACATCAATCGCTTCCTGGCCCGCTTGTCGAACGCATCCGGTGCGGTGGCGCTCTACGTCACCGATACGAAGGGATTGACGATCGCCGCCAGCAACTATGACACGCCCGACAGTTTCGTTGGCCATGATTATAGCTACCGGCCGTATTTTCGCGATGCGATGGCCAATGGCAACGGCAGTTACTACGCTATCGGCACGACCACAGGGCAACCTGGTTATTTCCTCTCCGTCCCCATCAAGGTCGACGACCGGGTTGTTGGCGTCTCCATCGTCAAGATCGATCTCCTGCCCGTCGAAAAGCAGTGGCGCGATGCATCCGAGCATGTTGCCATGGCGGATAGCGAAGGCATCATTTTCCTGTCGTCGCAGCCGGATTGGCGATACACGGCCACAGCCCAGATTTCGCCCACGGCCCTGGCCCAACTGAAGCAGGAACGCCGCTATGGAGATGCGGCGCTCACGCCAAAGATCAGGGTTCAGCAATCATCGGGTTTCGATCTGGCGACGGTTGAAGATGACGACAGGTCAGAACAACGCTTGCAGGTTACGGTGCCGTTCGGTGAAAAGGGCTGGACGCTGATCTACTTCGCGGATCTGACGGACATCAGGCGCCAGGATGATATCGTCGCCATTGCCACGGCGCTTGCAGGCCTGCTGGTTCTGGCTGGCATTACCATCGCCGTGCAAAGGCGACGCGCCCGGCAGGCGGCAAAACGTGCTTTCGAGCAGCTTGAACACCGTGTTGCCGAGCGCACCCAGCAATTGAAGCTGAGCCATGACCGGCTGGAGCTAGAGATTGCCGAGCGCAAAGAGGCCGAGCGGCAGCTGAGCGTCACACGCAGCAATCTTTCGCAGGCGGAAAAGCTCGCGCTGATGGGCCAGGCCTTTGCCGGGCTTGCGCACGAAATCAATCAGCCGCTGGCGGCGCTGTCGACCTACATCGCCTCGACCCGGTTGCTGCTTAAACGCCGGCAATACGCGCCCATCGGAGAAAACATCGATACGATGAACGAGGTCATCGGCCGGATCTCCGATCTTACCGGCCAATTGAAGCGCCTGGCGCGCCGAAGCGATGACGACTTCGAGGATGTCGACCTTGGAGCCATCATCGGGCGTACCCTGAAACTGCTGAAATTTCGTTTTTCCGACCTTGGCATCGAGGTTTCGCAGGAGATTGGCTCCGGCCTCAAGGTCCAGGGGAGTGCGGCGCAGCTGGAGCAGGTCATCCTCAACTTGCTCAGCAATGCGATCGACGCTGTCAGGAACCGGAAAGAGCCCTGTATCCGTGTCAGCGGTGCCGCAGAAGGGTCATTTTGCGCGATTGCCGTCGACGACAATGGCCCGGGGATTGCCGCCGATACCGGCACGCAATTGTTCGAGCCGTTCTATACGACCAAATTGCCCGGCGAGGGCCTCGGCCTTGGTCTGGCTACGGCCCATCGCATCGCAAGTGATCACGGCGGCACATTGTCTTTCGATCAGTCGCCGCTCGGCGGGGCCAGGTTCATTTTGCGCCTCAGGCAGAACGGTAAGAGCGCATCGCGCCCGGAAGGGGAGGTTGCATGACGGATGCATTGCCGGTCGTATTGCTGATCGAGGATGATGTCGCGCTGCGGCATTCGCTCGCCCAATGGCTGTCGCTCAATGAACTCTCGGTGATCCAGGCCGCCAACGGCAATGAAGCACTCAAGGTTCTTCGTTCGGATACGGTCGATGTCGTGATTTCGGACGTGCGAATGCCTGGTATCTCCGGCCTGGAGCTGCTCGCCGTCATCAGAAAAACCTGGCCGGAGCTGCCGGTGATCATCCTTAGCGGTCATGGAGATGTTCCCATGGCGGTTGCCGCCATTCAGGCCGGGGCGTTCAATTTTCTGACGAAGCCCTACGTGCCGGAGCAGTTGATCGGCACGCTTCAGAATGCGCTCGAACAGAGCCGACTACGCCGGCGGGTTGTCTCCCTGGAACAAAACAACGCAACCCAGGCCAGGCTTGAACGACAATTGCTGGGCAGCGATCAGGCGACCACCCGCTTGAAGTCCGCCATCGAGCAGCTTGCTCCCTATCACGTCGACGTGCTGATCAAGGGCGAAACCGGTTCGGGCAAGGAGGTCGTGGCCCGGTTGCTGCATGAGTGCAGCCCGCGCCAGGCCAGCCCCTTTGTCGCGATCAATTGCGCCGCCTTACCGCTCGACATAGTCGAAAGCGAGCTGTTTGGTCACGAGACCGGGGCGTTTACCGGCGCTTCGGGCACGCGTATCGGCAAGTTCGAATTTGCGAATGGCGGTACGATCTTCCTGGATGAGATCGAAAGCATGCCACTTTCCATGCAGGCGAAGCTTCTGCGCGCCCTGCAGGAGCGCACGGTCACCCGCCTGGGATCGAACCGGGAAATACCGATCAACATACGCATCCTGTCCGCGACTAAGGAGGACCTTCGCGATCTCGCCACGCGGGGGCTTTTTCGGGAGGACCTCTACTATCGGCTGGCAGCGGCGGATGTCGCAATTCCTCCCTTGCGGGATCGCGGTCACGATGCGCTGCTGTTGTTTGAACACTTCATGATATCGATGGCGGAACGCCTTGAGCGGAAGGCGTTGCCTTTGGCGGACGAGGAGACGCGCTTCCTTCTTGCCTATGCGTGGCCCGGCAATGTCCGGGAGCTCAAGCACCTGGCAGAGCGCCGTGCGCTGGGGCTGGATTGGCGCCCCGACACCGATCAGGAGGACGATCTGACGGTTGAGAACGCCTCCCTGGCCGATCTCGTCGATCAGTTTGAACTCAAGGTCATCGAACAGGCTCTGAGGAGCGCCGGCGGCAGGGCCAGCCTTGCGGCGGAACGGCTGCAGCTTCCCCACAGAACATTGAATGAGAAGTTGAAAAGACTGAGCATGAAGAGCAGAGACGACCGCTCGTAACGGCTAAGTCGTCCTGTGTCGTGCATTCAGACTGGCCCTGTGCTCTCCCGGATCTTCATTTGCGGATGCACCTCGATCGAGTGCGGCGCATCGCCCGTTCCGTCAATGGCGGAAAGCAATTGACGGGCTGCAAGTATGCCGATCTCCTGATTGTCGACCTTCATCGTCGTCAGGCGCGGCGACAGTCTTGACGAGATCGTCAGGTCGTCGAAACCAGTGATGGAGAAATCCGCGGGCGCGCTCAATCCCATTTCGGCGGCTGCGGTCAACGCGCCAAGCGCGATGTTGTCGTTGCCGCATATGATGGCTGTTGGCCGCGATCGTGCCGGTCGCTTCATGAGGCGGGAGAAGCTCGACGCGCCGAAATCCATCGTCGATGGTCCGATCATGAGGTTGTCGTCGTCCATCGCGACGCCTGATGCCGCGAGCGCGCTGCGGACGCCGTCCAACCTTGCCTTAACACGATCGTTCTCCGTTTCCGGCTGGAATATCGCTGCAAACCGCGTGTGTCCGAGCGACAGGAGATGGCCGACAATCTGTTGAAACGCCGCTTCGTTGTCAAAGCCGATGCACGGATGCGGCGAGGATGCCCGATAGGAATAGGTGAGGATATAGGGAACTTTTCGCTGCTGGAGTGCTGCGAACAATTCCGGAGGATGGTTCTCACCGACGATTGCCAACGCTTCGACGCCGCGCGCCAGCATGGCTTGAACTTGTTTCAATCCCTCTTCCGGATCGTAGTTGGAACAGCCGAGGAAAAGCGTAAAACCGCGCTCGGCGAAAATGCTCTGCATGCCGCTGATCTGGTGGGCGAAAATCTCATTGTCCAGTGTCGGGATGATGGCGCCGGCGATGTGCGTCCGGCTGGAGGCGAGCGCCCGTCCGGCGGCATTCGGAATCCAGTTCAGTGCCCGGGCAGCCTCCAGCACGCGTTCCCGCACACTCTGAGATACTTTTTCCGGCTCGTTGAAGGCGCGTGAAACTGTTGCCGTCGAAACGCCCGCCCTTTGGGCCACTTCCTCAAGTTTCACACGACCGCTGCTGCCGCGCGCGCGGCGCGCGCCCAATTTCTGCGAGCTTTCAATCGGTTCGTTCATATGAGCCCCTTCGCCATCTCTCTTATGGCTGCGGAAATTCCCGATGAAAAGTCATTTCGCATGCTTGACATGCAAACATGCTTTCTACATGTAAGCGCTTACATTTTGCGGGTCTGGATGAGTCCGCGATAAAACAGCAGGCCTTGAATAGGGCCGATGGGATGGAGAACTCGATTGAGCAAGACTGACAACACGACCGGCCCAACCCGAGGGCAGAAGACCGATCCGGTAGTCCTCGCCCGGGCGGTGTCGCGCGCGAAATGGCGCATCCTGCCGTTCCTGATCCTGATGTACATGCTTGCCTATCTCGACCGCGTGAATATCGGTTTCGCCAAGCAGTCCTATCAGGCGACGACTGGCGTGACCGAAGCCGCCTTTGCCTTTGGCGCCGGTGTCTTCTTCCTGACCTATGCCCTGTTTGAACTGCCCAGCAACCTGATGCTGCACCGGGTCGGCGCCCGCAAATGGCTGGCCCGCATCATGGTCACCTGGGGCCTGATTTCCGCCCTGATGATGTTTGCGTACAACGATACGACCTTCTCGCTGATCCGGGTGGTGCTCGGCGCCGCCGAAGCCGGCCTTTTCCCCGGTGCGATCATGTATCTGACGCTGTGGTTTCCGCGCGAAGCACGCGGCAAGATCCTGGCGATCTTCTATTTCGGTTCGCCATTGGCGCTGATCTTCGGCGGTCCGATCTCGGGATTGTTCCTCGATCTCGACGGGTTGTTCGGCCTGCATGGTTGGCAGCTGATGTTCCTGGTCGAAGGCGGCATCACCGTTCTGGTCGGAATCTGGGCCTATTTCTATCTGACCGACAGCCCGCAGGAAGCCAAGTGGATGCCGGCGGACGAGCGGCAGGCGCTGGCCACGACGCTTGCGGCCGAACAGGCGGAGAAGGCGCGAACCGGCGAGGTGAAGTTCGGCAAGGCGATCCGCAATCCGAAGCTCTTCTATTTCGCCGCGATCTATTTCCTCATCCAGATCACCGGACTTGGCGTAGCCTTCTACCTGCCGACACAGGTTGCTGCCCTGCTTGGCGTCAAGGTCGGCCTGCTTGTCGGCTTCGTCTCGGCCATTCCGTGGATCTGCGCGCTGATTGCGGGTTTCTTCTATCCGGACTGGGCCGTCCGCACTGGCCGGCGCCACATCTGCTTTCTGTTTTCGCTGGCTGCTATCGGCCTCGGCCTGATAGCCTCTGCCCATGCGAGCCCGGCGCTGGCGATTGTTGCCCTGTGCTTTGTCACCATGGGCATCATGACGGCGCAGCCGATCTTCTGGACCTTCCCGACGCAATATCTCGGCGGTGCGGCGGCGGCCGGCGGCTTTGCGGTGATCAATTCGCTCGGCGCGCTCGGAGGTTTCGTCGCTCCCAACGTCCGGGCCATGGCCGTCAGCTGGTCCGGTTTCGAGCAGTACGGGATATACGCCATCGCCTCGGCGGCATTCCTTGCCTTCATCCTTGTCCTCTTCGTCACCAAGGTCGGGGGAAAGCAATTGGAAAATACGGTTTCAACCACCGCCGTCCGGACCTGATCCGGCGGTACCCTCTCTGATATCGGTAAGATACGACATGACAAAAGCACGGAAAATTCTCGTCAATACGGAGCAGTTCAAGAATGGCGATGCGCTGTTCGAGCCGTTGATCGCCGCCGGCTATAGTGTGGAGGTCAACGAGACCTTCCGCTTGCCGAGCGAAGCCGAACTGATCGAGAAGTTGAAGGACGGCGTCGTCGCCACCATCGCCGGCGGCGAGCCCTACACGGCGCGGGTGCTGGAAACCGCGCCCGATTTGAAGATCGTCGCCCGCTGGGGTGTCGGCTACGACAAGGTTGACGTCGCCGCCGCCACCAAGGCTGGCATTCCCGTGGCCATGGCTTTCGGCGCCAATCACGAGAGCGTCGCTGAATATGCCTATGCCATGGCCCTGGCGCTTGCCTGCCGCATCGGTCCGCGCGACGCGATGGTCAAGGGCGGCAAATGGTTCTTCGACGGTTTCCACCCAGGCCTCTGGGGCCGCACGGCGGGCGTCGTCGGTCTCGGTCGCATCGGCGGCGCCATGGCGCGCCGTTGCGTCGCCGGCGGCATGACGGTTCTCGTCTATGATCCCTTTGCCTCCGACGAGCAGCTTGCGACCCTCGGCGCGCAGCGTGCCGAACTGAACGAGCTTTTTTCGAGAGCAGACCTGATCTCAGTTCATGCGCCTTCGACGCCGGAAACGCGTCATCTGGTCAATGCCGAGCGCCTGGCTTTGGTCAAGCCGACCGCGATCCTCGTCAACACCTCGCGCGGGCCATTGATCGACGAAACCGCACTTGTCGCGGCCCTCGATGCCGGTCGTATCGGCGGTGTCGGCCTCGACGTCTTCGAGATCGAGCCGCTTCCTGAAGCGTCGAAGCTGCGCAGCTTCGACAATGTGCTGCTCTCGCCGCATGTTTCCGGCATGGATCGCATGGCGGAACGTCTTGTCACGGAGCGCTGCGTCAGCAATATCCTCGAATATCTCGGCGGCCGCCCGCAGGCGATCGTCCCCTATGTCGTTAATCCGCAAGTACTGGCAGGCTGACACAATGCTCAAGAAGATCGAAGGTATCGTTCCCGTCATGATCACGCCGTTCACCGAGAGCGGCGCGATCGACTATCCCGGTGTTGCACGGCTGGTGGAATGGTACATCGCCAACGGCTCCGATGCGCTCTTTGCCGTCTGCCAGTCCAGCGAGATGCAGTTTCTCAGCCTCGAAGAGCGCGTCGAGCTTGCGGCCTTCGTTAAGGCGGCCGCGGCCGGCCGCGTGCCGGTCATCGCCTCCGGCCATGTCAGCGAGAGCCTGGAAGAGCAGCTTGCAGAGCTGAGCGCGATCGCCGCCACCGGCGTCGACGGCATGGTGCTCGTCACCAACCGTCTCGACGTCAAGCAGCAGGGCGGCACGAAGTTCATCGATGATCTCAACTGGCTCCTCGAGCGCCTGCCGAAAGATCTGACGCTCGGTCTCTACGAATGCCCGGCGCCCTATCGCCGCCTGTTGAGCGATGACGAGCTGTTGTTCTGCGCCCGCAGCGGTAGGTTTGCGATTCTGAAGGACGTGTCCTGCGATCTCGAAACGGTCAAGCGTCGCGTGGCGCTGACCAAGGATACGCCGCTCGCCATCGTCAACGCCAATGCGGCGATCGCCTATGACGCCATGAAGGCGGGATCGCGCGGTTTCACCGGCGTGTTCACCAACTTCCATCCGGATCTCTACAAGTGGATGCTGACGAAAAGCGCCTCCAACCCGGCGTTGGCGGACGAGCTCTCCGTTTATCTCGCTCTTGCCGCCATGGCCGAGCCGATGGGATATCCGAAGCTGGCAAAGCTCTATCACCAGCGCCTCGGCACATTCTCCTGCGCCGACAGCCGCGTGATCAACTTCGATATCCGCGAGCGGTTCTGGGCGCTCGACGCGCTCATGGACAAGATCGTCGAAGGTACCGAGCACTTCCGTCGTCGGATCGCCGCCAGCTAAAGGCTGGAGCGATCAGCGGACGGAAGAGGCTCCTGGCGGGCTATGACCGCCGGGAGCCGTTGTGCCTTTCGTTGCTGTGCCATCCCAATCAGGCTTCGAAATAGGCCGGGTGGTCGATATCGGCGATGAGCCCGGGCTGTGTCGGCTCCCAGCCCAGCAGCTGGCGTGTTCGCGCGCTGGACGCTGGAACGTCCCTCCCGACGAAATGCCCGATCCAACCGAAATGATCTAGCGCTTCCTCAGCGGTCTTGCTGACGACGGGTATGTTCAGGCGGCGGCCGATCACTTCGGCGATGTCCTTGAACGGCACGCCTTCTTCAGCGATTGCATGATAGGGGCCGTCTGCGGCGCCGCGTTCAAGTGCGAGCCGATAGACACGGGCAGCATCCAGCCGGTGCACGCCCGGCCAGCGGTTTAGCCCTTCGCCAACATAGGCCGAAACGCCTTTCTCCCTGGCCGTGCGGATCAGGATCGGCACAAAGCCATGGTCACCGTGGCCGTGAACCGATGGCGGGAGACGCACGACCGCGGTGCGAAGCCCGCGCAATGCCAGGGCAGCGGCGGCTGCTTCCGAGGCGCGGGGGAGATTGTCGGATGGCTGAACAGCCGGATCGCTTTCGACTGCGGTGCGGCCCGGCGCCACCAATGCCGTTCCCGAAGTGACGATCAATGGCCGGCCCGTTCCCTCCAGAGCGGCGCCAAGCATTTCGATGGCGCGGCGGTCCAGCTCGCAGTTTGCCGCGAATTTTGAAAAGTCATGATTGAAGGCGGTGTGGATGACGCTGTCGGCGGCGGCCGCACCCAGGCGAAGGCTCTCCAGATCCTCGAGCGAACCATGATGGACCTCGGCGCCTGCTGTGGCGAGAGCCGCAGCTCCTGCATCCGAGCGGGTAAGGCCGATCACTTCATGCCCGGCGGCAAGCAGCTCCTTGACGACAGCAAAGCCGACCCATCCGGTGGCGCCGGTGACAAAGACACGCATGATGATTTCTCCTGATTTTGGTCGATGGCCGCGTTCGCAGCCAGCAAGAGACAAGCTAGGAGATTGAAGGAGAACGATCTATGCTATAAAGTTCGCATTATCTTCGCGATCGTTCGGAAAAATCATGGATCCGCTCTCAGACGTTCTGTCGCTCCTGAAACCGCGCAGCTATATGTTCGGCGGCTTCGAGGCGGGCGGCGATTGGTCGATCCGGTTCGGCCAGCATGAAGGCATCAAATGCTATGCTGTGGTGTCCGGTGAGAGTTGGCTCTCGGTCGAAGGCGTTCCCGAGGCCGTGCGCCTGAAGACGGGAGACTGTTTCGTTCTGCCGCGCGGACGGCCTTTTCGCGTTACCAGCGATCTGGCCTTGGCGCCTGTCGACTATCGCACCTTGTTCCCGACCAGACCGAACGGCAGCATTGCCAAGCTCAACGGAAGCAGCGACTTCTCCATTGTCGGCGGGCACTTTACGCTGACCGGCGGGCATGTCGATGTCCTCTTGGCAATGCTGCCGCCGATCGTCCATATCCGGACGGAGGCGGATAGGGAGTCGTTGCGCTGGTGCATGGAGCGCATGCGGCTGGAATTGCGTGAACCGCAGCCGGGCGGCTTCCTCATCGCCCAGCAACTTGCCTATACGATGCTGGTGCAGGCGCTGCGGCTGCATCTGGCGGAAGGAATAACGGGTGGCGTCGGCTGGCTCTTCGCGCTGGCGGACCGGCAGATGGCGGCGGCGATCACAGCCATGCACGAAGATCCGGCGCATCGCTGGACATTGGCGTCTCTGGCCGAGCGCGCCGGCATGTCGCGAACGACCTTCACCCTGAAATTCAAGGAGATGGTCGGGACGTCGCCGATGGACTATCTGACGCGCTGGCGGATGATGGTGGCCGGCGAAAGGCTGACGCATTCCAGCGATTCCATTTCCGCCATCGCGCTCTCGCTCGGCTACGAATCCGAGAGTGCTTTCAGCACGGCTTTCAAGCGGATGATGGGCTGTTCGCCACGTCAATATGGCCGTGGCGTAGACCCCGCAACCTCCTTGCATAATCGGAGCGAGACCGTCGGTGCCGATCGCCGTGAAGCCATGGCGAGCTAGGTGCGCTATAGCGTAAGCTTGTAGCCGATATGGCTGCCGACGAATCCCAGCTTCTCGTAGAAGCGATGGGCATCCGGCCGTTCCTTGTCCGTCGTCAGCTGGACGAGATCGCAGCCCTTGGCCCTGCATTGACCGATGGCCCATTCAAACATCTGCTGCCCCACGCCGGATCCCCGGTGCGCCGCTGCGATTCTGACCCCTTCGATCTGTCCGCGCCAGGCGCCCTTGCGCGCCAATCCTGGGATGAATGTGAGCTGGAGAGTCCCGATCACTTCCTCATGTAAGGTCGCGACTACCTGAAGCTGGTTGGGATCGGCGAGAATAGCCTGGAAGGCGTCGATATAGCGCGGGTTCGGCGGCGAGCTGGGACCCTCTCGTTGTTGCCCCAGGACGTCATCGGAAAGGAGGGCAATGATCGCCGGAAGATCGGCGGCTTGCGCAGGGCGAAAAATAACGTCTGTCATCGAGATCATCTCCACAGGGGGATGGTCGCAGATATCATATCTTGAGCGCGTCGCACCAATGTTGAACGCCGGACAACTCGACTCGCGGGCCGGTCGGCGACGAGATCGCGCAGGCTGCCATCTGCCACCTTTAGATGATCATGATCGCCCTGACATCGTTGACATTGGTGAGCGTCGGGCCGGTTTTGACGAGATCGCCGAGTACTGAAAAATAACGATAGCTGTCATGGGCAGCCAGATAGGCGCGTGCATCCAGGCCAAGCAACCGGGCGCGGGCGAGCGTATCGGGTGTTAAGATCGCGCCGGCGGCGTCCTCGGTGCCGTCGATGCCGTCGCTGTCGCCGGCGATTGCATAGATGCCCTCCATGCCGGCCAGCCCGACCGCAAGACCAAGCAGGAATTCCGTATTGCGCCCACCGGCCCCGGCCGGCCCCTTGCCGATGGACACCGTCGTCTCTCCGCCCGAAAGCAGAACCGCTGGAGCACGGACCGGGAGTCCTTTTGTTTTCGCGGACCGCGCAATACCGGCCATGACGATACCGGCCTCTCTTGCTTCGCCTTCTATGGCATCGCCAAGAATGAGCGGCGCGAGCCCGCTTCGCCTGGCCTCTTCAGCGGCGGCCGCAAGAGCGAGGGAGGGGGCTGCAATGATCGTCACGTCGCTGGGCAGGGCCTCGGGTTTCGGCGTTTCCTCTCCAGCCTCGATCACCGCGCGCGCCGCTGGCGGCAGATCGAGATCATAGCGGCGGATGATATCGCGGACATCGGCCATGGTGCTGGTATCGCCGATCGTTGGGCCTGAGGCGATGGCGGCGGGATCGTCGCCCGGCACGTCGGAGATCACCAGCGTCACGACGCGGGCAGGTTGCGCGGCCTGCGCCAACCGTCCGCCCTTGATGGCGGACAGATGTTTTCGCACAGCATTCATGTCCCCGATGGTCGCGCCACTTGCCAGCAGGGCGCGATTGACGGCCTGCTTGTCGGCAAGCGTCATGTTGCCAGCCGGCGCAACCATGAGCGCCGAGCCGCCGCCGGAGATGAGCGCGACCACGAGGTCATTCGGCGTCAGGCCTTTGACCGCCGCGAGAATGTCGCGAGCGGCCGTCTCGCTCATCGTATCCGGCACCGGATGCGATGCCTCCAGGATGCGGATGCGCCCGGCCGGAACGGCATGCCCGTAACGGGTGACAACGACGCCTGAGACATCGACATCAGGCCAAGCCGCGTCAAGTGCCGCCGCCATGGCGGCGGACGCTTTTCCCGCTCCGACGACCACGCAGCGCCCCCTGGGCTTCTCCGGCAGGTGCCGCAGCACCGCGGCAGCGGGATCGGCACTTGCCACGGCGGCATCGAAGAGGCGGCGCAGGACCGCGCGGCTCTCTGCATCTGTCCAGCGCATGTTTTTGCCCGCTAGACGTTCGAGGAGTAGATTGCGTCCACCACCGCGTCGGTGACGTCCTTGGTGGTTGCGGTTCCGCCGACATCAGGGGTGAGGATGCCCGCACCGGTGACACGTTCGACGGCGCGCATCAGGCGGGCGGAGGCGTCCTGTTCACCGAGATGATCGAGCATCTGTGCGGCGGTCCAGAAGGTCGCGACCGGATTGGCAATGCCCTTGCCGGTGATGTCGAAGGCGGAGCCGTGGATCGGTTCGAACATGGAGGGGAAGCGGCGTTCGGGATCGATATTGGCCGTCGGCGCGACGCCGAGCGATCCGGCAAGCGCGCCGGCGAGATCCGAGAGGATGTCGGCATGCAGGTTGGTGGCGACGATGGTGTCGAGGCTCTGCGGCTTCAGCGTCATGCGAACGGTCATGGCGTCGACCAGCATCTTGTCCCAGGTAACGTCGGGGAATTCCTCAGCCACCTCGGCGGCGATTTCGTCCCACATGACCATGCCGTGTCGCTGGGCATTGGATTTGGTAACGACGGTCAGGAACTTGCGCGGGCGCGATTGGGCGAGCTTGAAGGCATAGCGCATGATCCGCGTGACGCCGACGCGGGTGAAGATGGCGACCTCGGTGCCGACCTCTTCGGGCAGGCCGCGGTGCGCGCGGCCGCCATGGCCGGAATATTCGCCTTCCGAGTTCTCCCGCACGATGACCCAATCGAGATCGCCGGGACCGCAATTGCGCAGCGGCGGCGTTATGCCTGGCAGGATCTTTGTCGGACGGACATTGGCATACTGATCGAAGCCCTGGCAGATCGGCAGGCGCAGCCCCCAGAGGGTGATGTGGTCGGGGACATCAGGTGCCCCGACAGCACCGAAATAGATGGCGTCGAACTTCTTCAGCTGGGAAAGGCCGTCCGCGGGCATCATCACGCCATGCTTCTTGTAATAGTCGGAGCCCCAGTCGAAGTTTTCGACGTTGAACCTGATGCCACCGTCACGCTTTTCGAGCGCGGCAAGAACGGTGGTGCCGGCGGCGATGACTTCCGGGCCGATACCGTCGGCGGGGATGGTTGCAATTGCATATTCGCGCATTTTTCTCTCCGTGAGATCTGAAGTTTAGGACTGCTGGCCCGCAGCCTGGATTGCCGATGCCTTGGCAGCGGCGCGGGACAGGATGAGCGTCAGTGCCGCCGACAGAACCAGAAGGCCGGCAACGAAGCAGAGCCCGCCGGCAAAACCGCCCGTCAGATCCTTGATCCAGCCGATCATCGAGGGGCCGACGAAGCCGCCGAGATTGCCGATGGAGTTGATGGTGGCGATGCCCGCTGCCGCAGCCGGCCCGGACAGGAACAGTGTCGGCATGCTCCACAGCGGCGGCTTCGAGCAGCTGATACCGATATTGACGAGGGTAAGGGCGATGAGGACCGCAAGTACGCCGGTCGCCCCGGCGGCAAAGGCAAGTCCCGCTGCCGCCAGCAGGCAGGCGAGTACGACATGCCATGTGCGCTCGCCGGTCCTGTCCGAATGCCGCGCCCAGAGGACCATGGCGACGACTGCAAAAGTCGCGGGGATGGCGTTCAGGAAGCCAACTTCGAGCGAGGAAAGACCGAATTCCTTGATGATCTGCGGCGCCCAGATGCCGAGCGTATAGAGACCTGCCGACGTGCCGAAATAGACCAGGGCGAGTGCAAGGACGCGTATGTCGACGAGGCCCGCCCAAATGCTGTGGCTTGCCTTGACGCCTCTGGTCTTCTGCTCGTCTTCCATGGTTTTCACCAGCCAGTTGCGCTCCTCGTCGGACAGCCATTTTGCTTTGGCCGGGCGATCGGTCAGGTAGAACAATACGACGACGCCAAAGACCAATGCTGGAGCTGCCTCGATCAGGAACATCCACTGCCAGCCGGCCAGCCCCATCAATCCGTGCATCTGCATCAGCGCGCCGGAGATCGGCGAGCCCAGCACCGTCGAAAGCGGCGCCGCGGCCATGAACAGTGCGGTGACGGCGGCGCGGCGGCGAGCCGGGAACCAGAAGCTCAGATAGAGGATGATGCCCGGAAAGAAACCGGCTTCGGCAACGCCGAGCAGAAAACGCAGGACATAGAAGCTGGTTGCTCCCTGGACGAAGGCCATCAGGCCCGAAACGATGCCCCAGGTGATCATCACCCGGGCGATCCAGATGCGGGCGCCGACCTTGTTGAGAATGAGATTGGAGGGCACTTCGAACAGGAAATAGCCGAGAAAGAAGATGCCGGCGCCGAAGCCGAAGACGGTCGACGAGAAGCCGAGATCCTTGTTCATCTCCAGTGCTGCGAAGCCGATGTTCACGCGGTCGAGGAACGCGATGAGATAGAGCAGCATGATGAAGGGAACGATGCGAATTGTTATCTTGCGCAGAACGCGCGTCTCCAGCTCATTGGCCACGGCCATTTCCTCCCAGAATGATGACGTTGGCGCACCTCCTGCGCCGTCACCAAAACGATGGGGGAGAAACCGCTCATGGACAATGAAACCGAAATTATATAAATTATCGATATAATAAGAGGGCAAGTCTTTGGAATTGCAGCAGTTACGCTGTTTTGTGGCGGTCGCGCAGGAACTGCATTTCGGTCGGGCCGCGCGCACGCTGGGCATCCTGCCGGCCTCGCTCGGGCGGCAGATCCGGCTGCTTGAGGATTTTCTCGGTACGCGCCTCATGGAGCGAACGACCCGCAACGTCATGCTCACGCGGGACGGAACGGAGCTCTTGAAGGAGGCGAAGCAGGTTCTTGCGCAGGCCGATGCCATGACCGAGCGGTTCCGTCATCGCCGGCATCTTCCGCGCACGGGGATCAGGATCGGCGCGATCGACAGCGCGGCGGCCGGGCTGATCCCGCAGCTCCTTCATGATCTGAAGCTGGAGCACCCCGAAATCTCCGTGCAGATCTCGGAGGAAAAGACCGTTCGCCTGCTCCCGAAACTGATATCAGGCCGGCTCGATCTCGTATTCATCAGGCCTCCCGAAATCGTGGACCGGAAGATAAAGCTGCTTCGGCTTTTCAACGAAACGGCCGTTGTCGCGATCTCCGACCGTCATCGGCTTGCCGATCGCAAGAGCATAGCTGTCGAGGAACTGGAGGATGAACCGCTCATCGTTCCCGATCGCCGCTCGAGACCGCATAGCCATGACATGACGATCAAACTCTTCACCGAGGCTGGATTGACGGTCAGGATCGCACAGATGGCCGACGAGAAGCAGACGATCGTCAATCTAGTGGCCGCCGAGATCGGCCTGGCGATTGTCCCCCAATGGACATCGCGGCTTGCGGTCTCCGGTGTGCGTTACATTCCGCTTCGTCCCGGTCGGGAACGGACGACGGGGCAGCTTCCCCTCTCTGCGGCCTGGCTGAAGGGGGTGCGCGATCCCCTGCGTGATAGCCTGGTCGGCACTCTCATGAAGCATCTGGCGGTCTATTCGGAAAACGCCTGATAGGGGCCGGCATGGTCTCGTGTCGCTCGTGATGCCCATGCATCAGTTCTGCTCCTTTCCCCGATTGAAGACGTTGCAAGCCGGCCCGACATGGGGTAGTCAAAACATGATAATAAAACTCAAGAAATTTGAGGGGCAGAGCGCGAGGGTCGCAAGCTTCAGGCGGATGCGGCGGGCGCAGGACCCGATATGAGCTGTTGGATCGCCAGGACTTGGACATGTGATGACCGATATGTTGCATTCCCTTCACGCGGGCGAGGAAAAACGGCTTCATCGCTTTTTCCATCGACGGCTGAAGAACCGGGATGATGTCGCGGATGCGACGCAGGAGACATTCCTGCGGATGCTGGAAGCCTCGCATGCGACACTCATCGAGAATCCACAGGCCTATCTTTTCCAGGTGGCGCGGTCGGTGGCGCGTGTCATCCTGACCCGGCAGACCAGGGAGCAGGCGATGTTTGCTCCGGACGAGGCGGGCATGGAAGAGCCCGACGATTTCCCCCTGCAGGACCGCATCGTCAATGCCCGGCAATGCCTGCTGATCATGGCAAAGGCGATCGAGGCGCTGCCGACGCGCTGCCAGCAGGTCTTCATTCTCAGCCGTCTGCGCGGACTTTCCAATGGCGAAATTGCCGCCGAGCTTGGCATATCCCGCAACATGGTCGAGAAGCATATCATCAAGGCGCTCCTGCATTGCCGGAAGGTCCGCGCCGAAATATTTTTCTGAACCGACGTCAGGAGATGTGCATCGTTTTGGCTCTTAGGAAGAGACCCCGAACTGATGCACGCTTTTGTTGAGCCAAAGACAGGCCGATGGAACCATGAGCCACAGTTGCGACGAAGAAATCGAAGACCGGTTGGCGGAAGCCGCAGCCGGCTGGGTCGCGCGGCTGCAATCCGCCGATGCGACGGAGCTGGACAGGGCCGATTTCCAATGTTGGCTGCGCGCTCATCCCTCTCATACTGTTGCCTATGACGAGATGAGCGCGCTGTGGGGCAGCCTCAAGGATGCACCGGTCTCTCTCGAGAGCTTGAAGGCGCGGCGCTCGTCCGGGGCGAGGGCGGTTGGATTGGCGATGATGCTCGGCATGATCGCGGCCTCATCCTATACGATCCAGCAGATGGGCCTGATCGACCGCTGGCGCGCTGACTATTATACCGATGTCGGAGAGGTGCGATCGGTCGTGCTGGAGGATGGCACGCAGGTGGATCTCGATACCGACACGGCTATCGCCGTGCGCTATTCGGCCGGAGAGCGGCGTGTCGAACTGTTGCGCGGTCAGGCTTTCTTCGATGTCACCAAGAATCCGGCACGACCGTTTATCGTCGATGAAGGCCAGCTGAGCGCGACCGCACTCGGCACGCATTATTCCGTCCAGGCCCCGACCGGTTCGCTGCCTCAAATGGTCCAGGTGGAGGAAGGTGTGGTCGAGGTCAAGGCAGGTGGCAACGATACGATCCTCAGGGCGGGTGATGCGATTACCGTCGATGCTTCCGGCAAGGCGACGCTCGCAAAGGCGGATGTCGCGAACGAAACCGCCTGGCGACAGGGGAAGCTGGTGTTCTCGGCGACGCCGCTGGGCAAGGTGGCGGCAACGCTCGCCCGATATCGTCGCGGACGCGTCGTCATCGTCGACGCACAGGCGGCAGACCGAAAGGTCTCCGGGGTCTTCGATCTGTCCAATACCGATGAGGCGCTTGCCATCATAGAAAGCAATCTGCCGGTTTCCGTGACCCGGGTCACGGACGCGCTGGTGTTCATTCGTTCGAAATAATCGAATTTTTTTCAAACGCGACGTCAGGAGGTCCTGGCCGTTTTCACTCTTTGTAAAGGAATGGCGCGTCCGGGCGGCGCGACGTTGTTTAAGCCTAGGGATGATCAAGGGGGCCTGTGTGGCATCGATGAATTGGAAAGTGAGACGCGGCGCGTTCGCGGCGACGGTTTTTGCGGGCATTTCGGCATTTGCAGGCGCCGGCCTGGCGCAGACAGCTAATAGACCCGAGGCGAATGCCGGGCAGGTGACGGTCAACGTCTCCATACCGGCAGGGCCGCTGGAAAGTGCCATTCTGGCCTTCGGGCGCCAGGCGAATATCCGGCTGCTCTATCCCACCGCGCTCACCGCTGGAAAAACCACGCGCGGCGTGAGCGGAAATCTCCCGGCCAAGGCTGCGGTCGCGCAATTGCTTGCCGGTTCGGGACTTGTCTACAGCTTCACCGGCGCGAACACCGTCCGCATCTACGACCGGGCCGACCAGTCGGCCCGGGCCGGCGGTGTTGCGGCGGATGGATCGACCATACTTGAGCCGCTGGTCATCCAGGGCCAGGACCAGGGCATCAAAGGTGTTCTCGAGACGGACGGCTACGTTGGAAAATCCGGCCGATCCGCGACGAAGACCGATACCCCGATCGCCGAAACGCCTCAGTCCATTTCCACGGTCTCGCAAAAGCAGCTGCAGGATCTGCGGCCGCAAAACCTCTCCGAGGCGTTGAACTATACGCCCGGCGCGCGCCTCGGCCAGTATGGCGCCGAGCCGCGATATGATGCGTTTAAGGTCCGCGGCATCGATCTGACCTATACCGGTATCTTCCGCGATGGGCTGCGTCAGATCGCTAGCCCCAACGGCCTGTTCCGGCTGGAACCCTACGGTGTCGAAGCCATTGCCACGCTGCGCGGTCCTTCGGCCTCCGTCTATGGTGCCAGCAGCTCCGGCGGCATCGTCGACATCATTTCCAAGCGGCCGACGGAAGAAAAGCTGCGCGAGATCGAAGTCCAGTACGGCTCCTATGGCCGGCTTCAATCCGCCTTCGACTTCTCCGGCCCGGTTAACGACGATAATACGCTGCTCTATCGCGTGACCGGCCTGGTGCGCGACGGGCGCAACCAGATCGCGGCGATCAAGGATGATAGGCAGTATATCGCGCCGGCTCTTACATGGCAGCCCGACGAAGACACCAAGCTGACGCTGCTCGGCGAATACATGAACTCCACGACCGGCGGGACCTGGGGTTACATCAACAAATACGGGCTTGCAGGCACATCGATCGGCGCGACGTCTGAGTATGGCAGCGATGCCCGCTTCAACGATTTCAAGCAGAAGCAATGGCGGATCGGCTACGAACTGGAGCAGGCGCTGAGCGATTCCGTCACGCTCTATCACAAGCTGCGCTATTCCGACATTTCCGCCAGGCAGGAGTGGGTCTTCGCTGATTATCCCGGCATCGTCCGCGAGGACAATAGCGGGCTTGCAACCGACACCTACCTGAAGACCGATTTCGACACCGGACCGCTCCAGCATCAGCTGATCACCGGCGTCGACTACAGCTACATGAAATACACCTCGCGCCAGGGCAGCGGTCCGGACCTGTTTACCGACAGCTACTCCTACATGCCGGACATCAACTACAGCGAAACCCAGAAGCAGAATTCGCTCGGCATCTATGTGCAGGATCAGATCGAATATGATGCCTGGCGCTTTACCGCCGGCCTTCGCCATGACTGGCACAAGAGCGATTACACGCCCGGCGGCACGAGTTATTCCCGCGACGATAGCGAAACGACGTTCCGCGTCGGCCTCGGCTACGTCACGCCATGGAACGTCATGCCCTATGTCAGCTATGGCACGTCCTACGTTGCCAATCCGGGCGTGATCCAGACCTTCAACAGCGTTGCGCAGCAGGCAGACCCCACGCTCGGCAAGCAGATCGAAGTCGGCGTCAAATATCAGATCCCAGACCGCAACATGTCCATCACCGCCGCGCTGTTCAATATCGATCAGGAGAACGCCACGGTTTACGAGACCTCTTCCGGCCTCAATCTGCTGCGGCAGCTCGACCTGAAATCCCGTGGCTTCGAACTTGAGGCAACGGCGTCGCTGGACAACGGCCTGAACCTCATTGCCGCCTATTCCTATAACGACGTTGAGATCACCAAGCTGACCTCGGAAACCAAGGGCAATACGCTCAATTCCTCGCCGTACCATATGTTCTCGCTGTGGGCCGATTACGAGGTGCAGAGCGGTGCGCTGGAGGGGCTGGGTATGGGTGCTGGACTTCGCTATGTCGGCTCGAGTTTCGGCGACAACGTTCACACGCCGGTTCTCGACAACAAGGCGCGCACCTTCGTCGATGCCTCACTTCGCTATGATCTCGGCAAGATCAATCCCTCGTTCGAGGGCGTGCGGCTGCAGGTCAATGCGACGAACCTCCTGAACGAAGTCAAGCAGGTCTGCACCACGGGCTTTTGCTACTGGGATGAAGGCCGCAAGGTTGTCGCCAGCGTCCGGTATCGCTTCTGATGACAACGGTTCCATCCATTTTGCGCTCTCCGTCTCCGGCCGCGGTCTTTATCGCGGTCGGGGGCCTCTATATCGCCCAAAGCGTCATTGGCGGTGTGACCATGCTTGGCCTGCCGGCGGTCTTGCGCGCGCAGGGACTGCCGCTGGACCAGATCGGCTTGCTCTATCTCACCGTCATTCCCTGGGCGCTGAAATTTCTCTGGTCGCCCTATGTCGAGCGCTTCCGCCTGCCGGCGCAGGGGCGTAACCGGTCCCGGCTGATCGTATTTGCCGGCGGATTGCTGTGCGCCGCCGGCCTCGGCGCCATCGGCCTGACCGGCCCTTATCCGCTGGCGCCAGTGCTGTGCGTGCTCCTGCTGGTCGCGCTGGTGACATCCACAGTGGATATTGCCTGCGACGGCTATGCGGTCGAGACGCTTGCCAAGGAACATCAAGGTTGGGGAAACACCGCGCAGGTCGGCGGCTCCTATCTCGGCTCGGCGATCGGCGCCGGCCTGTTTCTCGTGCTGGTGGACAGCATAGGCTGGAGCTACGCGGCCTTTGCCTTGGCGTTCCTTGTCATCATCCTAGGAGTGCCGTTCGTCTTCGGGCCGGCGACCCGCAGCACAATCGAGACGCGGCCGCACGCGCCATCGCTGCTTCTGGCTCTCAAGCGTCCCCAGGTGCAGAAAGGCCTGATGATCGCCGCGATCTACGTGGCGGGACAGAAATGGGGGCTCTCGATGCTCGGCCCCTTTCTGATCGATCGCGGTTTCGATCTGGCCACCATCGGTGCCCTGAACGGCATCGGCAGCATGGTCGTCGGCTTTAGCGGCGCGCTCTTGGGCGGCCTGCTGGTGCGGCTCTGGGGTGCCACCACGGTGCTGACCCTTGCCATCCTGCTGCAGGCTGCACTCCTCGCGGGCCTGGCGCTCTTCAGTCTCGACGACAGTCTGCCGAGGGTGTTCATCATGCCGATTGCCATTGCCAGCTCGTCTGGAGTGATGTCCGTCGGCTTCGTTGCGCTCTATTCCCAGTTCATGGGCTGGTCGGATCCGAAGCAGGCCGGGGTCGATTTTACGCTTTTCCAGTGCGCCGATGGTCTGATCAGCATGGCCGGCGGCCTTGGCGCTGGCTGGATTGCCGAACATCTCGGCTACGCCGTCTTCTTCACCACGGCTGCCGTCATCGCGGTCCTCGCCGTACCGGCCATCGGCCTGCTGATGCGTGGCGCCAACGGCAACGCGGTTGCGATAGTGCGACCTGCGGATAGCCTCTAGCAACAGAACCGGAGAACGAATTGCAAGCCAGCACCATCATCAGGAGCGACCGGGCGGGGGCGCTTGTCGCAGATTTTGCCGAGCGCTTTCGCGATGTCGCTAATGTCGAGGCCGAGGGTGGGAAAGTAACGCTCATTTCCCGCTATGGCCGCGCTGATCTCACAGCGAAAGTCGATGAAATCTCGATTACCGTGGCCGCAAAGGACCAGATCGATCTTTGCTATATCAAGATGGTCGTGGCGGAATATTTCTCTTCGTCTGCTGGTTCTGATGCTGTGCGCTGGTCCGGCGATGGCGAAGCAGAGAGCAGTCTGCCGCCGTTTTTCCGCGAGATGAGGGTGGTTTCGGCGGAGAACGTAACGCCGCAGATGCGACGGCTGCGTTTGAGTGGGGCGGAGCTGAACCGCTTTGCCGCCGATGGGCTGCATGTTCGTTTGCTGTTTCCCCGGAGAGGATCGACGCCGGTATGGCCGGCCTTGGGTGCCGACGGCAGGATCGTCTGGCCGGGTGGAAACGACAGGCTCGTGTCGCGTGTCTATACTATCCGCTCGCGGGATAGCGAGCGCGGCGAAGTCGAGATCGATTTTGCCCTGCACGACCATGAAGACGGTGCCAGCCCCGGCGCCTCCTTTGCGCTGCATGCACAGTCGGGCGATCTTGTCGGATTGTTTGCGCCGGCCGGTGGCGAGATCCCGGGGGCACAGTCGCTCGTTCTCTGCGGCGATGATACCGCCTTGCCGGCGATCGCGCGGATATTGGAGGAAGTTCCGCCGTCGGTCCGCGCCAGGTTGTTCATCGAGATCGACAATCCGGATTGCCGTTATGAATTGCGCAGCACCGACAACATCGAGCTCAACTATCTCTACCGGCAAGGTCGACCGGCGGGAACGACCGGCCTGCTGCCCGAGGCGCTGAGCCGCCTTGATGTTGATAGTCTGGGAGAGGATACGTATTTCTGGGCCGGCTGCGAATTCGGAGACTTCGTCGAGCTGCGCAAGCTCGCGCGGCGGACTTGGAAGCTGCCACGCGAGCGGCATCTTGTCGTCGCCTTCTGGCGGCGGGGTTTTGCGGAAGGAACGGCGAAGGAAGCCTGACCGTGAGCGCCGCCCATGGTCAAAGCTCGATCTCAGGAGTCCTGTCTGTTTCGTCACGCTAAATAATCTACTATTTTTGTAGATTGCTTATGCATTCGATGCTTAAGTAGCGGTCGCCGGTTGTTCCGATCCGGTGCCTGTTTTCCCATTCCGAGATGCTCCCATGACACAATCGAACACCACCGCCAACGACGCTCCCGCGCCGAAGGTCATCGACCGCATTGCTGGTTATGTCCCTGAACTCGTTGCGATTCGTCGTGACATTCATACGCATCCGGAGATCGGCTTCGAGGAAGTCAGGACCTCCGGCATCGTCGCCGACAAGCTGGCGTCCTGGGGCATCGAGGTACATCGCGGTATCGGCAAGACCGGTGTCGTCGGGCGCCTGACCGGGCGGCATCCGGGCAATCGGTCAGTGGGGCTCAGGGCCGACATGGATGCGCTGCCGATGCCGGAAGAAACCGGCTTGCCCTATGCTTCCATCTATCCAAACCGTTTTCACGGCTGCGGCCACGACGCCCATACCGCCATTCTTCTCGGGACCGCGCGTTACCTTGCCGAGACCCGTGATTTCGCCGGCACCGTCACCTTCATCTTTCAGCCCGCCGAGGAAGGCCTGGGCGGCGCTCGTGCGATGATCGCAGATGGGCTGTTCGATCGATTTCCCATCGACGAGATCTATGGGCTCCACAATGCGACCTTTCTGGCACCGGGTCATCTGCATGTGACGGCCGGAACGGTGCTTGCCGGCGCCGACTTCTTCGACGTGACGTTCAGGGGCAAGGGCGCGCACGGGGCTCATCCCGATGTCGGGCGCGATCCGATCCCGGCAATCACCGAACTTGTCCAGGCGCTTCAGACCATCGTCAGCCGAAACGTCCCGCCGACCGAGCCCGCGGTTCTGTCGGTCACCAAGATAGGGGCCGGCTCGGCCTACAACGTCATCCCGGAGATGGCGAGTGTCGGTGGTACGATCCGAGCCTTTTCCGACGGGATCAGGGAGTTGATCCGCTCGCGGCTCACCACTATCGCCCGGAATGTCGCGGCTGCTCATGATCTGACCGCCGAGATCGACATCCGCGATATCTTTTCTGTCCTCACCAACCATGCCGAACATGTCGATATCGTCGCCGATATCGGCCGCGAGGTTCTGGGGCCGACGCGGGTTTCCACAGCGCCGAAGCGGGCGATGGGCAGCGAGGATTTCGCGGATTTTCTGTTGCATGCGCCCGGAGCCTTCTTCACGCTCGGCCATTCCGGCACGGTTCCGGCGCACAATCCCGGCTTCATCGTCGACGACGCCATTCTGCCGGTCGGCGCGACATTGTTCGCCCGTCTCGTCGAAAGCAGGCTCAAGGCCGCGTGAAAAGTCCGAGCGCACCAATGGTGGGGCGCGCAATGCAACATCCAGTTGCCGTGGACGGGAATTGCCCGAGGCCGGGACAGGCCGAAGGTTCATTCTCCGCAGCAACCCAAATATAGCATAGTAATTCCATAAACAATATTGAATGAACTGGCGGGTGCGATACCCTCTGGATGCATTTCAGTTCGAGGCATCAGATGACAATCGTACGCAATTTGAAGACATTGACGCTTTTGGGGTTCGTCTCCTTTGCGCTTCCCCAGGCCACTTTCGCGGCTGACGATAACAAGCCGGTGCAGGGTGGGACGCTGATCTATCTGGAGCAGCAAGCCCACACGAACCTTTATCCGCCGGCTGGGGGCTTCTATCCGAACGGCGGGATCCTGAACCAGATCACCGACAAGCTGACCTACCAGAACCCCAAGACGCTACAGGTTGAGCCTTGGATCGCCGAATCCTGGACCGTCAATGACAGCGCGACGGAATATACCTTCAAGATCCGCAAGGGCGTCACCTTTTCCGATGGCACACCGCTTGACGCCAGCGCCGTCGCCAAGAACTACGATACCTTCGGCCTTGGCAATAAAGAGCTGAAGCAGCCGGCCTCCGAGGTCATCAACAACTACGATCACAGCGAAGTCGTAGACCCCTACACCGTGAAATTCTATTTCAAGAAGTCGTCACCCGGCTTCCTGCAGGGCACGTCCGTGATCGGTTCCGGCCTCGTTGCCTTGAAGACGTTGGCGCTGCCGTTCGATCAGTTCGGCGATGCGACAAAGATCATCGGTTCCGGCCCCTTCGTCGTCGAAAGCGAGACGCTCGGTAAGCAGCTCGCTCTGAAGGCCCGCATGGACTACAATTGGGGTCCGGCCAAGCTCGAACATCAGGGCCGGGCCTATCTTGACGGCATCAAATACATCATCACCGGCGAAGACAGCGTCCGCATCGGAGCGCTGCTCTCCGGCCAGGCCGATTTCATTCGTCAGCTCCAGGCCTATGACGAAAAACAGGTGAGCGACCAGAGTTTCGCGATCTATGCCGCGCCGACACGCGGCGTGAACGACAGTGTCGCCTTCCGGCCGGACAATCCGCTCGTCGCCGACATCAAGGTCCGGCAAGCGCTGCTGCATGCCACGGATAACAAAGAGATCGTCGAAACGCTGTTTTCGGCGAATTATCCGCAGGCAAAGTCGATCATCTCATCTGCGGCCGCCGGTTATGCGGATCTCTCCTCGAAGCTCAGCTACGATCCGGTGCTTGCCGAAAAGCTCCTTGACGAAGCTGGCTGGACCAAGGGTTCGGGT
Source organism: Rhizobium sp. GW821-FHT14E12 (assembly GCF_058803745.1). NCBI lineage: Bacteria > Pseudomonadati > Pseudomonadota > Alphaproteobacteria > Hyphomicrobiales > Rhizobiaceae > Rhizobium > Rhizobium sp. GW821-FHT14E12. The sequence continues at coordinate 696,462 of NZ_JBXAPH010000003.1, forward strand.
GGCGTGCGGCAGAAGGACGGCAAGCCGTTGGCGCTTGCCGTCTATGAATCCCTGCCGCAGCCGCAGAACAAAGCCGTGCTGCAACTCGTTGCTCAGCAATGGGCCAAGATCGGCGTCAAGCTGCAGGTGCTTGCCGGTACGTCCGGCAATCTGGTGACGGACAATGTCGATCCGGCAAAGACGCCGCTGGTCGTCGCTGAAGTCGGCCGCGCCGATCCCGACGTCATCAAGAGCCAGTTCTATCCGAAGAACCGCGATGCGCTGTTGCAGAAGGGCGGCCTCAATCCAAAGGCCACCTTCTTCGACGAAAAGCTGAATGGCATCCTCGAGACCGTCGCCTCCGAGACGGACAACAGCAAGCGCCTGGCGGCAGCGAAGGCAGCACAGGAATATCTGCTGGATCAGGCCTATGTCATTCCCTTCTTCGAGGAGCCGCAGGTGTTTGCCGGCGCGCCCTATGTGAAGGGGATTGCTTTCGAGGCCGTCGGCCGGCCGGCGTTCTACAGCACCTGGCTCGCCGAACATTGACGATGGCGCTCGGCCCGGCATTTCGCCGGGCCGATGCTTCTTGAAGACATGGTAATCGGCATGACCAAATACATATTATCGCGGATCGGACAGTCGCTGCTGGTTCTCTGGGCGGCATTCACGATATCCTTCGTGTTGCTGCAATCCATGCCGGGCGATGCGATACTGATAAAATTCCAGAGCCCGGACTATGGGCTGAGCCCCGAACAACTTGCCGATATCAGGGCCGCCTACGGCGCCGACGGATCGATCCTGCAGCAATATGTCCATACGATCTGGAATTTCCTCACCGGTCATTTCGGCTATTCATTGCAGGCAGGCGTCGCCGTCAGCACTCTGATCGCCACCAATCTGCCATCGACGCTGTTGCTCGCAGGCTTCGGCTTTCTGGTTGCCGCCATCCTCGCCGTCCTTATCGCCGTATTGTCCAATCTCCCACGTCTTGTCTGGCTACGCGGCGTCATCCAGTCGCTGCCTTCGCTTTTCATTTCGGTGCCGACCTTCTGGCTCGGTATCATGTTCATCCAAATATTCTCGTTTCGGTTCCGGCTGGTCCCGGTGATCAATCCGGGACCCTGGGAAGGATTGATCCTGCCAATCCTCACGGTGGCCGTACCGATTTCCGCGCCGCTTGCGCAGATCCTGTTGAAGAATATCGACGAGGTCCTGACGCGTCCCTTCGTGCCGGTGGCGCGCGCCAAGGGTCTTTCGCATATGCAGGTTCTCTGGCGGCATGTCGCCAAGAACACGCTCCTGCCGGTTCTGACGGTTGCGGGATTGTTGTTAGGACAGTTGATCGCAAGCGCGGTCGTCACCGAAACGGTCTTCGGCCTGAACGGCATCGGCGGGCTCACCAAGCAGGCCGTGGATAGCCAGGACGTTGCCGTGCTGCAAGCGATCGTCGTCATCGCGGCGACAGCCTTCGTCACCATCAATCTCGTCGTCGATCTGCTCTATCCGATCCTCGACCCACGCCTCAAGGCGAAGCTGGGAGCGACGCGATGACGATCCTCGAAACCGCTGAACGTCATCGCGATACAGATGCCCCCGATCCGGTCGGTGGAGCGCCCGTAGTGCCGCTGGACGGCGGTGAAGGGCAGGCCGAGACACGCCGCATCTCGCTGCGCATTCAGCCGGGCCTTGTTCTCGCTTGGCTGGTGCTTACCCTGGTCGTGCTATGGGCGCTCGTGCCCGGCGTTTTCACTGTCTATGATCCGGTGCAGGGACTGCCCGGGCAGCATTTGCGGCCGCCGAGCACCGCGCATCTTCTCGGCACGGATTCACTGGGCCGCGACCTTTATGCCCGTATCGTCTATGGATCGGTGCATTCGCTGTCAGGGGCGCTTGCTGCCGTCGGCATTGCGCTTGTCGTCGGAACGACGCTGGGGGTTCTCGCCGGCTCGCTCGGCGGAAGGCTGGAGACGGCCATCATGCGGCTGGTGGACGTCATGCTGTCGATTCCAGACCTGCTGCTGTCGCTCAGCATCATCGTCCTGCTCGGCTTTGGCACGGTCAATGCGGCGATCGCAGTCGGCATCACCCTGATTGCGAAGTTCGCGCGGCTGGTGCGCTCGGAAGTCGTGACCGTGCGGCGAAGCGATTACGTGGAAGCCGCGTTCGGTAGCGGCGGCACCTTCTTCAAGGTGCTGTGGCGCCATATCCTGCCGAACTCGTTGACCTCGGTCATCGCTTTTGCGGCGATCCAAGCCGGTTGGGCCATTCTTCAGCTCTCGACACTCGGCTTTCTCGGCTACGGCGCGCCGCCGCCGACGCCGGAATGGGGTCTGCTGATTGCGGAGGGACGCAATTACATCGCGACCGCCTGGTGGCTGACGGCTGCCCCCGGCGTCGTCGTCGTCCTGGTCGTCATCTCCATCAACCGCATCAGCCGGGCAATCGGGAGTGTCGATCGATGACGATTTCCGCAGCGAACACATCGGGTGAAACGGTAGTACCCGTTCTGGAGGTGTCCGGCCTGACGATCGCCTATCGCGACCGGAGCGGGTCATGTCCGGCCGTTCATGGCATCGATTTCAAGGTGAATGCTGGGGAAGTCGTGGCGCTGGTGGGCGAATCCGGCTCCGGCAAGAGCTCGACGGCCCAGGCGCTGATCGGCCTACTGCCCGAGGGCGGGCTTCTGCAGCAGGGTAGCATCCGGTTGAATGGCCAGGATATTGCCGGCTGGCCGCAGAAGCGGCTGGACGGCATTCGCGGATCGGTCATCAGCCTCGTTCCACAGGATCCAGGCAGTTCCCTCAATCCGGTGAGGACGATCGGCGATCAGGTTGCCGAGATCCTCGTCATTCATGGCAGGGCATCCGGGGCTGCCGCCTATCTGCAGGCGATCGAGCTTCTGGAGCGGGTCGGTCTCAACCAGCCGCAGCTTCGCGCGAAACAATATCCGCACGAGCTTTCCGGCGGCATGCGGCAGCGGGTGCTGATCGCGATTGCCATTGCGCTGAAGCCTTCCCTTATCATCGCCGACGAACCGACAAGTGCGCTTGATGTCACCGTGCAGAAGCACATTCTCGATCTCATCGATGACCTGCGCCGGGAATATGGCACCGCGATCCTGCTGGTGACGCACGATCTCGGCGTCGCCGCTGACCGATCGGACAGGCTCATCGTCTTGCAGCACGGCCGCATTCAGGAGCAGGGGCGCACCGTCGATATCGTTCGAAACCCGCAGAGCGCCTATACGCGTCGCCTGCTCGCGGATGCGCCGTCCCTGAACGCGCGCGTGCCCCGCGCCACCGCCCGTCCGAACAGCACGATATCCAAGCCGGCTGACGACATTATCGTCGTCGACGGGCTGGTGCAGGATTTCGGTCCCGGCGGCAAGGGGGGCAGTTTCAGGGCCGTGGATGGTTTATCCTTCCGCGTCCGGCGCGGTACCACGCATGCGATCGTCGGCGAATCCGGTTCCGGCAAGACCACGGCCATACGGATCGTCTCCGCCTTTCAGCGGCCGACAGCAGGCAAGGTCGTGATCGACGGGCTCGATCTGTTGTCGTTGCGCGGCGAGACGCTGCGGCTTTTCCGCAAGAAGATCCAGCTGGTCTATCAAAACCCCTTCAGCTCGCTCGATCCGCGCCAGACGATTGCGAGGATCGTCGAGGAACCGTTGTTGAATTTCGAGCGGCTGCCACAGGCCGATCGGTTGGCAAGGGTGACTGCGACGATCGAAAAGGTCGGGCTCCCGGCCGATGTCCTGCAACGGCGGCCGCATGCGCTTTCGGGCGGTCAGCGCCAACGCGTTGCGATTGCCCGCGCGCTGGTGCTCGGCCCGGAAATCCTTGTGCTGGACGAAGCCGTCTCCGCGCTCGATGTTACTGTTCAGGCACAGATCCTGGCGCTTCTCGACGAGCTTCAGCGCGAACTGGGCCTGACCTACCTGTTCGTCTCGCATGATCTTGCTGTGGTCAGGCAGATCTCCGACACGGTCTCCGTCCTCAACGATGGCAAGCTGGTCGAGGGCGGCCCGATTGACGACGTCTTCGGCAATCCGCAAAGCGCCTATACGCGCGAGCTGATCGATGCCGTTCCAGGCAAGAAATTTCCGCGGCTTCTCGAGCCTACCCCCAGCAATGCAGGATGATCCCATGAGCACGCCAGCATCACCGAAAAGACTGGGTTTCTTCAGCCGTGTCCTCGATCAGGTGGATGTGGCGACCCGCTACAGGCTTGTCAGCGAGCAGATCATCCATGCCGAGGCGCAGCGCTTCGATAGCGCCTGGGTGGCGCAGCATCATTTCAATGGCGAGGAGGGCGGCTTACCGTCGCCTCTGGTTTTTCTGGCGGGACTGGCCTCGCGAACATCCCGCATCCGTCTTGGAACGGGCGTCATCACCTTGCCGATGGAAGACGCGGTGCGTGTCGCCGAGGATACCGCCGTGCTCGATATTTTGCTCGATGGACGGTTGGAGGTCGGTGTCGGCACTGGCGGCACGCCGCAAGCCTTCCTGCCATTCGGTCTTGAGAGTGCCGATCGCGGGCTGGTCTACGGCAAGCATCTGGCATTGCTTCGCGACGCATGGGCCGGCCATGAACTTGCAGGCGGCAATCGCCTCTATCCCACAGCGCCGCATCTGCGCGACCGGGTCTGGCAGGCGACATTTTCCGTCGGTGGCGGCGAGCGCGCAGGCCTTGCCGGTGACGGATTGATGCTGTCGCGCACGCAACCGCGACCACCGGAGGCCCCGGATACTGAGCTCTGGGATCTGCAAAATCCGATCATCGACGCCTATCTCGCCGCACTGCCGGACGGGCGTATCCCACGCATTCTCGGCTCCCGTAGCCTCTTCGTGGCCGACAGCCGAAAAGAGGCCCTGCATTTTGCCGAAATCGGCTTGAGGCGCAGTGTCGAGCGCTTTACCGCGAGCGGCTTCACGATCCGGGGCGAGACGACGGCCGACCTGATCAAGGCCTTCGATGTCCATGTCGGCACGCCGGAGGATGTCATCTCATCGCTTCAGGCCGATACCGCGCTTGCGCGGGTGACCGACCTTGTCTTCCAGGTGCATTCCGTCGATCCGCCGCACGAGCATATTCTCCGATCCCTGGAACTCATCGCCGCCCATGTGGCACCCGCCCTTGGCTGGACACCACAGACGCCGGCTTTAAGCGAACGCCGTTTCGCGACCAAAGCCTGAAAACCGACACTTGAAGAGAAGGCCTCGACCATGACTTCGCCGACCACTGACGTCATCGATCTTCTGGTGGGAATTACCGCCGGATCCCCGCTGGACCGGCTGCGCGCCGAAAGGCCGGAAACCCGCCTCAACGCGCAGAAGAGCTATCAGGCACTGTTTGAACCAGCCCATCAAGGCGATGTCACGCAAGACGAGCGGTTCGCGGTTGCCGTCTTCGTTGCGGGCCTGCACGCGGCGACCGATATCAGCGGCTTCTATGCCTCCGGCCTGGCGGACAAGGCGCTGGCCACAGCCGTTGGGGTCGAAGTGGAAAAAGGCCGCACCCACGGACCATACGGTCGTTACCCGGCCGGCCCGCTTTCCAGCGAGGATCGCGCCGGCCTCGTCTATGAGGTGTCCGGCGATAGCCACGATGCTCTCGGGCAGAAGCTCGCCGCGGCGCTGGAACACAGCCATCTTCTCGTTTTCCGCCCGCGCGAGGCGAATGCTGGAGCCTTGCAGAAACTGCTGGACGCGGGTTGGACGACGACTGGCGTTGTCACGCTCTCGCAGATCGTCGCCTTTCTGGCGTTCCAAATCAGGGTTGTCACGGGACTGAAGGCTCTCGCAGCCGATATCGCGCAGTCCGCGTCAGCCTAGCCGAACAGAAGGTAAATCCGATATGACCGAAACCGTCATTCATCCCGAGATCGAAAACCGTCCAAATGTCTTTACCCAGGCCGAAATCGGCTGGACGCCCTGGCTGGAGCCGCTCACTGAGGTGGAGCTGACCGAGCGCCATTGGGCGGGGCTGGTCGACGCATCCCGCTCAAAATCGCCCTATTTCATGCTGCTCGCGCGCGATCCCGAGATCTTGCAGGCGCGCACGAAAACGGACAAGGACATTTTCTACAATGTCGCGGCGGGCCTGCCGCGCGCCGATCGCGAGCTTGCCGCAACGGCGGCTTCGCGGACGAATGGCTGTATCTTCTGCGCCTCCGTGCATTCCCGCTTTGCTTCCCATCATTCGAAGCGCACGGAGGATGTGCAGCGCCTGCTGGATGAGGGAACGGAAACCGATCTTGGCAGCCGCTGGAATGCGCTCGTTTCGGCCTCGTCGGCCTTGACTGAAACGCCTGCGGCGTTTGAAGCAGCTGATATAGGTAAGCTGCGGGAGGAAGGCTTGAGCGATCTCGAGATTGCTGATCTCATCCACGCGGCGGCCTTCTTCAACTGGGCGAACCGGCTCATGCTGTCGCTCGGGGAGCCAACGCCCGTAAAATGATTGTTCGCCAGGTTTTTCCGCCTCCAACGAGGGTTGGTGCAAGTCTGGCATTCCGGATATAGGCGAGGCGGCTGGGGAGCCGCTGATCCGCGGCGGCACGCTCAATTGAGCATACTATCCTGACCCGACATCGCTGATCGCCATCAATACCTCTCTGGCGACCAAATGGTCGGTGAGCGGGGCTGGCCTGCGCTCCTGCCAGATAGGCCGAAAGACATTCTTCGCCACCTGCTCATATTGGAATTTCGTTCCTCGGCAATTTAGACCATTAAACATATAGATTAAGTAGATAATTGAAAATGTTTGATGGCGGATTAGATGGGTTACGCGTTGAGTTTGCTCGACAAAAGTCCGATTGATGGACAGGAGGAAGCGAGTACAGCATTGGCCAGGACGCTTGCCCTGGCACAGCGAGCCGAGCGCTGGGGCTTCCACCGTTTCTGGGTGGCCGAACACCATAACAATGCGCGGCTGGCGAGCTCTTCCCCGGAAGTGCTGATCGCCTTCCTGCTCGCACATACATCCTGCATCAGGATAGGCTCCGGCGGTGTGATGTTGCAGCACTACAGTGCCTACAAGGTTGCCGAGAACTTCAATCTCCTGGCGACGCTGGCGCCAGGCCGCGTCGACCTCGGTGTCGGGAAAGCGCCCGGCGGGCTTCCGCTGTCGACGCGGGCGCTGCAGGGCGCCTATGATCCAGCGCGCAAGCCGACATTCGCCAAGCAGTTGGCCGAACTCGGCGCCTTCCTTGGTAATGAGGCGGCTGGTGAAGATTCTGGGGCCGACCTTCGAGCCTATCCGGTGCCGGCCACTCCGGTGAAGCGCTTTCTGCTGGGCGCCAGCATCGAGAGCGCGGAACTGGCGGCTACCCATGGTTGGGACTTCGTCTATGCGGGCCATCTGAACGGCGACGAAGCCTTGCTCGACGAAGTGCTGGCGACCTATCGCGACGCTAGCGGCGGCAAAGTCCCCGTGCTTGCCATCGGCGTGATCGCCGCGGAGATCGATGCGGCGGCAGAGCGTCTCGCGGGTGACTTGCGGCGCTTCAAGGTGGAGGTGAAGGACGGCCAGAGCGTCACCGTCGGCAGCCTTGCTCAGGCGGAAGAGTATGTCCGGCAGGCGGGCGTGACCGACTACCGAATCGAGGAAAAGATGCCGGGTGTCATCCGTGGCACGGCCGCGCATATCCATGGCGAACTCGATCGGCTTCACCGGCGCTATGGGATCAGTGAATTTATTCTCGATTGCCCCGTCGTCGATGCGCGGGCGCGTCTCGCTTCATTCGACCTTCTGGCGGCAGCGCATCTCGCCGTTGCCGCATGACGCATCTTTTCCAACGGCAAACCAACCACCGGGCGGCTGGATCCGCTGGATCAAGGGCGGCAACAGCGCAATCCGCGCGGCACGGGAGGCCGCCCAACGATGAGTGACAGCATTCGTATCGCCACGGTCGACGACGCACCGGTTTTGCATCGCCTGTTGCAGGCGGCCTATCAGCCATTGCGCGAGATGAACATCCAGTTCACCGCGACCACGGCTGATGTCGATCTGGTTCGCGAGAAGGTTCGCCGGCATACGACTTTCGTTGTCGAGCGTGATGCGGCGATCATCGCCACGGTTTCCGTCCGCTTTCCCTGGCCGATGGGCGAAACGCATCTGACGAGCTATCCGTTCATCCACTGGTTTGCCGTCTCGCCGGACTTCAAGCGGCAATCGATCGGCAGTGTTCTGCTCGATCATGTGGAGTTGACCTTCCTACGCGACCAGATCAAGGCACCTGCCGTCTATCTCGCGACCGCCACCCGGCATCCATGGCTTGCCGGCATCTACGAACGCCGGGGCTATGAGGGTTTCTACAAGCATACCAAGAACGACGACGAGGAGATCGTTCTTCTGCGCAAGATCCTCAATCCGGACATCTACGAAACGCTGGAGGTCGCCGAATACAAGCGCTTCGAGCCGCAACTGCTGGCGCAGGCACAATAGCGCGATCTCATTCGGCAATCGACATTAAGGGCATTGGGGACTGGGGCATGGCGGTAACAAGAAGAGGCTTTATGGGGACGGTAGGCATCGTCGCATTGACGGCGACCATCGGTCCGCGAGCGGCGTGGGCTGGAGGCAGTGCGGTTCCGGTCAAGGGCGGTTCGCTGGTCTATGGCGTCGAAACCGAGCCGAACACGCTGAACCCGCATCTCAACGGCCAGGCCAAGGCCAAGCTCGTGCTGCGCAACGCCTATGAATCCCTGCTGGCGCGGACCGCCGACGGCGGCTATGTCCCCTGGCTCGCGTCCGCTTACGAGATTTCCGAAGACGGCAAGACCTATACGTTCAAGCTGCGCGCCGACGTTACCTTCAGCGACGGCGAAAAGCTCGATGCCGCCGCCGCGGTGCTGAATTTCACCAAGCTGAAGGAGCCGCTCTATTCGGGCAGCATCAGCGCCGGCTATCTCTCCTATGTCGTTGAGGCCAAGGCGGCAGATCAGCACACTGTCGTCTTGAAGCTCGATCGGGTCTACGCGCCGTTTCTCGACGGCGTGGCCAGCATCGATATCCTGTCGCCGCGCGCCTTTGCCTCCACGCAGATCAAGTCCGGCGGTCCGGAGATCGCCGGCACCGGGCCTTTCATCCTCGACCGTTATGTCAGGGGTCAGGAGATCCATTTCGTCCGAAATCCGGATTACAAATGGGCGCCGGCAAGTGCCGGGCATCAGGGGCCGGCCTATCTCGATGAAGTGACCTATCGTTTCCTGTCGGAATCCTCGGTTCGCACCGGCGCGCTCATCTCCGGGCAGGTCGATGTCATCGAGGGAATTTCCGGCAATGACGCCGCTCTCTTCAAAGACAATTCCGATTTTACCTACCAGAGCGCGCTCAATCCCGGCACGCCCTATACGCTCTATCTTAACACCACCTACGGCCCAACTAGGGATGTGAGGGTGCGCAAGGCGGTGATCGCCGCGACGGATGTCGGCCAGATTGTCGACTCCGTCTATCGCCGCGAGCGCACACGCGCCTGGGGCGTGCTGACGCCGGCGGACAAGGATTTCTACGACGCGAGCATCGAGGGCAGCTACGGCTTCGATCCGAAGCGCGCCAATCAATTGCTCGACGAGGCCGGCTGGACGGCGCGCGATGCCGATGGCTTCCGCACCATGGACGGTATGCGCCTGTCGATCGAAATCGTGCAGGCGCAGGTGACGCTGCGCGATCAGCGCGATGTGCTGTTGCAGGCATTGCAGGCCCAGGCACGGCAGAGCGCGGGTATCGAACTCATTCTGAACAATGTTGATTCCGGTACTTATAGCGAGCGGCAGAAGAGCGGAAAATACGGTGCCATTCCCAACTCCACCACGAACCAGGGGAATGCGGTCACCATCTATTTCCACTACCTGCCGCCGGACCAGGGCGGCTCGATCAACTACAGCCGGACCGAGGCGCCTGAGGTTCTGGTCTGGCTGAACAAGGCAGCCTCGACGCTGGATGCCAAGGCACGTTTCGCCACCTACGCCGACCTCCAGCGCTTCGCCATCATAGAGCAGGCTTATGGCCTGCCGCTCTACGTCCCGGAAGACCAGATCGCCTCATCGACACGGGTGCGCGGGGTCGGGTTCCGCCCCTTCAAGCAACTGCCCGAAAATGCCTACGACATCTGGCTGGAAGTTTAGCCGAAGACGAAGCCGCATCCGGCTTTCTTCTTTCATCATGGAGATAATGCGCAATATGTTTTCCCGACGATCTTTCCTGAATGTTACGGCGGCCACGTTTGCAACAGTTCTGCTGCCCATCACCGCGCATGCGCAGGACGGGAACCCTGTCAGCGGCGGCAAGCTCGTCTGGGGCGTGGAGACGGATCCGGCAACGCTCAATCCGCAGCTCAATGGACAAGACAAGACCAAGCTTCTGCTGCGCAACGTCTACGAATCTTTGCTGGCCCGCACGGCGGACGGCGGATACGTCTCTTGGCTTGCCACCGGTTACAAGATCTCCGATGACAGCAAGACCTATACGTTCACGCTGCGCGATGGCGTCACCTTCAGCGATGGCGAGAAACTCGATGCCGCTGCCGTCGTCACCAATTTCACCAGGCTCAAGGATCTCTCTTATTCGGCAGGCAGCGCCAGTGCCGCACAGGCCGCAAGGATAGTCGATGCCAAGGCCGTGGACGATCACACCATCCAGCTGACGCTGGGTGAGGTCTATGCGCCGTTCCTCGATTTCGCCGCCAGCCTCGAAATCCTGTCGCCAAAGGCCTTCGCGTCCTCGCAGCTGAAGTCCGGTGGAACGGAGATTGCCGGCACCGGCCCATTCATCCTTGAGCGCTACGTCAAAGGCCAGGATATCCACTTCGTCAAGAACAAGGCCTATAACTGGCCGCCGAAGACCGCGTCCCATCAGGGGCCGGCCTATCTCGACGAAGTTACCTACCGCTTCCTGCCGGAATTCTCCGTGCGGACAGGCGCTCTGACCTCCGGTCAGGTCGATGTCATCGAGGGCATTTCCGGCAATGATGCCGGGCTGTTCAAGGACAATCCGGACTTCAGCTATCAGACCGCCTTGAATACCGGCACGCCCTATTCGCTGTTCCTGAACGTCACCTACGGGCCGACGCAGGATATCAAGGTGCGCAAAGCGCTAGCTGCCGCCATCGACGTCGATGCCGTGCTCAAGTCGGTCTATCGTGGCGAGCGCACCCGGGCCTGGGGCATTACCTCGCCGATCGATACGCAATTCTATGACAAGACCATCGAAGGCGTCTATGGCAGCGATCCGAAGCTTGCCAACAGCCTCCTTGATGAAGCCGGATGGACGGCCCGCGACGCCGACGGTTTTCGCACCAAGGACGGCAAGCGCCTGACGATCGAGGTGGTGCAGGCACAGGCGACGGTGCGCGACCAGCGTGATGTGCTGCTGCAGGCTCTTCAGGCCCAGGCACGGCAGAATGCCGGGATCGACCTCCTGATCAACTATGTCGACGCCGGTACTTATACCGACCGGCGCAAGACCGGCATCTTCGGCTCGATCGCCAATTCCAACACGCCGACGAACGCGATCGATATCGAATATCACTATCTGCCGCTCGATAAGGGTGGCTCGATCAACTACAGCCGCGTGTCGGCGCCGGAGCTTCTCACCTGGCTGAAAGCCGCCGCCTCGACGCTCGACGATAAGGAGCGCTTCGCTCTCTACGCCAAGCTGCAGCGCTTCGCGATCGTCGATCAGGCCTATGTGCTGCCGCTTTACGAACCGGAAGACCAGGTCGCCGCCGCGTCCTACGTGAAGGGCATCAGCTTCCGTCCATTCAAGCAATTGCCCGAGAGCGCCTACGACATCTGGCGCAGCGAATGACGATCTGAACCCGAGCCGCCTTCCGCATCCCAGCGGAAGGCCAAGGAGCAAGAGATATGGACGTTGAGAATGTGACAGCCATCCGTCAGGCGCCCGTTTCCCGGGTGTCCCGGCGGCTCTTTCCGGCGCGCGGTACGTTGCTATCGCAGATCCTTGGGCGTGTCGGCTCCGGCATCGTCGTGCTGTGGGCGGCCGTGACGCTCAGCTTCGTCAGCCTGCATATCGCGCCCGGCGATATCGTCGATCTCCTGATCGGAGAGCGGATCCGCACGCCGGCGGTTGAGGCGGCGATCCGCGCCGAATGGGGCCTCGATCAGCCACTATACTCGCAATATCTTTCCTATCTCGGGCGCATCCTGCACGGCGATTTCGGCCGTTCCTATATTCTCCAGACTGATGTTTCGGCGCTTGTCCTGTCGCAGCTCCTACCGACGTTAAAATTGACAGCCGCAGCCTTGGTCGTTGCTATCGTCTTCGCCGTGGTGAGCGCGGTCGCCACTGCCGGCCGACGCTGGCCCCGACGCATTGCCGGCGGCATGGAACTCGTGCTGATCTCGACACCATCCTTCTGGCTCGGCATCGTCCTGCTCTTCGTCTTTTCCTTCACGCTCAAGCTCTTTCCGGTCGCCGGCGATCGGACGTTCTCGGCTCTCGTGCTGCCGGCTCTCGCTTTGGGCCTGTCGCTCGGTGCGGTGATCGGCCAGGTGCTGCGCGAAGGGTTGGAGCGGGCGCTCGAGGAACCCTTTGCACTCACCGTGCGCAGTTGGGGAGCAAGCAGTCTCACCCTGCGGCTGCGTCACGGGTTACGACATGCTGCGCTGCCGGCGGTGACGCTGACGGGCTGGCTCGTCGGCGGTCTCCTGTCCGGCGCCGTCATCACCGAGCAGGTGTTCGGACGCCCCGGCCTCGGCAAGGTCACTGTCGATGCCGTGCTCGGCAAGGACCTGCCGGTGGTGCTGGCGGTCGCGATCCTGTCCGCCTTCATCTACGTCGTGCTCAGCACGCTGGTCGATGTGCTTTATCTGTTTCTCGATCCGCGTCTGCGGTCGCGTGCGTGAGAGATCCGACATGAGCCTCACGACAACAATCTCGCCCGCCGCCGGTCTCAATCTCCGGCGCATCCTTGGGGTTGCCGTTGCCCGTCCCGGCCTTCTGGCCGCGGCAGCCTTCCTCCTGCTGGTCGCTCTCGGAGTGACCTGGCCGCATCTCTTGAGTTCTTATAATCCGATTGCCGCCGATCCGCTCCAGGCGCAATTGCCGCCGGACGCAACTCATTGGTTCGGCACGGACCAGCTTGGCCGCGATGTCTTTTCCCGCGTCGTCCATGGCGCGCGCTATTCCATCCTGATCGGCGTCAGCGCCGTGGTAATCGCCGCGACCGTGGGATCGATCCTGGGGCTTGCCGCCGGGTTGGCGCGAGGGCTCGTCGACGAAGCGATCACCCGCTTTCTCGACGTCGTCTCCGCCTTTCCTGATCTGCTGCTGGCGCTGGTCCTGATTTCCTTTACCGGCCCTGGCACCTACAACCTCATCTTTGCCCTCGGCGTCGCCTCCATTCCGCGCTTTGCCAGAGTGGTACGTGCCCAAACCTTCGTCATCGCCGAATCCGGCTATGTCGAACAGGCGCGGACATTCGGTCTTGCGCCGGCTGTGCTCATCCTGCGGCATGTCCTGCCGCATGCGATCGCCCAGGTACCGATCCTCGCCACCATCGGCCTCGGCACCGCGATCATCAGCGCCGCCGGCCTGAGCTTCCTCGGTATGGGGCCGCAACCGCCGACGCCCGAATGGGGCGCCATGCTGGCGGAGGGCCGCAACTATTTGCGCGTCGCCTGGTGGATCGGTGTCTGGCCGGGCGTCGTGATCACGCTCACGGTCATCTCCGTCAGCGTCCTCGGGCGCCAATGGCAGGCAGCTTTCGAAGGCAGGAGGCGTGCATGACCTCGCTTGTTCACGTCCGCAACCTGAGCATCGCCTTCCCGGGCGCAGAGGATGCGAATGTCGTCGTCCGCGGTCTCGACCTGACCATCCATCGCGGGGAATCGGTGGCGCTGGTGGGTGAGTCCGGTTCCGGCAAGTCCGTGACCGCCCGCTCGCTCGTCGGATTGAGCGGTCCCGGCGCGACGGTGACCGCCGATGTCTTCAATGTTGACGGCGAGAGCGTACTCGATTTTCGCGAGCGAGACTGGCGGCGCCTGAGAGGGCAAAAGGTCGGCTTCGTGCTGCAGGATGCGCTGGTGTCGCTGGATCCGCTGCGCCGCATCTCTCAGCAATTGTCGGACGCGATCGGAAACCGCAGCCTGCTGCGCCGTCGCGAACTGCGGGACGACAGCATGGCGCTGCTGCGCTCCGTCGGCATTGGAGATCCGGAACGACGCCTGCCGCAATATCCGCATCAGCTTTCCGGCGGGCTGCGCCAGCGCGCCCTGATCGCCACCGCGATTGCCCGGCAGCCGGCCCTTGTCATTGCCGATGAGCCGACGACGGCGCTCGACGCGACCGTGCAGAAGCAAATCCTCGACCTCCTGGCGGAGCGCCGGCGCGCCGGCAATACGCTGCTGCTGATCAGCCATGACTTGGCAGTCGTCTCGCGGCTGGCGGACCGGGTGCTGGTCATGCGCAATGGCGAGGTCGTGGAGGAAGGGCGCACGCAGGAGATCCTCTCCGCACCGCGCCACCCCTATACGCGCCAGTTGCTCGATGCGATTCCTTCGGCACATTCCCGTGGCTATCGGCTGGCGCCGGCGAGCGACGAGGCCGGCAAGTTGCAAGCAGAGGGCCTGACAAAGGTGTCGGCGCAGGCAAAGGGTGCCGAACGGTTAAGAATTCCTCTTCCCGTGAAGCAGATTGATGTGCGGCGAAGCATGCTTGTCGCCGAACACCTGTCGAAACGCTATGGCAGCGGCGCGTCGGCATCCCACGTCGTCAACGACGTCTCCTTCAGACTGGCCGCAGGCGAAGCCCTCGGCATCGTCGGCGAATCCGGGTCGGGAAAGACGACCGTCGCGCGAATCATCCTCGGCCTCGTTGCCGCTGATGCCGGAAGGGTCCTCATCGACGGGCGGCCCTGGAGCGGGCTGACCGAGGCACAGCGCCGGGCTCAGCGCGCCGGCATCCAGCTGATCGCACAGGACGCGCTGAGCTCTTTTGATCCACGATACACGGTCGAGAAGATCGTTGGCGAAAGCCTGGATTCCGTCGGCGTCTTCGGTGCCGAACGCAAGGCGCGGGTCATCGAGATTCTTGATGCGGTGCGGCTGGGGACCAGTTTCCTTGGCCGCTACCCGCGCGAGCTTTCCGGCGGCCAAAGGCAAAGGGTCGCGATTGCCCGCGCCTTTGCTCCACGTCCGAAATTGCTGGTTGCCGACGAGCCGGTCAGCGCGCTCGATGTTTCCATCCAGGCGCAGATCCTCGATCTGCTCGCCGAGCTTCAGGCAGCCTCCGGCACGTCGCTCTTGTTCATCTCGCACGATCTCGGCGTCGTCCATCATCTGACCGACCGTGTCGTCGTGATGAAGGAAGGGCGGATTGTCGAGACAGGCGATGTCGGCACGGTCTTTTCGACGCCGCGGCACAGCTACACTCAGGCCCTCTTGGAGGCCATTCCCACCCTGGCGTGAATTGCTCGCCGCAACAACGCGGCAAGCGGCTTGCGACATTGACGACCATCAAGGAACGTGACGATGAGTGACAAGACGAACAAGCGGCAGATCAGGCTCGGTGCCATCATCCAGGGGGCGTCCGGCAATATGTCCGCCTGGCGCCACAAGGATGCGATTGCGGATGCCAGCATCAATTTCGATTATTGCAAGGCGCTCGCCAAAAAGGCGGAAGAGGGCAAGATCGATTTCCTGTTCATCGCCGACGGGCTCTACATCAATCACAAGTCCATTCCGCATTTCCTCAACCGTTTCGAGCCGATCACCCTCCTGTCGAGCCTCGCCTCGACCACATCGCGCATCGGCCTCGTCGGCACGCTTTCGACCTCCTACAGCGATCCCTTCACGGTCGCGCGTCAATTCTCCAGCCTGGATCATCTGAGCGACGGCCGCGCCGGATGGAATGTGGTGACATCACCGCTCGAAGGCTCGGCCAAGAATTTCTCGCGGGCGGAGCATCCGGAGCACGGCAAGCGCTATCACATCGCGACGGAGTTCCTGCAAGTGACCAAGGGTCTCTGGGATTCCTGGGAAGACGATGCCTTCGTGCGCGACAAGGAAACCGGCGTCTTCTTCGATCCGGACAAGCTTCATACGCTCCATCACAAGGGCGAGTATTTCTCAGTCGAAGGCCCGTTGAACGTAGGCCGGTCGAGGCAGGGCCGCCCCATCCTGTTCCAGGCCGGCGCTTCGGAGGACGGCAAGAAGCTGGCTGCCGGTGAGGCAGATGCGATCTATACAAGGCAGGAGACGATCGAGTTGGCGCGCGAGTTCTACCTGGACGTCAAGCGGCAGCTCGTCGAGAACGGTCGTAGTGAGGACGATCTGCTGCTCTTCCAAGGCATCAGCATCATCGTCGGCGATAGTGCCGAGGATGCCGAGCGCAAATATTGGGAAACGGCTGAATTGGTGACGATCGAAAATGCGCTCGATTATCTCGGGCGCTATTTCGAGCATCACGATTTCTCGCAATATCCGCTGGACGCGCCGTTCCCGGATATCGGCGATCTCGGCCAGAACAGTTTCCGCAGCACAACCGATACCATCAAGAGCAATGCGCGCGAGCGCGGCCTCACCTTGCGCCAAGTCGCCCTGCAGGCGGCAACGCCGCTTCCGAGCTTCATCGGCACCGCCGAGACGGTCGCCGACGGATTGCAGCAATGGTTCGAGGCCGGCGCCACCGACGGCTTCATCGTCAGGGGAGGAACGCCGACCGCCTTCGACGATTTCGTCGATCGCGTGATCCCGATCCTGCAGGCGCGCGGCCTGTTCCGCCATGACTACGAAGGCGAAACCCTGCGCGAACATCTCGGATTGCCTTTTCCAGTCAATCGTTATGCCGCGACCACGAAAGAAGAGCTCGCGAGCGCCAGCTAGGCGCAGGCGAGATCCGCACCGCCATTGAAAAAATCAGGAGTCCCCGTATGACTATCGCCCGTCCCCGCCGCCTGAAGACGCTGGTTGGCGCCGGCAATTTTGCGTTTGCGTCCAATGATGAGAGCCCAGTGGCCGGTGCACGGCGGTCCGCCGAGCTTGCGCGCAAAGCGGAAGCGGAAAAGATAACCGGTCTGTTCACGGCCGATCTTCTTCATGCCGATCCCGACGGCCTTTCCGGTACAACGGGGACGCAGGAACCCATCGTGGCGCTGGCCGCGCTCAGTCAGGTGACATCGCATATCGGCCTGATAGCGACGGTATCGACCACCTACCATCATCCCTATAATCTCGCTCGTCTGATCGGAACGCTGGATCACGCAAGCGGCGGCCGAGCGGCGTGGAACGCAGTGACGTCTTCCGTCGGCGAGGAGAATTTCGGGGGCGACACGCTGCCGGATCCGGCAAAGCGCTACGCGCGCGCTACGGAATTTATTGAGGTGGTCAATGCGCTTTTCGATGCCAACGATCCGGAGGCTGCACGGCGGGGCTTGAGTGGATCGATCAGCGTCGATCCTTCCAAGCTGCACCGCATCGACTATCGCGGCGAGCATTTTCAGGTTCAAGGACCGTTGAACGTTCCGCCGCCACCGCAAGGCCGGCCCGTCCTGTTTCAGGCGGGCCAGTCCGCCGAGGGCGTGACGTTGGGCGCCCGCTATGCCGAGGTGGTCTATACGTCGCAGCCGACGCTGGAGGCTGCCACTGCTTTCGTCACGGAACTAAGACGGCAGGCGCGCGGCTTCGGTCGCGGCGGCGATCTGCCGCTGGTGATGAATTCCTTCCACTCCGTTATTGGTGACAGCGAGGCTGACGTCGCACGCCGCCTTCGCGAGAAGCACGAAAAGATCGACTATCAGAAGGGCCGGCTGAAGCTTGCCGACATGCTGGGGGGCGATATCGAGCTATCGGACCTGCCGCTTGATCAGCCGCTGCCCCAGAGCCTGCTGCCGGAGATCGACAGCGTCAACCGCCGGCGCGGCCGCGTCGAGATTTTCCGTCGTTATGCGCAGCAGGGGCTGAGCCTTCGTGAGCTGATCATCCAGGCGCAGGAAACGGGTCATTGGTCGGTCGCCGGGACCCCGGAGCAGCTTGCCGATGCCTTGGAGGAGCGTTTCCGGGCAGGCGTGCTCGACGTCATTTCGCTCCACGGGCTCGGTAATCCGGATCAGGAGGACCTGCTGCTGAACGGGCTCCTTCCGGAACTGCGCAAACGCTCGCTGTTGGACGCTGACTATTTTGACGGGGACTTCCGCGCCAATCTCGAACTGCCGAAACCGTGGGCCAGTCACGGGGCGGAGGCGATCGCCCGCCAGGTGAACCGACGATAAGCCGTTTCGACGATGCGAAACCGTCTTTGATCAATAGGTCAGTGTCACGACCACCGTATCGGTATAGGTTCCAGGCGTTGGTGTGGTCTGGGGAGGCACGCGGCCATAGACAGTCAAGACCTGGGCGGCGCCGGTTCCGGTGCCCGCCACCGTGCTGCCCGGCGTGGTCGCATCGCCCCAGGGCTGCGATCGGTTCATATCCTTGTAGAGCCCATAGGTCACGGTTTCCGCTGCCTTCGACATTTTGCGCGCCGTGGGCGCGGCATTCGCGAGGCCGCCGCCCAAGGAAATCGTATAGGTCGTTCCAGCCGTGCAGGTCGCTGTCACCGAGCCTGTGGCGTCGATATTGGCGCTCAGGACGCCCCTGGTGCCGAAATCGACATTCCCCACGCTGATCAGACAATTGGGGGCAACGCTGGCGGTAACGTTGAAGGACACGCCGGTCAGCGTTCCCGCGGGTGCATCGCAAGTGGTGTCGGCGCTGTAGCGATAAATGAAATAGGTGTCGGCTGTCGCAAAGGTCGAGAGATAAGGCCCCGGCGCCGCTGCGCCCTGGCTGCCCAACACGGTACCATAGAGGGTTGTGGAGCTATTGACGAACCCAAGCAGGTTCAGGTTCACGGCGTAAGCGGGTGGCTTGGCCGGGTAAGCCCAGTTATTCGAGCCCCATATGATGCTCCGCCCGGAATCGGAATAGAGTTGATAATTCAGGGTATGGGTTCCATTCAGCATCTGACGCGCCGCTGCCGAAGACGCGCCGCCGCTGCCCGCGTTAATGCCGGGGCAAATCAGGATACGCCGCGACGTCAGAAGCTCTCCGGTGCAGCTGACGCTTATCGTCGCCATCGAGTTGACCGGACCGCCGGTCAGAGTATCGACCGCACCGAAGCTCATGTCGGTGGCTGTGAAGCTGCAACTTTGCGCAAGGCACAGGGAAGGCAATAGCGAGAAAAGCAGGAAACCGATTGCGCGTAGCATTCCTTGATCCTTGGCTCACAAACATTTCACGTCATTGATGACGATTTGTTTGCCCGGTTGAGGCTTGTAGGGAAATTCGGCGTGACATGTGCTGCCGTCCTGGAGCGCAATGTCGATTGCGTTTCGCGCGCCCAGGCCGCGGAGATAGACTTGGCCGTCATAGCCGGTGACAAACTCTTCGCCCGTCGCTTGCAGTTTGCCGTTGAGGCCGGCTTGAAGAGGCGCCCCGTTTTTGTCGGTGATGGTTATCAGCGCAGCTTTCGGGGTTTCGGAGACGCCGAATTTTACAACGACGCCGCTACGGGCCGCCGGAACCACGACCTCCTTCGTCGCCGGCACGTCGGCATCGACGGGAAGATTTTTCGGATCGATGGATACGGTATTCGGTTCATAGGAATTGAGGTTTGGCACGAGGATACGGCCGCTGTTGTTAGTCTTGCCGACCGGCCGGTTCTGCTGCTGGACCTCGACCCCCGGCGTGCCGACATCGACGACGGCAAAGGCGTCATCGATGCGGGTCGAGGCAAAGACATCACCGCCGGCAACGGCAATCGCGCCGTCCATTTGGCCGGTGGCGCGGACATTCCCGTCATACTGCTGAACGCCGGCCTCGAAACGCGCGAAAGGCGCGCGATAGCTCATCGACGCTTGCCGGTTTGCGTTTTTACCTTCCGAGGTCCGCGCGCGCCAGCCAATGCTGCCGTCTTCCGGCTGCTCCGACTTGGAAATATCGGCGACGACATTGAAACCATCCGGGCCGCTTTCGATGCCGGTGCTGGCGGAGATGTTGTTTCCGAACGGGATGGAAAGGCCGGCGAAAATCCCGAAACTCTTGCGGTCGTCGAGATCGGCGAAGGCCGTGGCGTAAAAGCTCGCCCGCTTGAAGGTCTGGCTATAGGAGAGGCCGGCAATCTGGCTCTTCCGGCCATCGGCATTTTCAAATCTGGTATAGGAAAGGTTGAGGCTGGATAGATCCAGTGGCGTGGGAACACTTAAGGTGACCTGGTCGATGGCGCGGGGCACGCCGGCGCTGAGCACGGTGAACTGACCGGAGCCGTTGTAAGTCGGCTCGGCCGTAACGGATGCTATGTCGTCGTAATTGTCGAAGGCGCGCTGCATGCGGGTGTAGATCGACCAATCATTGTAGCTCATTTCCAGCGTGGCGTTGAACAATGCACCTGAGCGGCTGCCGCTCGAGCTTCCGGCGACGGCGGCCGATGCGACACCCCAGGCACCGATGGGAAAGGCGGCGCCGATGCCGCCATTGAGCAGGTTGGCGCCGCCCTCGAAATGGCTTTCCAAGGTCAGCCAATCGGTTACTCCGTAGCGTGCCGTGGCGACGCCCATGATGCGGCCGTCATAGTCGCTGGATTCTATCCCGAAGTTGCGGCGGGGAGCGCCGACCTCGACCGAGAAATCGTACAGGCCCTGACGCAAGAGCCGGTTTGACGAATAGAACGGCAGTGTCGCGGACGTCTCACGCCCGAGACTGTCGCGCAGTACGACGCGAGCCTCGCCGGCACCGGAAAATACCGGCAGGTTGGTGACCTGGTATGGACCGGCGGGAACGTCGCCCGAATAGGATCTGACGTTCTGGGTGTAGATTTCGAGCGTGGAGGGAACCGCAGCCGTTCCCTCGAATGCGGGCAAGGGTTCCGTCACCAGATCGGACCGCAGCGCGAAATTGCGCTGCGCCTGGATGCCGCCGAAATAGACGGGGCGGGTCCATGAAAGACCTCCGGTGGTGAAGTCGCCCACCCGGTAGGTTATCAGCCTCTTGGGGTCGGAGTAGCTCCAGGTCGTATTGAGCCTGGTTATGCCGTCAAGGCTGCCGTCGGAATAGCCGGCTATGAACGACTGGCTCAGCGCCCCATAGGGACTGAAGATGCGGGCATCGAATGAGCCGGAAATGCCCTGAAACAGGCCGGCATCGCTGTTGCTCAGGCTGTTGGAACTGGCAAAAAGGGAGTAATTGAGCACGCTTCCGTAGCCGGATTGGGGTTCCGGGATACCATTCCTCTGATTTTTCCCGATATTGATGACGCGCGCCGCACGGCCGCTATTTGTCGTTGTCACGTAGATTTGCTGGTTTTGCGCATCGACGCGGTAGGACAGGCCAGGCAGCTTGTCGAGCTCAATCAACTCGTCGTCGGCAGCGCCTGCCGGGGGCTTTATGCCGACTTCGCGAAGCTCTCCGGCGCTTGCCTTGAGCGAGCCGTCAGGCTGCTGCTTGAAGTTGCCAATCATCTTCATCGAAGCATCGTTGATGAACACCTCAAGAAAAAGATCCTGTGCGTCGGCAGGCATGTCACCGGTATTGGCCGTCGTCGGCTCGTTGGGCACTTCTTGCGCGCGCGGCGCGGAAACGCAGAAAATGGAGCATGCAATGGCGATCCAGAGGCTAGCGCTTCGTGATTGCGATGTTGGCATTGAACGGCCCAAGATCACTCTGGCCTTGTAGGGTTACTGCGCCGCCGGAAAGGGATTTTGCGCTCCCGATCGGCCATTGCATTGTTGTGCCGCCAAGGACGTACCCGACGAGGCCGTTTCGACTGCCGATTTTCGTGGCTCCTTGCTTGAGGGTGACGTTCGATAGACGAAAACGACTGCCGCCGTTGTTCTTGCCGGTCAGGAAAAGGCTGTCGCCCTGCCGGCTCAAATTCCAGGTGACATCGGCCGCCTTGGCATCGGCATTCTTGAAAAAGACGGGGATGGAGTGGCGCACGATCAGGGTCACGGTGCCGGCTTTTGCGCGGGAGGGATCCGGTAGCTCATCAACGATGACGCGATAGGTCTCCTCGGTTCGCACCGGCGCCTTGGTCGTTCTGATCACCCTGACCGTATAGCCTGCATTCGGCGCCATCTTGGTCGCCGGCGGGCTGGCCACGACGTTTGTTGTCGGTTCCAGCTTTTCGACGCCGCCTGTCTGGCTCCACTTGAACACACGTACCTGCACATTGATGGGATGGTCGCCGTCATTGGTCAGGTTGAGCACCCCGGTGCTGTCAGGCGCGATGAGTTCAAGATTGGTGGGCGCCGCGCGCAGGGAGGCGGCGTTTCCAAGGCAAGCGTTCAAAAGAACAAGCGCCGTCGTGGCAAGGCATGTAAACATGCGTTGCATAGCAGCCTCCTAGCAATGAATTCAGTAGGTGACGGTAATCGCCACCGTGTCGGTATAGGTGCCGGCGGCCGGTGTGGTTTGCGCCGGGACCCGTCCATAGACCGGGATGTTCTGTACGTTGCCGTTACCCGTGCCTGCGACCGTATCCGTCCCGACCGTCACGCCCCAAAGAAGGGTGTGTCCGCTGTCGCGGTAGATAGAGTAGTTGACCGTCGCCGATGCCGGGCCGGTCATTTGGCGAACGGCCGTTGTCGCGCTAGCCCCCGCACCGGCACTCAAGCCGACATTGTAGGTCTGCCCCGTCGTGCATTGAACACCGATGGAGCTGGTCTGGTCGTTTGTGGCGTCGAGGACGCCCTTGGTGCCGAAATCGAGATCGCTGGCGCTCTGGACCTTGCACTCTGCCTGGATGACGATGCGAACCGTCATATTGCCGGACGCGGTGGCAGCCATGACGGGTGCCTCTGTGATGAAGATTGCAGCACCGACGAGTAAGGCACCGCGTAGCGCTTTCAACATGTGTAGTCCCCTCCGCAGCTTCCCCACGAACCTGCTAATATCCTAAATTAATCATATATGGATCATGATGGCAACAAGGCAAAAAGATATTGAGTTCTTTTCTTTGGAAGTCGGAGATTTTCCGCAGTAAAATAATATTTATTGGAGAATTACCGGACTATATGTGTTTCGCTTTCGTGAAAAAGTTAACAAAATATAAACTATAGTGTTGCGACTCGGTTGGAGCGGATGAGGAGCCTTTTTGCTTCGGCTTTGCCAATTGAAGACTGGAGCGTCGTTCGCTCGGCAAACCGATTCGCATCTGTCAGGGTCGAACCCGACGTGCTCAGACGATCTATCGCTATTCGACATCTGATGTCAGAACTTGAAAATCTTTTGCGGCCATATACCCGTGGGCTGGTCGTGATGCATTTTGATAATGTCGCAGAAAAGCACCGATGACGTCGCCGCTCGCGCTAAGGTCTCGGCAAATCCAAAGTTCGGAGTCGCAAGCAATGGCAGAGTTTCCCCAGAAGGCCAAGGTCGTCATCATCGGCCTCGGCGGTATCGTTGGCGCATCGATCGCGCATCATCTGATTGAGCGCGGATGGGACGATATCGTCGGTATCGATAAGTCCGGCATCCCGACCGATATCGGCTCGACGGCGCATGCTTCCGATTTCTGTTACACCACCAGCCACGACTATCTCTCGGTCTGGACCACGCAGTATTCGATCGATTTTTTCGAGAAGATGGGACACTACGCCCGCATTGGCGGTCTTGAGGTTGCCCGCACGGGTGACGACACCTGGATGGAAGAGATCAGGCGCAAGGCTTCCTCCGGTAAGGCCTTCGGTACCAATGTTCGGCTCGTCACCCCTTCCGAGATCAAGGAAATGTTCCCGCTGATCGAGGAAGATCAGGTGCAGGGCGGTATGTTCGATCCGGATGCCGGCCTCGTCGTCCCGCGCTCGCAGACCGTCGCCGGCAAGCTGGTGGATGCGGCCGAGAAGTCCGGCAAGCTGAAGGTATTTGGCAACACGCCCGCGCAGTCGTTGATCGTCGAGGGTGGCCGCATCAAGGGGGTGGTCACGCATCGCGGTACGATCATGGCGGACCATGTCATCGTCTGTGCCGGCATCTGGGGCCGCCTGATCGCCGAGATGGTTGGCGAAGACCTGCCGGTCATGCCGGTGGATCATCCGCTCACCTTCTTCGGTCCTTATAATGAGTTCGAAGGTACGGGTAAGGACATCGGCTTTCCGCTGCTCAGAGACCAGGGCAATTCCGCCTATATGCGCGACACCGGCGATCCGAAGACGACGGAAGGCGGCCAGATCGAGTGGGGTTATTACGAGACCACCAATCCTCGCCTCTGCCACCCGCGCGACATTCTTGAAAAGCACGAGGCCCGTCTGTCGCCGTCGCAGCGCGACCTTGAGATGGAACAGATCATCGAGCCGCTCGAGCGCGCCATGGAACTGACGCCGATCCTCGGCGAGCTCGGCTATAATGAGGGCCATTCCTTCAACGGCCTGCTGCAGGTTTCCGCCGCCGGCGGTCCGTCCTGTGGCGAAAGCCAGAAGGTGCGCGGCCTCTGGTACTGCGTCGCCATCTGGGTGAAGGACGGTCCGGGCTACGGCAAGCTCATCGCGGACTGGATGACCGACGGTCGTACCGAGATCGACCACAACAGCATCGACTACGCGCGCTTCTATCCGCACCAGCTGACCGAAGAGTTTATCGAGAGCCGCTGCTACGAAGCCGCCCAGAAGATCTACTTCCCGGCCGTGCATACGCGCGAACCCTACGCCTCGGGCCGCAACGTCAAGCGTTCGCCTTTCCACGAGCGCGAGAAGGAGCTTGGCGGCTATTTCATGGAGCTCGGGGGCTGGGAGCGCGCGCATGGTTATGCCGCGAACGAGCACCTGCTAGAGAAGTATGGCGATCGCGTGCCGGTGCGTCAGAACGAGTGGGACAGCCGCCACTTCTGGCGCGTCTCCAACGCCGAGCATCTGGCGATGAGCGAAGATTGCGGTATCGTCAATCTCTCGCATTTCCACATGGTCGACATTGAGGGGCCTGATCATGTCGAGCTGCTCGAATGGCTTTGCGCCGCAAAGATCGGCGGCGATGGCAATATCGGCAAGGGTATCTACACCCACTTCCTCGACGACGAGGGCATGGTGCGCGCCGACTTTACCGTCATCCGCATGGCCGACCGCTGCCGGTTGATCAACGGTGCCGATGCCGGCCCGCGCGATTTCCACTATATGCGCCGTGTCGCCGAGGACCGGGGACTTGACGTCACCATCACCGACGTCACCGAGAAGTTCATCACCGTCGGCATCTGGGGGCCGAATGCCCGCGAGACGCTGAAGAAGGTGGTGGCCGATCCAGCCGGGCTCGATGCGGAAAACTTCCCCTTCGCGGCGATCAAGCAGATTGAGATCGGCGGCAAGACCGTTACCGCCTTCCGCATCTCCTATGTCGGTGAGCAGGGCTGGGAACTGCACATGAAGTACGAGGACGGCCTTGCCGTCTGGGATGCTCTACGCTCCACCGGCGTGATGGCCTTCGGTGTCGAGACCTATGCGAATTCGCGTCGCATGGAAAAGAGTCTGCGCCTGCAGAACGCAGACCTCTTGACGCAGTACAATCTGATCGAGGCGGATCTTGCCCGTCCGAAGGTCAAGGAAGCTGACTTCCGTGGCAAGGCAAAGCATCTGGAGTACAAGGCTCGCGAGCATCAGCCGGCCATGCTTTGCACGCTGGTCATGACGGAGAACACCGACAAAAGCGGCGTCAAGCGCTATCCGCTCGGCAATCTCCCGGTCATGGACCCGGAAACAGGCAAGGTGCTGATCGATGAGCTCGGCCGCCGTTCCTACACGACCTCCATCGCCTTCGGCCCGACGATCGGCAAGAACATCGCGCTTGCCTACCTTCCCTGGGCCTATTGCCAGGAAGGCCGCAAGCTGAACGTCGAATATTTCGGCGAGACCTATCCGGTCGAGGTTGTGAGCATCGGCTACAAGCCGCTGTATGATGCGGAAAACCTGAAGCCGAGAAGCTAAGCGGAGCGATCCGTACTCCGCCTCTCAGGGCTCATGTATGAAACAACGCCGCCTGGATGAGACCTTCGCCAGGCGGCGTTCATTTTTTTTCCAATCGTGGTGGCATCGATGTCAGTCGGATTTCGACACTTCGCTCGGATTGGCAAGTGGCAGCATGCCGCGATAAATGCCGGGGACTGAGCCTTCGATCTGGATCGCGCCGACGCTCCGGCGATAGAACTCCATCGGGCCGGCGCCGCCGATCACGCCATAGGCGTAACCCTGGGCATGCATGTCCAGAAGTGTCGCTAAAAGGAGAGCTTGGCCGATGCCTTTGCCGCGCATCGACAGGTCAACGCCGGTCGGCCCGAAGAAGCCCTTCGCGGTGGCGTCATGGCAGGCAAAGCCAACCAGCACGCCATCCTTGACGGCGATAAAGCAGGTCGGCGGCTGGCGCATGGTGGCGGCCGTCGCCTCCGCCGCCCAGCCCGCGCCGAACAGCGGCTGGATCCAAGCGGTCAGCGCGCCAAGTTCCGGCGCCAGCACGCGGCGGATGACGATCCCCTCGCTCTCCATACGCTTCTGCAGCGCCGGGTCCGGCTTCAATTCGTAGAGCTTAACAAGCATGTCCATCGGTCGATCCTTTGTCTCATCAGCCTTTTACGGCACCGGCCGTCAAGCCGGCGACGATCCGCCTCTGGAAGAGCAGGACCACGATGATGAGGGGTAGCGTCACTGTGACCGAGGCTGCCATGATCTGCCCGAAGGGATATTCGAAGCGGCTGGTGCCAGCAATCAGGCCGATGGCGACCGGCACGGTGCGGTTTTCGTCGGTGAGGGTGAAGGTGAGGGCGAAGAGGAATTCGTTCCAGGCGAGGATGAAGGCGAGGATGCCGGTGCTGGCAAGCGACGGCCCCATCAGCGGCAGGAGAATCTTCATGAGAATCCGGAAATGCGAGCAGCCGTCGATGATCGCCGCCTCCTCCAACTCGCGCGGGAATTCGCGGATGAAGGTCGTCAGGATCCAGGTGGTGAACGGCACGGTCGACAGCAGATAGGTCAGCACCAGCGCGCTCGGGCGATTGAAGAGCCCCAACCAGTTGATCAGTTCGAACATGCCCGACAGCACGACCACCTGCGGGAAGATCGAGACCATCAGCACGATCATCAGCATCGCGCGCCGCTGCGGAAAGTCGATCCGGCCGAGCGCATAGGCGGCGCTCAACCCGATGACAAGCGACAGGAAGGTCGTTGTCGTAGCGACATAGACGGAATTCAAAAGGGACCGCATGAACACCGGATTGTCGATCAGTTGCCGGTAGTAGGTGAAATCGAAGGCCGGCAGAAGGGCCGAGTGGTAAAGCGCAGCACCTTGCTTGGTCGAGGAGACGAAAGCCCAGTAGTAGGGAAAGAGCGTGTAGAAGAGCACGAACAGGAGGGCCACGATCTGCAGGCCTCTGACGCACCGTCGTCTCATTCGATAATAGGAGGACGATTTGCGCTGGGGTCTTTCGATACCGGACCTTTGCGTAATTGCGTCTGCCATTTGCGTCAGTGCCCCGCTGCCCGGTCGAGGCGAAGCACCCCGATGATGATGATCGCGGCAAGTGCCACGAGCAGGAATACCCAGGTCGATGCGGCCGAACCGACGCCGAGTTCCTGAAAACTGATCAGCCTGTCGCGGGCGTAGATCGATACGGTCATGACATTCTCGTTGCTTGCGGCCATGACATAGGCAAGGTCGAACATTCTGAGCGCATCGAGCACGCGAAACAGCACTGCCACGCCGATTGCCGGCCGTAGCATCGGTAGGGTGATCGACCAGAAGCGTTTCCAGGCTGGAATGCCATCCACCTCCGCTGCCTCGAAGATCTCCGGCGAGATCAGCTGCAGGCCGGCGAGGATCAGAAGCACCATGAAGGGCGTGGTCATCCAGACATCAACGAAGATGACGGCACCCATGATGAGCGAGCTGTTGGCCGTCCAGGCAATGCCATGGTCGATCAAGCCCAGTTCTATGAGCAGCTTGTTGATCACGCCGAACTGGTCGTTGAGCATCCATTCCCAAATCTTGGTCGAAACGACGACGGGGATCGCCCAGGGAACGAGAATGGCGGCGCGGGCAAGCCCCCGGCCGGGAATCGCCTCGTTGACGAGAAGCGCGATGGCGATGCCGAGAACCGTTTCGATCGCAACGGAAATCACCGTGAAGACGAGGGTGTTTTTAACGGCAACCCACCAGCCATGATCCTGGATGACCTCGATGAAATTATCGAAGCCGATCATGGAATAGGCGGAGGGATTGTCGAGGTAAGCGTCGGTGAAGGCGAAGAAGAAGGTGCGGGCGAGCGGCCAGAGGGCGACGACCAGCATCACCACGATGATGGGAATGAGAAACAGCCATGCGGCCCGGTGATCCCGGCGGGCAAGTCGAGCACTCATCGATCGGTTGCCTCCGGACTATCCAGCGCCAGGCGCTTGCCCTCGGCATCGAAGACAAACATCGCCGTGTCGGAAAAATCCAATCCGACCGGCTTGCCGATGAGATGCTGCGCAGGTGCTGTCGCAAGCCGGATCACCCAGATGACATCGTCCGCGATGCGGCAATAGCCGAAATGCTCGTGCCCCAGATCCTCGACACGCTCCAGCGTGCCGACGATGCGACCCTCAAGCGCGTCGACGAGGCGCAGCGCTTCCGGCCGGATACCGATCGCGGCGACGGGCTCGGCCGATGCTTCTACCGCCGCGCCGATGGAAAGGCCGCCGGGGCCTTCGATCCGGTCGGCACCCGCCGCCTGACGCATCGCGACGGGCAGAAAATTCATGCGCGGACTGCCGATAAATCCCGCCACGAAGCGATTGTCCGGCGCGTGATAAAGCTCTTGCGGCGTTCCGATCTGCTCGATACGGCCATGGTTGAGAACGACGATCCTGTCTGCGAGCGTCATGGCCTCCGACTGATCATGCGTCACATAGATCATCGTCGTCTTGAGATCGTCATGGAGCTTGGCGATCTCCATACGCATTTCCATCCGCAAGTCGGAATCGAGGTTGGAAAGCGGCTCGTCGAAAAGGAATATCTCCGGCTGGCGCACCAGCGCCCGGCCGATCGCCACACGCTGGCGCTGGCCGCCGGACAGTTCTCGCGGCCGGCGCTCGAGCAGATGATCGACCTTCAGCATGCGCGCGACCGACGACACTTTCTGCCGGATCGCCTCGCGACCCATGCCCAGGGTTTCCAGGGCAAAGCCGATGTTGCGCGCAACGCTCATATGCGGATAGAGCGCGTAGGACTGAAAGACGAAGGCTACGCCGCGCCTGGAGGCGGGCACATCGGTGACGTCGTCGCCCCCGATACTGACCACGCCCTTCGATGCCGAGATGAGCCCGGCGACGATACGCAGAAGCGTCGACTTGCCGCAGCCGGAAGGACCGACGAAGACGACGAATTCGCCGTCGTTGATCTGGAGGTTGACGTCTTGAATGACGCTATGCGTACCAAAGTTCTTCGAAACGGATTCAAGCGAAACCGATGCCATTTTACACCCGGGCCTTATGATCATGGAAGGCTCGCCACCTCCAGGTGGCGGCGAGACAGCGGCGCGTTTGGCGGGCGGGAAAACAGATCTTCCCGCCGGTGCTCAAGCTGGTGTCAGCGGCTTTCCTTGAGTTTTTCAAGTCGGCCTGCAAGCGACGTCAGGCCCGGTTTGATGTCGGCGCCACCGGACAGCATGTCATGGACGGTGCGATAGAAGGCCTGCGACACCCGGTTGTAGCTGGTGCCGGTGTAGCCCGACGGGCGCACGGCGCTGTCGGCGAAGGCCTGCTGGTTGTCCTTGAGGAAGGGGATCTTGGCCAGGATCTCGGGATCGCTATAGAGCGCCGGGATGGACGGATTGACCGCATCCTTGAGCGCCCGCATCTTCTGCATGTCGGGGCCGGTGATGAAGTTGACGAAGTCGGCGGCGACCTTCGGCTTGGCGGAGTATTTCGACACACCGTAATACATCGGCCCCAGGCAACCGCTGGACTTCTGGCCTTCCTTGCCGACCGGCAGCGGCATGACGCCGACCTTGTCGATGATGGCGCTTCCCGCCTGGTGCGATGTGCCCCAGACATAGGGCCAGTTGCGGTGGAAGACTGCGTTGCCGGATTCGAAGATCGCTCGTGATGCTTCCTCGTCATAGTTCAGCACGCCATCCGGGCTGATCGAGCCTATCCAGCCCTTGGCCTTACCGATCGCTTCGGCGGCCTGGGGATTGTCGATCGTCACCTTGCCGTCGTCGGAAATGATCGTGCCGCCGCCATTCGAGGCGATGAGTTCGATGGCGTCGCAGGTCAGCCCTTCATAGCTCTTTGCCTGCCAGGCATAGCCCCACATGTCGCCGTGGCCGGTCGCGCGCTCCTTGTCCTGAATTTCCTTGGCGGTCGCCGCCAATTCATCCCAGGTCTTGGGCGGCTGCTTGCCGTATTTCTCCAGAAGATCCTTGCGGTAGAACATCAGCCCGACATCCATATAGGCGGGCATGGCGACGAGATTGCCGCCCAGTTTCGCGGCATTGAGCGTCGAGGCGAAATGCTTGTCCTGATCGGCCTGTGGGACTAGCGTCTTGAGGTCGAGCAGGTTGCTCTTGAACATGCCGAGCCAGATGACGTCGAGAAACAGGACGTCGACATCGGTCGATTTCGCCGCAAGCAGCTGCTGATAGAGCGGGATCGCATCGTCCAGCAACGCGGGCATCTTGTTGATCTTCGCCTCGTTGCCTGTCTTCTCCTTCCAGGCATTGGCGACGTTGGTGCACAATTCGAATTCCGTCGGGGCGCAGAAGACGGAGATCGTCTCGGCGTGCGCCGAGACCGTCCAAAGGCCGGCGCAGAGCGAGAGGGCAGCAAGGCTTTTCTTAAACATGAACTGTTCCCTTGATTGTGATAACGCTTCGGCATCGTGCGGAACTCTACGGCTCCTTGACGTTAATAGGACTGGTTATGACCAGTCATGTCAATATGGACTTTCATGAGATTTGCGTCAAAGATGGCGAAGGCCTGAATGAGGTCGCGAGGGAAACGGCATTTGAACACGCGCCAGAGCAAGGGAACGTTGATTGAAACACAAGACATGGTTGATCGAGGCGATCCGCGCCCGCTTCATAAGCAAGTCTACGAAGCCCTGCTGGCATCCATCCGCGACGGCAAGCTTCCCTTGCGCGGCAAGCTGCCGTCCGAGCGCGAGCTTGTCGATCTCTACAATGTCAGCCGCATCACGGTCCGCCATGCGATCCGCGAATTAATCCAGCAGGGCGTGGTGCAAAGCCAGCCGGGCAAGGGGCTCTATGTCACCGAGCACGGCGGCGGCTTCGAGTTGCAGGTTCTGAAGAGTTTTACCAGCACCGCCTTGGCCAACGGCCGCAATCCCGGTCATCGCCTGATCGAAGCCAGCATCGTTCGTGCGCCGCTTGACATAAGCCGCCCGCTGTTCCTCGCGCCCGGTGCGGAGGTGGTCGTGCTGACCAGATTACGTCTGATCGACAATATACCGGCGGTCATCCAGACCGACTGGATTCCCGCCGGCCGCGTCGCCGGCCTTCTGGATCTCGACTGGGGCGTTGCCAATCGTTCTCTCTATGCGGAATTGCGCGAACGCTACCGGATTTATCCGAAGCGTGGACAGACGACGCTGAGCGCGCGCATCGCTACCGATGAAGAAACGGCTATCCTGGAGCTTACGCCGCCAGCCGCTGTTCTGACCGTCGACCAGATCGCCTTCGACGATCGCAATCGGCCGGTGAACATGACGGCGCTCGTGCACCATCCGGCCCGCTATCCGTTGACGTTGTTGCAGTCGGAAACCGGCGATTTCACGCAATATTGAGGTGGTTGGCTCGACTGTCGTCCGTCGCTACCGGATGGTTGCCTGGCTTAGTTCGTCGCTACCCATTTGTGCCATTCTTCCTCGCTGCCGTGGAAGGCATTGAGGTCAATGCGACCTTCGACGCCGTGTGACAGGCCGGAGCCTGAATATTGCCAGAACAGCCATTTGCGGCCCGGATAGACCTTTGACGGATGTTCGGCCACCGCGCGCAGCCAGAAGGGATAGTTGAGAAACGCGCCCCTCAGATTGTCGCGATAGAAGTCCGGCGCGGTGTAGATGATCGGACGCTGGCCGTAGTACCGCTCCAGCTTGTCCATGAAGACCTGCATCTTATCGAGGACACGCTCGCGCGAGACGCGCTGCTTGCAGCTCGATTCGCCGTTCCACTCGACGTCGATCACCGGCGGCAATGCGCCCGCTTCCCTCGGAACGTTGCGGATGAACCAGTCTGCCTGTTCGCCTGCGGTCCGGCACCAGTAGAAGAAGTGATAGGCACCGCGCTTCAGCCCGGCTTCCTTGGCTCTGCGCCAGTTCTTCATAAACATCGGGTCGAGATGATCGCCGCCGTCGGTTGCTTTGATGTAGACGAAGTTGGCGCCCTGCGTTCGCAGTGTCCCCCAGTCGATCTCGCCCTGCCAGCGAGACACGTCGACGCCGTGAACGGCGAGCTTTCTCGGTGAAGAAGGGCCAAAATTGATGGGTTTTGCGTCGCGGAAACGGTGGCTATAGATCGGCGAACGCGCTTGCGGCGCTATGCTGCTGATCCTGGGGTTGGCGGGCATCAACAAGGCCACCGGCCTTTCCGCGGGAAGCGGGGTGCTCTCCGTCTTGCTCACCGACAGGAACGCTTGCGGGCGTGGGCCTGGCGCTGGCGCAGCATATAGGCCCTGCTGCTGTTCCGCCTGCGCAATCACCTCGCCGATACTGACCGAAGGGACAGGGCCGCTCGCCCGAGTAATGGAATTTGTCGTTTCGGCTGATGGTAGACCGGCTGCGAGGTCGTCCGCACCGGAACTGGTGGAGCAACCTGACAATGCCAGGGCGGCGAGAAGGATTGCTGATACAGCCGAAATACGCATAGGAGCCCGCACGCAAAACAAGGATCGACAGCACAATCGATGCCGTCGGGAGTTCACCAGCTCGTATTGCTAACGGACAATTACCAAAAAAGACTGAATCCAATCTTTACAGGCTCGCTTTAGGTGCGAGCCGAGCCGGCATGGTGGCCATCGAGGCAGCATGCCGGCCCAACCGATCACTTAGGCAAAGGCATAGGAGCCGTCAGGGCGTTTCGGGACACGGCGCTGCCAATGGATGTAGCCTTCCTCTTCCATTGCCTTTTCATCCATCTCGACACCCCAGCCGGGCCTATCGGGCCTGAGCTCCAGATAGCCGTCTTTCGGCAGATAGGGGTCGACGACATAGCGCGTTTCGCCCTGTCGCTTTTCGATATCCTTGCCGCCATAGACATAGGCTTGGCCCTTCGGTAGGCGGTATTCGAGGATGCGGAAGTTCTGCGTGGCGGCCGAGAAGTGCACGTTGACGGCGGTTGCCAGCGGCCCCATCGGATTGTGCGGCGCCACGCCGACGAAATAGGCTTCGGCAAGGGTCGCGATACGCCGCATTTCGCTGATGCCGCCGACGACACAGATGTCGGGCTGGATCAGGTCGGCACCCTTGACCTGAAGCAGGCGCAGGAATTCGTTGCGATTGTAGAGCGACTCCCCGGTAGCGAGAACGCAGTTCAGCCCCTGCTTGAGGTCGCCCCACATGTCGATATTCTCCGGACGCAGCGGTTCTTCATAAAACAGCGGATCGTAGGGTGCCAAAGCATTGCCGAGCTGCCTTGCGGCGACCGGCTCGAAAATCTGCGCATGCGCATCGAAGGCGATCTCGTAGTCGTCGCGCACGGTCTCGCGTAGCGAGCGGAAATAATCCGCCGACGCCTTGACGACATTGCCCCAGCGATGGGCGTGGATGTCGACGCGCCAGGGGCTGAGCTTGAAGGCGGTGAAGCCCCATTCGGCGTTGAGACGATCGAATTCGTCGCGGGCGGCGGGCGCATCCGGCGCGGTATAGACGCCGGCATAGACCTTGACGCGGTCGCGCACGGCGCCGCCGAGCAGCTTGTAGACCGGAACATTCGCGGCCTTGGCGGAGAGATCCCACAGGCAATGATCGAGCGCCGAGATGGCGGAAAGGCCGAGCGCGCCCGGCGGAAAACGGCTTTGCTGGATCAGCAGGTTCACCAGATAGTCGATGCGCGTCGGGTCCTGGCCGGAGAGGAAACCGTAGAGATAATCGAGAATGGGTGGCAAGGCCTTATCGGGACCGTGATTGTAGCATTCGCCCCAGCCCGTCAGGCCATCATCCGTGTCGAGTG
Organism: Rhizobium sp. GW821-FHT14E12; assembly: GCF_058803745.1. Taxonomy (NCBI): domain Bacteria; kingdom Pseudomonadati; phylum Pseudomonadota; class Alphaproteobacteria; order Hyphomicrobiales; family Rhizobiaceae; genus Rhizobium; species Rhizobium sp. GW821-FHT14E12. The sequence continues at coordinate 730,581 of NZ_JBXAPH010000003.1, forward strand.
CGACGATAACGCGGGGGCGGTCCTTGTCCCGGGTCATGAAAACCCGCATGCGGTCGATCTTCATCTGTCTGTCCTTCTATCAATTGCAACAGTCATGGTGCGGAAGGGAGCTCCGCACATGAGGGGGTATCGGCGCGATCCTTGTCACGCGGCACTGCCGTTTTTCAGCACGTCCGGTTCGACGTAGCGGAAACGGCGCGAGTGATCCCGATCACGCGGATCTGGGCGGGGAATGGCGGAGATGAGTGCTTGCGTATAGGCGTGCTCGGGCGTGTTGCAGACCTTGTCCGCATCGCCGACTTCGACAAGCCGGCCCTTGTACATCACGCCCACGCGGTCGCACATGTAGCGGATGACGCCGATGTCGTGGCTGATGAAGATATAGGCGAGGCCGAGCTTGTCCTGCAGCCGCATCAGGAGGTCGAGCACCTGGGAGCGGACGGATACGTCGAGCGCCGATGTCGCCTCGTCGGCGACGATGATCCGTGGGTTGAGGGTGATGGCGCGGGCAATGCCGATGCGTTGGCGCTGGCCTCCGGAAAAAGCATGCGGGTATCGTTCGCGCGTCTTCGGGTCTAGGCCCACCTGTTCCATCAGGTCGCAAACGCGCTCGTCCAGCGCCCGGCCCTTGGCAATACTGTTGACGAGCAGCGGCTCGCCGATGATCTGCGAGACGGTCATGCGCGGATTGAGGGAACCGAAAGGGTCCTGGAAGACCATGCGCAATTCGCGGCGCGCAGCCGCCAGGCTTTCCCCCTTCGCGGTCGCCAGATCGACGATACCGCCATCGGCGCGGCGATAGAGGATTTCGCCCGCTGTTGGGTCGAGAAGGCGCATGATCGAGCGGCCCATAGTGGTCTTGCCCGAGCCGCTCTCGCCGACGATCCCCAGCGTTTCGCCGGGGAGCAGCGATATGGAGATATCATCGAGCGCCCTGACTTCACCGAAGGCCATCGACACATTGCGCAGCTCAAGAATGGGCGCTGCCGTCCTGTCGAGCGGCGGCCGCGCCAGCCTGATCTCGGCCTTCTCCTCAAGCTTCAGGACGGAGCCGATCAGCATGCGCGTATAGTCGTCCTTCGGCGCGTGAAAGATCTGCTCGACCGGCGCATATTCCTTGGCGACGCCATTGTGCATGACCAGCACGTCATCGGCGATCTGCGCCACGACGCCCATGTCATGGGTGATGAACAGCACCGCCATGCCATAGGCCTTTTGCAGTCGGGCGATCAGGTCGAGGATTTCAGCCTGGGTGGTCACATCGAGCGCCGTGGTCGGCTCGTCGGCGATCAGAAGCTGCGGTTTGCAGGCAAGCGCCATGGCGATCATGGCGCGCTGGCGCATGCCGCCCGAATACTGAAATGTGTATCGGTCCACCGCTTTGTCCGGAGTTGGAATCTCCACCTGACCGAGCAGCGATATGGCTTCCGCGCGAGCTTCCGCCTTGCTCATTCTGGTGTGCAGGCGAAGCGCCTCGATGATCTGGTCGCCGACCGTGTGCACCGGCGAGAGCGAGGCCATCGGCTCCTGGAAGATCATGGCGATGTCGCGGCCGCGGATAGCGCGGATCTGTCGGCCGCGCGGATTGAGGCCGACGATATCGATGGAGCTTCCGTCCGAACCGTTCAGGACGATGGAGCCGCTGGCGATGCGGCCGGGCGCATCGACGATCTGCAGGATCGAGCGCGCCGTCACCGACTTGCCGGATCCGCTCTCGCCGACGACGCAGAGCGTCTTTCCCGGTTCGATCGAGAAGGAGAGGTTGTCGACCGCGCGGAAATTGCCGGTGCGCAAGGGAAAGTCGACGCTCAGGTTCTTCACCTGAAGAAGCGGCCTGACGCCCGTCATGGAAACGATATCGGTCATGCCGGCCTCATTTGTTATAGGGGTCGGCCGCATCGCGCAGGCCATCGCCGAGAAGGTTGAGCGCCATGACGGCGATGACGACGGCAAGGCCGGGCATGAAGAGCCATGGCGCCGTGGCGATCGAGCGGATGTTCTGGGCCTCGCGCAGCAACACGCCCCAGGAGATGGTCGGCGGTTGCAGGCCGAGTCCGAGGAAAGAGAGCGATGTCTCCGCAAGGATCATCGCCGGCACGGCGAGCGTGATCGAGGCGATGATATGGCTGGCAAAGCTCGGCAGCATGTGACGAAAGATGATCCGGCTCTCGCGGGCGCCGTCGAGCCTTGCCGCGGCCACGAATTCCTCCGTGCGAAGCGACAGGAAACGGCCCCGGACGACGCGGGCGAGCTGCGCCCAGCCGGTCAGCGACAGGATGATGGTGATCATCATGTATTGCAGTGCTGCGGGCCAGCCCTGCGGCAGTGCCGCGGCCATGGCGAGCCAGATCGGGATCGTCGGCAGCGACAGCACGAAATCGATCAATCGCTGGATGAGGAAATCGAGCCGGCCGCCGTAATAGCCGGAAATGCCGCCGAGCACGATGCCGAGCAGCAGCGAGAAGAAGACGCCGACCAGGCCGATCGACAGCGAGATCTGCGAACCCTGCACTGTCCGGCTGAAGACATCGCGGCCAAGCCGGTCGGCGCCGAAGAGCAGGAGAGGGGTGGTTTTGTCGGAGGAGGCGAGCAGATGGATGTTGGAGTTGAAAAGGCCCAGCACCGAATATTCGTAGCCGCGCCCGAACAGGCTGACATCGACCCGCTTCGTCCTGTCTTCCTTGAAGATGGCGGCCAGCGTTTCCGGGTCGCGGGTGAGCTTCAGCGGATAATAGTGCAGGCCGAGAGAGAACCCGTTGTCGGTATCGATGAAATGCAATTGCTGTGGCGGATGAAAGGTCGCCCGCGCATTTTGCAAAGTCGGGTCGTTGATGGCGAAGAAACCCGGGATGATAGCGACGATATACATGATCACGGTGACGACGAGGGCCACCATGGCAAGCTTGTGCCGGCGGAAGGCCCACCAGATCAGCTGCCATTGCGAGGCGACGGCGGCGCGGTCCGGCTGAATGTTTGTGATGGCGATGTCGGCCATGGGCGGCTCCTATTCCAACCGGATGCGGGGATCGACCAGCGCGAGCAGGATGTCGCTGATCAGCGAGCCGATCAGCGTCAGTGCGCAGATCAACAGCACGAAGGCGCCGGCGAGATACATGTCCTGCGCCATCAGCGACTGCAGCAGCAGCGGTCCCGCCGTTGGCAGATTGAGGACGATCGCCACCACGACGGAGCCGGAAATCAGGTTGGGTAGCAGCCAGGCGATCGTCGAGATGAACGGATTGAGGGCGATCCTGAGAGGATATTTCACCAACAGCCTGAATTCGGAGAGACCCTTTGCCCGCGCCGTCGTCACATAGGGTTTCGGCAGCTCATCGAGCATGTTGGCGCGCATGACGCGGATGAGGCTCGCCGTCGAGGAGACGGCAAGGATGATGACCGGCAGCCATAGATGCGTGAGAAGATCGAGCATCTTGGCGATGCTCCAGGGCGCGGTCTCGTATTCGGAGGAAAACAGGCCTCCGACATCCTGGCCGAACTCAACGGCCGCGACATACATCAGCACCAGCGCCAGCAGGAAGGACGGAATGGCAAGGCCGAGGAAGGTGAAGGCGGTGAAGAGATAGTCGCCGATCGAATATTTCTTGACGGCGGAATAGACGCCGATCGGCAGCGCAATCCCCCAGGTGGCGATTAATGTCGCCAGCGCCAGAACCAGCGTCAGCGCCATCCGTTCCCAGATGAGACCGGAGACCGGCTGCTGCCATTCGAAGGAGATGCCGAAATCGCCGCGCGACAGAATGCCCCATATCCATTTGATATATTGCACGATCATCGGCTGATCGAGGCCGAAGCGCTCTCGCAATTGAGCCGCCGTATTCTGATCAACGATTTCATTCGAGGAGGCGAGTGTGGCGATATAGGTCGTCACGTAATCGCCCGGCGGCAACTGGATCAGCACGAAGGCGAGGAAGCTGATCGCAAAAAGCGAGGGGATCATCCATAAAAGGCGTTTGGTGATGAAGACCAGCATGAAGCGTCCCTAACCCTGCATTAAACGCCGCTCTTCGAAACTGGTGTAGCCAGGAAGGCCCATCATTCGCGTTGAGCGGCGCGCTTGAAAATAGTGCCGCCCGCTAGGGGCGGCGCTGGGTCGGCAAAATCAGCTTGTGAAGGTAAATTGCTGCGGCAGTGCCGGCCCGGGATTTGGCCAGGACCAGCTGTCGGGCTGCTTCTCCGGCACATTGCGCAGATTGTTGCGGATGATACCGAAGCCGCCGACGGCAAGGCACAGGCCGACGGTCTCGAATTCCTCTGCGGCGATATCGAAGATCTGCTTCATGGCCGCACCGCGCTTGTCGAGATCGGCGGTTGAGCGCGCTTCGTCGAAGAGCTTCATGCGCTTCTTCTGGCTCTCCGGCGGTTCCTCGCCCTGCTTGCCGTTCGAGGTGTACCAGACTGACCATGGAATGGCGTAACGCGAGCCTTGCGGGTGGAAGGCGAAGAAGTCGCGCGGGTCGAGCATCGGGTCGAGGCCGCCCGGCCCCGGCCAGACCTGCGCATCATGGGCGTTGTCGTCGCCGCGCGTGTAGTAGAGCGCGCGCTCGATCGTGTTGACCTTCATGTCGATGCCGATCTGTGCCCAATGCGCCTTCACCAGCTCCAGCGCGTCGACGAGATCTGGATAGAGCGTCGGGATGACGTCGATGGCAAAGAAGATTTTCTGGCCGTCCGGCCTCAGACGGAATCCGTTGCCGTCCTTTTTGTCGTAGCCTGCCTTGTCCAGCATCGCGCCCGCCTTGTCGGCATCATATTCGGTGAATTGGCGCGCGAGCTTTTCGTGGTACCAGGGGTGCTCGGGGCGCGGCCCGGCCTGATAGCCTTCGCTCTGGCCGAAATAGACGATGTCGATCACCTCCGGCCGGTTGATGCCGAGTGACAGCGCCTGCCGGAACGACTTGTCCGCGAACATCTTGCGCATCGCCGGGTCTTTGTGGGTGATGTTGAAGTAGATCTGGCATTGCTGCGAGGTGGAGGGCACGAGCGTTAAAAGGCGATAATCGCCCTTCTTCATGTTCTGCGAGAGCGTCGGCTTGTTGGCGAGCACGCTGATATGGCGTTCTTGAATGTCGATCTTTCCCGAGATGACGTTCAGCATCAGGGATTCGACGTCCTGCGAAATGCCGAAGTTGATCTCGTCGATATAGGGAAGCTGGTTACCCTCGGTGTCGACCTGCCAGAAATAGGGGTTGCGGGTCATGACCACGCGTGTCGCACCGCCGGTATAGGGCTCCTTGACGACCCAGGGATCAAGCGTCGGCTTGTCGACATTGCCCCAGCGCGACGGGATCTCGATATCGCCGCAGCGTGCCCGGAAAAGCTCGGGCCAGCTGCTGGCGCCCGCCTTCTTCGCGTCCTCGGCGACGTTCGGATTGTATTTCGGCAGGAACTGGCTGCAGTAATGTTTCGGAAACAGCGTCGGATGCTGGCCGAGCGGCGTAGCAAGGTTTTCCAGATAGAGCGCATTCGGCGCTGCAAAGGTGAATTTCACCGTGAAGTCGTCGATCTTCTCGACATTGACCACCTTGCCCGCAACCGACAACTGCGCCGGTGCTGCGCTATAAAGATCGGTGTTCTTGACGCAGTCTTCGATGGCGAAAACGACGTCGTCGGCAGTAAAGGGATGACCGTCCGACCAGCGCGCGCCTTCGATCAGGTGGAAGGTGAATTGCGAGGCGTCGTCATTAACGTCCCAGCGCTCGGCAAGATTGGGCAGAACCTTGGTGAATTCCATGTTCCAGCGCACGAGGCTTTGATTGCCCACCATGCGCAGGATGCCGTTATGGTCCGACGAGCCTCTGAGGCCGCGGCGAAGGGTTCCGCCATAGGTGCCGACCTTTTCGAAGGGTGTCACGACCATCGGCTTTTTCGGCAGCCGGTCGGCGAGCGGCGGCAGCTTTCCGCCCTTGACGAGCTCGGCCAATGCGGGGGCTTCGCCGCCCGCGGCAGCGGCTCGACCGGCAAGGGACAAGGCCGCAACGCCTGCCATGCCCCCGAGAACGGCGCGACGTGTCACGCCGCGAGACAGTATTTTATCGCGCATCCATATCCCTCCCGTTTGATGCCGGCATGACTTTGTCTGAACCGGCGCGACAGGCTCCCAACCCATCGCAAGGCGTCCTTTTGGCGCCGCGAGCAGACCATAGATACGTTCTCAGATAATTACAAGAGTTGACAGATATTGACAGATTTAGTAGCCCTGCCGCCTAGAAATGGGTTGAACCTTGTCGCCGGGCGGCAAAACAAAGGATGATGATGACATTGTCGGCCGTCACTGAATCGGACGGGGGCGCAACGCGCTTCGGCGACATCATCTACGAGAAGATCGTGGGCATGATCGCGGACGGAAACTTCCCGGTGAACGAAAGATTGCCGTCGGAGGAAAAGCTTGCCGTCATGTTCGGGGCATCGAGGCCGGTCATCCGCGAGGCGCTGGAGCGCCTGAGGGGCGATGGCCTGATCGTTTCGCGCAAGGGGTCGGGTTCCTATGTGCGGCAACGGCCGGATTCGTCCGTGCTGAAGATGGTGCCGGTCGGCTCTCTTGCCGATGTGCAGCGGTTTTTCGAGTTTCGCGCCGGCCTCGAGGCGGAAGCGGCCGAACTGGCCGCGCGCAACTGGCAGCCGGCGGACAAGGAACGAATTTCAGCCGCTCTTTTCAACATCGAGCAGTGCCTGAGTGACGGCAAGCTTGGCGCCGAGGAAGATCAGGCGCTGCACGACGCGATTGCCATGGCAACCGGAAACCAGTTTCACATCACGCTTCGCGAATGGTTCAAGCCGCATTTCGCCATTGGGCATTCCGTCACGCGAAGCCTGAGCCTCAAGCGCACGGCCGAGCAGATACGCACAGTCCAGGACGAGCATGCGGTGATCGTCAAGGCGATCTTCGAGCGACAGGAGACAGAGGCGCATGACGCGATGAAGCGGCATATATTGAACGCTCGCGCCCGCATGTTCCAGGGGGTCTGAGCAGCAGTGGGAGGAAGGGATGATGCGACGACCGGCTGTGACCGGCCCCAGCGCCCTTCCATTTCAATCATCGGCGGAGAGCCAACAAGGGGAAGAAGATGAGTATCGCAACCATACGTCAGGCGCTGAAAGGTGTGTCGGGCGTTCCCGTGACGGCTTATGACGATAGGGGCGAGGTCGCCCCCCGGATCACGGCGAAGGTCTATCATCGGGTCGCCGCTGCCGGCATCCACAATATCGTCGCGGCGGGAAATACCGGTGAATTCTATGCCCTGACGCCCGAGGAAATCCGCCATGTCCACGAGGCGGCGGTTGCGGGCGTCGACGGCAAGGCGCCGGTGACGGCGGCGATCGGCAGATCCTTGCGCGAGGCGATCGCAATGGCAAAGAATGCCGCTGTGATCGGTGCATCCGCGGTCATGTCGCATCAGCCCGTCGATCCCTTTGCCGCACCTGCGGCCCAGATCGACTATTTCTGCGATCTTGCGGAAGCCTCGCCCTTGCCGCTGGTGGCCTATGTGCGCGCCGACGGTTTCAGCGTCGACGACATGGTGCGCCTTGCCGGTCATGCCAACATTGCCGGCATCAAATTCGCGACGACGGATCTGATGCTTCTCTCCAGGGCGATCGCAGCCTCGGACCCGGCCGGCGCGCTCTTCGTCTGCGGTCTCGCCGAGAGCTGGGCGCCGACCTTCACCGCCGCCGGCGCGCGCGGCTTTACCTCTGGCCTGGTCAATGTCGCGCCGCAATTGTCGCTTGCCGTCCTCGATGCTCTGGACAGGGGCGATTTCGCTGCGGCGCGCGCGATCGTCAACAAGCTCGAGCCGTTCGAACGCATGCGTACGAAATTCCGCAACGGTGCCAACGTTACGGTGGTCAAGGAGGCGGTGACCTATTCGGGTCTCGATGTCGGCCCCGTGCGCGTGCCGGGATTGCCGCAGCTCGATCAGAAGGACCGGGAGGAACTGCATCGTCTGCTGAAGGACTGGGAGGGGTAAGCGCGCCGAGCCTGTCCGCTGCTACAGACTGCAAAAGGCGTGGGTGCTGCCCATGCAAAAAGATTGGGAGGTCTTGAAATGTTGAAGAGCTTGCTGACATCTGTCGCAATCGCCAGTGTCTTGATTGCCGCGCAGCCGTCCCTCGCGGCATCGCCGCCAAACATGCTGGTGATCGGCACCAATCTCACAGGCATCCGCACACTTGACCCGGCGCAAAACAATGCACGCACGGTGTCGGAGCTGATCTCCAATCTCTACGACAATCTGGTGCAGCTCTCTCCGGACGATCTCCAGACGCTGAAGCCGATGCTCGCCACGAAATGGAGCGTTTCGCCCGACGGCAAAGTTATCACGCTCACCCTGCGTGACGATGCCGTCTTCCAGAGCGGCAATCCGGTCACGGCGGAAGATGCCGCCTGGTCTATTCAGCGTGTCATCAAGATGGGGCAGGTCGGCTCCACCGATATCGCGCCCTGGGGCTTCACGACCGAGAACGTCGACAAGCTGATCCGCGCCAAGGATGCCCACACGCTGGAGATCGAGCTGCCGCAGGCCGTCAATACCGATCTCGTGCTCTATTCGCTTGCCGGATCGTCGATCGGCATCATCGACAAGAAGACGGCCCTGTCGCATGAGGCCAATGGCGATTTCGGCGGCACATGGCTCTCGGCTAATTCTGCCGGCAGCGGGCCGTTTGCGCTGGCGCAGTGGCGGCCGAACGATGTCGCGATCTTCAATGCTCGCAAGAATTATTGGGGCGGGGCTCCGGCCATGACGCGCGTCGTTGCCCGCCACATCCCGGAATCGGGCAATCTGCGGCTGCAGATCGAAGCCGGCGACGTCGATATCGGACAATATGTTTCAAGCGGCGATCTCGATGCGCTCGCCACCAACAAGGCCGTGGTGATCGACAATGTGCCGGGGCTCGGCTTCTATTATATCGCGCTCAACCAGAAGGACCCGGACCTGCAGAAACCCAAGGTCCGCGAGGCGTTCCAGCATGCCTTCGACTGGAAGGCGATTTCCGGCAACATCATGCGCTACACCGGCTTTCCATGGCAGTCGATGATCCCGCGCGGGATGATCGGGGCGCCGGAGGATGCGACGTCGCGCTATGACTACGATCCGGCGAAGGCCAAGCAATTGCTGGCCGAGGCAGGCTATCCGAACGGTCTGAAAAAGGTGCTTAATCCATCGGGGGCGGCGGCCTTGCCCTTCACCGAGGCACTGCAGGCAAGTGCCCGCACCGCCGGTATCGATCTCGATCTGGTGCCGGGCGAATTCATTCCCGCGTTCCGCGAGCGCAAATACCAGGTCCTGTTCGGCAATTCCGGCGCCCGGCTCCCCGATCCTTTCGCCGTCGCCACGCAATATGCCTATAACCCTGACAACAGCGACGATGCGCGTCTCGGCAGCTACTATCTTTGGCGGGCCGGTATGAAGGTGGACGAACTCAACACGCTGGTCGATCAGTCGATGAAGGAGCGCGATACCGCCAAGCGTACCGACCTCTTCAAGAAGATGGACGGCATCTATGGCGGCATGGACTCGCCGCTGATCATCTTCTTCCAGCGCACCGACCCCTATGTCATGCGCGCCAACATCAAGGGCTACCATGGGCATACGACCTGGTCGACGCGCTGGCATGACGTGACGAAGGAGTAGATGCTGGTGACGAGCGTCGAGCTGACATCGAAACGCGATTCCCGCGGCAGTGTGCATCAGGATGCGTTCGCGGATACGCCGCCCCATCCGCTGATCGCCCTCCTGCGGCGATTGGCAGGCCGTGCCGTGGCGATCGTCACCACGCTGCTCGGTCTGCTGTTCCTCACTTTTTCGATGGGGCGCCTGCTTCCCGCCGACCCGGTGCTTGCCATCACAGGGTCGGAAGTGAGCAAGGCGGTCTATGATCGCGTCTATAATGAGCTGGGGCTAGGCGAGCCGATCTGGATGCAGTTCCTCACCTATGTGCGCAAGATCGCGACAGGCGATCTCGGCACCTCGGCCACGACCGGCCAGCCGATCCTGACCGATCTCATGAGCATTTTCCCGGCGACCATCGAGCTTGCCATCATCGCCATGATCATCGGCATTCTCGTCGGCGTTCCGCTCGGGATTACCGCAGCCGTCCGACGCGGCACTGTCATCGACCACGTCGCGCGCATCGTCGCCCTTGCCGGCCATTCCATTCCGATCTTCTGGATGGGGTTGATGGCTCTCTTCATCTTTTACGCCAAGCTCCAGCTCGTCGGCGCGTCGGGCCGGGTCGATGTGTTGTACGAGGGGCTTGTGACGCCAGTTACCGGCTTTCTGCTGATCGATTCCGCCATGGAAGGGCAGTGGGACGTGTTCCAGAGCGCGCTCAATCACATCATCCTGCCGGGCGCGATCCTTGGCTATTATTCCGTCGCCTATATCTGCCGCATGTCTCGCAGCTTCATGCTGGAGCAGCTCGGCCAGGAATATATCGTGACGGCCAGAGCAAAGGGGCTTGGACGGCGCAAGGTCGTCTGGCGCCATGCCTTCCGGAATATCCGGGTGCAGTTGCTGACGATCATGGCGCTGACCTTCGGCGGACTGCTGGAGGGCGCGGTGCTGATCGAGACGGTTTTCGGCTGGCCCGGCCTTGGCCAGTACCTGACGCGCGGCCTGCAGATGAACGACATGAACGTTGTCATGGGTGCGGTGCTGACGATTGGCGCCGTCTTCCTCACCATCAACATCATTTCGGATGTGCTCTATCGCATTCTTGATCCAAGGACACGGTGACGCCGATGACGATCTCCGCCGAACACACAGATCGCCCCAGCGGCAACGGCTTTCGCAAATGGCTGCTTGCGCCGGAACCCCAGGGCTGGTTCCAGTCGTCCGTGCAGCAATTCCACCAGGGCTGGCTGAAGTTCCGCCTGCATCCGCTCGGCCTTCTCGGGCTTGCTATCATCGTCCTGCTGATCCTTGTCGCCATCGCAGCGCCCTTGCTGACGCGATATGATCCGATCGTGCAGGACATGGCGGGACGGCTTGCGCCGCCATCGGTCGAACATTGGCTCGGCACCGACAATTTCGGCCGCGACGTCTTTGCCCGCATCGTCTATGGCGGGCGCACGACGCTCTATATCATCATGCTCGTCTCGGTCATCGTCGCGCCCCTGGGCCTGCTGATCGGCACCTGCTCCGGCTATTTCGGCGGCATTGTCGACGAAATCCTGATGCGGATCACCGACATCTTCCTGTCCTTTCCAGGCCTGGTGCTGGCGCTGGGGTTCGCGGCGGCGCTCGGCCCCGGCATCACCAATGCGATCATCGCGATCTCGCTGACGGCATGGCCGCCGATCGCAAGGCTCGCGCGCGCCGAAACGCTCAGCCTGCGCAAGGCGGATTTCATCGCCGCCGTGCGTCTGCAGGGCGCGACGCCCTTGGCGATCATCACCCGCCACATTCTGCCAATGTGCATTCCCTCGGTGATCGTGCGCGTGACGCTCAACATGGCCGGTATCATCATCACCGCCGCCGGCCTCGGCTTTCTCGGCCTCGGCGCTCAGCCGCCCTGGCCGGAATGGGGGTCGATGGCGGCCACCGGTCGCGAGTTCATGCTCGACAGCCCCTGGGTCATCGCAGCTCCCGGCATCGCCATCGCGCTGGTGAGCCTTGCCTTCAACCTCGTCGGCGATGCGCTGCGCGATGTCCTTGATCCGAGAGGTGCAGAATGAGCTCTTCCCTCATCGATATCCACAATCTCGAGATCGCCTTCGGCGGCGGTTCCGTGCGGGCCGTGCGCGGCGTCAGTTTTTCGCTCGGGCAGGAAAAGCTCGGGATTGTCGGCGAATCCGGCTCGGGCAAATCGACGGTCGGCCGTGCCATCATGCGGCTGCTGCCGCCGACGGCAATGTTCAGCGCCGAGCGGATGAGTTTTCGCGACGTGGACCTGCTGAAAGTGGACGAGCGCAAGATGATGACGATCCGCGGACGGCGGATCGGGCTCATTCTGCAGGACCCGAAATATTCACTCAATCCGGTCATGCGGATCGGAGAGCAGATCGCCGAGACCTATCGCCTGCATTATCCCAAGGCGAGCGCGAAGCAGGCCTACGGTCAAACGCTCGAGATGCTCGATGCGGTGAAGATCCGCGATGTCGAACGGGTGGCCCGGCTCTATCCGCACGAGATATCGGGCGGCATGGGCCAGCGCGTGATGATCGCCATGATGCTGATTGCCGAGCCTGAAGTTCTGATCGCCGACGAGCCGACATCGGCCCTCGATGTCACTGTGCGGCTGGAAATCCTCGCCCTGCTGGACGAACTTGTCGCGCGGCGCAATCTCGGCCTGATCTTCATCAGTCATGACCTGAACCTTGTGCGGAATTTCTGTGACCGCGTGCTGATCATGTATGCCGGGCGGGTCGTCGAGGTCCTGGAGGCGCGAGACCTCGACAAGGCCAGGCACCCCTATACGCAAGGGTTGCTCGCCTCGCTGCCGTCGATCGACGATCCGCCGGCCCGCCTGCCGATCTTGAAGCGTGATCCATCCTGGCTCGACGGCAAGATCCTGGAGAGAGCGCGATGATCGAAATCGACAATCTCACCATCCGTTTCGCCGCCGGCCAGAGGCCGGTCGTGAGGAACGTCAGCTTCGGCGTCGAGAAGGGCACGGCCTTCGGTCTGGTTGGTGAATCCGGCTGCGGAAAATCCACGGTGCTGCGCGCCATATCCGGTCTCAATCCGAATTACCAAGGCAGCATCGAGCTGGACGGCGACATTCTGGATCGACAGCGCGACCGGCCGTTCTTCCGTCGGGTGCAGATGGTGTTTCAGGACCCCTACGGATCGCTCCATCCCCGCAAGACGATCCGCTCTCAGCTCAAGGAGCCGCTCCGCAACCAGGGGATTGCCACCGGTTTGATGGATGTCGATGCCCTGCTGCGCTCCGTCGGCCTCGATCCGTCGCTCAGCTACCGGTTTCCGCATCAGCTCTCGGGCGGACAACGCCAGCGCGTCGCCATTGCCCGCGCGCTAGTTCTCAACCCCGCCGTCCTGCTGCTCGACGAACCGACCTCCGCGCTCGACGTCTCGGTCCAGGCCGAAATCCTCAACCTGTTGGACGACCTGCGCCGTGAACGCGGCCTGACCTATCTGCTCGTCAGCCACGATCTCGCTGTCGTCTCCCATATGTGCAGCCGCGTTGCCATCATGGAGGCCGGTGAGATCATCGAAGAGGTCGATATCGAAAGGCTGCGAAAGGGAGAGGTCGAGCACCCCTATTCGCAGCGCCTGCTGCGGGCGAGCCGGATGTATGGCAAACAGCGGGAAGTCCTCGCTTGATGGTCGGCGAGGCCCTTCGGACCTTAACCATGCTCTTCCCGCAGCCTGCTATTTGATCAAGAGAGACCCGTATCCGTCCTGATCTCCGGCCAGAGCGGTTCCGTTGCCGCCAACAAGGCCGGCGTCCCGGCTGCGATCCATGGGACGCGGCTTGCGGGGTCTTCACCGATCCGCACCTCGAGCCCGGCCTCCCGAGCAAGCACCGCGCCGCCGGCGATGTCCCACATCGTCGTCACCTTCTGCAAATGCCCATCGAAAACCCCGCGAGCGGCAAAGACGAGGGAGACGGAGGTCGAGTGGAAGGCTTCGACGACCCAGCCGGCACGCCTCAACCCCACTTGAAACCTGGCGGCATCGTCGAAATCCTCTGCGGGGTTGTCGCCAAGCGACATGACGCGGACGTCCTCCAAGGGGTTGGCGCGGACAAGCGGCTTGCCGTTCATCAGCAGGCCGGTGCCATCGGCGGCCGCATAGATTTCGCCCATGACCGGCATGGCAACGATACCGAGTTCGGGACGGCCATCGCGCACAAAGCCGAGCGAAATTCCCCAGAGTGGTGAACCACGGAGGAAGTTCGATGTACCGTCGATCGGGTCGATGATCCAATAAGAGCCTTCGGACTGCCCGCCGAATTCCTCGCCGACGATCGCTTCGCCGGGAAAGGCTTCGGCAAGCCGTTCGCGGATGAAGTTTTCGACGGTCATATCCGCCTCGGAAACGAAGTCCTGTACACCTTTGGTGAGGGTGGTGACCGTCTGGTGCGCTGCAAAGAAATGCAGCGCCTTATCGGCCGCCTCCTCGATGATGGCGCTTGCCTGTGACAGACGCTGGTTGGCGATGGGCATCATGCGTTCCTCTTGATCTCATGGTCGGCCAGCCATTGCTTGAATGGTACAATCGTATCCGTCTGGACGGCACCGGCGCCTACCTCGGCCAAGGCGCCCCAGACGCCTTGGGGGTCCACGAGTGCCCGACTGTCGTTGAAATCGAGATTGTGAGAGACATCGAGCGTATTGATCCACAGGCGGATATTCTGGCGCTCCAGTTCCTCACGCCCGGCGGCAAGATCGGCAATGTCGGAAAACTTGACCTCCACCATTGGTGCGCGCAATGGCTCGATCAGCTTCAGGTCTTCCGCGAACTGTCCGGGCCTGACGCGAAACATCGGCATATGCGGGATGGAGCCGAACCAGTCGGCGTCGATCACCGGGAAATGGCCGGATGCCGGCTCGATATCGGTCTTGATGATGATCTGATCCCGCATGTCGAGGCGCTTGATCGTGGCGATCACCAGCGGCAAGTCACGCGGATATTTTGTGTCGATATTGACGAAGATCCGACCGCGCGCCTCTTCCAGTGCTTCTTCCAGCGTCGGAATACGCTCGTCGGTCACAGTCGCCGTCTCTCCGCCGCCACCGGCGCGAAGGCGTGCGTTGCGGATTGTCGCGAGATCGCAGGCGCTAACAACGCCGGTGCCGGTCGATGTCCGGTCAAGCGTCGCGTCGTGAATGACGACAAGTTTTCCATCCGCTGACGCCTGCGTGTCGATCTCGACGATTTCCACATTGAGCGCTGCCGCGTCGCGGATCGATGTCAGCGAGTTTTCCGGCGCTGCGGTCCAGAGGCCGCGATGCGCGATGGTGAGAATATCCGGGTTGCTGCGTGACATGAGGGAGAAAATGTCTGCGAAACGGGAGGCAGCGGTCTGGCTGAGCATGGGGAGAACTTTCGGATGGTTGGGGTTTGGGACGAGGATCAGATTTTGCCCATTCCCGCTGCCATCAGGTCGTCGCGCAGGATGCGTCCGGCAAGAACGAAGATGATCAGGGCAGGAAGGAGCAGGATGAAGGCGATGATCGATGCCAATGGCAGCTGCATCGAATAGGGGTCGAGGAACATGTAGAGCTTGATCGGCAGCGTCTGGACGACGGGCGCGCCGACGATGAAGGACTTGTCGAACTCCTCGAAGCTGCCGATGAAGGAAAGCAGCCCACCGGCCAGCAATCCCGGCACGGCAAGCGGCAGGATGACGTGCGCCAGAACGCCGACGCTTCCCGCGCCAAGCGACCGTGCTGCGTGAATGAGGTCGTCCGGAATGGTTTCGAGCGAGGCGGTCATCAGCCGGATCATCAACGGCAATGTGCCGACGATCTGGACGAGAATGACGCCGACCATCGAATAGGAGAGGCCGAGCAGCAGGAAGATCTGGCCGATGCCGACGGCAACGACGAGGCCGGGAATGATGATGGGCGCGAGGATGAAGATTTCCACGACACGTTTCAGCCGGAACGGAAAGCGCGCCATGGCCCAGGCTGTTGGCAGGGCGATGATTGCGGTCGCGAAGGTCACGACGATGGCGATGACGAGGCTGTTCAGCGTCGCGCGCAACAGATTGGCATCTGCGAGAACGTCCAGCCAACGGCTGAGCGTGTAGTTCTGCGGCACGACATGCGGCGGAGCCCAGCCGTCGGCAATACTCCAGAGAAACATCAACGTCAGTGGCAGGGCGATGACGAGCGCCAGCATCAGGTAGAGCCCAACCGAGACCAGGACGCGATCGTCCTCGGTGAAGGTGCGGCGACGGGGCAGGGCGGGAGCGGTGTCGGCCAGCGTGCTCATCAGGTATCTTTCTGCGCAGAGCCGAGGCCGATTCTGGCGGTCAGCGTGTAGTAGGCAATTAGGACGGCGATCGCGAAGAGGCTCAAAATCATCCCCATCGCATAGACCTGGGGAAACCTGCCCTGGCTGAATTCGGCGACCATCAGCACCGAGAGTGGCCGCGCGACCGGCGGGCCGACGATGTCGGGAATGGCGTAGGAACCCATCGAGCCGATGAAGGTCAAAAGGATCGCCGCGGTGATGCCGGGCATGGCGAGCGGCACCTCGACGAAGAGGAAGGTCTTTGCTTGCGAGGCGCCGAGCGAGCGTGCCGCCAGGCGGATATCTTCCGGAACGGCGGCAAAGGCGCTGGTGATGATCAGCGTCATGAAGGGGATCTGCTTCCACACCGTCGAAAGGATGACGCCGACGCCCCAGTCATCGCGCACGAGCTTGGGCAGGCCGAGACCTAGCGGCGTGAGCAGCCGGTCGAGAAAGCCGCCGCGTTCGGCAACGATGATCACCATCAGAGCAACGATGATGCTGGGGACGGCCATCGGCAGCTTATAGAGCCCGTTGAAGAGTTTGCGGCCGAGGAAGCTTCGGCGCAGCAACAGCGCCAGCGGAATGGAGGCCAACAGCGAGACGATGACTGGGGCAACGCCGTAATAGATCGAGACCGACAGTCCGCGCAGCATTGATGGCCGGGTAAAGATGCGCGTGTACCATTGCAGCGTGAAGCTGCCGTCGTCCATGTGAAAGCTGCCGATCAGTGCCGACAGCAGCGGCCAGCCGAAGAAAGCGAGAAGATAGCCGACGCCGGGCGTCAGCAGCAGAAGGAGCCTTGCGCGGTCGCTGCCGAGGATCGGGCGCATCAGGCAGCTCCCGCGAATTCCCGCTCGTCGAGCAGGTGTGCGGCGCCTTGGAAACCGATCGCGACATGGGTGCCGGGGGCGAGCAGTGCATCGTTGCCGGCCTGGGCGACCTTGAGCGTCACGTCACCAACGGCGACCGTATAAAGGACATTGGCGCCCATGAAGGAGACCGAGGTGATGACGCCGGGAGCGCGGCCATCGGATATAACCGACATGGCTTCAGGCCGGACGGAAATACGGGCCGGCCCAGTGGCATGTGCGTCGAGCGCGATGATTTCGCCCCAGGGCAGGCGCGCGCTGAGACCATCGGCGGCAACGGACAGAAGGTTTGTCTGGCCGAGGAAGCTCGCGGTGAAGGCTTTTTTCGGAGCGCGGTAGAGCTGCTGCGGCGTGCCGGTCTCGACCACCCGCCCGGCATTCATGACGACGATGCGGTCGGACATGGCCATGGCTTCCGACTGGTCGTGTGTCACATAGATGCTGGTCGCACCGATGCGGCGGTGCAGCTCGACGAGCTCGTGGCGGAGCGTATCGCGCAGCTTGGCGTCGAGATTGGAGAGCGGCTCGTCGAAGAGCAGCAGCGACGGCTGCATGACGATCGCGCGGGCAAGCGCCACACGCTGCTGCTGTCCGCCCGACAATTGCCGTGGCATGCGGTCGGTAAGGCCCGTCAGGTTGCAGATGTCGATCGCGTGTTCGATACGCCGCGCCCGCTCAGGCTTGGCAACGCGCTTCATCCGCAGGCCGAAAGCCAGGTTCTTGCCGACCGTCATATGCGGGAAAAGCGCATAGGACTGGAAGACCATCGCAATGTCACGCGCCTCCGGAGGCAGAGCATCGATCCTTTGTCCGGCGAGATGGATTTCGCCGGTGCTCGGCCGGCTTATCCCCATCAGGATGCGCAGAAGCGTGGACTTGCCGCAGCCGGAGGGGCCGAGGATGGTGACGAACTCGCCGCGCTCGACATCGATCGATACGGGATGGAGCGCGCGGCTCGTGCCGTAGTCCTTGGTAATATCTTTGATTTCTAGCGCGGTCATCATGGCATTCCGTGGTTCTGGAAAGAGGGGTGGACCGGACGCCCCACGTCCGGTCCGGCAGCGGTCCGGCTCCCGCTACTGATTGAGCACTTTTTCATTGAGCGCTTCGGAAAGCGCCGTCGCCATATCCCAGAAGGCGGTAGCCGACAGTCGCGGATAGACGCTGTCCGGTAGGACATGAACCCGGGTCTCGGCCGAGATCAGGTCGTCGCTGATATCAGTGCGCGGCGAACGGGAGGCCTTGTGCTCGAGCTTCCAGGTCTGGAAGTCCTTGCTGAAGGCCATGTCGATCAAAAGCAGGGCCGCGGCGACATGCTTGGCATTGGCGGGCACAAAGATCGCATCGCCCGAGCCGACCTGGCCGCCTTCGAGCAGCGTCAGGCGGCAGCTGTCGGGAAGCTGCTTGTTGGCAAGGAAGGTTATGACCTGATCTTCCCAGACCGTGCCCATGTAGAGCTGCTGATTGTTGATGAGGTTCAGCGTGTCGGCATTGCCGTTTGTCAGTTCCGATACCTTGAGGAGCTTGCGGTAGTAATCCCAGACCGGCTCAAGGCACTCCGACGTCATCGCCCAGTCCTCGGCCTGCTCGAGGCTCAGCGAATAGTCCGTCAGCTTGGCCCGGCAATCGCCTTTCAGATAGTTGAGTGCGACCGAGTAGATGAAACCGCTGCCGGAGCCGCCCTTGGACGGTAGGGTCACGCCCAGCCGCTTCGGGTTCTTCTCGGCCCAGGCGAGTAGATCGTCGAAATTCCTTGGCAGATCAGTGTCTTTGACGAAGGCGGAATCATAACCGATCGCCGTCTGGTTCAGGTGGACCAGCGGAAAGGCGCCGCCATGCGGCTTGCCGAAGACGGTCTCGGCCAGAACGGGATCGTAATGATCCATGTTTGGCAGGATCTTCGTCAGCGCGATCTTGCCGACGACGCCCGTGGACGACAGCAGCGGATAACCGCCACCGCCGGCGAAATAGACATCGACCGGGGCATCCTGGCCTGCCTTCTGCACGGCAATCAGCTGCTGGTTTGCCTGATCGCCGACAACGTCGGTGTAGTTGACCTTGATGCCGTATTTCGCTTCGAAGCGAGTGGTCAGCTCCTTCCATGTATCGCCGAAACTTCCGGCGAAATTATACATGGTGACGGTGCCTTCGGCTTTGGCGACAGGAACGACGACGTCGTAGAAATTGTCACGGTTGACCTTGGAGAGATCGAAATCCAGATTCTTCAAGTTCGTGTCGGCCGCATGCGCCGTCAGCGTGGCGGTTGCCAGGATCAGCGCGCCGATGGCGAGACATTTCATGGTCATCAAGATCTCCAACGAGAGGGAATATTGCTCTCGTCGCTATTAATACACTTTAAGTGTAATATTTGTGACAAGTCCATCAAAAAAGCTTCGCTGGGCAAGGTGTGGTGGATTGCGAGCCTTCGTCCGAGCGGCTAAGCCAGAGGCATGACCACGCAAACTGCTTCCCCGCCCAGGTTCGACATGTCGCCGCTTGCCAGCGACAATGAACGGATGATCCTCGATATCGTGCGCCGTCACGAGCCGATTGCGCGTTCCACGATCACGGCGCATACCAATCTGACCCAGCAGTCGGTGCATCGTCTTGTGGAAACGCTGATGGATCGCGGTCTTCTTCGCACTGGTGCGCCGCTCAAGGGGACGCGCGGCCAGCCGAGCCCGACGATTGAACTGGTGAAGGAGGCTGTTTATTCCGTCGGCATCTCGATCAATACCGATTCAGCGATCCTCTATCTGGCCGATTTCGGCTGCAATGTGGTTGCTGAGGAAACCCTGCGGATGGTGCCGAGCGATCGGCGAGCAACCATCGCCATGCTTCTGGAAACCCTTGAAACCATCCTGAAAAAGCACGGCATATCGCGTGACCGCCTTGTGGGGCTCGGCTTTTCGATGTCGGGTTTTTTCGTCATGGACAATCGCGAGTTCAATGCACCGGAGCCACTGCGGGACTGGTCGCTCATCGATCTGCGCCCGGATCTTGAGCGCGCGTTCGAGCTTCCGGTCTGGCTGGAAAACAACGCGACGACGGGTGCCATCGGCGAGAGCCTGCGCGGTGCTGGTCTCTGGTGCTCGACCTTCGCCTATCTGTCCTTCAACTACGGTTTCGGCGGTGGCCTCATCCTGGACGGCAAGCCCTTTTACGGCTTTCACGGCAATGCCGGTGAATTCAGCGGCATTTACAATCCGGATGAATCGCCAAAGCGGCCCGCCTTACAGTATCTGATCCGGATGTTGCAGGAGAACGGCATCGACATCGATTCAATCGATGAGTTGCACCAGCGCTTCGATCCGTCCTGGCCGGGCGTCGAGGCGTGGCTGGAGCAGACAATGCCGATGTTGGATCGGTTGATTGCGACTTTGATTGCCGTGCTCGATCCGCAGGCGATCGTGTTCGGCGGGCAATTGCCGCAGGAACTCGGGCGCATGATGATCGCGCGGGCGCATATGTCCTTCTCGCGCGCTCATCGATATGATGTCGGACCGCGGGAAGCGAAGCTTGTGCTTAGCGAGACGCGAGGGGATGCTGGCGCCATTGGCGCCGCCCTGTTGCCGCTAAAGCTCCGGTATTTCCTCTAGCGGCTCAGTTGCACGCGGCTTGACCTGCTTCAAGCGATCGAGCGACGTCTGATCCGAACAGGCGGGATGCGGCCGGAAAACGATGCCGGAAATTCGGCATCGATGGTTTCCTCAGGCAGAAATATTTGTCCGACCGGTTTTGGCCGCCCAAGGAAAAATCCCTGTGCTTCGTCACAGCCTTCGATTTTCAGGATTTCGAGCTGGTGGTTTGTCTCGACCCCTTCGGCAAGGACCGGGATTTCCAGGCTCCGGCCAAGCGTCAGGACCGCCCGCACGATGGCTTTCGCCTGGATGCTGCCCTCCACCTCGCTCATGAAGGAGCGGTCGAGCTTGATCTTGTCGAAGGGGAACGAACGCAACGTATCCAGCGACGAATAGCCCGTTCCGAAATCGTCTATCGCGATGGTCACGCCCAGCGCCTTGATCTGGCGCAGCACATGGAGCGTGCGGGTCTTGTCGGCGATGATGGTGGACTCGGTGATTTCGAGCTCCAGCCGGCTTGGCGAGAGCCCCGTTTCGAGCAGGATTTCGTGCACAAGCCGGGCAAGATCGGCATGGGCAAACTGGACGGGCGAGAGGTTGACGGCGATCTTGTAGCGCTTGTCCCAGGAGGCAGCCTGCACGCAAGCCGTGCGCAGCACCCATTCACCGATTGCGAGGATAGTACCGCTTTCCTCCGCGATTGGAATGAATTCCGCCGGCGGCACCTTGCCGCGTTCGGGATGGTTCCAGCGCGCCAGAACCTCATATCCGCAAACCTCGCCCGTACGAACCGAGGTTTGGACCTGATAATGCAGCTCAAGCTGATCCAGTTCGACGGCGCGGCGCAGATCCTGGGCGAGCGTATGGCGTTCGCGGGCGGCTTCATCCATCTTGGATTCGTAGAAGCAGACGACGCGCCCGATATCAGCCTTGGCGCGGTACATCGCCAGGTCGGCATTGCTGACAAGGCGCTCCTGATCCTGTCCATCGTCGGGATAGACGGCGACGCCGATACTGGCGCCGGTCACCGTCTCGAAATCGTCGATCCGGATCGGTTCGAACATGGTTTTTTCCAGGCGCGTCACGAAGTCCAGCAGCTCGTTTTGGCCGTTGAACCGCTTGACGGCCGCAAATTCATCGCCGCCGACACGCGCAACGAATTCGCCGTCCTTCACCAGCCGCGCGAGCCTGCGTCCGATTGCCTTCAGAGCCTGGTCGCCAGCCTTATGTCCGCGAAGATCGTTGATTTCCTTGAAGCGGTCTAGGTCGATGCCGATGACGGCAAGCTTCGCATTCTCGCGCTCCGCCTGCTCCATCTCTTGGTTGAGATGGTCGGCAAAGCTGCCGCGATTGGGCAGGCCGGTCAGCAGGTCGTTGAGCGCCATGTGCTGGAGCTTCTGGATGGATTCCTGCGTGGCGCGCTCGTCGATCATGTAGCTGGCGACGCCGGTGCCGACGATGAGCAGGCCGACGCCCGCGACGGCAATGGCTATGGCCTGCAGCACATGCGGATCGGTGCCCGTTACACCCGTCGCCAAAGGCGTGAGCGATACGGCGGCCATCGCCGTGAAATGAAGCGTCACGACGGCGAGGACGAAGAGCGCAAGTGCCAGAAACGGCGAATGGCGCCAAGGTCGATGGATGGCCTGGCTGAAGGCGAATGCCGCGATAACCATGGACAGCATGATCGAGCTCACCACGTAATCGACGTTCCACTCGATGATGCCATCGACGTGATAGGCCATCATGCCGGTGTAATGCATGGCTGAGATTGCCAAGCCGATGATCATGCCGCCTGCTTCCGGAGCAAGTCTGAAGCCGCGCAGGGAGGCGGTCGTAAAACCGGTGGCGCAGCCCGCCACGGCTACCAGCAGCGACACCATGGTCAGGATCGGACCGAAGGTGATCGCCGCTTTGGCCTCATAGGCGAGCATGGCGATAAAATGGGTGCACCAGACCGAGGAGCCAGCCGCCACAGAGGTCAAAAACAGCCATCCGCTACGTTGAAGACCCTGCGTCGTCTCAGCGCGCCGCAGGAGGTTGAGGGTTATCCACCCGCCACTGATGCAGACGAACGCCGCAAGAAGAACGAGCCACAGATTATGCTCCGTGGCGATGCATGAAATGACCCGCACTCGAAAATCCCAAGCCTATGGATGGCAACGAACGCCCCCCAATGGTCGCTCGCCACGCCGACAATCGGCGGGCCAATTCTTTCAAGGGCAACAATAAAGATCGGGTAAAGACGGAATGCCCGGCCTGGGGAAAAGGGCATGCTTGCGCGTAAATTCATCGTTCCGTCACAGAGAGGGTCTTCCGCTGACAGTAAGCCGAGCGAAACCGGCTATCCCGGGAATGATGCTCGAAAATGGACGGCAGGCTTGGGCAGAGGCCCCAACATCTCCTACCCAAGCCGCCGCCCATTTTATATCATCAGGAACGAACGATTGTTGCCGCCGTTCATCAGAGGGCAAGCAATTCGCTTGTCGTATCGACCTGGTCGTTCGAGGCATAGAGGCTGCCAAAGTCGGACGGCTGCGGCGGTTGTTGCGCCTTCATCGCCGTCTCGAACTGACTTTGCGTCAGCGATCCCGAGCTGGACGTGTCGAGGCTCTCGAACAGGGACGTTGCCTGATCCTCGCTCACGTCAGACGGGCGGGCGGCGACGAATTCCGCCTCGCTGACACTACCGTCACCATCCGTATCCATGTCGGAGAACATGCTGGACAGCTGATCGTCGCTCGGCGGTCCGCCAGCCGGAGGTGGTGGCGGCTGCTGGCCCGATTGCTGGCCTGCCTGCATGGCGGTTGCCAGTTGCGATTCCGTGAGCGATCCGGTGTTCTCAGTATCGAAGCTTGCAAACAGGTTCGTTGCCTGGTCCTCGCTTACGTCGGACGGACGAGCTGCGACGAACTCCGCTTCGCTGATGCTGCCGTCGCCATTCGTATCCATCGCCTTGATCATATTGGTCTGATCGCTGGTGCTGGAAGCAGCTTGCGTACTCGATGTGCTGCTGCTGGATGCGGTATCCGAGCTTGAGCTCGAATCATCGTCGCTGCTGCCAGACTGCAGATTGAGCATCATGGACATCAGCTGCGCGGCCAACTGCTGCGCCGTCGTCGCCAGAGACTGATCGTCGGAAGAGGAAGACGAGGATGAATCCTTGCTGGACGATCCGCCACTCAGGACGGAAGAAAGGGCATCGTCCGTTGACGACGCTGCAGAACGCGATCGCAGAGATTGATAGTAACTATTTGAACTAATTGACGTAATGCTCGTCATGGGGGCCTCCGGATGCGAGCGTTGAAATGACTCCGGTTTCTTACGCTTACTCGTTATGAACATATTGCCATCGCGTCGGGCCGCTGATCTGCGGCAGCACGATCTTTGATGCCGATATGAGCGGATGGACTTGCCGAATGCTGTAGACCCAGCATTCTTCGCGTTCCTGCTTTGATACTCACGCGTGCCCCCGCAACGCATGAGTTCAAGATTGAACACGACAGATTAACGCCATCATGGCGCTATCGGCATCCGCACATTTTCGATCTAGCAATTCCCAACGAGCTACTGATGCACAAGCAAACTTGTGCGTAGCTTATAGGAGCCGGGCGTACGCTCTCGGGTGCTGTTTCTTCTGTGGATTGTTCGATCGGCTCCAAGCCATTGGAAGCCGACAACAGCCGGCGCTGGATTCCGCGGCTCTGGCAGGTATCGATATGTCTGTTGGGCAGATCAAACCAAACCGGCGGGCGAGAAGTCGCCCGCCGGTTTGTCGGATCAAAGGCTTGCGTTCAGCGATACGAAATAACCGGAGCGGTATTCGACCGGCAGGAAGCGCTCGTGCAACTCCTTGAATGTCGCTTCCGGATCGAGATCCTTGAACAGGTCCGGATGCAGCCACTTGGCGATCTGCTGGATGGCGACGAACTGATAGGGATTGTTGTAGAACTGATGCCAGATGGCGTGGACATTGCCGGTCTTGACTGCGGTGATGCCGGTAAAGGCCGGGCGATGCATCAGCTTCTCCAGCTTCGAAGTGGCCAGGGCCTTGTCCGCGCCGGGACCGACGCCGACCCAGTCGCCGCCGGGAACATAAAGTTCCCAGTTCGCTCCGGTAACGATCACCTGATCCGGGTTGGACGCGATGATCTGCTCCGGATTGACCGTGCCGAACGTGCCGGGAATGATATTCTTGGCGAGATTGATACCGCCGGCCATTTCGACCATCCGGCCGAAATTCTCGTTGCCGAAGGACATGCAGCAATCGTCGCTGTAGCCGCCGGCGCGCTCGATGAAGACCATTGGCTTCTTGATGTCGCCGGCCTTGGCAAGTACGTCGGTGACGCGGGCGAGCTGCTCGTCATGGAATTTCACGAATTCCTCGGCGCGTGCCTCCTTGCCGAACAGCTTGCCGATCAGGCGCATGGACGGCGTGGTGTTTTCCATCGCCTTTTCGCGGAAGTCGACATAGACGAGAGGAATGCCCACTTTCGCAAGCTTCTCGATATAGCCGCTCTCTTCCGTCGCCGACTTGGCGTCGATGTTCATGATGATGACATCAGGCTTCAGCGTCACAGCCTGCTCGATGTCGAAGGTGCCGTCCTTCATGCCGCCGAAGGTCGGGATCTTCTTCATCTCCGGGTATTTTTCCAGATAGGCGTTGTAGCCGTCGAGATCGGCCTTCTGGAAATCGTCCCGCCAGCCGATGATCCGCTTGAACGGCGCCTCGGTGTCGAGAGCGGCGGTGAAGTAGATCTGCCGTCCTTCGCCGAGAATGACGCGCTCCACGGGAACGCTGACCTGGACGTCGCGGCCTGTAATATCCTTGACCGTGACCTTTTCACCGGCGATAGCCATACCGGATAAAAGGGCGAACACGAGTGTGGCGACAGAAGCCACCTTGTTGACGTTGAACACTTGCCTCTCCTGAGCGATAAATTCGGACGCGATTTATGTTTTTATGACTTTTACAGTCAAGAATTATCTTTTAGAAGCTTTCTACGCTTGGTTGTTCTCTTGGAAAGAAATAGGAAATGCAGACACTTAACCTGCGCTCCAACCACGATTTGCGCGACGAGATAAAGGCCTATTGGTCGATCCGGGCCGAGACCTTCGACAGCCAGCCGGGCCATGAGATCTTCTCGGAGGAGGAACGTGCAGCATGGCATGCGCTGCTGCGGCGCCATCTGGGGGAAGGTGCAGGCCGGGCGGCTCTCGACCTTGCTTGCGGCACGGCGGTCGTCTCCCACTTGCTCGACGATCTCGGCTACAGGGTGACGGGCATGGATTGGGCGGAGCCGATGCTGAATCGGGCGCGCTCCAAAGCGAAGACGCGCGGCCGGTCGATCCGCTTCCTGATGGGAGATGCCGAAAACACCATGGAGCCGGACGGTGCCTATGATGTGATCATCAACCGGCACCTGGTCTGGACCCTGGTCGATCCGCTGGCCGCCTTCAAGGAATGGCATCGTGTGTTGAAGCCGGGCGGGAGGCTGCTGGTCATAGACGGTGACTTCGTCAACACGACTTTCGTCGCAAAGATCACCGGCAGGCTTGCTGCTCTTCTTGCGCGTCTCCGTGGTCAAAATACCCGGCCGCAGAATGGGCCGGGCGCAGCACTTGCCGAAACCCACCGCAGCATTCTCTCTCGCGTCTATTTTTCCGATGGCGCGCGTGCCGAAGCGGTGGCCGATCTTCTGAAGGCTGCAGGTTTTTCGTCCGTGGTCGTAGACACCGACATGGCTGCTATCCACAGGACTCAGCGCAAGAACTTTGATTTCCTGAAAGGGCTGGAGCGCGCCGCGCAGCATCGCTACGCCATCTGTGCCAGCAAATAGGCTCACCTGAATTGGAGCTTTAAATTTAATCCGCCGCGACAGAGGGAATGTCGCGGCGGATGATTTTCAGCTTTTGCCGTCTGTGGTTGCCGTTATCGCCGCTTCCGCTTCGTTGAGCGCCCGGGCGCATTCCTCGCAGCAGACCTCGACGGTCTTGCCGCCGAGCTTGACCTTGATCGCTTCGGCATCGAGTTCACAGTCGCAGGCAGCACAGGTACGTTGAGACATGTCAGTTCCTCCTTTTGATATCCCCAGCATCGGGGATGCTGTGAGGAAACCATCTTGCCGGCGCTGCCGCTGTCGGATTCTTTAGCGATCTATCGCGCCCGCAAATGGGCAAGCCGCTGGAACTCGGCCGGTGTGCGGTCATAGGCCTGCTTAAAGGCGGCGCTGAAATGGCTGTGGCTTGAAAAGCCGAGATCCAGGCCAAGGGCGGTCAGATCATCATATTCGCCAAGCAGGTCGAGCGCTCGCGCCAGCCTCAGACGCAGCTGGTAGCGATAGAGCGGAATGCCTTCGACCTGCTGGAAGACCTGGGTAAGGTAAACCGGGGAGACGCCAACATCATGGGCGATGTCAGCCAGGGTCCATCGGCGGGCGAGATCGGAAGACAATACGAGTTTCGCCCGATCGACGAGCTTCTGCCGTCCGGTCGTCGCGCCGGCAGCATGCGAAGTGCGCTCGCCAAGCGAACGTCGCACCAGAGTCAGGGCGAGCGTTTCCGCCTCCAGCGTTTCGGCAACGCCGCGTTTGAGGCTGTGCCGCAGCAGGGCAACCAGCGCCTGTGCGCGTGGATCGATCCGCCGGCGCTGGCGGCGAAAGATCAATGCGTCCGCCGTCTGCGCCTGATCTTTCGGAGCCAGTTCGTCGAGCAAGGTCTCGTCGATCGAGACATCAATACAGGCATCGCCACCCTCGATCGGGTGGCTGATCCGGTACTCCTGCTCCCGATTGAAAAACAGCACCTGGTTTGCCTCGGCCACGACATCCTTGCGTCCGACGTGGCGCATGAAGACACCGCGATAGGGGTAGACGAGACTGGTCGAGCGCGCGCATTCCTCGGCACTCTTATGCCGGCATGCCCCATCGCAGATGACATCCCTTATCGTGACGGTCTTCGTCCCGAGCAGAAGGTCGATTGAAAAACCTGACATGGCATATTCCAACATCGGCCGCTGGCGAGCCTCTCGGCTCGCCACCTTCTTAGCACAATTATCTGTAGCGCGTGTAGATATGCTCATGACTATAGGCTTGGCCGCGCGACAGGCCTATGTCCTTCAACTGGTCGTCGGACAGTTCAAGCAGGGCATTGCGATTGCTTCGCGCCTTTAGTATCGCGGCAATCCGCATTACGATGGCTAACAGCCATCGTAATGCCGGGTAGATTTTTCGTTCAGTCCGGCGGAAGGATACACGGATAGCAGTCGTGGTCATTGTCGTCTCCATCGAGCTTGTTTCGATGAGACGAGTTGACCATTTGCCGAAAATTTCCGCTGTCGAATTATTTAGCGATTATTCAGGCGAAATCCTGCCTGTGCGGGTCAGGCCGCCCGCTTTGCCCGACGGTCGTCTTGCGCAGCACCTTCAATGCGGAACTGTTGCAGCAGGTTCATTAGAATATCGGCTTCCTCGGCCAGTCCGCGGCTGGCTTGTGTCGTTTCTTCGACCATCGCTGCGTTCTTCTGGGTCATCTGATCCATCGCATTGACGGTGCCGTTGACTTCCTGCAGGGCGGTTGCCTGATCCCGGCTGCCTGTCGCGATGGTCTCGACGTGCTTGCTGATCGCGACAATTTCCTGGCTGATGGAGGCAAGCATGCCGCCGGTTTTCTGCACCAGTTCGGAGCCGGCGGTGACTTCCTGTGTCGACTTTTCGATGAGGCCCTTGATCTCGCGCGCGGCCACAGCGGAGCGCTGCGCCAGCTCGCGCACTTCCTGCGCAACGACGGCAAAGCCCTTGCCTGCATCTCCGGCGCGGGCAGCCTCGATGCCGGCGTTCAGCGCCAGAAGGTTCGTCTGGAAGGCGATATCGTCAATCACTTCGATAATCTGTTCGATCTGTCGAGATGCCTGTTCGATACGGTTCATGGCGGCGACGGCATCGCCGACGACTGCATCAGAGCTGTCGGCCGTTTTCTTGGTGAGCGCCACGGCATTGTTCGCCTCGCGGGCGCGTTCGGCCGAAGAGCGGACCGTGACGGTGATTTCCTCAACGGCGGCGGCGGTCTCTTCCAGATTGGCCGCTTGCGCCTCCGTGCGTTTGGAGAGTTCGCCGGCCGAAGACCGCATCGCGTTGCTGTTGTTCTGGATCGTCGTCGCGCTGTTGCGGATGCGGGACAGGGTGTCCTGCAGGCGAACGAGCGAGGCGTTGAAATCGATGCGAAGCTGCTCGAGGCGACCGACGAACGGGGTTTCAATCGTCTGGGATACATCTCCTTGTGCCAGACGGCCTAGGCCGATCGCGATCTGGTTGACCGCAAATTCGATCTGACCGTCGAGCGCGCGCTTGTCGGTGTCGTTGCGGCTGCGTTCGGCTTCGGCAAGGGCACGCTGGTCGGCGGCCTGGGTTTCCAGATCGAGGCGCGCGCGGGCGCTGTCGCGGAAGGCTTCCAATGCGCGGCCGATCTCGCCAAATTCATTCTTCTTCTCGACGCAGGGAATGCTGCCGCCAAGATTGCCGGCGGAGATCGTGTGAACCGTCGTCGTCAGGGCTTGCAGCGGTCTTATCGAACGGCGGATCGCAAAGAAGGCGAAGAGACCGACGAACGCCATCACGGCGCCCCCAGCGGTCAGGACGAGAAGCTGCAGATTGTTCAGCCGCGCGTAATAGACCTCCATCGGAATGCCGATGAAGAGAATGCCGATATTGGCGCCGGCGGCATTCTTGACGGGGAAGTAGCCGGTCATGAAATTGCGGCCGAAAAGCTGGGCCGGGCCATAATAGGCCTCGCCCTTGGCAAGCACGGGCTGAGCGGGATGATCGGCGGCAAGCTTCGTGCCGACGGCACGGCTGCCATCCTGCTTCTTCACATTGGTGGACACGCGCACATAGTCGCTGTCCTGCTTCTCGAAGATCGTTGCCACGCCCGCGATCGACTGCGCTGCCCGATCGACAAGGTCATGATCGCTGAAGGCTGGAATTTTCTCCTCGGTGACGGAGGCAAGCTCCGTATCCTTGAGCGCGATCTTCGCGCCGTCGTCGCCAGCAGCGTAAAGGATCGCCATCGCGCGGCTTGCATCCCGGGCGTCGGCCACCGCGCTGTCCATCACATCCCGGCTAAGGTTGTAGTAGGTCACCGCAACGATTGCGGCCGTGCTGACGGCGAGCAAACCGAGGGTGATCGCAACGACCTGGCGCACGATGGATGTCGATAGAAAACGCAGCATGAATATCTCCGGTGATTTAACCGGAACCAGACTAGGCGGAAGTCATTAAGATTCTGGCCAATGTCAGGAGTTTTGGGGCAGGCAGGCATGGGGCGGCGGCTATTTACGCGCCGCCGGTCTTCCTGTTGACGAAGCTAAGGGCGAGCACGGCAAAGATCAATACGCCGGTGCCGACCTGCTGCCAGTAGAAATTCAAACCCGTCAGAAGCAGGCCGTTGGCGACAATGCTGAGCAGAAGCACACCGAGCACGGTTCCTGCCACATTCGGCCGGCCAAGCGGCGAAAGGGTCGTCCCGATGAAGGTCGCTCCGATGGCGTTCAGGAGAAAGGCGTTGCCTGAGAAGGGGATATAGACCGTGACCGTTGCCGTCAGGATCAGGCCGGCAATGGCGGCGATCAGGCCGACAAGGATGAAGGTCACGGCAACGTGGCCGCGAAGCCTGATGCCGGAATAACGCACGACGCTTGGCTGGATGCCGATCGACAGCACCACACGGCCGAAGCGGGTACGAGCAAAGAGCGTGGCGGCGGCGGCAATGATGATAATCGCGATGGCCAGCGGCACGGGAATACCGGCAATCGCACCATGGCCGAGAAAGCGGAACGCTTCCGGCACGCCGGTTGGCGGCAGATAGACGGGATTGCCGCCGTTTGTCAGCAGTTGCTGGACGCTGCGGCCGATGAAAAGCGTGCCGAGTGTTGCCAGGAACGGTGACACGCCGATACCCGAGATCAGGACGGCGTTGAAGGTGCCGACAGCGGCGCCAGCCGCCAGTCCCGCCAGCACCGCAAGCGCTACCGGCTGGCCGGCAAGCACCAGCGAGACGAAGGCGAAGCTTGCAAAATCCACTGCCGTTCCGACCGAAAGATCTATCCCGCCGGAAGAGACGGCAAAGGTCATGGCGATGGAGACGATGGCAAGCAGCGTGAAGTTGTTCACGAGGATGCTTTGCAGATTGCCAGGCGTCAAGAAGGTCGGCGTCGCGACCGAGAAGATCGCAAAGACGAACAGCAGCGCCAGGATCAAGCCATACCGCGCCAGCACGGTGACCGCGCGACGCGGCCAACCGAGTGATGGGGCGGCGGAATTCGAAAGCGACATGGTCAGATCTCCCGTTTGCGCAGCAAGGTCGTTGCCGAAACGACGATCAGGATGAGAAGACCCTGAATGCCGTTCACCAGTGTGCTCGGCAGATTCAACAGCTGGAAACCGTTGACGAGGAAGCCGACGAGTAGGGTGGAGAGCAGCGCTCCGCCAATCGTCGGAACCAGCCGTCGTGAGAAGACCGAGCCGAGCAGGGCGGCGGCAACGACGGGCAACAGCATTTCGCCGGAACCGGTGGTGCTGCCGCTGAGATAGGAGACCGAAAGAATGCCCGCGATGCCGCCGCAGAGGCCGCTGGCAAGGAAGGCGCCGGCAAGCAGGCGCTTGAGCGGCAGGCCGGCGGCACGCGCCGCATCCGGAAACTCTCCCACGGCATAAAGCCGGAGGCCCAGCGGCGTATATTGCACGATTGCTGTCACGATTGCCGTGAAGCCGAGGAGCACATAGGCAAGGATCGGAATGCCGAAACTGTCGGAGGCTGATAGCAGCGTCAGCAAATCGGTAGACGCCGGCAGGACAGTATTCTGGGTCAGCACCAGTTCCAGACCGGCCACGATATTCATGACCGCAAGCGTGGCGAGCAGCGGCACGATGCCGGCGAGCACGACGGCAGCGGCATTGACGGCACCGATCGCAAGGCCGGTCGCCAGCGTACCGGCAATCGCCACGGCATCGCCATAACCGAGCTGCGTCAGCGTCGCATAGACGGCGGCGCTGAGGCCCATGTTGGCGGCGAGCGACAGATCGATGCCGCCGGTAACGACATTGGCGCCGCCGGCAATCAGCACGATGGTCAGCCCGATCGCCAGCACGCCCGAAATGGCGGACTGGCCGAGCACATTGCCGATATTGCCGATGCTGAGGAAATAGGGCGCCGTCAGCGAGAAGACGACAAGGATCAGGGCAAAGGTGATCAGCGAGCCGAAGCGCAGAGCGGCCGCGGCGATATTGCCGCCTGTCCGGCCTGTCGTCTTCGCTGCTTCAAAACCGGTGATGGGAGCGTATTGAATGTCAGCCGACATGGCGCAGTCCTCCCGAGGCGCCGGACGATTCCGCCAGTACCTCATCCGTTGTGGTTTCCGACGAGACGAATTCGCGGGTCACGCGGCCGCGGAAGAGCACGAGAATACGATCGGTAATGCCGATCAGTTCGGGCAGGTCCGAGGACAATACGATGATACCCGCGCCGCGGGCGGCGAGTTCGCCGATCAGCGTGTAGATCTCCACCTTGGAGCCGATGTCGACGCCGACGGTCGGCTCGTCGAGCAGATAGATTTCAGAGTGGCGGCTCAGCCATTTGGCGATCGCCACCTTCTGCTGGTTGCCGCCGGAGAGCGTGCGTACCAACGCTTCACGTCCCTCTGCCTTGATCTGAAGGCGCTTGATAAGATCGTCGGTATCGCGGCGCTCACGCTTGCGATCGAGGAAGCCGAGGCGCGTGTAGCGGGCAAGGCTTGATAGGATGATGTTTTCGGAGACGCTCAGATCCAGCGCGACGCCATGGCCACGCCTGTCTTCTGGCACCAGAGCGATCTGCCGTTCCACAGCCTCCGTCGGGCTGACGCTGCGTGCCGGTTTGCCGGCAACCTCGATATGGCCGGAGGAGGCCTTCTCCAGGCCGAAGAGCGTTCGGACGAGATCCTTGGCGCCGGAGCCGAGCAAGCCGGTGATGCCGAGCACCTCGCCGCGACGAAGGGTGAAATTGATATCAATGAAGCGGTTCTGTGCCGTCAGCCCGTCGACCTTGAGGATTTCCTCGCCAAGTTCGATCTGGCGCTTCGGGAACATGTCGGCGATGTCGCGCTCGACCATCAGGCGGGCGATGGCCCCGGCCGATGTCTCGGCAATCGGCAGGGTTGCAACGTCGAGACCGTTGCGCATGACGGTCACATGGTCGCACAGTTCTTCGATCTCGTTAAGATAGTGCGAGATGTAGATGATGGTTACGCCTTCGTCGCGCAGGCGCCGGATTAGCCGGAAGAGGATATCGGCCTCGCGCCGGATCAGCGCCGCCGTCGGCTCGTCGAAAACCAGAACCTTCGGCTGATTGAGAAGAGCGCGGGTGATCTGCACGATCTGCTTTTCGGCCGTGGACAGCTCGCTGATCAGGGCCTTGTTCGGCAGGTTGACGCCGAAATAGTTGGCGAGCAGATCGCCCGCGCGCCGCTGCATGCGACGGCGATCGAGAAAGGGCGTACGGCCGATGCGCGGCTCGCGGCCGAGGAAGAGCGCTTCCCCAACGGTGAAGGTCGGCACCAGCAACCGGTCCTGATGAATGAAATGGATGCCGAGTGCTTCGGCGAGATGCGGCGTCAGGTGATCGAAAGATTGCCCCTCGACTTCGATCCGGCCTTCATCCGGCCTATGCAGGCCGGCGAGCAGCTTGATCAATGTCGATTTGCCGGCGCCGTTCTGGCCGACAAGCCCGTGGACGGTGCCGCGGCGCACTGCAAGCGAGGCGCCGGCCAGCGCCTGCGCGCCGCCGAAATGTTTCACGACCTTGTCGAAGCGAATGACATGATCATCCGACTGTGGTGGCGCCGAAGGCGAAGATGCCGTCATTGGGAGGCTCCGATGGAGGTTCGGCGAGGCGGAAGGTCGCCTCGCCAACGGCTAAGTCAGCCGATGCCGAGTTTCTTGACGACTTCGGCGACGTTGGCCTTGTTGGCCAGAAGTGCGGGCACATAGGTCTCGCGCGGCAAGGTCTGACCGGCCAGAAGCTTGGCGACATTGCGGATCGCGGTGCGGCCGATTTCGGCCGGCTGCTGAGCCGCGTCTGCGCCTGCCGGCGAATTCGGATCGGCGACCAGTTGCAGAACCTCCGGGCTTCCATCGACACCATAGGTGCGGATTTCGGTGCGGCCGGCGGCAGCAATCGCCTGCGTCGCGCCAAGCTGTGGGATGTCCCAGGCGGACCAGATCGCCTTGATCGAGCCCTTCTCCGGATATTTGTTCAGGAGCGCCGTGACCTGGGTGAAGGCATCCTGGACGGTGTTCGGGATCACGTCGCGCAGTTCCGGCTGGATGATCTTCACCTTCGGGAAATACTTGATGACGTTGACGAGCTGGTCGTAGCGGATCGCGCAGGGCGTGACGCCGTAAAAGCCGTTGAAGACGATGATATTGCCTTCGCTGCCGATGTCGGACACGAGCTGCAGGGCGAGATCCTTGCCGATGCCCCAATTGTCCGAGGTCGTGTTGTTGATCGAATTGGTCGAGCCGACATCCACGGTCAGCACCGGAATACCGGCATCGCGGGCCTTCTTCAGCCAGGGGTCGATGACGCTGAGCGTGCCAAGGATCTGTACGATCGCATCGGGCTTCTGGGCGATGAGCGTCTGCAACTGCGAAACCAGCTTGCCGTCATTACGGCCGGCATCGACGGCGATCGGCTCGCCACCAAGGCGTTTGACCTCAGCGATCTGGGCATTATAGGCCTGAAGGTCGAAATAGTGGTCGGTGCCGGTCGCGCTGATGGCGATGCGCTTGCCCTTCAGCGACAGGCTATCGTCGGCTGCTGCCGCCTGGCTGGCAAAAAGGCCTGCTCCAGCAAAGGTCGCACCGGTAACGGCCGCGAGCTTCAGGATCTCCCGACGGCCGAAGCCGGATCTGTCTTGTTCTGTCATGGAATGTTCTCTCCGTGTTTATACCCCACAAAATATATGGATTTATGGGGTTTGAGAGGAACAGCATTCCAAAAGAGCGCGATCGAAAGAAAAGTTCTCTGATCAAAGGCGGTGTGGCTGCAATGACAAAATTCCACGCCGCCTCTTTTCCGAGAGGCGGAATGACAGGGTGCTATTCCGGATAAGCCGAGGCAACAACCGAAATATGAGAAATCCTCTCCTCGTTGGCGGCACGGATCAGGGCTTCCCTGACCGCTTCCGGAGGGACGACATTGTGCAAGGCGTCCAGGCAAGTTCTGACTGCCACGACATATTCTTCACCATCATCACTCGGCCAGTCCGAAATCAGCGTCACTGCCGCATCTCGGACCGATTTGATGATCCTGTATTTTTCTCTACCACGCACGACGAGCCTCAGCGCGGGAAACTGATGCGAAGTGTGCCATTTCATAACGCATGGTCTCCGAATCGTTAGAACATTGGTAACTAAGCAAGAACCGTTCCAGGCAAGTCGCTGCGCAAGAACGGTTCGGCAGCAAACGTCTATTGGCGAAAAACGGCTCGGCGTACTGCTGAAGATCGGCGGAAAATAGGGCCACACGTATGAACACGGAAACCGAAGTCCGACATCTTCGCCGGAGTGCAGACGCCGATCTGCATCCTATGATAAAATTTTACGATCTAAATACTACACTTCTGGATGCATTTGAAGCTCTATTCTACAGGCTGCTCCGTAGCGCTCGACGGCCGGCTTAAAATGAGAGTTTACAATACGAACTAGTTCGTACATTATTGCCGCGGGAGCTTGGGAGGAGTTGACGTTTGGCTGGTCGGGCGTTGAGGGCCGGCGCCATAATCTTTCCTTCCATTCGCCGTCGGCTGGCTTGGTGCGGCGGTTTATCCAATAGTCCATTGGGAGGAGACGTCATGCAGACATCAACGGGAATAAGGACACCGAAGCGCGCTGCGCTTGCAAGCTGGCTGGGCAGTGCGGTGGAATATTACGACTTTTTTATTTACGGTACCGCGGCGGCCCTGATCTTTCCGAAGATCTTCTTTTCGTCCGCAGACCCGCAAGCCGCCGCCATGGCGTCGTTCGCGACTTTCGGCGTCGCCTATATTACGCGTCCGCTCGGCGCGGTCGTCCTGGGTCACGTCGGCGACAAGTTCGGCCGTAAGAAGGTTTTGACCTTCACTTTGCTGTTGATGGGTTTTTCGACCTTCATCATCGGGTGTTTGCCAACTTACGATCATGTCGGCGTCCTCGCTCCGATCCTGCTCGTCTTCGCGCGATTGCTGCAGGGGATTTCGGCTGCCGGAGAGCAGGCTGGGGCAAACTCGATGACGCTCGAACACGCGCCCGAGCATCGACGAGCATTTTTCACCAGCTTCACTCTCAGTGGTACGCAAAGCGGCCTTATTCTTGCGACCTTGGTGTTCATACCGATCTCCAGACTGTCGGAAGAAGACCTTCTGTCATGGGGGTGGCGCATCCCGTTCTTCTTGAGCGTCGTCGTCGTTTTCGTCGGATTCTGGGTGCGCCGGACGCTCGCGGAAACGCCTGTTTTCGTTGAGGAAGCCAAGAAGGGCGAGGTGGAAGGCTTGCCGCTGATAACGCTGTTCAGCAATTACTGGGCGGATGTGGTTCGTATCGTCTTCGCCGCGCTGATCTCCGTTGTCAGCACGATCTTCAGTGTCTTCACGCTGTCCTATGCAGTCAACACCATGCATATCGACCGGTCGCTGATGCTGACGGTCCTCGTCCTTGCGAATGTTGCCGCGCTGGTGGCAATTCCGCTCTGGGCGATGCTGGCGGACCGGATCGGCCGCAAGCCGGTCTTCATCTTCGGTGCCCTGGGTTGCGCCGTTCTGATCTGGCCTTATATCTGGGCGATCAGCCAGGGCGACCTGACGCTGATCTTTGTCCTCGGCATCCTGTTGTCGGGCATCATCTATAGCGCCTCGAACGGCGTATGGCCGGCGCTCTACGGTGAAATGTTCGATACGCGCGTGCGCCTGTCGGGCATGGCGATCGGCACGCAGATCGGCTTCGCTCTTGGCGGCTTCGCGCCGACCATTAGTGCCGCCCTGCTGGGCACAGGCCCGACCGGCTGGGTGCCGGTTGCAGCCTTTACCTCCATCACGGCGGTGATCGCGGCGATTTCCGCCGCCACGGCATCGGAGACCTTCAAGATCCCGATGGCGCAGCTTGGCAGGCAGAAGAAGCTGGACTTGCCGGCACCGGCGGGTAAGCAATCCATCTGACGACAGAACTGCCGGCGCCGTTATCATCGCGATGACGGCGCCGGCTCGGACATGCCTTATTTGACTGGTTGCCAATGGTGGGGATACTCGTGAGAACGGTTCGATTCCACCCCTTGAGGCGAGTTCAGCATGCGCAAGACCCAATCGGTGAAAATTGAAAGCCGATCGAGAAAGAACGATCCTGATGCCACCAAGGAAAACATTCTTCGCATAGCGTCTGAGGAGTTCGTTGCCTCGGGATTTGCCGGCGCGCGCGTCGACGAGATCGCCGAGCGCACGAAGACCTCGAAGCGAATGATCTACTACTATTTCGGCGGCAAGGAAGGGCTCTACCTTGCCGTGCTGGAGCAGGCCTATACCAAGATCCGCAGCCTGGAAGGCGCGCTCGATCTGCAAAACATGCCGCCCGTGCAGGCAATGCGGAAACTGATCGAAAGCACCTTCGATCATGACGATCAGAACCCTGATTTCGTCAGGCTTGTCAGCGTCGAAAACATCCACCGCGCCGAGAATATGAAACGCTCGAGCGTTCTGTCCGAGATGAACATCGTCGTCATCGACATCATCTCCGATATATTGCGGCGCGGCTATGAGGACGGCAGCTTCCTGCGGAAGGTCGATCCTATCGATCTCCATATGATGATCAGCGCCCAATGCTTCTTTCGCGTTTCCAACCGCTATACGTTCGGCGCGATTTTCAATCGTGACCTTTCCGAGGAAGACACAAAAAATCGCCATAAATCAATGATTTGCGATGCCATCATCGCTTTTTTAAAGACGCCCGAAACCAGCGAGTAAAACGTCTTTTCTCCTTGGTAGTGCACTCACTTTGATGTGTCCTGCATTGACAATACGAACTAGTTCGTACATTTCTTGACATCATCATTTTATTGATGATGTCTGGGAGTGAGTAGGAGGATAGTCGTGTCGGAAATACTGATCGCACCGCAGGTGCTGCGTGTTGGCCTCATCGGAGCGGGTATCGGCGGGTCGCTTTCGCCGGCCATGCATATGCAGGAAGGCGCGCATCTGGGGCTGGACTATAGCTACGACCTCATCGACCTGCAGGAACTCGGCTGCGCGGTGTCGGACCTCCCCAGGCTCATCGCGGACGCCGAGAAAAGCGGCTTTGCCGGGCTCAACATCACGCA
Organism: Rhizobium sp. GW821-FHT14E12; assembly: GCF_058803745.1. Classification (NCBI taxonomy): domain Bacteria; kingdom Pseudomonadati; phylum Pseudomonadota; class Alphaproteobacteria; order Hyphomicrobiales; family Rhizobiaceae; genus Rhizobium; species Rhizobium sp. GW821-FHT14E12. The sequence continues at coordinate 768,351 of NZ_JBXAPH010000003.1, forward strand.
TCCCTGCAAGCAGGCCGCGGTGGCGCTCGTGGACGAGCTGTCCGCGGACGCCGCGGTGCTGCGCTCTATCAATACGGTCGTCTTTCGCAACGGGCGCCGGTTCGGACACAATACCGACTGGTGGGGCTTTGCCGAAAGCTTTCGCCGTGGCCTGCCGGGCGCCTCTGTCGACCGGGTCGTCCAGCTTGGCGCGGGTGGGGCGGGCGTTGCCGTCGCACACGCTGTTGCCGGCATGGGCGCAAAATCCATCGAGATCTATGATCTCGATCAGGTGAAGGTCCGCGCGCTGATTGCGCAAATTCAATCGGCACATCCACATTGCGTCTTCGTCGCGGGCAATGATCTGCCCGCTGCGCTGCGGGAGGCGACAGGGCTGGTTCACGCCACCCCGACCGGCATGCTCGGCCATCCCGGATTGCCGCTCGACGAAGCGCTGATCGATGCGCGCTTCTGGGTCGCTGATATCGTCTATTTCCCGCTTGAGACTGAGCTCGTGAAAGCCGCCAAAAGTAAGGGTTGCCGGGTATTGGATGGCGGCGGCATGGCTGTTTTCCAGGCCGTCGGCGCCTTTGAGCTGTTCACCGGCCGCCAGGCGGATTCGAGCCGCATGATCGCGCATTTCAAGTCGCTGCAAGCGCGATTGACTGTCGGCACGTAAGCCGCACGCTATAGCCGGCAGCAGATGGTGAGATCTCGCCACCCGCGTGACGCAATATGCTCAATAGGCCCTGCCGATATCGATGGTATGCGGGATCGAGTTTGTCTGGCGGTAGGACTTGATATTGTCGGCAACAATCCAGCTTGCCGATTGCAGGTCGGTTGGCGCGGAAATATGCGGCAGGACGGTAATGTCCGGATGATCCCACAGGAGTGAAGCTTCGGACAGTGGCTCCTGGTCGAACACATCGAGCCCGGCATGGCTAAGGCGCCCCGCGTCCGGATGCGCCAAAAGCGCGGGGGCGGCGACAATCCGGTCGCGCGAAATTGATGAGCGAGGCCCCGCCCTTCATCCAGCCGAGCCGACCCGCAGCGGCAGTCCCGATCGCGCCCAGGCCGAGGAGCCCGCCTTTGACATGGAGGGAGGGCGGTAAGGCTGCTGTTGCCGCAGTTTTATCGATTGCTGCCGACGGTAGAGCGACATGTCCCGCTGCAGATAATAGGTCCAGGCGGGCACGGCTTCAGCCGCGACAATTCCGGATCAGACCAGCCGCACGATCGGCGCAGCCGCCGTGCCTAGTTCGGACACCAGCCTCTCCACGCCCGCCCAGAGACGCTCGCAGGATTGTGCTCGCGTATCCCGCCAATCCGGCGCGGCCACAAGCGGTGCTTTTACTAACACAGATTTTAAGGGGCGACTAATTAGTAGACGTATCATCTTGAGATAGCTGGTTGGAATTGATAATCGGAGTTGCATCCGACGCGCTCTCGTGTTTAACGCGAAGCCCAATTGAATGTCATAGGATGTAAAAGCATGTATTTTGGGCGGATGTCGATTCCAAATATGATACCATTCGCTCCTTGCAGATCTGGTGATGCTCGCGGGCTATTGCATGGAAACGTTCCTACCGATTTGTTCGAAGAACAAATCGGGTCGGTTAACTTTGTCGGCGATAATCGATTATTGTCAGCTGAAGCGGGAATTCTGGAGGCATCAAAATTCGTGGCAACGCCGTAACGTCACCAGGGATTCAAAATCCTGTGCGCATCGCTCAAGGGCAATTTTCTATCTCGCTACCGGTAGGTACTGTTGGGGAAACGTATTTATGAAACCAAAGCTTAAAGTCATTGAAAATATAAATATTCTCGATGCTGATGCTTACGAGTCAATAAACCATGATCCGCAAATGCAGCTCATGTCTAGGCATCAAAATAAAGGGCTTAAACTTAAGGCGGGATCATACTATCTTTTCCTAGATATGAAAATAATAGAGGGGGAAATTGTCGATCCTGTGCTCTATGTGGATTCCGGAAAAGGCATATCGGAGGCAAGCGATTCAAAGATTCGCGGCACTTTGATCAATAAAGATAGGTGGGTATTTCATTTTACCGCGAGGAAAGGAGTTCGGTTCCTGAGATTGGATCCAGCAGAGAGTGTATGCAAGTTTTCGATTCAGGATATTGCGCTTATTTCTGCGTTTCAAATGAATCTAAGAGATGCCATAAGTGCCTTCTCGAAGCTCTTCCCTTCTCGTTGGAGGGCGTCAAATAAAAGAGATCCCATTTTTGCGAAGGACGTCATGCATCAAGGTGATGTGCCTGATAAGAATTACTATAAAGAATATATGGAAGAAAAAAGCAAGCTCAATATGTATCTATCCGAGTACGGATCTCGCGAATATGCCGCCAAAGATGGCCGATATTATTACGAGTATGCCGGATTTGCTACGGACCCGATCGGGAAAATCGACAGTAAAATAAAAAGTATAGCTTTTTATCTGCCGCAGATGCATCCGATTGCGGAAAATGATAAGTGGTGGGGACGAGGTTTTACTGAATGGACTAATGTTTCCAAGGGGGTGGCAAGATTTGTGGGACATTATCAACCGCGGCTTCCAGGGGAGTTGGGGTTCTATGATCTGCGTTGCATTGATACCATGCGGCGCCAAGTTGAGCTTGCTAATATATACGGTCTGGATGCGTTCTGCTTTTATTATTATTGGTTCGATGGCAAGCGTCTCCTGCAGGGTCCGCTGGACATGTTTTGCGATGAAAAGTCTCTAGATGTAGACTTTTGTATTTGCTGGGCGAATGAAAATTGGACCAGGCGTTGGGATGGCTTGGAAGCGGACGTACTTATCGCTCAGAAGCATAGCGACGAGGATTCGAGAGCGGTATTTCGGGATTGGGTGCGTTATTTTGAGGACGAGCGGTATATTAAAGTTGCAGGTAAACCTGTTTTGCTCATTTACAGACCGGATTTGATTCCCGAATTTGAGAAAACAAGTCTTATGTGGCAAGACCTCGCGCGGGAAGCTGGTTTTCAAGGTCTTTATATCGTCGCGGCAAACGCTTTCGGCAACAAAGACCTGTCTGTTAGTGGTCTTGATGCCCTCTATGAATTCCCTCCGCACAATATTCGGGTGCCGCATATTGATGGTTCACTGGCGTGGTTTCACGCGGGTCATGGAACCCATGCTTTTTCCTATCCCGATGCGGTGAAATTTGCCGAAGCCGCCTATGATCGGCCTGACGAAGAAGACGGCTTGCCAATACATCCAGGAGTTTTGGTAGGCTGGGATACTGAGGCTCGCAAACCCGGAAGAGGCGACGTTATGGTCGGCTCCAATCCGACTTTATTTCGGCGGTGGTTTAGTAAAGCGTGCGAAAAGGCTTTACGACAAGAGGACAATGAAGCGAGATTTGTGTTTATCAATGCTTGGAATGAATGGGCAGAAGGAGCGTATCTAGAACCAGATCGACGGCACGGCTACGGATATCTCACGGCACTCCGTAGCGTGGTTCGCGAGCTCGGCATCGATACAAGCGAGATATCCTCTTTCTGCGATCATTTCAACAGCAACGCGGAGTCGCCCAAGAAAAAGGCTATTCTTCTCCATTTGTTTTACTACGATCTGGTAGACGAATTTTCATGTGTATGTGATCAGGCAAAAAATATAATTGATGCGGACATTATTGTGAGTGTCCCACCCACTTTAGGCATACATCAAGTTAGGTATATAGTAGAGGTAATTAAACCAAGAAAGATTTTCTTGGTAGAAAATGTAGGAAGGGATGTGTATCCATTTATATATTTATGCCGAAATATAAAAGATGAAAACTATAGTCATATCTGCAAGATTCATACAAAAAAATCTACGCATAGGGTTGATGGTGCGCAATGGCGGCAAGATCTGGTGACGGGATTGCTTTCGCCAGATGCATTGAGATTCCTGGAAGATAAATTTTTTCCGGATGACGATGCCGCTTTTTCGGCGCCCGAAACTTCGTTCCTATCTTTGGGTAATAGAGAATATACCGCCGGTAATTATATTCACTACAATAATCTCATGCAGATGTTTGATTTGCGAGATCATCCGATACAGGAATTTGTGGCAGGTACGATGTTCTGGTGCCGTTTTCAGGCGTTAACGCCAGTCATAGATTGTGGGCTTTCCGTTGATGATTTTGGCGTTGACCTAGGCCAGGTCGATGGAACATTAGCTCACGCCTTCGAAAGAGTGTTTTCAATGGTAGCGACTAAAGGCGTAGGCAAGGTAGTTAAGGTGCCATCGGCATTCGGATTCAATATTAAACGGCCTATCTAGTGATTTTAGTTAATGCCAACTGTTTGCTGAGGAGAATGAAGTGACGGATAATCAGCAGAGAATGTTGGGTATCGCCGCAATAATGAAAAATGAAGCACCTTACATTCTGGAGTGGGTGGCGTTTCATCGTTCTTTGGGCATTAGCGGTTTCATTATCGCCGATAATGTAAGCGATGACGGATCATCCGAATTGCTTAAAGCTCTAGATGAAATTGGCTTAATTAAAAGAATAGAATATCGTACTCCTCCTGGTCAGGCGCCACAGCTTCCGGCATACATAGAAATCATCGAAAAGTTTAAGGACGAGTTTGAATGGCTGGCTTTCATCGACGCAGATGAGTTTATTGTACCTGTAGATAGTTCGAGGGGACTTGAGACTGTTCTAGCCAATCTTGATGACGATGTTGGGGCTCTGGCGATCAACTGGGCTATTTATGGTTCGTCTGGGCGCAACGATGCCGGTAGTGGTTTGGTTATAGAGAGATTTACGAATAGAGCCGAGAAAGATTGTGCGATAAACAAGCATTACAAAACGGTATTGAGGTGTAAGGCTTATCTTTCTAATGAAAATCATCCGCATGGGTTTAAGCTGCAACCGGGCTATAGATTGGTTCATCCGTCCGGCGAACCACTTGTATTTGATAAACCCGGCAACTCCGGGAATAGTTCGGATATAGACTGGAGTTTATTGAGGTTGCAGCACTATGTGATTAAATCACAGGCGGAATTTCTTAAAAAGAAAGTCGCCCGGGGAAGGGCGATGACAAGTCAGAACCCCAGAGATCTTACCTTCTTCCGTCAGCACGATAGGAATGAGATTGCTGATAGGATGCGACCTGATTTCATCGCGGCTACCAAACGTGAGCTCGAATCTATTCGGCTGCGATTGGCTGAAGCTGGCTTGGATAGCCGTTTTCTGCATTTAGACAAAGATCTTCCGTCATCAGATAGCAAGGAGCAGGCACGCGGTGTCCTAGATAAGCTGGAAATTAGACGGGGTACAGCTTTTCTTCACGGATGGGCCCTTACTCCAACTTTGTCTTCAGTCGGAAAATTCAAGGTATATATCGGTAATTATGAGATAGAGAGAGTTTCAATAACAAGAAACGAGCGGCCGGATGTTGCTCGTCATTTTCCTGGAGCGGAGTTGCAGGCTGGATTTTCTCTCAGTTTTCTCATTTTGGATATTCCTGTAGATGTTGATTTAATCGGTAGTATTTCAGTGTTTCTGGAGGAATACGATGTGAAAGTCGCTTCAGCGTCCGCATTTAATTTACCTCCGGATATTTTGTATAATGTCAATTCGTTAATTATTCCAAATGTACCCTCAATGCCTGCTTCCGCAAGAGAGGTTTTGAGGGAGGCCTTGGTATCCTCAGATTGCTATCTTGAGTATGGCACTGGTGGTTCTACCGTAATGGCTTGTGAGACAGGCGTGCCTGCCATTTTCGGTGTGGAGAGCGACTGGATATGGTTGTGGTCCGTGAAAAAAGCAGTCCATCAGTATTCGAGCACAACTGCTTCACACTTTCTTCATTGTGACTTAGGACCATCCCATGAATGGGGGTTTGCTAGCGACGAAAGCAACTGGAAGAGATGGTATGAGTACCCCATCCAAGTATGGATAGAGTTGCGTAAACTTGGAAAGAATCCCGACACTGTACTTATAGATGGTAGATTTCGTGTTGCATGCTTTTTTTCAACACTTATTTTTGCAAAGAAAGGGTGCCTAATCCTCTTCGATGATTACTTTGATAGGCCATATTACAAAGTAATTGAAAAATATATTAAGCCAAAGGGGACTGCAGATCGTATGGCGGTGTTCGAGGTCCCCGGAGATGTTGATACTAACAATATGTGGATAGCATTGATACCTTATCTGTCTGATCAGAGATAGCGCACGCAAATTGACGTGCCCCCGTTAAATTAGGCCATTTGGAACTGGAATTTTCCACTTATGATCCCCGCGGGGAAGAAGAGGAGAATTCGATGAAGGCCTCGAAGTTTTCGGAAGCACAGATCGCGTTCGTGTTGAAGCAGGCAGAGGACGGAACGCCGATCGGCGAGGTCTGCCGCAAGGCAGGAATTTCGGATGCGACGTTTTACAACTGGCGCAAAAAATACGCCGGCCTTATGCCGTCGGAGATGAAGCGGCTCCGCCAGCTCGAGGAGGAGAATGCCAAGCTCAAGCGGATCGTGGCGGACCTGTCGCTGGACAAGGCCATGCTTCAGGACGTGCTGTCAAAAAAGCTCTGAGGCCTGCCCGCAAGCGCAAGCTTGTCGACACGGTCAAGGTGGACTGGAAGGTCTCGATCCGGCGTAAGCTCCCGGTGAGGGCCGTCTTGCGAGGTTGAGACGAACATCGGAAGTCCTAGTGCAAACACTAGGAGTAGTCC